>CAIOVE010000063.1 GCA_903861645.1 uncultured Hyphomicrobiales bacterium
GGCTTCGACGCGGCGATCCTGTTTTCCGACATTCTCGTCGTGCCCGACGCGCTCGGCCAGAAAGTGACCTTCGAGACCGGCGAGGGCCCGCGCCTCGACCCCATCGCCAACGCCAGCGACTTCGCCCGGCTGCGCGAGACGCTCGACATGGACAAGCTGGCGCCCGTTCTGGAAACCATCGGCATCGTGCGCGGCGCCTTGCCAGCGCAAACGACCTTCATAGGTTTTTGCGGCGCGCCATGGACGGTCGCGACCTACATGATCGCCGGGCGCGGCACGCCCGATCAGGCGCCGACGCGCTTGTTCGCCTACCGCGAGCGGGCGCTGTTCGAGAAGCTGATGGCGCGGCTCGTGGACGTTTCGGCCCAATACCTGATCGCGCAATTGCGCGCCGGCGTCGACGCCGTCCAGATTTTCGATAGCTGGGCTGGCGTATTGCCCATCGCCGAATACGAGCGCTGGTGCGTCGCGCCCATCAAGGCGATTATCGACAAGGTCCGCGCCGCCGTGCCCGCCGCGCGGATCATCGCGTTTCCGCGTGGCGGCGGCGCGCAACTGCTTCAGGTCGCCCGGCTCGAGGGCGTCGCGGCCGTGGGGCTCGATACGTCCATCGATCCGGTCTGGGCCGCGCGCGAATTGCCGAAGGGGCTCGCGGCGCAGGGCAATCTCGATCCCCTCGCGTTGCTGGCCGGCGGCGCGGCGCTCGACGAGGGCGTTGACCGCATCCTGAGCGCCTTCGCCGGTCGTCCGCATATCTTCAACCTCGGACATGGCATCCTGCCGCCCACGCCGATCGCCCACGTGGAGCAATTGCTCCGTCGCGTGCGCGGCTAGGGCCCGTCCCTTGCCGGCGATCGGCGGCGTCGGCGCATGGCGATGAAATCCGGGTCCGACATCAACCGGCTGTTCGCGCATATTGGCCTGTTCCAGTTTGGCTCCTGCCTCGCCGGGGTGTTTTTCATCGCGCTCATGCTGCGGCGTGGGGTGCCCCCCGACATGGTTTTCCTCGCCTATGGCGCGATTTTCGCGCTGCGATTCGCCCTGCGCCCGCTGGTCATCGTGCTTGCCAAGGCGGTGGGGTTGCGCGGCGCCATGGTGGCGGGAGCGGCGCTCTCCAGCCTGCAATATCTGACTCTGCCGCGCGTCGAGGGCATCGATGGCTGGCTCGCGGCATGGGTCGCGACCGCCGCCGTGGGCGATGTCGTTTACTGGACCCTGTTCCACGTGATGTTCGCGGCCATGGGCGATCAGGCGAAACTCGGACGCCAGAACGCCATCAGGCAGGTGATTTCCGCGGGCGCCAGCATTCTCGGACCGCCGCTGGGCGGCTTTCTGCTGACCCGTTTCGACCCGACTGTGGCCTTCACGGCGGCGGGCGTTTTGCGCGTCGCCTCGGCCTTCCCCTTGTTCGACGCCGTTGATCCGCCCTTCGAGCGGCAGGCCCCGGCGGACGCCTATCGCGCCGGCGCCTTTGGCGCGCTCGTCTTCGCCACGGATGGCTGGGTTATCTGCAGCGCGGGGCTGGCGTGGTCGATGATCGCCTATCTCGGGCTTGGCGAGCGCTTCGACACGCTGGGGCTGGCGCTGGCGCTGGCCGGCGCCGTTGGCGCGCTGGGCGGCGTGGCGCTGGGTCGACTGGTCGATCTTGGCCACGCGCGGCGGGCGGTGTTTCTCAACCTCGCGGCGATGTCGCTTGTGTTTGCCGCGCAGGCGGCGGCGGGGCGGAACCCCGCGATGATCATCGCGGCCATGATTCTCGCCGCGTTGCTGGGCGGCCTCTCCGTACCCTCCATGATGCCGGCGGTCTACGTGGCCCTTCAGGACGCGCCCTGTTCCCTGCGATTCCAGTTCGCCACCGAGGGGGGGTGGGACATGGGCGCCATCGCCGCCGCTCTGACCTGCGCTGGCCTGACCGCGCTGGGCGCTCCGCTTCAGGTCGCGATCCTGCTGGCGATCCCCATGCTGTTCGCGCAAGCCTGGCTTTTGGTGGCAAAATATAAATCACGCGCGCAGTCGCCCGCCGCCAGCGATTGATCGGGGCCGACAAATCGGGCAGAAGGCGCGAGCGCGGCGCCTCGCCGCGCGCCGCCCGGATTGGGCCCAGACTGGCTGTTCCATGACCAAGCCCCTGCGCGTCGGCATCGCCGGACTCGGCACCGTCGGCGCTTCCGTCATCCGACTTCTCGATCGTCAGGCGAAGGAACTCGCCAGCCGCACCGGCCGCGATATCGCGGTAACCGGCGTTTGCGCCCGTGATCGCTCGCGCGAGCGGGGCGTTGATTTTGGCGGCGCGCGCTGGTTCGACGATCCGCTGGATCTGGCGCGGTCGGCGGACATCGATGTTTTCGTGGAATTGATTGGCGGCGCCGAGGGAATCGCCCGCGCGGCAGTCGAGGCGGCGCTCGCCGCCGGCAAGCCGGTCGTCACCGCCAACAAGGCCCTGCTGGCCGCCCATGGGATGGCTCTGGCGGCCATGGCCGAGGAGCGCAAGGTGGCGCTCGCGTTCGAGGCGTCCGTCGCGGGCGGAATTCCCGTGGTGAAGACCCTGCGCGAGGGGCTCGCCGGCAACCAGATCGTGCGCGTCTATGGCATCCTGAACGGCACCTGCAATTACATCCTGTCGCGGATGGAGCTGGAGGAAATGTCCTTCGACGCCTGCCTCGCCGACGCGCAGAAGCTGGGTTACGCCGAGGCCGATCCGACCTTCGACATCGGCGGCTTCGATACGGCGCACAAGCTGGCGATTCTCGCCACGCTGGCCTTTGGCGCCGCGGTCGATCCCGGCGCGATCCACGTCGAGGGCATCCAGTCGATCACGCTCGACGATCTGAAGGCCGCCGACGAACTCGGCTATCGCATCAAGTTGCTGGGCGTCGCCCAGCGCACCGCGCTTGGCATCGAGCAGCGCGTCCATCCGACCATGGTGCCGAAGTCCTCGGCAATCGCGCGCGTCATGGGCGTGACCAACGCGGTGGCGATCGACGCCGACGCGGTCAAGGAACTGACGCTGGTCGGCCCCGGCGCGGGCGGCGAGGCCACGGCCTCGGCCGTTGTCGCCGATATCGCCGATATCGCCCGCGGCGTCCGCAGCGCGCCCTTCGGCCTTCCGGTCGCCTCGCTCGACCAGTCGCCGCGACTGCCGATGCAGCGCCACGAGGGCGGCTATTTCATCCGGCTGAGCGTGCAGGATCGCCCCGGCGCCTTCGCCGCGATCGCCCAACGCATGGCCGAGCGCAATATCTCGCTCGAAAGCATCATGCAGCGCCACGCGCCGCGACCGGCTGGCGCCGCGGCGCCCGGCGCGCCGGTTCCCGTCATGCTCATCACCTACGCCACCACGGAGACAACGATCCGGGAAGCGCTCGAGGCCGTGGTTCGCGACGGGTTCATCGCGGGCGCGCCACAGGTGATCCGCATCGAGCGTGAATAATTAACAAGCTTCAGCGATACTCAACCACATTTCATCTCAGGGAAAAAACAACATGACCGATCTTGTCATCCAGGAAGAGAAAATCATCGAGCGCATCTTGACCCTCGAACTCGTCCGGGTGACCGAACGCGCGGCGGTGGCCGCGGCGCGGTTGCGCGGCCGGGGCGACGAGAAGGCCGCCGATCAGGCCGCCGTCGACGCCATGCGTCGCGAATTGAACCGCCTGCCGATCGAGGGCACCGTCGTCATCGGTGAGGGCGAGCGCGACGAGGCTCCGATGCTGTTCATCGGCGAGAAGGTCGGCGCGGGCATGGGCCCCAAGGTCGACATCGCCGTTGACCCTCTGGAAGGCACGACTCTCTGCGCCAAGAACATGGCCGGCTCCATCGCCGTCATGGCCATGGCCCGCGCGGGTTCGCTGCTGAACGCGCCCGACGTCTACATGGAAAAGATCGCCATCGGGCCGGGCTACGCGCCGGGCATCGTCGATCTCGACATGAGCCCCGAGGAAAACGTGCGCGCGCTGGCCAAGGCCAAGGGCGTTTCTCCCGGTGAAATCACCGTGCTCATTCTCGACCGTCCGCGCCATGCCGACATGATCGCCGGCTGCCGCAAGGCCGGCGCTTCCGTCATGTTCATCACCGATGGCGACGTGGCCGGCGTGATCTTCACCGCCCAGCAGGAGAAGACCGGCGTCGACATGTACATGGGCGTTGGCGGCGCGCCGGAAGGCGTGCTCGCGGCGGGCGCCCTGCGCTGCGTCGGCGGCCAGATGCAGGGTCGCCTGCTGCTCGACACCGAGGCCAAGCGCGAGCGCGCCTTCAAGATGGGCATCAAGGATCCCAAGAAGAAGTACGACATGAAGGAACTCGCCTCCGGCGACGTCATCGTCTGCGCGACGGGCGTCACCGACGGCGCGCTGCTCAAGGGCGTGCGGTTCGGCAAGGAAGTCATCGAGACCGAGACGGTGATCTACCGCTCGGCCACCGGCACCGTTCGTCGCATCGGCGCCGAGCACCGCGAAATGTCGAAGTTCCGTCTCGACTGAGGACTGGCGATGGACGATCAGCGGCGACTTTTTCTCGACGTCGCCGCCTCGTTCCAGAGTCGCGCCTGGCGCGACCGCCTGACGCTTGAAGGGCAGGGTCGCGCCGAGGCGATGACCCGCCTGTGGGGCTTTCCCGATCTGCTATCGCGGGTTCTGGCGGGCAGGGGCGTCGCGGCGGAGGAGGCCGAGGCGTTTCTCGCCCCCACCATTCGCGCCCTCATGCCCGACCCCGACACGCTGCGCGACATGGCGGCGCTCGTCGATCGCCTCGCCGCCGCCATCCGGACGGGCGAAAACGTCGCCATCTTCGGGGATTACGACGTCGACGGCGCATGCGCCTCGGCGCTTGTCGGCGGGTTTCTCGACGCCTGCGGCGTTCCCTACGAAATCTATATTCCCGATCGCATCTTCGAGGGTTACGGCCCCAACAGCGAGGCGATCCGGGGGCTGGCGTCGCGCGGCGCGCGCCTGCTGATCACGGTCGATTGCGGCACGGCCAGCCACGAACCCATCGCGGAGGCCCGCCGTCTTGGCCTCGATACGCTGGTGATCGACCACCATCAGGCGCCCGAAACCCTTCCCGACGCCACCGCCCTCGTCAATCCGAACCGACAGGACGATGTGTCCGGCCTAGGGCAGTTGTGCGCCACGGGCGTGGCTTTCATGGTTCTCGTGGCGCTCAACCGGCGCCTGCGTCAGGACGGCTTCTGGACGACGGCGCGGCCCGAACCCGATCTGATGGCCGAACTCGATCTTGTCGCGCTGGCGACGGTCGCCGACGTCGTGCCATTGACCGGCCTCAACCGGGCCTTTGTCACGCGCGGCCTCGCCGTCATGCGCCAGCGCGGGCGGCAGGGCCTGCGGGCGTTGTTTGACGCCGCGCGGGCGTCGGGACCGCCGACGGCCTACCATCTGGGATTTCTGATCGGGCCGCGCATCAACGCGGGCGGGCGCATCGGCGACGCGGCGCTCGGCGCGCGGCTTTTGCTCGAACGCGACCCGACCGAGGCCGACCGCGTGGCCGCCGAACTCGACCGGCTGAACGGCGAGCGGCAGGCCATCGAGCGCGCCGCCGTCGAGGAGGCGCTTGGCGAGGCCTGGGCGGCGCAGGGCGCCGGCGATCATGGCGCCGCCATCGTCACCGCCCGCGAGGGCTGGCATCCCGGCGTCGTCGGACTCGTCGCCTCGCGCCTGAAAGATCGGTTCAATAGGCCCGCCTTTGCCATTGCTTTCATGGGGAAAACCGGCGTTGGTTCTGGTCGTTCCATCGGCGGCGTCGACCTTGGGCGAGCGGTGCGCGCCGCCGTCGAGGCGGGCATTCTCGTCAAGGGCGGCGGCCACGCCATGGCGGCGGGCGTGACCATCGAGCGCGAGCGCCTTGGCGATTTCCGCGCTTTTCTGGAGGAACGGCTTGGCGATCAGGTCGAGCGGGCGCGCCTCGATCAATCGCTGCTCATCGACGCCGCGCTGACGGCGGGGGGCGCGCGCAAGGAGGTCATCGAGCAGATCGAGAAGGCCGGCCCCTTCGGCTCGGGCAATCCCGAGCCGGTGCTGGTCTTTCCCTCGCATCGATTGATCGACGTGTCGGAGGTGGGGACGGGGCACCTGCGCCTGCGGGCGCGCGCGGGCGATGGCTCGACCATCGCGGGCATCGCCTTTCGCGTGGCGAACGAACCGCTCGGCAAGGCGCTGCTGGCCAACCGCGGCGAGAACGTTCACCTCGCCGGGTATCTCTCGATCGACCGCTGGGGCAATAGCGAGCGCATCCAGTTGCGCCTCATCGACGCGGCGCTGCCGGCGCGCGCGTCGGGCGTTCGCTAGATAACCCTCAGCCCGCCGCGCGCATCTCCCACGCTGGGATGACTGGTTCGCCCGAGATGGTGACGCGCCGCATGAGTCGCCGCTCGGTCGAGGGGAAATCCGTCCGCGCGTGGATCGAGCACAGGTTGTCCCACATCAGCAGATCGCCCGGCCGCCATTTGTGCGTGTAGCGGATCTCCGGCGCTTCCGTGTAGGCGTAGAGTTCCTCGAGGATGCCGTCGCTGTCGGCTTGCGACAGGCCCTCGATCAGGTGGCTCATCAGCCGGTTGACGTAAAGCGCGCGCCGGCCGGTTTCGGGATGGCGCAACACCATGGGCTGCCAGGCGTGCTTGACGTCCTCGACGGGGACGACCGACAGGTCAAGGCGACGGTCCTGCACCTCGTCGAAGGCCTGCAACACGCGCTTGCCCTCGATGGCGTCGCGCAGGCGCGCGGGCAGGTTTTCGTAGGCCGCGTACATGTTGCAGAACATGGTGTCCCCGCCGGTTTTCGGCACTTCCATCGAATAGAGGAACGAGGCGCGATTGGGCGCGACCGCGTAGCACATGTCGTGATGGAACCAGAGTTCGCCATCCGGCAACACGCCGATCGGCTTGCCGTTCTCGCGGATGTTGGAAACCAGCATGGCCTCGGAATTGTAGTCGGGGCCCTCGAAGGCGCGCGGACGCTTTGTGGGCAGGGCGCCGGCGCGTCCGCCTATGGTCCCGAACAGCGAACAGAAGGCGCGCTGCTGATCCTTGTCGAGCGACTGGTCGCGAAAAATAAGAAGGCCGTTGCCGTCGTGCTGCCACGCGCGGCGAAGGGCGGCCACGGTCTGCGCGTCGAGCGGCCTTGAGATATCGACGCCGCGCGCCTCGACGCCGATTGCGGGCGACAGCGGATGCAGGGTGAAGTCCATGAGCGTTCGTCCCGGTGTTTTATGGGTCGAGCATAACAGCGCGCCACGGCGCGCGCCAAGTCGGACGCCGGGCCGCGATTACCCTTGCGCGACGCCCGCGCGCCCGCTATAGACCGCCATCCGCGAAACAGCGCTCAGCTCCCTTCGTCTAGCGGTCTAGGACGTCGCCCTCTCACGGCGAAAACAGGGGTTCGAGTCCCCTAGGGAGCGCCAATAAAATCAAAGACTTGATATCGAGCTTTGATTGATGGCGCGGCGCCGCGAAGTCTTGCCCAACATCCGCGGGCGTCCGGAGTTTTCAAAATATTATCGCGCCATGCGGGCGCCCGTTGGCCACGCGTCAAGCGCATTGGCTTGGAAGGCAACCGGGCCGGCCCTACAGGTGGCAGGCGAGACGCTCGGCATCAATTCGCCCGATATCGTTGTGACGCCGGATTTTTGATTTTGAACGATCAGCGCAATTTTTTGGCGCAGCTAATCCCGCGGCAGCCCCTGCCTGACCGCGGCGAGTATTTCATCGGAGAAAGCCTTGTTCGCGCTTGCCACCGCTCGGGCCAGGTAAAGGCCGCCAACCATCGCGGCGAATGTCTGGATTGCTCGGGTCCGAGTGGCGCCATCGGACATTGGGACGGCATCCAGAGCGGTTGTAAGAGTCTCGACATAGGCATCGAGCCCTTCGGCGAGGGCGGCGCACGCGTCCTTGCCCGCGCGAGGGGCCTCGCCGCCGTAAGCCAGCGAAGCGCAGCGGGGCGTCGCCGCGTCACGCGCCCTGGGCGAAAGATACGATTCGATATAGTCCGCGACCGCTGAATGGCGCTGCCCGGCGGCGGCGTGCGCGAGCTTTTCAACGCGCGCCACGGCCTGCGCGCAGGCATGGCGGATGGCCTCCACCTCGAGCTCGCTCTTAGACGCGAAATGATTATAGAAACCACCGTGCGTCAGCCCCGCCGCCCGCATGAATTCGGCGACCGAAACCGCCGCGAACCCTTTGGCTCGAAAAAGCTTCTCGGCCGAGGCGATGATTTCCTTGCGATGCTCCTCTGATTTCCTCGCGCTGATACGCATGTGGGGCGTCTTCCGCTTGACAATTAAAATGATGACCATCATCATTAATGATGACGCTTGTCATTCTAGTTTGTTTGGCCGGGCGCCGCAATTTTGACCCGGGAGAATGCGATGGCTTCGGATTGGTTGGCCAGATATCTCGCGGCGAGAAACGTCCACTACGGCTGGGTGATTGTCGCCGTTACGTTTCTGACTAGCCTCGTCATGTCCGGCGCCGTCGGCTTGCCGGGCGCGTTCATTCTGCCGCTGTCCCATGAGTTTGGCTGGGACACGGCTCGGATCTCCGGCGCGCTGGCGATCCGTTTGCTTCTGTTCGGCCTGATGGCGCCTTTCGCGGCGGCTCTCATTGAGCGTTACGGCATGCGGGTGATCATGCTATCGGCCATCGCGCTGGTTGCGTTCAGCCTGGCGGCGGCGCCGTTCATGACGCAGGTCTGGCAATTATTTGTCCTGTGGGGCTTGCTCGTCGGCTTCGGCACCGGCCTGACGGCGCTGGTGCTCGGCGCCACGGTCGCGAACCGTTGGTTCACACAGCGCCGCGGCCTTGTTCTCGGCGTGCTGACGGCCGCGAGCGCGACGGGTCAACTCGTGTTCTTGCCATTCGTCGCCGCATTGATTGAGGCGCATGGCTGGCGCCTAGCGCTTATGCCATCCGTCATCTGCTTGGTCATCGTTGCGATCATCGTCGCTCTCTTCATGCGCGACAGGCCGTCGGACGTTGGATTGCCTCCGCTCGGAGACACGGCGATCGTGACGGCGCGAAATGCGTCCGGCTCGCCCGTGGCCGCCATCGCGCGCGCCTTCACGACTTTACGCGACGTCTCGAAGACCGGTGTCTTCTGGGTGCTTTTCGGCACCTTCTTCATCTGCGGACTATCGACAAACGGGTTGATCCAGACCCACTTCATCCCATTCTGCGCTGATTTTGGCATCGGCAGCGTCGAGGCGGCCTCGACCCTCGCCTTAATGGGCCTTTTCGACGTCGCCGGCACCATCGGTTCCGGTTACCTGTCCGATCGCTATGACAGTCGCTGGCTATTGTTCTGGTATTACGGGCTACGCGGGTTGGCGCTGCTGTGGTTGCCCTTCTCGGGATTCACGGTTGTTGGACTATCGATCTTCACGGTCTTCTATGGTCTTGATTGGATCGCGACCGTTCCACCAACAGTCAAGCTCGCGGCGCTAAACTTTGGGCGCGAGCGCGCGGCCATTGTATTCGGCTGGATTTTCACCGGGCATCAGCTTGGCGCCGCCGTTTCCGCCTTTGGCGCGGGATATTCTCGATCCACCTTCCTTTCCTATCTGCCCGCCTTCGTTGCGGCGGGCGGCGCCTGCTTGATCGCGGCCGGTTTGGTGATGATCGTGAAACGCGGCGAGACGAAGCCAGCGTCCGCGTGATCATGAGATGAAACGGGAGACGTGGGCCGCCGATCCAGATCGTTGCATTCGCGGAGAAACCAATATCAAGGCCTGACCGCTTCCAGCGTGCGACATCATCGGTCAATCGCCAAGCCGAACGCTTGCTTAAATCCCTTGTTAAACGAACTTCACGAAACAAGTTGTCCATTGGCAAGCAATGGTATGATGCCCTCAATGTTTCGAGGGTTCCGAGATGAACATCAATATATCCTATACAAATCAGGCGGGCCTCCCGACCGGCTTCACGGCCGCGGTGCAGGCGGCATGTAATTTTTTCGACCGGATGTTCACCAACAACATCACGCTGAACATCACCTTCAACTTCGCATCGATATCCGGCGGCCTTGCCCAGTCGCAGTCGACCTATTTCAGCGGCGAATCCTATTCCGCCGTCACCTCGGCGATGAAAGCCAACGCAACCGGCGTCGCCGCCCTCGCGGGAGAGGTCATTCCAGCAACCGATCCTTTCGGCGCCGGCGGGACGCTGAACGTGAACACGGCGGAATGCAAGGCGCTGGGCATTCAGAGTTACTCCGGCTCGGATGGAACGGTGACGTTGGGTTCCTCCTTTAACTGGAACTACAGTTCGACGGGCTCGCCGGTCGCTGGACAATACAGCGCGGTTGGCGCGCTGGAGCATGAAATCTCCGAGGTGATGGGGCGCTCGTGCGGCTCGGATGGCTCGCTCTCCCAAACGCCGCTCTCGCTGTTCCGCTACAGTTCGGCGGGCGTTGTCGATACCTCTTCCAGTTACGCCAATGCGTATTTTTCCCTGAATGGCGGCGTGACCAATCTCGCCCAGATGGGCGAAAGCGGAAGCGATCTCGCGGACTGGGGAAGCTCCGTCAGCGGCGACGCGTTTGGCTACGCCAGCGCGGGCGTCGCGGAGAATGTTTCTCAAACCGACATCAAGGAACTGGAGGCGCTGGGTTACATACCCAGAAAAGCGCCCGTCATGGATTTCAATGGCGACGGAACCTCTGATGTGCTGCTGGAGAACGCGTCCACCGGGCAAATCGGCGCGTGGGAGATAACGAATAACACGCCGACGTGGGTCGGGTTCTCGACCGAGGCCTCCGGATGGCGCGTCGCCGGCAATGGCGATTTCAACGGCGACGGCGTATCGGACGTACTCCTCCAGAACGCGACGACGGGCGCCGTCGGCGTCTGGGAGATCGCCAACAACACGCCGACATGGGCCTATTTCTCGAGCGAGGCGTCGGGATGGCATGTCGCCGGCGTCGGCGACTTCAATGGCGATGGCGTATCGGACGTGCTGCTGGAGAATTCGACGACCGGCGCCATCGGCACCTGGGAAATCGCCAACAACACGCCGACCTGGGCCTATTTCTCGAGCGAGGCCTCGGGATGGCATGTCGCGGGGGTCGGCGACTTCAACGGCGACGGCAAATCGGACGTGTTGCTGGAGAACGCGACGACGGGCGCCATTGGAACCTGGGAGATTTCCAACAACACGCCGACATGGGCGTATTTTTCAAGCGAGGCCTCGGGATGGCATGTCGCGGGCGTCGGCGACTTCAACGGCGACGGCGTATCGGACGTTCTTCTTGAAAACTCGACGACGGGCGCCGTTGGCGCCTGGGAAATCTCCGGCAACACCCCGACATGGGTCTATTTCTCCAGCGAGGCGACGGGCTGGCATGTAACGAGCGTCGGCGATTACAACAGCGACGGTAAATCGGACGTCCTGCTGAGCAACGCGACGACGGGTCAGGTTGGCGAATGGTTGATCGCCAATAACACGCCGACGTGGCAGGGCCTTTCGACAATGGCCGCTGGCTGGCATGCGGTAAGCTGAAATAGCCCGAAGCGGTTGGCGATGACTGGACGCCCGCGCGCCACGTGGGCGCGCCGGCCGTCGTCTCACGCAGCGTCTATCGCAATCAGCCGCAAATTCGTCTTTCCCTCGCGCAGCTTTTCGCGGCCTGATATTCGGGCGAGCCATACCAGCGCTTCGCTGTTTCCATGTCGGGAAACTCGATCAGCAAAATATTGTGCGCCGGGCCCCCTTCAAGAACGAAGGGCTCGGCGCCGCGCGCGACATAGCGTCCACCAAACTGCGCGACGGACCGCGCGACCAATTCGCCGTAGCCGCCGAGCGCGGCGCGATCAAGAATCCGCACCTCGCCAATCACATAGGCAGGCATGCGCGTTCTCCTTTCAAGTCGCGGCCTCGACCTTGCGTGGCATGATCCGGGCGGTGCTTTTCGATTTCAACTCGCCATAAATGAACGGGCGGTCGCGCGGATAGGATGTATGCAGATTTTCCGGCGCCACATTCGTGGGGTCCGGATTGCTGATCAGCGGTTGAATCAGCGCGTCATAGCTCGGATACATGAAGAACGGAATCGAATAGCGCTCGCGTCCAGAACGATTGATCACGCGATGCACCGACGAGGTGAAGACCGCGTCGCTCCAGACCTTCAAGACCTCGCCCACGTTAACGACGAGCGTGCCCGCGATCGGCGGAACCGCGATCCATTCGCCGTCGCGATTGCGCACCTCAAGGCCGCCATTGTTGTCCTGCGCGAGAATGGTGAACGCGTTGGTGTCGGTATGCGCGCGCGCGCCAAGGTGAACGCCGGGCTCGTCGGGCTTCTGCGGGGGGTAATGAAGCAGGCGCAGGGAGTTCATGTCCTTGGCGAAGCCCGCCTTGAGCGCGCCGGGCGCGAGTTCGAGCGCCAGTTCGAAGAGGTCGAGCAGCTTGTATCCGAGCGCGTCGACCTTCTCGTAATAGGCCATCATGCGAGGTTGTAGATCGGGCATCGCGGAAGGCCATGGAATCCGCCCGTGCAGCGGCTTGCCGGCGAGAAGGTCGGGATCGTCGGGCGCCAGCGGTCGGCGTATCTGAAAGGCCTCCTGCAGGTTTTCATTCAGATTGGCGTCGTTGCCCTTTGTCATGCCGTGCAGATAGCCCTGCGCGTGATTGTTGAGCGTCATCGACGATTCCATTTTCGCTGCCAATGGCAATTCATGAAAATCCATTGCCGTGCGAAAAATATCGGCGATATCGCTCGGGGCGACACCGTGATTTTTGACGTAGAAGAAACCGACCCGCCCGGCCGCGTCCGCTATCGCCTCGGCGACGACGCGACGTCCGGCCTCGCCATCCGCGAAGGCTGGCGCGAGATCGACGATCGGCACCTCGGAAAATGAAGCTTTTCGCGCGCTGGGCAGCATGGGGGGCTCCGATTTGTTGCTCGTTTGGTCTAGGAGTAACATGCAATGGCAATGGCATAAAGCTTGCTAATTGACATGCGGCAAGAGCGTTGGCTCAAGGGGTGGTTGGGATGGCTCGGTTACTGGCGGCGCTTCTGATTTTGTGCGCGGCGACCACCATGACGCGCGCGGCGGACTGGCCGGCGCAAACGATCCATATCGTCTCGCCCTATCCGCCAAGCGGCGCCACGGATCGTGTTGCCCGCGTGCTGGCCGACTATCTGTCGCAACGTCTCGGCGTGGCCGTCGTCGTGGACACGCGCGTTGGCGCGGCCTCGGCCATTGGCGCGATGCAGGTCGTGCGGTCCGAACCCGATGGATACACGCTCTTGCTGTCGGGCATCGCCATCTATGTGATCGCGCCAACGATGAACGCCAGTCCGATCGTCGAGCCGACGCGAATGCTGACTCAAATCGCCTATCTGGGCGGCTCGCCGACCTGCATGGTCGTCTCGGCGAAAAGCGACATCAAATCGGTTGACGACATCAAGCGCGCGGAAGCCGCCGGCCGGAAGTTCCTTTATTCGTCGGTGGGAATCGGTTCGCTCGGCAACATGGTTGGCGAGGCGACCAACCATGACGCGGGCCTGCACATGACGCATGTGCCGTATACGACTCTCAATCTCGTCGATGTCGCCGAGGGGCGCGTGCAATTCGGCCTCTTCGCATGGACGTCCGTGCAAGGACTGGTTGAAAGCGGCGACCTGCGTCTCGTCGCCGTCAGCAGCCGTCAGCGCCCGACGATGATGCCCAACGTCCGCACCTTCGCGGAGCAGGGCGTGAACGCGGAAGTGGAATCCTGGCTGGCGCTTTCCGGCCCGCGCGGCATGTCGCCGGCGATCGTCGAGCGGCTCAATGGGATGGTTGGCGATTTCCTGCGCGACCCCGAAATTCGCCGGAAGCTCTCCAACGATATTTTTGAATGGAGGCCAATGGCGCTCGCCGAGTTCGACGAATTTATCCGCCAGCAGGTCGACACGTGGCAACCGCGCATCCGGGCCGCGGAGGCAAGCCGCGAGCATTGAGGCGCGGATGCCGGGAATGTTTGTTTCCGTCGGCGCCCGGTTTGATTTTGCTTCGTTGGCGCGCGCGACCGATCGATCGACTTCCGAACCGTATTCATAAAATGTCGGTTCTGTCGACGCCATAGCCAATCACATTCAAAGGCAAGCGCCAGATCAAATGCCGATGGCGTGCGTCAGCGCGAACAGGCTGAGGTCCAACTGCGCCGGAGATTCAACGGCCAGAATATCGCCCGGATGCGGGTTGTGTGGGAGTTCAGGCGGGGCGCTGGTTAGGCTACCGGGTGCCATCCCGGAGCCATGGTGGAAATGCCTTGCCATGTCGGGGTTAGATTGCTGATAAGCCACTCGCCGACTTGTCCGGTCGCCGCATTGGCGAGGAGAACATCCGACACGCCATTTCCATTATAATCGCCGACATCAGCGACGTGCCAGCCCGATGCTTCCGTTGAGAAGTAATGCCATGTTGGCAGATTGTTGTTGATCAGCCATACGCCAATCTGGCCGGTCGTGACGTTTTCAAGGAGCACGTCGGAGATTCCGTCGCTGTTGAAATCGCCAACGCCCGCCGCGTGCCAGCCGGAGGCCTCCGTCGAGAAGCCAACCCACGTTGGCAAATTGTTGCTGATCAGCCAAGCGCCGATTTGTCCGGTGGAGCTGTTTTCCAGCAGGACATCGGCGTTGCCATCGCCATTGAAATCGCCAACGCCCGCCGCGTGCCAGCCGGAGGCCTCCGACGAGAACCCTGCCCAGGTTGGCGTGTTGTTGTTGATCAGCCAAGCGCCGATTTGTCCGGTGGAGCTGTTTTCCAGCAAGACATCGGCGTTGCCATCGCCATTAAAATCGCCAACGCCCGCGGCGTGCCAGCCCGCGGCTTCCGTCGAAAAGCTTACCCAGCTTGGCGCGTTGTTGCTGATCGTCCAGGCGCCGATTTGCCCGGTCGCGGCATTTTCCAACAGCACGTCGGATACGCCATCGCCGTTGAAATCGCCCAGGCCGGCGGCATGCCATCCCGCGGCTTCCTGGGCGAACGGATGCCAGACGGGCGATCCGCTATCCATGGTCCATGTTCCAACGAAGCCGCCGGTTGCGGCGCTTTCCAGCAGGATATCGGACGAGCCGTTTCCGCTGAAATCGTTCGCGTCCGGCAGTGGCGTCGCGTTGCGTTTCAGGCCAACGACGATTTCGCTGCTAGGGTCCGATGAAACCGTAAACTCGTTGGCGCCGTAATGCCCATAGAGATTGAAGGATTGAATGATCGTGTTAGCGCCATCGACAACGGCGAAGGTCTGAATTCCATTCGCGGTCGATTGCCAAACTATCTTGTCGCTTGATGAATAGGCGGCGTTCAGGATGTAAATCTTGTCCGCGCCAGAGAAATTGCGAATATTGCCCGTCGAACTGAAAGATACCGCGCCGAGATTGGCCGAAATACCTCGCGCTCCTCCCAGCACCAGTACATCAGAGCTGCCGCTTAGCGTCACGCTCCCCGCCACAACCAGATTGTAGCCGGTCGCCGCTTCCAGATAAGCGGTAACGCCGCTCTGCACGGTTATGTTATTCGTAAAAGTTATCAGGCCAGCGGCGATCAATTCAGCGTTGCCGCTATATGAAACAGTGCTCAATCCCAAGGAGCCAGAACTTCCAAGCGTGAGCGAACCGCTTGAAAGCAGGGTTACTCCGGTGAATGTGCTAGCGCCACTCAGTGTCACATTGCCTGAGATATTCAGGTTGAGAACGCCGGAAATCGCGCCGCCTAACGAGCCGCTCGCGAGAGTCAGGCCGCCGACTCCGCTTGTATTGATGATATTGCCCGCGCCGGTTAGTGTCTGTCCGGAGAGATCATGCTGGATTGCATAGCTTTCTGAGCATAAGCCTTATTGACGCGAGGCGCAGGAACGCGAGCGCTCTTCGGTTGAGATTTTCCCAGTCCTTGGCTAGGCGCCTGCACCTCCCGAGCCA
>CAIOVE010000064.1 GCA_903861645.1 uncultured Hyphomicrobiales bacterium
CGCGCCCCAAACGCGCATCAAACCGACCAACGAAACCCGGCAGGAGTCCACTTATCGGACGCGCGAAGCTGTTCAGACAAAGCCGGCCAGCTCTACACCTCGAACCTGTTGCTGGTGCATCGTCTCGACCAACGTCTCGCGGGGTAAGCCATGTGCCAGGATTGTGACTTCCGCAGCGGGCTTTTCGCCCATGGACTGCTGATTGAAACCGGCGTCGAGGGCCTCTATGGCCGGAGCGGCGAATTCGAGGACGTGGTCAACCGCTTCGACGCGTTGATCACCTCGTTCGGCGGCGGCGACAACCCGGAAGTGGTGCGCTTTCCGCCCGGCATGAACCGCGCGCTGTTCGAGAAGAGCGGCTACCTCAAGAGCTTTCCGAACCTCGCCGGCACGATCCACGCCTTCAACGGCAACGATCGCGACCACGCGGCCCTGCTCGACAAGCTCGCCGCCGGCGAGGACTGGACGCTCGGGCAGGAGGCGACCGACGTCGTGCTCGCGCCGGCGGCCTGCTATCCGCTTTACCCGACCGTCGCCAAGCGCGGCCCCCTGCCCGACAACGGGCGGCTCTATGATCTGCAATCCTATTGCTTCCGCCGCGAACCTTCGCGCGAGATGACGCGGATGCAGATGTTCCGCATGCGTGAATACGTGCGCATCGGCACGCCCGAGCAGGTCACCGAATTCCGCCAGCTCTGGCTGGATCGCGGTCGCGAGTTGATTTCAAGGCTCGGCGTTCCCTTCGACGTGGACGTCGCCAACGATCCGTTCTTCGGCCGCGCCGGGCGCATGCTCGCCAACAACCAGCGCGACCAGAAGCTGAAGTTCGAGTTGCTGATCCCCGTCGAAAGCGTCGAGAAGCCAACTGCTTGCCTGAGCTTCAATTATCATCAGGACCATTTCGGCGGTCTCTGGGGCATCCAGACATCGACCGGCGAGGTCGCGCACACGGCCTGCGTCGGGTTTGGCATGGAACGCGTGGCGCTCGCCCTGTTCAAGCATCACGGCTTCGACACGAAGGAATGGCCCGCCCCCGTGCGCAAGGCGTTGTGGGGCTGACATGCGCCACGTCATCGACGGACTTTCGCCCGCCGCCCATCGCCCGCACGCGCTGCACGACGCCGCGCGCGACTGGACGGAGTCGAATTGCTACGTTGATTTGTGGATCGAGCTTCTGCACGCGCGCGGCGACGATCCGCGCGCCTGCCTCGGCTTCACGGCGGCGCTCGATTTCGAGGGCGACCAGTTCACCTTTTTCAAGTTTCCGCTCGAGGATCTCGCGCTGCTGCATGGCGTGTGGGTCGGCGAACTGTCGATCTACGACAGCGTCGAGGCGCATGTGGCGACGCAGATCGAGCGCGGACGCATGGCGCTGGTGGAAGTCGACGCCTTTTATCTGCCCGACACGCGCGGCGTTTCCCATCGCATCGAGCACACCAAGACGACCATCGCGATCAATGGTCTCGACATCGCTGGCAAGCGCCTCGATTACTTCCATAACGCGGGCTATTTTTCGCTCGACGGCGAGGATTTCGACGGCGTGTTGCAACGCGCCAACCCGCCCGGCCCGGCGAACACGCATCTGTTTCCCTACGTTGAATTCGTCAAATTCGGCCTGCCGCTGAAGGGCGCGGCGCGACGCGACGCGGCGTTGCACCTGCTGGAGCAACATGTCGTGCGCGCGCCACCATCGAATCCCGTCAAGGCCTTCGCTGGCGTCATCGAGGATGGCGCGCGGGCGCTTGGCGCGCGCGAACCCATTTTCTTTCACAAATACGCGTTCAACACATTGCGTCAGTTGGGCGCCAATTTCGAATTGCTCGCCGATCATCTCGACTGGCTGGGCGCGGGCGATGGCGAGGCGACGCGCGCCTGCCGCGCGATTTCCTCCGGCGCCAAGTCGTTCCAGTTTCAACTCGCGCGGGCGGTGACGCGTCGCAAGATCGAAGGCCTGAGCGGGATGCTCGATGGCCTTGCCCAATCCTGGGACGACGCGCTGGGCGCGCTGCGTTCGGGCGCGGTCGGATAGTGGACGTGGCGCGCCCCATCGAATCCGGCTGGCGGCTTTTCGCGAGCGCGCCAGACGCTTGGTCGACGCCAGACGTAATTCCCGCGAGCGCGCCGTTCATCGCGGCGACGGCGCCGGGAACCGTCGCGGGCGCGCTGCGCGCCAACGGCGCGCTTGATTGCGCGGCGCCCGAGGAACTCGACGATCGCGACTGGTGGTTCATCACGAACATCGAGGGCAATGGCGCGCATGTTCTTTGTTTCGATGGACTCGCCACGATCGCCGAGGTTTTTCTCGACGGCGCCCCGCTGTTCCAGTCGGAAAATATGTACGTTTCCCATGAGGCCGCGGTCGACCTCGACGGGACGCATGAACTGTCAATCTGTTGTCGCGCGCACGCGCCACGTTTCGCCCGACCCGGCAAGCGCGCGCGTTGGCGGCCGAAACTCGCCTCGCCGCAAACACTGCGCTTTCATCGCGCGACGTTTCTCGGCCGCATGGGCGGCTGGCAACCGCCGATCCACGCCATCGGACCGTGGCGGCCCGTTTCGCTGCGCAAGGCCGGTCCCCGAGTCGTCAAGGCCGACCTGACGGCGCGCATCGACGGCGCGGATGGCGTGCTTGACGCGCGCCTTGTTTTCGAAGGTCTCGACGCGCCCTTCGCGACGCTGCGCTGCGGCGAATCGGTCGCCGAACTGGCGCGCGTGGCGCCCGGCGAATATCGCGGCGCGGCGACCGTGCCCAACGCCCGCCGCTGGTGGCCGCATACCCATGGCGAGCCCGCGCTTTACGATGTCGGCGCGCGCGTTGGCGAACACGAATTCACCCTTGGCCGCGTCGGTTTTCGCACCGTCGAGATAGACCGCGACGCGGATGGCGAGGGCTTCGCGCTCGTCATCAACGGCGAACGCGTATTCTGCCGCGGCGCGCTGTGGACCACGACCGACCTCGCGACGCTCGCGGGCGCGCGCGCCGACCACGAACCGCTGCTGCGCCGCATGGTCGACGCCAACATGAACATGGTGCGCGTGGGCGGCACGACCGTCTACGAATCCGATGCCTTCTACGAATTGTGCGACGAACTTGGCCTGCTGGTCTGGCAGGATTTCATGTTATCCAATTTCGACTACCCAGCCGCCGATCCTGCTTTCATCGCGTCGGTGGAGCGGGAAGCGAATGATTTTCTGGCGCGCACGCGGCCATCGCCCTCGATCGTTCTCCTCTGCGGGGCGAGCGAGGTCGCGCAACAGGCGGCGATGATGGGCTTGCCCACGCCGACATGGACAAACGCGCTGTTCGAGGAAACGCTGCGCGCCGCGGCCGCCCACGCGCGACCCGACGCTCTCTATATCGCGCATACGCCCTTCGGCGGCGCCCTGCCCTTCGAGCCACGGCGTGGCGTGTGTCATTACTACGGGGTCAGCGCCTACATGCGGCCCATCGAGGACGCGCGCGCCGCGGGCGTGCGCTTCGCGGGGGAGTGTCTGGGCTTCGCGAATGTTCCCGAAAATCCCGTCGCGCTGGAGTCAAACCGAGCCGCGATCGTTCAGCCCTGCTGGGGCGAGCGATACGAGAACGACGTCGGCGCCACGTGGTTTTTCGAGGATGTTCGTAATTATTATCTGGAAACGCTTTTTGGCGCGAACGTGAACGCCGTCAGGCGCGACGATCCCGCCCGCTATCTGGATCTGTCGCGCGCGGTGAACGCGCATTTGATGGAAAGCGTGTTCGCGCTCTGGCGGCGCGCCGGTTCGCCAACGGCGGGCGGCCTCGTGTGGTTTCTGCGCGACGTGATCGATGGCGCCGGCTTTGGCGTCATCGCCGCCGATGGCGGCCCGAAATCCGTCTGGTGGGCGCTCAAGCGCGCGTTCAGGCCAACACAAATTCTTTTGATCGACGAAGGTCTCAACGGTCTCGACGTGCATCTTCTCAATGAACGCGCCCACGCAACCGAAGCGACGCTTTCATTGACCTGTCTGCGCGGTGGTTCGACGCCGGTGATGCGCGCCGAGCGCGTCGTTACGCTGGCGCCGCGATCGGCGACATCCATTCCCGCCACGGATCTCTGGGGCGGCTTTTTCGACACCGCCTATGCCTATCGCTTCGGGCCGCCATCGCATGACGCGACGATGGCGCGACTAACGACCGTCGATGGCGACTTGCTCGCGGAAGCCTTTCATTTTCCACTCGGGCTCAACGACGTCCAGCACGAGCTCGGGTTGCGCGCGTCGTTCACGCGGGACGGCGCGCAATGGTTCATGACCATCGCCTGCGATCGTCTCGCGCAATTCGTCCATGTCGATCTTCCGGGATTCGAGCCCGCGGACAACTGGTTCCACCTCGCGCCGGGAGTCGAGCGACGTATCGCCTTGAAGCGGATCGGCGACGCCGCCGAGCCGCGCGGCTCCGTTGTCGCGTTGAACGGCGTGGACAAGGTCTTGATCGGAGGCGCCGCATGACGCCCGTTTATTTCGATGGTTGCCTTGGCCAGTTGCACGAAGCGTCGGGCGACGTCGCCATCATCATGTGCGGCGCGCCCGGTTATGAGCAACTGTGCGCGCAACGCGGCTGGCGCCTGTTGGCGGACATGCTGGCGAGCAAGGGATATCCAACCCTGCGGTTTGACTGGCGCGGCTGTGGCGACTCGCTTGGCGACGATCTCGAACCCGCGCGCGTCGCCGCGTGGCGGGCCAATCTGGATCAGGCGATCGCCTTTGTCAGGCGCGCGCTCGCGCCCCGACAAATAATCCTCATCGGCCTGCGCTTCGGCGCGACCTTGGCCGCGGATGTCGCGGCGATGCGTGGCGACATCGACGGACTTGCGTTGATCGATCCCGGCAACGGTCGGCGTTATGGTCGCGAGCTGGCCGGCCTCGCGCGCACGATGGCGCCCCTCCATCCCAACCAGACCGACGATGGCGTGATCGTCGGCGGCTTTCAGTACACAGCCGAAACGCTGCGCGACATGGCCGCCATCGATCCGCGCGCGGCCACGAAGGCGGCGGCGGCGCGCGCGTTGATCCTCTCGCCGGGCGGGCGCGCCGATATCGACGCGATCGCGACCAACTGGCGCGCGCTTGGCTGCGACGTCGACACGATGACGATGGAAGGTCTCGTGGACTGGCTCGCCGAACCAACCTTTTCCGTGACGCCGCAAGCCGCGCTCGACGGCGTCGTCGCGTGGGTCTGCGCTCATTTCGAAAAGAGCGACGCGGCGCCCATGCCCGCCCCGCCGCCCGCGCGGCTGGAAGGCGACGGGTTTGTCGAAACGCCCATCCTTTTCGGCGCGCGGGCCGATCTGTTCGGCGTGCTCTGCGAACCCGCCGGCGGCAAGCGCGACGGGCAAATCACGCTCTTCCTGAACGCCGGCGCCAATCCGCATATCGGCTGGGCGCGGATGAACGTCGAGGCGGCGCGGCGGCTGGCGCGCGAGGGCAAGCCTTCGCTGCGGATGGACGTCGCGGGCCTTGGCGACAGCGCGCCCGAACCAGGTCGCCGCGCGCAGGTCATCTATGATCTGGCCGTGACGGCGGATCTCAGCGCCGCCATCGATCGGCTGCTGACGCTCGGTTATGATCGTTTTGTCATCGCCGGCCTGTGCAGCGGCGCCCACGCGGCTTTTCATTGCGCGCTGGCCGACGCGCGCGTCGGCGGCGTCGTCATGGTGAACCTGAAAAAATTCATCTGGCGCGACGACTATTCG
Organism: uncultured Hyphomicrobiales bacterium; assembly: GCA_903861645.1. Lineage (GTDB taxonomy): Bacteria > Pseudomonadota > Alphaproteobacteria > Rhizobiales > Beijerinckiaceae > Terripilifer. The sequence continues at coordinate 5,712 of CAIOVE010000064.1, forward strand.
CTCGCGCTCGCCGCGCGGGAGGAATACCGCTCGTCGGGCGCCTACTGGCGCGACGCGCTCAAGCCCGGCACCTATCTCCGCGTTCTGCGTGGCGAGGTCGACCTGAGGGGCATAGGGCGTGAAATCGGCCGCCGCGTCGGGCGCCTCGCCGGCAGGCTGGCGCTGGAAGCCTCGCGCCTGGTTCGCGAAGGCGACGACGAGACGGCGCGCGTGCGGCGGTGGTTTCGCCAGCTCAGCGACCGCGGCGCGCGTGTCCTGCTGGTCTATAGCGACGACGACAGCGGCTTCGACGAGTTGAAGGCGCACATGGGCGCGGGCGCGCGACGGTTGCGGTCGCTGCGCGGATTCGGCCTCGCCATTCTCGAAAAGGCGGATCACAACCTCACCCAGCGCGCGCCACGCGCCCGGCTGAATGACCTGACGCTCGCCCTGCTCAACGAACATGACGCGCCGAGGACAGCTCCGTAAGCCCTTCGTCTAGTGCCCCTTCGTCACGTGGCGCCTTGCTTTCCACCCCGTCGCCCCTACAAATAAGGGCTGGGGGCAAGGGGGACGAATACGCGTGGCGGACGACTATGTGCTCGAGACCAGGGGGCTGACGAAGGAATTCGCCGGCTTCGTCGCGGTGCGGGAGGTTGACCTGCGTGTGCGCCGCGGCGCCATTCACGCGCTGATCGGCCCCAACGGCGCGGGCAAGACCACCTGCTTCAATCTGTTGACGAAATTCCTCGAGCCAAGCCGCGGCTCAATCATCTATACCGGCCGCGACATCACCGCGACCAAGCCGGCGGACGTGGCGCGCCTCGGCCTCGTGCGCTCTTTCCAGATTTCCGCCGTGTTCCCCCACCTGACGGCGCGCGAAAACGTGCGCATTGCGCTGCAACGCCAGCGCGGCGACAATTTCGATTTCTGGCGTTCCAAGACCGTTCTCGACGCACTGAACGAACGCGCCCTCGCATTGCTCGACGATGTCGGCCTGTCGGAATTCGCGGAAACCGCCGCCGTTGAAATGCCCTATGGCCGCAAGCGCGCGCTTGAAATCGCCACGACGCTGGCGCTGGAGCCGGAGGTCATGTTGCTCGACGAACCCATGGCCGGCATGGGTCACGAGGATATCGCCAAGGTCGTCGACCTGATCCGGCGCGTGTCGAAGAACCGCACGGTGTTGATGGTGGAGCACAATCTGAGCGTCGTCGCCGATCTCTCCGACACGATCACCGTGTTGACCCGCGGGCACGTTCTCGCCGAGGGCGATTACGCGACCGTGTCGAAGAACCCCGATGTGCGGCAGGCTTACATGGGGTCGTCCCATGGTTGAGGCGGCGAACATTCTCGACGTCAAGGGCCTCGAGGCCTGGTATGGCGAATCACACATCCTGCACGGGGTCGATTTTTCCGTGCGCAGGGGCGAGGTCGTCACCCTGCTCGGCCGCAATGGCGCGGGCAAGACGACCACGCTGAAATCCATCATGGGCATGGTCGGCAAGCGCAAGGGCTCGGTGACCTACGAGGGAACGGAAACCGTCGGGCTCTCGTCCGACAGGATCGCCCGCCTCGGCATCGCCATCTGCCCGGAGGAGCGCGGGATTTTCGCCAGCCTCGACGTGCGCGAGAACCTCATGCTGCCGCCAAAAATCATGGCCGGCGGTCTCGATGTCGACGCTATTCTCGAACTGTTCCCCAACCTGCGCGAGCGCATGGCGAGCCAGGGCACGAAATTGTCGGGCGGCGAGCAGCAGATGCTGGCGATTGGCCGCATTCTGCGCACCGGCGCCAAGCTTCTGATGCTCGACGAACCGACGGAAGGCCTCGCGCCCGTCATCATCGAGCAGATCGGCCTGACCATCAAGAAACTGAAGGACCGCGGATTCACGATTCTGCTCGTGGAGCAGAACTTCCGTTTCGCCTCCACCGTGGCGGACCGGTATTACGTGATGGAACACGGCCAGATCATCGACACGTTCGCCAATTCGGAACTCGAGGCGAACATGGAAAAGCTGCACGCATACCTCGGCGTCTGATGACATCCGGGGCGGGAAACAGGCAAGGAGAGCATCGATGAGACTTACAGCTTCGATACTGGCGTTGACGACCGCGATGTCGTTTGGCGGCGCGGCCCTCGCACAGGACAAGAACGTCAAGATCGGCGTCCTGACCGACATGGCCGGCCTTTACGCCGACGTCGGCGGCGTGGGCTCCACCGCCGCCGCGCAGATGGCGATCGAGGATTCCGGCCTCGCCGCGAAGGGCTGGAAGATCGACGTCGTCTCGGCCGATCATCAGAACAAGCCCGATATCGGCGTGAATATTTCGCGCCAGTGGGCCGATCAGGACAAGGTCGACGGCATCTTCGACGTGCTGACGTCGAGTGTCGCGCTGGCCGTGGCCGGCGTCGCCAAGGACAAGAACCTCGTTTACATGAACTCGGGCGCCGCGGCCTCCGACCTGACGAATTCGGCCTGCACGCCCAATACCGTGCACTGGACCTACGACACCTATCTGCTCGCCAACGGCACGGGCAAGGCGGTGACCAAGGCGGGCGGCGACACGTGGTTCTTCCTGACCGCCGACTACGCCTTCGGCGCCGCGCTCGAGCGCGACACGACCGCCGTCGTCGTCGCCAATGGCGGCAAGATCGTCGGCGGCGTGAAGCATCCGCTCAGCAACTCCGACTTCTCCTCGTTCCTGCTGCAGGCGCAGGCCTCGAAGGCCAAGATCATCGGCCTCGCCAACGCGGGCGGCGACACCACCAACGCCATCAAGCAGGCGGCGGAATTCGGCATCACCGCCGGCGGCCAGAAACTGGCGGCGCTGCTGATGTTCGCCTCCGACGCGCACGCCCTGACGCCGAAACTCGCGGGCGGCCTGCAACTGACCGCGACCTTCTACTGGGATCTGAACGACAACACGCGCGCCTTCGCCAAGCGCTTCTCGGAGCGCATGAAGAACAAGCAGATGCCGACCATGGTGCAGGCCGGCGTCTATGCGTCGGTCACGCATTACCTCAAGACGCTCGTGGACATGGGCGGCAATCCGCATGACGGCGCGAAGGTCGTCGCCCGCATGAAGGAAATCCCGACGGATGATCCGTTGTTCGGCAAGGGTCTCATTCAGGCCAATGGCCGCAAGATCCACCCCGGCTATCTGTTCGAGGTCAAGTCGCCCGCGGAGTCCAAGGGCGAATGGGATCTGTACAAGCTGATCGCCACCATCCCGGCCGAGGAAGCCTTCACGCCCCTCGCCCAGAGCACCTGCTCGCTGCTGAAGAAGTAAATCGCGACGGCCCTCCCCGCCCCGCACGCGGGGAGGGCCACGCGCCATTCGGAACCCGCCATGTTCAATATCTCGACGCAAGCCCTGTTCGCGCAGTTGCTTGTCGGCCTGATCAACGGATCGTTCTACGCGCTGCTGAGCCTCGGGCTGGCGGTGATTTTCGGCCTGCTGAACATCATCAATTTCGCGCATGGCGCCTTGTTCATGATGGGCGCGTTCTGCGCCTATTTTCTGCTGACCTACGCGGGCATCGGCTATTGGGGCGCGCTGGCGCTGTCGCCGATCATTGTCGGCGCCTTCGGCATATTCCTCGAACGCACGATGCTGCACCGGCTGGCCAACCTCGATCATCTCTATGGCCTATTGCTGACCTTCGGCCTCGCGCTGATCATTCAGGGCGTTTTCCAGAATTTCTTCGGCTCGTCGGGCCTGCCCTACGCCATTCCGCCGCAACTGACGGGCGCGCAGAATCTCGGCTTCATGTTCCTGCCGAACTATCGCGCCTGGGTCGTGGTTTTCTCCATCGTCGTGTGCTTCGCGACATGGTTCGCGATCGAGAAGACGCAGCTTGGCGCGCTGTTGCGCGCGGCAACGGAAAATCCCGCGCTGGTGCGCGCCTTCGGCATCAACGTGCCGCGCATGATCACGCTGACCTACGGGTTTGGCGTCGGGCTCGCGGCGCTGGCCGGCGTGCTCGCCGCGCCGATCAATCAGGTCCGTCCACTGATGGGCGAGAACCTCATCATCGTCGTCTTCGCGGTCGTCGTCATCGGCGGCATGGGCTCGATTCTCGGCTCGATCCTCACGGGGTTCGCGCTCGGCATCGTCGAGGGCATGACCAAGTATTTCTACCCGGAGGCGTCGAACACGGTCGTGTTCGTCATCATGGCCATTGTGCTCATGGTGAAACCCAATGGCCTTTTCGGAAGGGCTTCGTAAATGGCCGCCGCGATCGACACGCAATCCGCGCCGTCCGGCGCGCGCGGGTTCAACACGGAGTTGAAGACCTTCGTCGGCATGGCACTGATACTGGCCATTCTGCCGCCGACCGGGCTCGTCTATCCCTATTTCATCATGCAGGCCTTGTGCTTCGCGCTGTTCGCCTGCGCGTTCAACCTGCTGATCGGCTATGTCGGCCTTCTGTCCTTCGGTCACGCGGTGTTTCTGGGCACGGCGGGCTATGTCGGCGGCCACGCTGCGCGCGTGTGGGGCCTGTCGCCGGAACTTTCCATCCTGATCGCGGTGATCGCCGCCGCGGCGCTCGGCGTGGTGATCGGCCTCATCGCCATTCGCCGACAGGGCATCTACTTCGCCATGACGACGCTGGCGCTGTCGCAGATGATGTATTTCATCTACCTGCAAGCGCCCTTCACCCATGGCGAGGACGGCATTCAGGGCGTGCCGCAGGGCAAATTCCTCGGCCTGATCGATCTGTCGAAGCCCTACGGGCTTTATTATACCGTGCTGGGCCTGTTCCTGCTGGCGTTCCTGCTGATCTATCGCACCATCAATTCGCCCTTCGGCGAAATCCTCAAGGCGATCCGCGAGAATGAACCGCGCGCCATCTCGCTCGGCTACAAGACCGATCGCTACAAGCTGCTCGCCTTCGTTCTGTCGGCGGCGCTGACGGGTCTGGCGGGCGGCATCAAGGTCATCGTCGCGCAGAATGCCTCGCTCACCGACGTGCATTGGGGGATGTCCGGCGAGGTCGTGCTGATGACGCTGGTGGGCGGCCTCGGCACGATCTTTGGTCCTGTGGTCGGCGCCTTCGTCATCACCGCCATGCAGCAGTATCTGGCCGGGCTCGGGCAGTGGGTGCAGGTGATCCAGGGCGTGATCTTCGTCGCCTGCGTGCTGGCGTTCCGGCGCGGCATGGTGGGCGAAATCGCCCGCCGGTTTAAAGCGTCGCTGTAGAACCGTTCAGGGCGACGGCGGCGCGCTGTCGTCTTTGTCGGGGCGCGCGGCGATCTCCCGCTCCATGCGGGCGAAATACTGTTCTTCCTTGCGGCGGGCCAGCCACCAGAATCCGACGATTCCAGCGACCGCCAGGATAAAGGCGATGACGCCCAGCGGACCGCTCAGCCGCGTGATCGTGTCGCCGAACACGTAACCGCCGAGGCCGAAGATCGTCGCCCAGACGACGCCGCCCAGCGCGTTGAAAAGCAGAAAGCGCCCCCAGCCAAACTTGTGCACGCCCGCCAGCAGCGCGGCGAAGATGCGCAGGAACGCGACGAAGCGCCCGAAGAAGACGATGCTCGCGCCGTGGCGCTCGAACAGCAGATCGCCGAGCGCCAGCCGGCGCTCATCAAGGCCGATGAAGCGCCCGTAGCGGCGGATGAGCGGCAGGCCATGGCGGCGGCCAACCCAGAAGCCGATGTTGTCGCCGATGATCGCCGCGCTCGCGGCGACCGCGATCACCACGAGAATATCGAGATCGCCCGTGACGCCGGCGAATATGGCCGCGGAGACCAGCGCCGTCTCGCCCGGCATGGGCACGCCGGCGCTCTCCAGCATGACAATGAAAAAAACCGCCCACAGGCCGTAGGCGGCGATCAGCGGCTGGATAAAGGCGGCGAACATGATTTATCTACAGAACCTATCTGTATTTAAAGATAATATCTAGCCCATGTCTGTGATTTAGGCTATGCAGCCCTCAAACTCTAACCGCGCCGGATCGCAAATGCCACAGGTCGTTTCCGCCAACCGTCTGGACGACGGGATCGTCGTGTTCCTCGCCGTTGGCGACCACTGGGTCGAGCGGCTCGGCGACGCCGAGGTTTTCGCCGACAAGGCCAGCGTGGAATTAGGCCTCGCGCGGGGACAGGCGGCCGTGGCGCGCAATCTCGTTGTTGACATTCAGCCCATGGATGTGGCGCAAACGTCGCGCGGGCTCGAAGCCCGGCACATTCGTGACCGCATCCGCGCGGCCGGCCCCACGGTGCGCCCAGACCATGGCAAGCAAGCGACCGCCGGCTGACGCCGCCGCGCACGGAGCCCGACATGTACCGCTACGATGAATTCGACGCCGCGTTTGTCGCGGACCGTGTCGCCCAGTTCAGCGATCAGGTGAAGCGCCGTCTGGCCGGCGAATTGACGGAAGACCAGTTCCGTCCGCACCGGCTGATGAACGGCGTCTATCTGCAACTGCACGCCTACATGCTGCGCATCGCCGTGCCCTATGGCACGATGTCGGCGCGGCAGATGCGCAAGCTCGCCTTCATCGCGCGCGAATACGACAAGGGTTACGGCCACTTCACCACGCGGCAGAACCTGCAATTCAACTGGCCAGCACTGAAGGATATTCCCGCGGTGCTCGCGCATCTCGCCGAAGTCGAGATGCACGCGATCCAGACCTCCGGCAATTGCATCCGCAACGTCACGGCGGATCATTTCGCCGGCGCCGCGGCCGACGAGATCGAGGATCCCCGACCCTACGCGGAAATCCTGCGCCAGTGGTCGTCGATCCATCCGGAATTCACCTTCCTGCCGCGCAAGTTCAAGCTGGCGCTGACGGGCGCGCCGCACGACCGCGCCGCTATCCAGACGCACGACATTGGCTATCAACTCACGCGCAACGACAAGGGCGAGACCTGCTTCGACGTTTATGTCGGCGGCGGTCAGGGCCGCACGCCGATGGTCGCGCACAAATTGCATGAAGCCTTGCCGATCGGCGATCTCGTCGCCTACACGCAGGCGATCGTGCGCGTGTATAATCTCGATGGTCGTCGCGACAACAAATACAAGGCGCGCATCAAGATCCTCGTGCATGAGATGGGTCTTGAAAAATTCCGCGCGGCGGTCGAGGCGGAATTCGCCGCGATGAAGCCCGATGAACTGAAGTTGCCATTGACGGAAGTCGAGCGCATCCGCGCCTATTTCGCGCCGCCGGCCTTGCCATCGAAGCCCGCCCGCTCGGCGGCGCTCGACGCGCGCCGCGCCAGCGACGCGAAATTCGCCGCCTTCGTCGACACCAACCTCAGCCAGCACAAGGTCGCGGGCCATGGCGTGCTGACGATTTCATTGAAACCCATCGGCGGCATTCCCGGCGATGCGACCGCCGAGCAGATGGAACTCGTCGCGGACCTCGCGGAAAAATTCGGCCATGACGAAATCCGCGTCTCGCACGAGCAGAATCTGGTGCTGCCGCACGTCGCGCTCGACGATCTGCCCGCCATTTACGACGCGCTCGCGGCCAAGGGCCTCGCGACCGCCAATGTCGGGCTCGTGTCCGACATCATCTGCTGCCCCGGCCTCGATTATTGCTCGCTGGCGACGGCGCGCTCGATCCCCGTCGCGCAGCGCATCTCCGCGCATTTCGGCGAGGGCGAGCGGGCGCGCGAAATCGGCGCCATGAAGATCAAGATTTCCGGCTGCATCAACGCCTGCGGCCATCATCATGTCGGCCACATCGGCATTCTCGGCCTTGAGCGCAAGGGCGTGGAAACCTACCAGATCACGCTTGGCGGCTCGGGCGACGAGACCTGCTCGGTCGGCGACATCACCGGCCCCGGTTTTTCGGAGCAGGACATCGTCGGCGCGATCGAGACCATCATCGACACCTATATCGCTGAACGGCGCGACGCCGGCGAGGACTTCCTCGCCGCCTATCGCCGGCTCGGCATGGCGCCCTTCAAGAAAGCGCTTTACGAGCGCGACAAGGGCGCTGACATCTAAACAAAGGCTCGGAAACGGACATGGCCCTCTACAAGAACGGCACATTCATCGAGGATCGCTGGCGCGCGTTGCCGGACGGCGAGGCCGCGCCGGTTTCCGGTCACGTCATCTTTCCCTTCGACTGGTGGATGGAGGAGCGCCACGCGTTCGACGGTTCGAATGTGCCGCTGGGCGTACGCATCGAACCGGGCACGCGGCTCGATGCGATCGCCGAGGACATCAAGCGCTTTTCGGTGATCGCTCTCTCGTTTCCGAAATATGGCGACGGACGCGCCTTTTCCCTCGCGCGCCTGCTGCGCGACCGTCATGGCTTCACCGGTGAAATCCGCGCCGTCGGCGAAGTGCTCAGCGACCAGATTCAGTTGATGCAACGCAGCGGCTTCGACGCCTTCGAGATCACCGACGCCGTCACCGAACAGGCGCTGCAGGAAGGCCGCGTTCCCGGCGTATCGCATTTTTATCAGCCCGGCCTCGGCGCCGAGGCGCCTGTCGGGACGCGTCCGTGGACGCGCCAGTCAACGGGGGGCTGACGCGCGCGTCACGCCGCGGCGGCGATCTGTCCGCGGGTGCGCACGGCGCCGGGCGCGCGACGATGGCGAACATCGTCGTCCTCGTCGATCATGCTCTCAAGAATATGTTCGAGACCCGCGAGCACCGGCGCGGGAGCGCCCGTCGCGGCGCGCATCAACGCGCGCATTTCCGGCTCGTCCGCGCGCCACGCGAAGCGCAGCACCAGCGCGGCGACCAGCGCGCCGACGCTCATCTCGCGGCGGCAGGCGGAGCGCGCGACATCCTCGTAAAACGCGCCGCCGATGGAGGCGACCGCGGCTTCCGCGACCTTGTCGTTCGTGCAGGAGTTGACGATTTCAGCGAGCAGCATGGCTGGCTCCCATCCCTTTCGATTTCGCGCCATGTCGATGACCATCCCGTTTCGGCGACGTGCATCGCCCAACCCGGAGCCAGACCTAGAGGGCGAAGGCGACGGCTTCGTGACCGACAAGCGGCGAAAAGCCAGCTAATTCGTTAACATCGATCAACTATTGCGGCCAAAAAGGGGCGAGCGCCGCGGCGGGGCCGCGACGCTCGTTTGGGAGCGACGACTGTTCGTCCGACGGCTGGGTCAGCCCGGATCGGCGACGAGACCGGCCGCCGTGATGGCGGCGACGGCCGCCGCCTCGTCATTGTCCGACGTGTCGCCGGAGACGCCGATGGCGCCGATGATCTTCTTGCTGGCGTCGCGAATGGCGACGCCGCCCGGCACGGGCACGAGCTGACCGTCGGTCAGGCCCACCAGCGCGTTGATGAAGTGCGGACGCTCGGCGGCCATGGTGTTCAGCCGGCGCGAGGGCATGCCAAGCGACACCGCGCCATAGGCCTTGCCATGGGCGACGCGCCAGCGAAGGAAGGTGGTGTTGTCCTCGCTTGCGGCGGCCTTCACGCCGCCGGCGGCGTCGAGAACGACGACCGACATGGGATTGAACTTGTTTGCGCGGCAATGGGCGAGCGTATCGGCCAGCAGCTTTTGCGCCAGGGCGAGTGTCAGTTCGGTCATGGAAGTCCCTCTCAGTGACGAAGGCGAACTTGATCCCGCGTCCGGGCGCGCGGGTCAAGCGCCCTATTTCATCACCGCCGTCGGCAGCCAGATGGCGATGCCCGGCGCGAGGCTGAGAATGACGATGGTCAGGATCATCAACCCGACGAAGGGCAGCACGCCACGGATGATCGCGCCCAGCGGAATATCCGGCGCGATGTTCTTGATGACGAACAGGTTCAGACCCACGGGCGGATGAATGAGGCCCATTTCCATGACAATCGTCATCACCACGCCAAACCAGATGAGATCAAAGCCCGCGGCCTTGAGCGGCGGCAGGATGATCGGCGCGGTCATCAGGATGATCGACACGGGCGGCAGGAAAAACCCAAGGCCCACCACCATCAGCAGAATGACCGTCAGCAGCATCCATTTGCCGAGGCCCAGCGCGACGATCGCCTGCGCCGCTGATTGCGAGATATGCAGGTAGCTCATCACGTAGGAATAGAGCAACGACATGCCAATGATCAGCATGAGCATGGTCGATTCGCGCAAAGTCGCAGCGAGAATGGGCGCGATGTCGCGCGCGCGCCAGACGCCATAGATGACGGCGATGAGCGCGAGCGCGAGGATCGCGCCGAGGCCCGCCGTCTCCGACGGCGTGGCGTAGCCGCCATAAAGCGCGAACATCACGCCCGTCAGCAGCAGCACGAAGGGCAACACGCGCGGCAACAGGGCCAGCTTCTGCGCGCGCGTATAGGCTTCCTGATTGAGAAGGACGGACGAAACGCCCTTCGTTTCGAAGGCGGTCGCGGCCTTGCGCTCCTCGAACCGGTACTGGAAGCCCACGTAGGTCGCGAACAAGACGACCATCAGCAGGCCGGGGCCAAGCGCCGCGAGAAAGAGACGGCCCAGCGAAACCTCCGCGGCGACCGCGTAGAGGATCATCGTGATCGAGGGCGGCAGCAGGATGCCCAGCGTGCCGCCAGCGGCGATGATGCCCGCGGCGAAACCCGGCGGATAGCCGCGCTTGCGCATTTCCGGAATGCCCGCCGACCCGATCGCCGAGCAGGTCGCGGGCGACGAACCCGCCATCGCGGCGAACAGCGCGCAGGCGAAAACATTGGCGATACCGAGACCGCCGGGGATGCGATACATCCAGCCATGCAGCGCCGAATAAAGATCGGCGCCGGCGCGCGAGCGCCCGATGGCCGCGCCCTTGAGAATGAACAGCGGAATCGACAGCAAGGTGATCGAGGACATTTCCTCGTAGACGTTCTGCGCCACCGTATCGAGCGAGGCGTGCGGCATGAAGAAATACATGAAGGCGACGGCGACGAAGCCGAGCGCGAAGGCGATCGGCACGCCCGCGAACATGGCGGCGAGCGTGGCGCCGCCATACATCAATCCGACGGTGAGTTCGCTCACGGGCGCCTGCCTCCGCCCAGCCCCAGCCAGGCCTGCAAGGCGATGCGCAGCGTCAGCAACGTCATGCCCGTCGCCATGGTGGCGTAGGGAATCCACAGGGGCGGGCCCCAGCTCGACGACGTCGTCTGGCCGTCGACCCAGGCCTCGTCGAACAGGGTCCACGACTTCCACGCGAAGAAGGCGCAGAAGGCGAGACTGACGAGATCGACGAGCGCGACGCGCCAGCGATTGACGCGCGCGGGCAGGATTTCCGCCAGCGCCTCGATGGCGACATGGCCTCGGATAGACTGGACATAGGGCGCCGACAGAAACGTCGATCCGACGAGCAGGAACACCGTCGTTTCGTCCTGCCAGTCGGTGCTTTGCCTGAGCAGATAGCGCACGACGACGCTTTCGGTCAGCACGAGCGCGCCCAACACCGCGGCGATCGCCGCCGCGACCAGCAGGACGCGATCGAGCCGATCAAACAGCGCGACCACGAAGCGGCCGAGCGGCCCATCTGGAACAAGCGCGGTCGACGACGCGTCGGCGACGCCTCCGCTCACGCCGTCTTCTCCGCGAGTTCGATGGCGAGCTTCATCAGATTGGCGGCGTTCTCGGATTTGGCGCTGTAGTCCTTCCACGCGCTCTTGCGGGCGAGTTCGCGCCACTTGCCGAGCACGTCATCGGTCATCGCGTGAATCTCGACGCCCTTCTTGCCGTAGACGTCGACGACGGTCTTGTCGTCGGCCTTGGCGGCGTCATAGCCGAAGGCCTCCATCTCCTCGCCGGTCGCCATGATGGCGTCGCGCTGGTCCTTGGGCAGGGCGTCGAACACGGCCTTCGACATCAGCAGCGGCTCGAACATGAACCAGTAGGATTTTCCACCGCCGCCCGCCAGATGCTTGGCGAGTTCCTCCATGCGGAAGGAAATCAGGCTGGTCGAGGAGGTGACCGCCGCGTCGATCGAGCCGGTCTGCATGGCCGCGTAAGCTTCGTTCGAGGGCAGCGACACAACGGCGGCGCCGGCTTCCTTGAACATGAGATCCATTTCGCGCGAGCCGCCGCGCACCTTCATGCCCGGCGCGTCCTCGACGGTCAGCAGGCGCTTGCCGCGGCTGGCGCAACCGCCGGCCTGCCAGATCCAACTGACGATGACGATGCCCTTTTCCTGACAGACGCGGGCGATTTCCTTGCCGATGGGCGCGGTCTTCCACGCCTGTCCCTGCGTATAGGACGACACCAGGCAGGGCATGAGCGTGATGTTGAGCTCGGGCACCTCGCCGCCCGCGTAGGCGAGCGGGTAGAAGCTCATGTCGAGCGCGCCCTTGCGCATCGATGAAAACTGGGCGTTCACCTTCATCAGCGAGGAATCGGGATAGACATCCGCGCCAAGGGCGCCGGCGGTGCGCTTTTCCAGCGCGACCGCGAACTGGCGGCACAAACGATCGCGAAAATCGCCCTCGGTGATTGAACCGCCGGGGAACTGATGCGAAATCTTCAGTTTCTGACCGGCGAAAGCGCCGCGCGACAAGGAAAGAATGGCCGGCGCGGCGAGCGCGCCCGTGGCAAAGGTACGACGGTTGATCATGAAAACCCCTCCTTTGGGTCGCCCGTCCCCACGGGCGCCCACAATTGGGTCGATTGGTCATACGTGAAGCATTTGTGTCAATCCGCGATGCGATCTTGACAGCGCCCCTTGGCCTAAAGTTGTAGATGAACGCGGAGGATTCACCCGGATGAAGCGCATGATCCCGACGGAAGCGGCCAGCCGACGCGCGGTCATCGCCAAGGCCCGCGCCATGAACGCGCTGGGACTGAACGAAGGCACCGCGGGCAACGTCTCCGCGCGGCATGGGGACGCCATGCTCATTACCCCCAGCGGCACGCCCTATGACACGCTGACGCCGCGCATGATCGCGCGGATGGCGCTCGACGGCGCGGGCGCCTGGACGGGGCCGCTGAAGCCCTCCAGCGAGTGGCGGTTTCATCTCGACATCTACCGCGCGCGGCCCGACGCCGGCGCCATCGTGCACACGCACGCGACCCATTGCACGGCCTTCGCGATGTTGCGGCGGCCGCTGCGCGCCACCCACTACATGATCGCCGCCTTTGGCGGACCCGATGTTCGCTGCACGGATTACGCGCCCTATGGCACGGCGGAACTCTCGGCGCTGGCCGTGGAGGGATTGCGCGATCGTCACGCCGTGCTGCTCGGCAGCCATGGCATGATCGTGATCGGGCGGGACGCCGACGAGGCCCTGTGGCGCGCGGTGGAACTCGAAACGCTGGCGCGGCAAACCTACATCGCGACGCAGATGGGCGAGCCCGTCGTGCTGCCCGACGATGAAATCATGCGCACGGTCGAGCGCTTCAAGGGCTATGGACTTAACGCGACGCGCGAGACGCCGCGCGCCACCGGCAAAAGCCCGTCGCCCGCCAAGGGGCGAAGGTCGCCTCGATGATCTATTTCCTCACGTAGAAATAGCCAACACGATCGTTCGGCGGCGAGCCGAACCACATATGGCCCTGATCGTCGAGGAAGAAGTCGCGCATGGAATTTTCCGGCCGCGGCGTCGGATATTCCGTCACCTTGCCGGACGCGGGATCGAGCTTGCCGATCACGTCCATATGCTCGGACGAATACCAGACCATGCCGTCGCGATCGACGCCGAGCGCATAGGGCGTCGCCTTCGGACCGGGCAGCACGAACTCCTGCGTCGACTCCGTCTTCGGATCGAAATGGCCGATCTTGCCGGCGGCGAATTCGGCGAACCAAACGGTATCGTCGGCCTGATTATAGACGATGCGGCGCGGCGTTCCCGTCACCGTCGGCAACGACCATTTCCTCACGTCGCCGCTTTTGGCGTCGACCTTGCCGATCTTGCCGTTCGACACCATTTCGGCGAACCAGGCGTTGCCGTCCTTGTCGAGCGATATGCCATAGGACGATGGCACGGACTTCACCGCCTCGAACTGCTCGGTCTTCGGATCAAACCGCGTCAGGCCGCCGGTCGACCAGACCATGCCGGTGCGGGGATCGACGACGGCGGTGTGCTTGCGCAGGCCATCGCCATATTCGGTGACCTTGCCCGTGGCGGGATCGAGATGGGCGATCTGGTTGGCGCCCTGCTCGGTCAACCAGATCGTGCCGTCGGGCGCGGGCACGGCGGAATGAATGAGCGCCGTGCCCGTGAAGTTCACCGGGAACTCGTCGACGTGGCCCGTCTTCGGATCAAGGCGCCCGATCTTGTTGGCCTTGCCGTAATAGGGAATCCAGAAACTCCCCTTTCCATCCGGCTTCGCGCTCCACGGCATGCGATTGCCGCCGGGCATTTCATATTCGACATAGACGATCTTGCTGGCGTCGTCGGAGAAGCTCCGCGCGACGTCCTTGTATTTTGGCAATTCAGTCGGCGACTTCGGCAGAATGGAATCCTCGGAGAACATCGAGGCGAGATATTGCACGACTTCCTCGGCCTTCTGGTCCGTCAGGCCAAAGCGCGGATCGGAAACGAAGAAGCCCATGTCCTTGCGCATGTAATTGACGCGGTCGCGCCAGCCATCCTCGTCGCGCGACACCGACGCCATGCGCGACTGAAAGCCATGACAGGCCATGCACAATCCAAACAGCATGTCCTTGCCCTTGTGATCGGGCATCAGCGCCTCGCCCTGCTGGATCGACAGGTCGGCCCAGCGCACCTCGCCCTTCTTCAGCGCGAAATCGGCGGTTTCCGCCTGCGCGCCGGCGAGCTTCACGCCACCCTTGGGATCGCCCTTGAAGCCGGGCGCGCGAATGGACAAACGATATTCGCCATCCGGCAAATCCGGCGCGAGATACTTGCCGTCCCTGTCGCTGAGCACGCTGACGGTCATGTGCATGGCCGCGTTGCGGACCTGCACGAAGGCGCCCTTGAAGGGCTTGCCATCGGGACCGGTAATGACGCCGGACATGGACGCCGCCGACGCGGCGCCGACAAACGCGAACGCGGCCAAGGCCACGCCCGCCAAGAGATGCGAAACGCGCATGTGTTTCCTCCAATGCGGCGCGTTTTCGCGGGAAAGATCGGATCCCGGCGCGACGCTTGAGCTAATTCAAGGCGCAAACCATCGCCGCGTCAATGGACGCGACCGCCGCGTTCGGCCCTCGCGCCATGTGCGGCGGCGCACGTGTCGCGCCCGCGGGCATTGCGCGCGGCGCGGGTTTGCGTGACACTTGGCTCCTCGGTCGCCCCGCGCGACGCGCGGGCGTCTCCCCCGGGAGCGCATGGCCGTCAACAGAACGCGCGCCGCGCGTTCAAACTGGAGGATTCGTGATGGAGAGACGTCGCTTTCTGAAGGCGTTGCTTGGCGTCGCCGCTGTCGCCGCCGCGCCGGTGTTGATGCATGTCGACGAGGCCCGCGCGGAGCCCGCGTCCATGGCGAACGCGCCCGCCGAAACCGTGGCGGAAGCCGATCTGCCCGCCGCGAACGCTCGGGAATCCTATTGGGTTCGCCGGCGTCGCGTCTATTACCGGCGGCCTGTCCGCAGGGTCTATTACTATCGGCGCCCGCGGCGCGTTTATTATTATCGCCCCCGGCGCGTGTATTATCGCCGTCGCTTCTTCTGGTAGCGGCGACGTCAATGGCCAGGGCCGGCGCTCATGGCGCCGGCCGCTGGTCTCACCAGGCGCCGGTATTGGGCATGGACAGCCACGGCTCGGCGGGCGTCAACGCGTCGCCCTTTTGCAATAGTTCGATCGAGATGCCGTCGGGCGAGCGCACGAAGGCCATTTTACCATCGCGCGGCGGGCGATTGATGACGACGCCGCCGGCTTGCAGCCGCGCGCAGGCATCGTGGATGTTGTCGACCTGATAGGCGAGATGGCCGAAGTTGCGGCCGCCAGTATAATTCTCGGGATCCCAGTTGTAGGTCAGCTCGACGCAGGGCGCGGCCTTTTCGCGCGCCGCCTCGGCGTCATCCGGCGCGGCGAGGAAAATCAGCGTGAAGCGGCCCTGCTGGCTCTCCACGCGGCGCACTTCGACGAGACCGAGCTTGTTGCAATAAAAGTCGAGCGCGCTCTCGATATTGGCGACGCGAACCATCGTGTGCAGATAACGCATGAGACCCTCTCCCTGGTCGGCGAGAGTCTTGTACGGGTTCACGCGCGCGCGCAACCCCCGGTCTAGCGCCTGACCTGAATCGTCCGCAGATAGGCCATGATATCGCCGATCTGCGAGGGTCGAAACTCGAACAGGGGCATTTCAGGCCCCTCGTGACCGACCATGAGGCCCTCGGCCATCGACTCTTCCAGATCCTTCAACGGATAGCGTTGCGCCAGCGTGCGAAACGGCGGCGATTTTGGATTGGCGCTCGCGCCCGTCGGGCCGACGGCGTGACACTTCTGGCAGTTGCGCTCGGCGATTTTCCGGCCGCGCGCGGGACTGTCCTTGGCGTGAGCGACGGGCGGCGCGGCGATGAGAAACAGGGCCGCGATGACGACGAATTTTCGAATCATGATCGCAGTCTCGCCCGCCGCGCGCCGCCCGCCCATGATTTCGATCAAACACGCGCTTTGCAGGAGCCGCCGCGACGGCTAGAAAGCGCGCGGAGGAAAGCCATGACCCTGACATCCGCGCGCATCGACGTTCACCACCACGTGCTGCCCGAATTCTACAAGGAGGCCCAGCGTGGCGCCGGCATCACCGGCTCGGCCTATCGCGGCTTTCCCGAATGGAGCGTGGAGGGGTCGCTGGCGCTGATGGACCACCAGCGCATCGCCACCACGATCTTCTCCTTCACCTCGCCCGGCGTCTGGTTCGGCGATCTCGCGCAAACCCGCGCCCTCACCATGCGCTGCAACGATTTTCTCGCGGAGACCGCGGCCAGGCGCCCCGACCGCTTCGGCGGCTTCGCCTTCCTGCCCCTGCCCGACGTCGACGCCGCGCTGAAGGAAATCGAGCGCGTGTTCGACGTGTTGAAGCTTGACGGCGTCTGCCTGCTGACGAGCGTCGACGAGCGCTACATCGGCCATCAGGACTTCGAGCCGGTTTACGCCGAACTCAACCGCCGCAAGGCCGTCGTGTTCATCCACCCGTGCTATCCGCCGGGCACGGAGGCGCGCGACTACGACATTCCCCGCATGATGATCGACTATCCCTTCGAGACGACGAAGGTGGCGACCAATCTCATCATGCGCGGCGTGATGGAGCGCATGCCCGACATCAAGTTCATCCTGTCGCACGCGGGCGGCACGCTGCCGATGCTCGCCCATCGCATTTCCATCTTCGACAAGATGACGCCGCAGAAGGCGAATTATCCGCAAGGCGCGCTCGCCTACATCAAGCGCTTCTGGTTCGACACGGCGCTGTCGGGGCACCCCGCGCCGCTCGACGCGCTGCGCGCCTTCGCCGACCCCGCGCGCATCCTGTTCGGCACGGATTATCCCTATGTGTCCGAGGATGTCGCCAACGCGGAGACGGCGGGCCTCGACGCCTACACGGGCTTTTCGGTGGCCGAACGCCAGATGGTGGCGCGCGGCAACGCGGAAGCGTTGTTCACGAGGTTGCGCTAGGTACCAAATATTGGTATTTTTGTTCATGGAGGCTCACTCATGAGCAAACACACGTCGTTCTCGCTGGGCGATCATTTCAGTTCCTTCATCGACGCCCGCGTGGCCGAGGGCCGCTATGGCTCGGCCAGCGATGTCGTGCGCGCCGGCCTGCGCCTGCTCGAGGAACAGGAAGCACGGTTGGCGGCCCTACGCGCGGCGCTGATCGAAGGCGAGGAAAGTGGTCCCGCGACGCCCTTCGACGTCGAGGACTTCATCTCGCGCAAACGGCGTGAAGCCGCGCGTAAATGAGCGTCTTCGCGCTTTCACCGCGCGCGAAAACCGACATCGACGATATCTGGGAATTCACCGTCGCGCGTTGGGGGCTGGATCAGGCGGAGACCTATATCCGCCAGCTTCACGCGGCGATGGCGACCATCGCGCGTCAACCAAAACTGGGGCGCGATTGCGCGCGTATCAGAGCCGGGTATCGTCGCCATCCCTCGGGATCGCATGTTTTATTTTATCGAGAGACGGCGACGGGCGTGGAAATCGTGCGTATCCTTCATCAAGGCATGGACCACGAACGTCACCTGTAGTTTAGCGACGGACCGGGCGAGGCGCGAAAAATCACCCGAGGCATGATCCATTCCGAACCGGATCGACACCCATGTTCCTGACCTTCTTCGCCGCCCTCAAGGAAGCGCGGGTGCCCGTCACCCCGCGCGAATATCTCAACCTCATGCAGGCGCTCGACAAGGGGCTCGCCGATCATTCGATCGACGAATTCTACTACCTGTCGCGCGCGCTGCTGGTGAAGGACGAGCGCAATCTCGACCGCTTCGATCAGGTGTTCGGCGCGACGTTCAAGGGCTTCGAATCGCTGCTCGACGCGATGGAAAAGGCGGACATTCCCGCCGACTGGTTGAAAAAGCTCGCCGAGAAATATCTCACCGACGACGAGAAAAAAGAGATCGAGGCCATGGGCTGGGAGAAGCTCATGGAAACACTGCGTCAGCGCCTCGCCGAGCAGAAGGAGCGCCATCAGGGCGGCTCGAAATGGATCGGCACGGCGGGCACGTCGCCCTTCGGCGCCCATGGCTACAACCCCGAGGGCGTGCGCATCGGGCAGGACAAGAACCGCAACAACCGCGCGGTGAAGGTGTGGGACAAGCGCGCCTTCAAGGATCTCGACGGCAACGTCGAGATCGGCACGCGCAACATCAAGGTCGCGCTGCGCCGCCTGCGCAAGTTCGCGCGCACGGGCGCGCCCGACGAACTCGATCTCGACGGCACCATTCGCGAGACGGCGCATCGCGGCTGGCTCGACGTGAAAATGCGGCCCGAGCGCCGCAACGCGGTCAAGGTGCTCTTGTTCTTCGACATCGGCGGCTCGATGGACTGGCACATCAAGCAGGTGGAGGAACTGTTCTCCGCGGCGCGCGCCGAATTCAAGCACATGGAGCATTTCTACTTCCACAACTGTCTTTATGAATTCGTATGGAAGGACAACGCGCGCCGCTGGCAGGACCGCACGCCGACATGGGACGTGCTGCACAGGTTCGGCTCCGACTACAAGGTGATCTTCGTCGGCGACGCGGCGATGAGCCCCTATGAAATCGCCATGCCCGGCGGCGCGGTCGAATACAACAATCCGGAGTCCGGCGCCGTCTGGCTCGAACGCGTGGCGCGCACCTATCCGCGCACGGTGTGGCTCAACCCCACGTCCGAGGCGCACTGGGCCTATACGCAATCCATCGGCATGATCAGAACGGCGATGGAAGGCCGCATGTTTCCGCTGACCCTCGAAGGGCTGGAACGCGCGATGCGCGAGCTGGCGCATTAAAGTGGGGACGGAGCCGTCCGCGCTTTTGAAATCATTGAGTCGATGCTACGCTCAGGTAATTCTTGTATTGGTCACAGGTGCTCTGACAAGTAAATAGACGCGAATTTTCGGGTACGGCGTCAAGAAATATACGTGGCAATTACCCGTCGGATGTTACCTTGTAGGACGTTATTTGATGAATGCGAAATCAACCGTATTGGTGGTCCCTGAGACGATAGAAGAAATAATTGCCAAATTCGATTTGCAGACAACAGCCTTTACCTTGCACGACATGCAAGCTGAACTCTCGTCCGCTCGTCAAAAACTCCAAACGCTCACGCCAGAACAATCTCTGGGAGCTTGGAGCGAAGTTCTGGCATTCACGCTCGTGGAAAACAGTGGCGAGAAGGTGTGGGGCACATTCTTTGGCCCTCTTGCAACCGGCACCAATGGCGACGGGACCCCGTTTGTCGCTCCGGATATTGCGGAAGCGAACGGCGATATCGTAGCGCACTGGAAGTTCCGTGCGGAATCGGTTGTACATCCACTACTCAAATCGCGATACGCCGATCTTGTTTGGGACTTGACGCAAAAGATATCTGGCGAGCGAGCTGATCATCATTTTGCACGAATGGCGATTGCAGCGTACCTCGGATGTGCATCGGAAAAGGTCTTGGCCGAGGCGCTATTTCAATTTCGCGCGATATTCCGCGCGTACACGCTCGCATCGCAGGTCCGCGACAACGATAGTGTGCTCGCCGCGAAAGCGGCTGTCATGCGCCTGCACAGCGAAACAATGGCCTCCGAAAAGCCTCTGTGGTGGATGGCATTCGATTTCTTTTCAGCAAGGCAAGCGCGTGCGGTACGAGTTGAAATTGAAGAAGTGGTGCGTGACTTAGTGTCTGTCCGATGAGTTCTTGAATCGAATGAATCGTTTGTGATTCAAGAGAGGCGACCTGATTCGGAGGGGTCGCTGATGTGGACCAACGAAAATCGCGCGCGTTATGATCGAAGCCGTTTGCGCTATCCCAGCGA
>CAIOVE010000065.1 GCA_903861645.1 uncultured Hyphomicrobiales bacterium
AGGCGAAGCGGCGCGGCGAGGAAAGCCCGACGGGCATGGTCGAGATATCCCTCGCGAAATCGCAATGGTCGGCCTCGACGACCATTTATCAAGGCGTCGCCGAACTCAACATCGAAGCCCCATTCACGATGCAATAAGAACAAGCTCCCGCAAGATCGATTTGCGATCCGCGCGCAGCGCGCCCTCGGCGATGGGAACGAAGCGCTCCGCCGTGGCGGGCGAAACGCCATCGCCGTTGAACACGCGAAAGCCCTTGTCGGTCACGACGACATCGCCGCGCCGCAATGTGTCATCCGCGATGAAGTCCTCGACGCGCCCCTTCGGGATCGCCGGCTCGGCCTTTCGCGCCGCGGCGCGCGCGATCGTGTCGAGCCGCGCCTCCTCCGCGAAGGCCGCGTTGGCGCGGCGCGCGGCCTCGACGCGCGCGCTCCACGCCTCGCGCGAGGGATTGGGCTCGTCGGTTTGGGCGCGCGCGCACCCGCCGGCGACCGCCAGACAAACAGTCAGGCGCGTGAGCCAGGGGATCGCGGCGTGGAGGGTCATGCGAAAAAGGTCGCCCTTGCCGGGCGACCTGTCAATGAATGAATACCGGCGCGAACGGACCAGCGATCAAAGGCTCGAAATCTTGCCCTTCGCCGGCGGCTTGACCATCGAGGGCAAGGATGGCTTCGGCTCGGCGCGCGAGGTCTGGGCGTCCCAGCCGCCGGGCGGCTGCGAAACCTCGTTGGCGGCCCGGATGCTGGCGCGCGGATGGAACGCCGCGACGATGGCTTTCGCCTCGGCCAGTTGCTTGCTGTCGAGCCGGGCGCCGACGTCTTCCTGTTTCTTGGCGGCGTCGCTGTCGCCCTGCGCGGCGGCGATGGCGAACCACGCCCACGACTTGGTCAGGCTCTGCTCGACCCCAAGGCCGCGCGCGTAGAGGATCGCCAGATTGTACTGGCTGTCGCGCACGCCATAGTCGGCGGCCTGCTGGAACCACGCGGCCGCGGTCGGGTAGTCGGGCTTGCCATCGGCGCCCTCGGCGCTCAGCACGGCCATGTTGTGCATCGCGCGGATATTGCCGGCCTCGGCGGCGCGCGCGTACCATTCGCGCGCCTTGGGAATGTTGCGCTCGCCGGCCGCGCCGCGCTCGTAGATCGAGCCGAGGCGATAGGCGGCTGGCGCGAGGTTCTGCCGCGCGGCGCGGGTCAGCCACTCGATCGCCTGGCTGGGGTCGCGCACGACCACGCGTCCATCGGCGAAGCGCGTGCCTAATTCATATTGAGCGCTGGCGTCGCCGTTGGCGGCGGCGACCTGCAAACCGCCGGCCTTCGACGGGCCGGCGTTCGGCGGCTCGATCGAGCTGACGGGCGCCGGGTCGGTCGCCGGCCGCGCCGCGGCGGATTTAGCGCTGGCCGCGGGCGTTTCGAGCGTCGCGCCCTGCTTTTTGTCTGGGGTCGCCGGAACCACGGCGGCGGGCGGCGTGGCCTCTGGCGTCACGCGCTCCGGCGTTTTCGCCGTCGTCTGGTCGACCGTTTCAAGTTGCGAGGTCGCCGGGAGGAAGCGTTTCGACAGTTGCCACGAGCCGAAGGCCACGAAGCCGGCCGCGACAAGGAAGATGATCGGGTATTTGCGGTCGCCAACAAGGTTCACCACCTTGCCAGCGACGCCGCTGGCGATGCGTTGGCGCGTTTCGCCCTGCGCTTCGGTGGAATTCGCCCAGGCCTTCTGGGCGGCCTCCGCGCGGGCGCGCGCCTCGGCCTGTTTCTTGTCGACGGCGGCGCCTTCCTTCTGGCGCGCGGCCTTGCTGGTCTTGGCGTCCTTGGCCGACGCGGCCGCGACGGCCTCGCCATTGGCCTGGGCGGCGCGACGCGCGGCGTCGAGCAGGCGGCGCGCCTCGCTCGCCGGCGGCGCCACGGACGGCGCGCCCTGCCGGTCGGCGCGGGTCGCGGCCGGCGCCAGCGGCGGCGGGGGCGTCTCCGCCTCGTCGTCATCCGTGCTTTCGTCGAACAAGGAACTGGCGACGGCGGGTCCGGCGCGGCTTTCGTCGAGCGGGCGTGGCGGGCGCACCATCGGCGCGCTGGCCTCGAACAGGGGGGGCTGGGCTTGCGGCGCGGGCGCGGCGGGCGCGAACACGGGCGCGTCGCCGGTCGCCAGCATCGAGCCGGAGCGGCCGTCGCCAACCTCGTCCTCAAGCACGGCGATACGGTCGACGACCTTTTCAAGCGTCTCGTGCACGGCGGTGAGGGTCGAATGGGTCCGGCGGTCGATCGACTGCTGCATGTCGCGCAGTTCGGCGATTTCGCGCGTGATGGCGCCTGGCGCGGCGTCGCCCGCGGACTGCGTGACAGGCAGCCGGGCCAGCGCCTCGCTGATGGTCATCTGCGCCGCGCTGCGGGCGGCGGTTTCGGCCGCGTCGACCGCGAGATGGCGGGCGTCCTCGATGCGGTGCGACAGCTCCGTGATGGCGCTTTCCATCGAGCCGAGGACGCGCCGCCCGTCGTCCACCTTGTCGAGACGCTCCTCGATCGCGGCGAAATGGGCGCGCAGATCGGGTAGGCCAGCGGGCTCCCCGATCGCGGCCGGGGCCGCGGGCGCCATGTCCATGCGCGCCGCCAGTTGGGCGATGTCGCGACGGATGTCGTCGAACACGTCGGCGTCGACGCTCGACTTGCCGAGCGCCTCCATGGCGCGCGAGAGATTGGAAACCTCGCCGCGCAAATCCTCGATGACCCGTGCGTCGACCCCGCCCAACGCCGTGTCGAACTGGGCGCCAACCGCCTTGATCATCCTTTCGATGTGGCTCGTGTCGATCGCCGCGGAGGCTTGCGCGGCGGGCGCCGGGCGCTCGAGCTTGGCGGCGATGTCGCGCATCATGTTTTCGAGCGCGCTGGTGTCCACTGGCTCGACGCGGGTCGCCAGCGTCGATTGCACGTCGTCCATGCGCCGGACGAGGTCGTCGATCTGGTTGGACGCGCCCGCCTGCGTGACGGCGTCGTCGATCTTGCGACCGAGGTCGTCGATGCGCTTGGCGAGCAATTCGATCATGCCCATCGGCGCGCCTGGTTCGCCCGCGGCGCTGGCGGTCGCGTCATCGGCGGTCGCGGCGTCGGTCCGATCCAGGCGATCGGCCAGCCGCGCGATCTGGCGCTCCACCGTTTCGGTCGCCGGCGGGGACATGATCGCCTTTTGCAGGAGATCGCGGATGTCGCGCGTCTGCGCGTGGATCTCGCCAACCGCGCGCATGTCGATGGCGCCGTCGCGGCCATGTTCGATCTTGGCGCCAAGCTCGCGGATCGCGCGTTCGATGTTGGCGACGCCGCTGGCCGGGGCGAGTTCCGTCACGGCCCGGCGCAGGTCGGCGGTCATGTCGGCGATGGGTCGCAGGATCGCGTCCTGCGTGCCCATCCGCATCGAGCTCTCGATGTTCTGTCCGAGCGCGCGCACGGCGCCCTCGAGCGAAACGACATCCTGACGCGGCGCGAGATCGCCGAGGGATCGCGCCATTTCGTCGATGCGACGACGCAGCGAGTCGAATTCCGGCGCGCTCTGGTCGGCGTTTTTCGCCTGTCGCTCGATGCGGCCGACGATGGTCCGCTGGGTTTCCTCGAGACGATGGCCAAGCGCGGCGATCTCGGCCTTCATCGCGCCGACGGCGGGGTCGACTTGGGCGGGCGTGTCGCGCAGATCGCGCGCCTGTCGCTCGATGCGGCTGACGATGGCCTGCTGGGTTTCCTCGAGGCGGCGGCCAAGCAGGCCGATTTCGGCCTTGAGCGAGGCGACCGCGGGATCGGGCTGCGCCGCCGGCGCGGGACGCGGCGCCTCGCGCAGGGCGAGAATTTGATGCGTTTCGTCGAGCTTGCGCGCCAGTTGCGCGACGTCGTCGCGCAATGCGTTGACGGTTGGATCGGGCTGGTGCTGGCGCGCGGACGGCGCGTCATGCTCGACCTCGAAGCGCGCTCCGGCGAGGGGCGCTCCGTCGAGTTCGCGCTGGCGCCGTGAAATCTGGGCGATGGCGTCGTTCAGGCGTGGCGCGCCGGCGGGCGCGACGCGAACGGGCGTCTCGGCGCGGCGGCCGAGGGTCGGCGCGGCGATGGAAGCCTGTCGCGAGGACGGCTCCGTGGCGCGCGCCGGCGCGGCGTTCAGCGTGTCGATCAGACGGTTCAGTTTCGATTCGATGCGACCGATGTCGTCGGTGGGCGCGACCGGGGTCGCCGACCCGCGACCACCCTCCATCCGTCCAGCCATTTCCTCGAGGCGGCGTTCAAGGCCGCGCAACGATCGTTCGGATTTCTCGGCTTCCTTGTCGCGCGTCAGCGCCTCGAGCCGCGCGATCTTCTCGACCTCCCGCGTGTCGTGGCGGGTGTCGGGCTCTTCCGCGGGCCGCGCGAGGCGGTATTCGATTTCCTCGAGCTTGCGCGCCACGTGCGACATGGCGGCGTTGCTTTTGTCGCCGCGGCTCGCGCCGCGTTCGTAGGCGCGGATCGCGGCGTCCAGCAGCGCCTCGGGATTGGCGACGGAATCGCGCGGATAGTCCTCGTCGGCGAAGCGATCGCGTCGCGGACGATCAAAGGAGGTTTCACGGACGGGAAGACGGGGGCGCGACCCCGCGCGATCGCGACGGGCGGGCGTTTCGTCGTCGTCATAGGCGTCGCCGCGGCGGGCGGGCCGGCGTCCGCGTCCTTGCAGGCTGGCCAGTCGCGCGGTGACGGCTTCCAGCCTGCCATCCTCGTCGACATCCTCGACGGGCACGCCAAGGTCGCGCGCCTGTTCCGAAATCACGTCATTGAGCCATTCGCCGAGGGACATGCCGGCGCGTCGCGCCGCCTCCCGCGCCGCGTCCCGCGCGTCGAAATCGACGCCTTTAATGCTCCAGGGAGCCGCCTTGTTCATGTCGCGTCCGAAACGGAAAGACCAAAAGAGACTGCCATGAACGCGGCGGTAAAATGCGAATCACTACCGCCTTGTTCGTAGCATCGCCGAAACGGACTTTCGAGCCGACATGGTAAACACCGCGTTAAGACTGACCGATTTCGGCACAAATCGCTTAACGCGGAGTAAGGTTGTGTTTAATATTTTATACACTTTTTAGTTGCATTTTCCCTCTTTCCGACTTTCAATCGTCTCGAACGGGGCGATTCGCGGCGACCGCGGCGAAGCTCCCGAGCGACAGGTGGAGCGGACAATGCGGACTGGCGGCGCGGCTACCCATGCGGTGGCGGATGCATCGACGGAATTTCTGACGATCGGCGAGATAGCCGCGCGATATCAGGTCACCATGCGGGCCTTGCGATTTTACGAGGATCGCGGCCTGCTTTCGCCCCGGCGGATCGACGGGGCCCGGTTTTACGATTCCGCCGCGACGCGGCAGCTCGAAACCATCCTCAAGGGCAAGCGCCTCGGGTTCAGCCTGACTGAAATCAGGGAACGCGCGCGCGCGGGGCGGCGGGGCGACGCGGCGGATCTGGCGCTGGGGCCGGAACAGGTCAGCGCCCAGATCGAACTCCTGCATCGTCAGCGCACCGGCATTGAGCGGGCCATCGACGAGTTGCAGGCGACGCTGCGCGCGATGCGCGGCCCCGACGACGAAGCGCCGAGGGTTGAATGCGACGCGCCGGGCGAGCGGCATTTCGCCTGAAGTCGGAAGGTCGTCGCCATTCGGCGTTATTGCCGCCTATTTTATACGCAACCAATGGGTTTTCTTAATACTTTCGACACGCGGCGCGTGTAGCTTCGTTAATAGCGCGCCATGTTTCCCGATCATCGCGCGCTTGGGCGCTTGGACTTGGAAGGATCGAACTAGGCTCGATCAGCGCGCGGGGCATTGGCGTCAGGCGGCATTCAAATGGTCAAATATCGAAACATCCTGTTCGGTTTGTCCCTTCTCGCCGCGGGCGTATGGGTCGGAACCGTGCTTCAGTCCGCGCATCAGGCCACCAACACCGGCTCGGGTTTCGAGCCGCGATTGCCCGCGTCTCAATCCATGGCCGGCAAATCCGATGAACCGGCGATTGCCGCTCCCGTGGGGCCAAGCCCGCAGTTCAACGCCGTGCTCGATTATGCCGGCGTCGGGCTTCTGGGCGTCCTTGTCGTCGGATGTGTCGCCTTCGCCGCGCGGTTGACGAACCGCCGACGCGCGCCACGGGTCGCGTCCTCGGAACAATCGTCCGCCGCCGTCGTGCTCGCCGAACAGCCCGCGAACGCCAACCACGCCAGCCACGAAGCGCTCGAATATCAGAGGGTGCCGCGCGAGCTCGCGCACAATCCCTATGGCGCGGAGGGCGCGCATCTGTCCTTCGACGAACGCGTGCGCATCGCCGCGCTGGGCTCCGTGCAGGCTGGCCGCGTCATTGGCGCGATCCAGTTCAAGCTCGCGCCGATGCTCGAGCCGGGCGACGAGGACGTGAAGCCCGACCTGAGCCCCATCGCCCATCTGGCCGAACGCTTGGCGCGCAACCTGCGCCGGAGCGATGGCGTGCGCGTGCTGGGTCCAGACGAGATCGTGATTTTCGTGTCGCTGCTGTCGCGCCGGCGCGAACTCGAGGATATTTCGCTGCGTCTTCGCCGCGTGCTGGTGAAGGAAGGCCTGGGCGATCAGATTCTCCACAACGGAATCGCGATGTATCCGCTCGATGGCTATACCTGCGGGGAGATGATCGAGGCAGCCCGCGCGCATCCGGACCTGTTGCCGCCGGCGCCGGCGACCGGCGCCACAACCCTCGCGGGGCCAACCACGCACGCGATCGGCCTTCAGGGCTGACGACGTCGACCGCGATCGCCGATTGACATCGCCGATGCGGCGCGCGGGGCTGGCATGGCCGGCGCGAGTGATTATCTTGCGGCGATGTCCCTGTCCGACGTGCTGACAATCGCCCCCGCCGGCCTCTATTGCCCGGCCGGCGATTTTTACATCGACCCCCTGCGACCGGTCGCCCGCGCCCTGATCACCCATGGGCACGCCGACCACGCGCGCGCCGGGCACGGCGCCGTGCTGGCGACGCGCGAGACGCTCGACATCATGGCGCTGCGGTATGGCGAAAAATTCGCCGCGTCGCGACAGGCGATGGCGCCGGGCGAACGAATTACGCTCGGCGACGTCGCGATCAGCTTCCATCCGGCGGGTCATGTGTTGGGCTCGGCCCAGATTCTCGTCGAGTCCAAAGGCTATCGTGTCGTCGTCTCCGGCGATTACAAGCGCGCCCGCGATCCGACCTGCGCGCCGTTCGAGCCCGTGCGCTGTCATGCCTTCGTTTCCGAGGCGACTTTCGGTCTGCCGGTGTTCCGCCACCCCGACGCGGCGGGCGAGGTTGATCGCTTGCTGCGCTCCATCGCGCTGTTTTCCGATCGCGCGCACATGGTTGGCGTCTATTCGCTTGGCAAGGCGCAGCGCGTCATGGCGCTGTTGCGCGAGGCCGGGTGGGAGCGGCCGCTGTATATCCATGGCGCGCTGGAAAAAATCACCGACTATTACGCCCGCGCGGGCGCGCCGCTTGGCGAGATCAGGAAGGTTTCCGCCGCGGATCGCGCGACGCTCGCCGGCGAAATCACCCTCTGTCCGCCGTCATCCCTTCAGGATGTCTGGTCGCGCAAGTTCCCCGATCCCGTCACGGCGGTCGCGTCCGGCTGGATGCGCATTCGCGCCTTCGCCCGTCAGCGTGGCGCGCAACTGCCGCTGGCAATATCCGATCACGCGGACTGGGACGATCTGCGCGCCACGATTCTCGAAACCGGTTGCGAAAGTCTCTGGGTGACCCACGGCGCCGAGGACGCGCTCGTTCATTGGGCCGGCGGACAAGGCATCGACGCGCGACCATTGCGCCTCGTGGGCTATGGCGAGGGCGACGAGGAAACCGCGGAGGGCCCCGCGTGAACCGTTTCGCCGCCTTGCTTGACCGTCTCGCGCTGGAGCCCTCGCGCAATAACAAGTTGCGCGTGCTCGCGGCCTATTTCCGCGAGACGCCGGATTCCGATCGCGGCCTCGCGCTCGCCGCCATGACGGGCGCGCTGGCCGTCGCCAGTATTCGTCCCGCCACCGTGCGCGCGCTGATCGCCGAGCGCGTCGACCCCGAACTCTTCGCGCTCTCGTATGATTTCGTTGGCGACCTCTCCGAGACCGTCGCGCTGATGTGGCCCGTCGATCCCGCGCGCCATCACAATCGCGCGCCCGCGCCCTCGCTTTCGGCCATCGTCGAAACCTTGCGGGCGACCGGCAAGCGCGACGCGCCGGCGCGGCTGGCGGGTTTCCTCGACGATCTCGACGAGACCGGCCGCTGGGCGTTGTTGAAACTGCTCACCGGCGCGCTGCGCATCGGCGTTTCCGCGCGCCTCGCCAAGACCGCCGTCGCCGCCTTGGGCGATGTTTCCATCGAGGATGTCGAGGAAGTCTGGCACGGACTCGCGCCACCCTACGCCGAATTGTTCGCATGGGCCGAGGGACGCGGTCCGCGGCCCGTCAGCGACGACCCCGCGCCGTTCCGCGCGCCCATGCTCGCGCACGCCTTGACTCCCGCCGACATGGAGGCGCTCGACCCGCGCGATTACATCGCCGAATGGAAATGGGATGGCGTGCGCGTTCAGGCGGCCGTCGTCGACCGCGCGGATGGCGCGCGCGTCGCGCGGCTTTATTCGCGCGCCGGCGAGGACATGAGCGGCGCCTTTCCCGACATGATCGAGGCGCTGCTGGCGTCAACATTTGTCAACGTGATTCTCGATGGCGAACTGCTCGTGCGCGACGGCGCCGCCATTCGCCCCTTCGCCGATTTGCAGCAACGCCTCAATCGCAAGGCGCCCACGGCGAAAATGCTGCGCGACTTTCCACCGCTGTTGCGCGTCTACGATCTGCTGCTGGACGCGAGCGAGGATATTCGCGCGACGCCCTTCGCGGCGCGCAGACGGCGACTGGAAACGTTGATGCGCGAAAATCCCGGCGCCGCGTTCGATCTGTCGCCGCTCGTACCCTTCGCGTCGTTTGACGAACTGGCGGACATGCGGCGCGAAGGCCCGACGGCGACCGAGGGCGTCATGCTCAAGCGCGCCGACTCCGTCTATGTGACCGGGCGCCCCAAGGGCCCGTGGTGGAAGTGGAAGCGCGAGCCTTATAACGTTGACGCGGTGCTGATGTACGCGCAGCGCGGCCACGGCAAGCGCGCCTCGCTCTATTCCGATTTCACCTTCGGCGTCTGGCGCGACGGCGATTTGTTGCCGGTCGGAAAGTCCTATTTCGGCTTCACCGACGCCGAGCTTTCGCAACTCGACAAATGGGTGCGCGAGAACACGACCAACCGCTTCGGTCCCGTGCGCGAGGTGGCCCATGGCGCGGACGATGGCCTCGTGCTCGAAATCGCCTTCGAGGGATTGAACCGCTCGACCCGGCACAAATCGGGACTGGCGATGCGCTTCCCGCGCATCGCCCGCATTCGCTGGGACAAGAAGGCCGGCGAGGCCGACGCCATCGCGGCGCTGGAGGCCCTGCTGCCCGCGCCGGCCGTTCAGCCGCCGTAGTTCTTCGTCAGGTAATCGGCGATGACCTTGGCGTCCGTGTCATTGATGTCGGCGCCGAAGGCCGCCTTCATCTTGGTGACTTCCGCCGTCCATGTCTTCGCGTCCATGAACGGCGAATTCATCAGCACGTAATCGAGGCTGTGGCAGGCCGCGCAATTGTTTTGCACGGTGTCGACGCCTTCGCCGGGCTTCAACTTGATGGCGAATTCGTCGGCGCGCGCGGCGGCCCCCGCGAGACCCAGCGCGAGGGCGGCGACGATGAGTCGTGAATGGTTCATGGTCGTCTCCCTCAGGCGATGTCGAGCGTGATCTTCTGGATCACGTTGTGATGGTAGCCGGGCGGATTGAAGATCGCCGTCGACACCTGCGTCTGGCCGGCCTTGTTCGTCGCCCGCGCCATGACCGACAGCTTGCCGCGCCGCGGCTTGCCGAGCGCGAAGCTGAACGTCCGGAACGAGAAGCGACCAAGGTCGGGCCCGAGCGTCGCCTCGCGCCAGCTTTTTCCGTCGTCGGTCGATACCTCGACGCGCGCCACGCCGCGGCCGCTGTCCCACGCGACGCCGCCGATCGACAGCGAGGCGCCGGCCCTGGCCTTCGCGCCATCCGCATGGCTGGTGATCAGCGAATTCACCATCATCTCGGTGATCGGCGTATTGGCTGGCGTTTCCTGGCTGATGAAACGATCCGTCGAGGGAAACAGGCCTAGCGGCACCCGATAGGCGGACTTCATCCAGAATCCGTCGAAGGGCTTGTCGGAGAAACTGATCTCCGTGATGTGTTTCATCCAGTAGGTCGCGGTCCAGCCGGGCGCGATGAGGCGCGCGGGAAACCCGTTCCAGTGGGGCAGGGGCGCGCCGTTCATTTCGTAGGCGACGATGGTGTTTTCATCGAGCGCCTTCCAGATGGGCAGGCTCTTGACGAAGTTAGGCGTTTTCGGATTGACCGCGCCATCCGCGCCGCGGAACACGATCTCGATCGCCTCCTTGGGAACGCCCGCCTTCTCCAGAATGTCCTTCAGGCGCGCGCCCTTCCAGCGGGCGTTGCCCATCGCGCCATAGCCCCATTCGACGCCCGGCACGTGCGGCTGCGACAGGCCGCGCCGGTTGCCCGAGCATTGACAGACCGCCGTCACCTCGACCGCGGGATAGTCGCGCTTGAGGTCGTCGAGCGTCAGCGTCAGCGGATTGGCGCCGCCGCCGATTTTCAGGGACCATTTGGCCGCGTCCACCTGGGGAATGTCGGCGAGGTGGTAGCGCACGAAAAACGCGTCGTTCGGCGTGATGGCGTCGCGGAAATACTCGACCGGCGTCTCGAAGTTCGGCGGACGATAGGACAGCTTGATGAGCGGCTTCTTGCCCGGCAGCGCCTCCAGCGGGGCGTTGTCGACCACGCCCGCGGGCACGCCGGGCGAAACCGGGGCCATGGCGAGCGCGGCGCTCGCCCTCATGGTCGCGAGGCCGGCGGCTCCCGCCAGCAGGCTGCGTCTGTCCATCATGCGTTCCTCCTTGAGGACTGGTTGAGCGTTTTTAATTCTAATCAAAACAGTCGGAATTAGGCAAGTCGACAAAAAATGGCGAAGACCTCTTGCGACCGGCGGGGCCGGCTCCCATTTCCTCCCTGCGCGGGCCAATTCGGACGCGCGTTCAGCGGCGCCCCGCTCTCAGGGGGCCGGGCGTCGAGTCGCTTCTCAGGAGGACTTTACATGCGTACCTATGATCTGTCGCCTCTCTACCGTTCCACCGTCGGTTTCGACCGTCTGTTTTCCCTGCTTGATCAGGTGACGGGCCCCGAGCAGGCGCCCACCTATCCGCCCTACAATATCGAGCGCACGGGCGAGAATAATTATCGCATCAGCGTCGCCGTGGCCGGGTTCGAGGAATCCGAACTGACCATCGAGACGAAGGACAACACGCTGCTGATCCGCGGCTCCCGCGAGGTCAAGGCGCCGGAAGCCGAGGCCGCCCAGCCCCGCACCGAGGTGCTCTATCAGGGCATCGCCGCCCGCGCCTTCGAGCGTCGCTTTCAGCTCGCCGACCACGTACAGGTGACCGGCGCCAGCCTGCGCAACGGCCTGTTGCATGTCGAGCTCGTGCATGAGGTGCCGGAAGCGCGCAAGCCGCGCCGCATCGAGATCGGATCGTCCGCCCCGCGTGTCGTCGAGGCCGACGCCCGCAAGGCGGCGTAGTCCGGTTCACCCGGTCAATAACGAAAGGGCGCCCGTCGGGGCGCCCTTTTTGTTTGCCTGAACCCGCGCGCCTCAGTCGAGCGGATTGATCGGCACGCCGTTGGCGTAGCCAGCCTTGGGCGCCGGTGGCGCGACGGGCGGCTTGGCGACGGGGGGCTTGGGGGCGGGCGCGGTGTCGGCGACGGCGGGCTGCGGTTCGCTTCTGGCCGCCGGCGCCGGGGTTTTGGCCGGCGCGGGCATGGGCGGGTTCGCCGCGGGCGTTTCAACGACGGGCGGTTGGGCGGGCGTCGAGCGGGCAACCTTTTTGGGCGCTTTTGGCTTGCCCGGTTGCGGCGCCTCTGCGGCGGGCGGCCTTGCGCGTTGCGCGGGCAGGGGCGCCGCGTCGCCATTTTCGAGATAACCCGTGCTTGGTCCCCGAACGACCGGAGCGTCGCCGAATTCGGAGTCGCGCGTCAGCGGGCGCGCCGGCCGCGGCTCGGTCGAGGCGAACTTTTGCAGGATCGCGCCATCGACCGGGTCGATCACCAGCCGGGCGCGCCGACCGCCCTGATCGATCACATCGGCGAGCACCACGTCGCCATTGAACCGCAGCGGACCGAGTAGACTGTAGCCCATGCGCCGCAGGCGGTATTCCACCGCGCGGGGCGGCGCGGCGGGCCGGGTCTCGGGAAAGGTCCGGGCGCCGAACCAGCCAAAGAACTGGGCGCGCGCCGGCGTGCTGGCGGCCAGCGTGGCCATGGCGGCCAGCGCGATCAGGCCCTTGCGCGAAGCATGCTGAATCATGGTCCACTCCCGATGGACCCGCGCGACGCGGGCCGTGGCGTTCGAGGTCATCTATCCCCCCGATTAAGGCAAGTATGGGACGGAAATATCACGCGAGCGCGCCGGCCGCCGTCGCGATGAACGCGTCGACCTCCTCGATCGTCGTGGCGAAGGACGAGACCAGCCGCAGTTGAATTTCGTCCGGCGAAAGGCTGTCGACGTCCTCCAGACCGCGGACGCCCCAGTCGTAATAGCGCGCGCCCGCCGTCTTCAGCGCCGCCTCGGCGACGCGCGGCAGGATCGCGAAAACCTCGTTGGCTTCGCAACCATGGGGTATGCGCGCGCCGGGCAGCCCCGCCAGTCCCCGCGCCAGCCGGCGCGCCATGGCGTTGGCGCGGGTCGCGAGTTCGAGCCAGTGGCCATCGGCCAGATAGGCCCCCATCTGCGCGCCGAGGTAGCGCCCCTTGGACATCGTGTGCCCCGCGCGCTTGCGGCGATAGGCGAAATCGATGGCGCGGGCGGGGTCGAAGAACACCACCGCCTCGCAGAACAACGTGCCGTTCTTGCTGGCGCCGAAGGACAGGACATCGACCCCGGTCTTCCATGTCATTTGCGCCGGCGTCGCGCCAAGCGCGACGATCGCGTTGGCGAAGCGCGCGCCATCCATGTGCACCCTCACGCCCGACGCGTGGGCGAGATCCGCGAGGGCGGCGATTTCGTCGATCGAATAGAGCGTGCCGCTCTCGCTCGCCTGGGTGATCGACAGGGCCGCCGGCTGGGTCTGCTTGACCAGCCCGCGCGGATAGGCGCGCAGGGCGGCGCGCAACATGTCGGGCGCGATCTTGCCGCGCGCGCCGGGCAGCCCGACCAGCTTGGCGCCGGCGGTGAAAAACTCCGGCGCGCCGCATTCGTCGTCCATCACATGGGCGTCGTGGTGGCAGAAGATCGTCCCCCACGGCGGCGTCAGCGCCGCGAGCGCCAGCGCGTTGGCCGCCGTTCCCGTGGGCACGAGAAACACGGCGCAGTCGCGCTCGAACAGATTCGAGACGGCGATTTCGGCACCCGCCGTCCAGGGATCGGCGCCATAGGGCGTCGCCGGTCCCTCGTTGGCGGCGATCAACGCCTCCAGAACTTTCGGCGACGCGCCGGATGCGTTATCGCTGGAAAAATTCATGCGGGCCGGCCATCGCTCGGGGAACCTTCGGGCGATGTTGTGGCTTTTTCGACTCGCCTTCGCAATGCCGCGCCGTCAAAACCCCGCGACACGCCTAATTTCGCGGCGTCGCCCGCTTGTGCCCGAAATATAAATCTGCGATTGTCGCGATCCACGAATAGGACAGGGTTGCTGACCATTCCCTGTTCCTAGGCGTGGCGCGATTGAACCTTCCATGCAAGATGGGCCGGACCGATGGGTCGGGCGGGATTTGACGGGGCGCGGCGCGATGGCCGCGGAGGTTGAATTCCCGCGGGGCCAGGAAGCCGGGCGCGGATATTGCTAGCAACATGGACGGCCAGGAGCCGGTTGGAGCGTGGGAATGGGCGGGGTTGACTCGGAGTTCGAGAGGCGAATGGGCGCTGGCCGAAAACGCGGCGGTCCCAAACGCGGCGGCGCATCAGCCGCCATCGCCCAAACGCAACTCCCGGAAACAAACGCCATGAACGCTCCCGTTTATTTCGATCCCGCCCTGCCCGCCGCGGAAGGTCTCTTCGACCCGCTGCATGGCAAGGATTCCTGCGGCGTCGGCTTCATCGCCGACATCAACAACCGCAAGTCGCACGCCATCGTCGAGCAGGGCCTGCAAATCCTGCTCAATCTCGACCATCGCGGCGCGGTCGGCGCCGACCCCAAGCTGGGCGACGGTTGCGGCATCCTCACGCAGATTCCGCATGACTTCTTCGTCGCCGAATGTTGCAAGGCCGGCTTCGCCCTGCCCGCCGCCCGCCATTACGGCATCGGCCAGTACTTCATGCCCCGCGACGCCGCCGCGCGCGCCGAGGCGGAGGCCATCATCAGCCGCGTAATCGCCGAGGAGGGCCTGACCCTCATCGGCTGGCGCGACACGCCGGTCGACAATTCCGATCTCGGCGAGGCGGTGAAGGCCGTCGAGCCGGCCATGCGGCAGGCCTTCATCGGTCGTGGCCCCGGCGTCACCGACGAGGACGATTTCGAGCGTCGTCTCTACGTCGCGCGCAAGTGCGTTTCCAACGCCATCTACACGCTGGCCCGCCGCGAGATGGCGGAATTCTATCCCGTCTCGATGTCCTGCCGCACCATCGTCTACAAGGGCATGGTGCTCGTCAGCCAGTTGAAGGGCTACTACAAGGATCTCGGCGACGAGCGCTACGACAGCGCGCTCGCGCTGGTGCATCAGCGCTTCGCGACCAACACGTTCCCGTCGTGGCGGCTGGCGCACCCCTACCGCATGGTCGCCCACAACGGCGAAATCAACACGCTGCGCGGCAACGTCAACTGGATGGCGGCGCGTCAGGCGTCCGTCGCCAACGAGAAGTTCGGCGACAATATCTCCAAGCTCTGGCCCATTTCCTACGAGGGCCAGTCGGACACCGCCTGTTTCGACAACGCGCTCGAATTCCTCGTGCAGGGCGGCTATTCGCTCTGCCACGCGATGATAATGCTGATCCCCGAGGCCTGGGCGGGCAATCCGCTCATGGACGAGGATCGCCGCTCTTTCTACGAATATCACGCCGCGCTGATGGAGCCGTGGGACGGCCCCGCCGCCATGGCCTTCACCGACGGCCGCCAGATCGGCGCGACCCTCGATCGCAACGGCCTGCGTCCCGCCCGCTTCATCGTCACCGACGATGGCCTCGTCGTGATGGCCTCGGAAGTCGGCGTGCTGCCGATCCCCGAGGAGAAGATCGTCCGCAAGTGGCGCCTTCAGCCCGGCAAGATGCTGCTCGTCGACCTCGAGGAGCACCGCATCGTCTCGGACGACGAGATCAAGAAGACGTTGTCGACCGCCAGCCCCTATCGCAAGTGGCTGGAAGGCACGCAGATCGTTCTGGAGGACTTGAAGCCCGTCGAGGCGCGCGGCGCGCGCGGCGACGTGTCGCTGCTCGATCGCCAGCAGGCCTTCGGCTACACGCAGGAAGACCTCGCCATCCTGCTCGCGCCCATGGCGGTGACGGGCGAGGAGGCGACCGGCTCCATGGGCACCGACACGCCCATTTCCGCGCTCTCCGACAAGTCGAAGCTGCTCTACACCTATTTCAAGCAGAACTTCGCGCAGGTGACGAACCCGCCGATCGACCCGATCCGCGAGCAGCTCGTGATGAGCCTCGTCTCGTTCATCGGCCCGCGTCCCAACATCTTCGACCGCGAGGGCAACGCCAAGCGCAAGCGTCTCGAGGTGCGTCAGCCAATCCTCACCAACGAGGATCTTGAAAAGATCCGCAACATCGGCGCGATCGAGGACACGTTCGACACCCGCACGCTCGACATCACCTATCCCGCCGAACGTGGCGCGGAGGCGATGGAGGAGATGCTGGAGCGCCTGTGCAAGCGCGCCGAGGACGCCGTGCGCGGCGTCTACAACATCATCATCCTCAGCGACCGTCAGGTTGGCCCGGACCGCATGCCGATTCCGGCGCTGCTGGCGACCGCGGCCGTGCATCATCACCTGATCCGCAAGGGTCTGCGTACCTCCGTCGGCCTCGTCGTCGAGACCGGCGACGCGCGCGAGGTGCATCATTTCGCCTGTCTCGCCGGCTATGGCGCGGAGGCGATCAACCCCTATCTCGCCTTCGAGACGCTGGCCGCCATGGCCAAGGATTTCCCCGAGGAAGTCGACGAGCACGAAGTCGTCAAGCGCTTCATCAAGTCGATCGGCAAGGGCCTGCTGAAGGTCATGTCGAAGATGGGCATCTCGACCTATCAGTCCTATTGCGGCGCGCAGATTTTCGACGCGATCGGCCTGAACCGGGCGTTCATCAAGCAGTATTTCACCGGCACGCACACGACCATCGAGGGCGCGGGCCTGCCGGAGATCGCGCGCGAAACCCATAGCCGTCATCGCGACGCCTTCGGCGACGCGCCGGTGTATCGTACCATGCTCGACGTCGGCGGCGATTACGCCTATCGCCTGCGTGGCGAGGCGCATGCCTGGTCGGCGCAATCGGTGTCGTTGCTGCAACACGCGGTGCGCGCCGACGGCAAGGATCCCAGGGCGCTGGAGAATTATCGCGCCTACGCCAAGCTGCTCAACGAGCAGGACGAGCGTCTCCTGACGATCCGTGGCCTGTTCCGCATCAAGAGCGCCGAGGAAGACGGTCGCAAGCCGGTTCCGCTGGAGGAAGTCGAGTCCGCCAAGGACATCGTCAAGCGTTTCGCCACCGGCGCCATGTCGTTCGGCTCGATCTCGCGCGAGGCGCACACCACGCTCGCCATCGCCATGAACCGCATCGGCGGCCGCTCGAACACGGGCGAGGGCGGCGAGGAAGCCGATCGCTTCAAGCCCATGGCCAACGGCGATTCCATGCGCTCGGCGATCAAGCAGGTCGCGTCCGGCCGGTTCGGCGTCACGGCGGAATATCTCGTCAACTCCGACATGATGCAGATCAAGATGGCGCAGGGCGCCAAGCCCGGCGAGGGCGGTCAGTTGCCCGGCCACAAGGTCGACGCGGTTATCGCCAAGGTGCGTCATTCGACGCCGGGCGTCGGTCTCATCTCGCCGCCGCCGCATCACGACATCTACTCGATCGAGGATCTCGCGCAGCTGATCTTCGACCTCAAGAACGTCAATCCCCAGGCGCAGGTCTCGGTGAAGCTCGTGTCGGAGGTCGGCGTCGGCACGGTCGCCGCCGGCGTCTCGAAGGGCCGCGCCGATCACGTGACGATCTCGGGCTACGAGGGCGGCACGGGCGCGAGCCCGCTGACCTCCATCAAGCACGCGGGCTCGCCGTGGGAGATCGGCCTCGCCGAAACCCATCAGACCCTCGTCGCCAACCGCCTGCGCTCGCGCATCGTGGTGCAGGTCGATGGTGGTCTGCGCACCGGCCGCGACGTTGTCATCGGCGCGCTGCTCGGCGCGGATGAATTCGGCTTCGCCACCGCGCCGCTGATCGCGGCGGGTTGCATCATGATGCGCAAGTGCCATCTCAATACGTGCCCGGTCGGCGTCGCGACGCAGGATCCGGTGCTGCGCAAGCGCTTCGTCGGCCTCCCCGAGCATGTCATCAACTACTTCTTCTTCGTGGCGGAGGAGGTGCGCGAGATCATGGCGCAACTCGGCTATCGCCGCCTCGACGAGATGATCGGCCAGATGCAGATGCTCGACCGGCAGGCGGCCATCGCCCACTGGAAGGCGAAGGGCCTCGATTTCACGCGGCTCTTCCACAAGCCGGCGACGGCGCCGGGCGTCGGCATCCGCCACACGGAAACGCAGGATCACGGCCTCGACAAGGTGCTCGACGTCCGGCTGATCGCGGAAGCGCGCGCGGCCATCGACAACAAGACGCCGGTGTCGATCAGCGGAACCATCGCGA
This sequence comes from uncultured Hyphomicrobiales bacterium, assembly GCA_903861645.1. Classification (GTDB taxonomy): domain Bacteria; phylum Pseudomonadota; class Alphaproteobacteria; order Rhizobiales; family Beijerinckiaceae; genus Terripilifer. The sequence continues at coordinate 17,933 of CAIOVE010000065.1, forward strand.
GCCTCAACCGCACGACCGGCGCCATGCTGTCGGGCGAGATCGCCCGCAAGCACGGTCACGCCGGCCTGCCCGAGGACACGATCCACGTGAAGCTCAAGGGCACGGCGGGGCAGAGCTTTGGCGCCTGGCTCGCCCATGGCGTGACGCTCGAACTCGAGGGCCAGTCCAACGATTACGTCGGCAAGGGCCTGTCGGGCGGTCGCATCGTCATCTACCCGCCGAAGGAAGCCACGCGCATCGTGCCGCATGAATCGATGATCGTCGGCAACACCGTGCTCTATGGCGCCATCGCGGGCGAATGCTACTTCCGCGGCGTCGCCGGCGAGCGCTTCGCCGTGCGCAACTCGGGCGCCATCGCCGTCGTCGAGGGCACCGGCGATCACGGTTGCGAATACATGACCGGCGGCGTCGTCGTGGTCATCGGCCAGACCGGCCGCAACTTCGCGGCCGGCATGTCCGGCGGCATCGCCTATGTGCTGGACGAGGACGAAACCTTCGCCAGCCGCTGCAACCTCGCGATGGTCGAGCTCGAATCCGTCAAGGCGGAGGAAGACCTCAACCAGCTCCTGCATCATCAGGGCGGCGACTTGCAGACGCATGGGCGCGTCGACGTGATGAAGGACATGACGCGCTTCGACGCCGAGCGCCTGCGCCAGCTCATCACCAACCACGCGCGCTACACCGGTTCGACTCGCGCCCAGGAAATTCTCGACAACTGGGACGCCTACAAGAGCAAGTTCCGCAAGGTCATGCCTGTCGAATATCGCAGGGCGCTCAACGAAATGATGGCGCGCGGCGGCGACAAGCGCGCGATGGCGCCGGCGGGGGAGTAAGTCATGGGCAAGGTAACGGGTTTCCTCGAAATCGACCGGCAGGATCGCAAGTACAAGCCGGCCGCCGACCGCATCCGCCACTACCGCGAATTCGTCATCCCGCTCAGCGAGGAGGCGACGACGCAGCAGGCGGCGCGCTGCATGAACTGCGGCATTCCCTACTGCCACAACGGCTGTCCGGTGAATAACCAGATCCCCGACTGGAACGATCTCGTCTATCGCAACGAGTGGGAAGAGGCCTGCCGCAATCTCCACTCGACCAACAACTTCCCCGAGTTCACCGGGCGCATTTGCCCGGCGCCTTGCGAGGCGTCGTGCACGCTGAACATCGAGGACACGCCGGTCACCATCAAGACAATCGAATGCGCGATCGTCGATCGCGGCTTCAAGCAGGGCTGGATCAAGCCAGAGGCGCCGACGAAATCGACCGGCAAGAAGATCGCCGTCGTCGGCTCGGGGCCCGCGGGCCTCGCCTGCGCGCAGCAACTGCGCCGCGCCGGCCACGAGGTGCATGTCTACGAGAAGAACGCCTTCCCCGGCGGCCTGCTGCGTTACGGCATTCCCGACTTCAAGCTCGAGAAGACCGTGGTCGAGCGCCGCGTCGGCCAGATGACCGCCGAGGGCGTCGTGTTCCATTGCGGCGTCAACGTCGGCGTCGACGTGAGCGTGGACAAGCTCGTGGCCGACTACGACGCCGTCGCGCTGGCGGGCGGTTCGGAATCGCCGCGCGATCTGAAAATCCCCGGCCGCGAACTCGCGGGCGTGCATTTCGCCATGGAGTTCCTGCCGCAGCAGAACCGCCGCGTGTCGGAAGAGCCGTTGCAGACCAACGAGCAGATTCTGGCGAGCGGCAAGAATGTCGTCGTCATCGGCGGCGGCGACACGGGCTCCGACTGCATCGGCACCTCGGTGCGGCAGGGCGCGCTCAAGGTCACCCAGTTCGAAATCATGCCGACGCCGCCGGTGAAGGAAAACAAGCTCCTGAACTGGCCCGACTGGCCGCTCAAGTTGCGCACCTCCTCCAGCCACGAGGAAGGCGCGGAGCGCGAGTTCGCCGTCAACACGGTCGCGTTCCTCGGCGACGAGAGCGGCGCGTTGCGGGCGCTGAAATGCGTGCGCGTCGACGGCAAGTTCCAGCCGATCGCGGGCACCGAGTTCGAAATCAAGGCCGAGCTTGCCTTGCTGGCCATGGGCTTTGTCGCCCCCGTGCACGACGGCTTGCTGAACGCGCTCGGCGTCAAGTACGACGCGCGCGGCAACGTGGCCGCCGACACGCGCGCCTATAAATCGTCGGTCGAGAAGGTCTGGGCCTGCGGCGACATGCGTCGCGGCCAGTCGCTGGTCGTCTGGGCCATTCGCGAGGGTCGCCAGTGCGCCGCGTCCATCGACGAGCACCTGATGGGCGCGACCACGCTGCCGCGCTGAATCTTGGTCGGCGTCCCTATGGGGCGCCGACGCGCAGGCGTTCCCTCAGTCGCGGCGCGACGAAATCGATGAACGCTCGTGTTTTCCGGGGCAGCAGCGTTCGCGCCGGGTAGATCAGATGCACGGGCCATGGATCGGGCTCGTACGCATCGAGAACCGTGGCGAGCGCGCCGGAAGCGAAGGCCTCGACGGTCTGGTAGGACAGGACGCGGGTGACGCCGATGCCGGCGATGGCCGCGTCGATCGCCGCTTCCGTGGTGTTGACGCGCAAGCGAAATCGCGGCGCGACGCTGAGCGACCGTGCGCCATCCCTGAAAACCCATCCATCCGGCTGCGTCATGCCCTCGTAGGCGACGCCATCATGCGCGCCGAGATCGTCTGGATGCGCGGGTGTTCCCCGTGACGCGAAATAGGCGGGACTGCCGCAGACGACGCGCCTGATCACGCCCAGCCGCGTGGCGGTCAGCCCGCTGTCGGGCAAGGCGCCAATGCGAATGGCGAGATCGACGTGCTCCTCCTGGAGATTGACCAGCCGGTCGCCCTGGACGAGGCGTATCGAAATATTCGAATGGGCGGCGAGAAAAGCCGTCGCCAGCGGCAGAACATGCAATCGACCCAGAACAATGGGCGCCGCGATGGTCAGGTCGCCGCGCGGTTCGCTATATTCGCCCGCCGCGGCGCGCTCGGCCTCGGCGACCTGTTCCAGAATACTCTTGCTGGCCAGCACGTAGGATTGGCCCGCGTCCGTGAGGGTCAACTTGCGGCTCGAACGCCGCAGCAGTTGCGCGCCGAGCCGCGCCTCGAGATCGGACACCTTTCGGCTCACCGTGGCGAGCGGCATGCCAAGTCGTCGCCCGGCGGCCGAGAGACTTCCGGCCTCGACCGCCTCAAGCAGGATCGACATGGCTTCCAGCCGGTCCATTTAGTTTCCAGTTTTCGGTAGGATGGTTCCTTATATTGGCGCCTGACGCATTTATTTGGAAGGCTCTAGTTTCGGATCACCGGCCGCGATGGCCGCATCCGCCAAGGAGCCCGTCATGTCCCGCATTGCCATTCCCGCTACTATCGCCGCCGCGCCGACCGACTCCCAGCCGCTTCTGGAGGCGGTCCACAAGCAGCTTGGCGTCACGCCCAACCTGTTCCGTCTCGTGGGCGTCAGCCCCGCCGCCCTCGCGGGCTACCTTGGCCTGTCCGGCGCGCTGGGCAAGGGCGCGTTGCCCGCCGCCGCCCGCGAGCGCATCGCGCTGGCCGTCGCCGAAATCAATGGTTGCGGCTACTGTCTCGCGGCGCACGCCTATCTCGGCAAGAACCTGGCGCGGCTGGACGACGCCGAGATCGAGGCCAACCGGCGCGGCGGCTCGCATGACGCGAAGGCGGACGCCGCCGTGACCTTCGCCGCGAGGGTCACGCGCCAGCGCGGCCATGTGGAAGCCGCCGATCTCAACGCCCTGAAACTCGCCGGCTACGATGACGCGCAGGCGATCGAGATCGTCGCGCATGTCGCGCTGAACACGCTGACCAATTACGTCAACGAGGTTTTCGCCACCGACGTCGACTTTCCCGTCGCCGCGCCGCTGCTGGCGGCCTGAACCATGCAGGGTGGCCGCCGGGACGCCGAGCCCGGCGGTGGCCTTCACATCGTGAAATGGAGCACAGTCATGAGCCGACCGCCTCTGCCGCCCTTCACCGCCGAAACCGCCGCGCAAAAAGCCCGCATGGCCGAGGACGCCTGGAACGGGCGCGATCCCGCGCGCGTCGCGCTCGCCTATAGCGTCGACAGCCGGTGGCGCAATCGCGCCGAGTTCCTCGAGGGCCGCCCGGCCATCGAGGCGTTCCTGACGCGCAAATGGCATCGCGAACTCGATTACCGCCTGATCAAGGAAGTCTGGGCCTTTCGCGACAATCGCATCGCCGTTCGCTTCGCCTATGAATGGCGGGACGATAGCGGCCACTGGTTTCGTAGCTTCGGCAACGAAAACTGGGAGTTCGACGCGGAAGGCCTCATGCGCCTGCGCATCGCCAGCATCAACGACGCGCCGATCGCGGAAGCGGACCGCAAGTTCCACTGGCCCCTCGGTCGCCGGCCGGATGACCACTCCGGCTTGAGCGACCTCGGCCTCTAGGCGGGAGCAGGGGCTCGCCCGTCGCGAAACGCGCCATTGCGTCGCGCCCGGAAAGGGCGTATAAGACTTTTGCTGCATCGCGGCAAAGGACTCCGGTCGCGTAGGCCGACTTAAGACAATCGGCGCGCCGTCGAGTCCCCTTTATCCCCCCAGACAGCCCAATCTACGCGGGGCGGTCCCAGCCCCGTCCCGGCGCGCGGATTCCGCTTGTCGGGCATTCGAAAGTATTTTTGTGACTCAATTCACGGACCTCGGCCTCGCCGAGCCCCTTCTTCGCGCCCTGACGCAGGAAGGCTACACGACCCCCACGCCGATCCAGGCCAAGGCCATTCCGCCGCTGTTGCAGAACAAGGATCTGCTCGGCATCGCACAGACGGGCACCGGCAAGACCGCGGCCTTCGCGCTGCCGATCATCAACCGCTTCCTGCTCAATCCGAAGCGGCCCGCCCCGAAGACGGCGCGCGCGCTGATCCTCGCTCCGACGCGCGAACTGGCCACCCAGATCGCCACGAGCTTTCGCGCCTATGGGCGCTTCGCCGGCATTCGCGTCGCCATCGTCATCGGCGGCGTCAGCCCCGGCCCGCAGGCGCAGGCCATGGCGGGCGGCCTCGATGTTCTCGTGGCGACCCCCGGCCGCCTGCTCGACCACATGTCGACGGGCGCCGTGAAGCTGAACGAGACCGAGGTTCTCGTGCTCGACGAGGCCGATCACATGCTCGACCTCGGCTTCGTCGTGCCGATCCGCAAGATCCTGCAGAAGCTGCCGAAGGCGCGCCAGAGCCTGTTCTTCTCGGCGACCATGCCGCGCGAGATCGCCTCGCTGGCGTCGGAGATGCTGAGCAACCCGATCGAGGTCAAGGTGACCCCCGTCGCCGCGACCGCCGAGCGTGTCGCGCAGGAAGTCTTCCTGATCGAGACCGGCGGCAAGCCGGCGCTGCTCGCCGAACTGCTGCGCCGTCCCGGCTTCTCGCGCTCGATCGTCTTCACGCGCACCAAGCGCGGGGCGGATCGCGTCGCCAAGCACATTGAGGCCGCCGGCATCCCCGCGGCCGCCATCCACGGCAACAAGAGCCAGAACCAGCGCCAGCGCGCCCTCGACGACTTCAAGAAGGGCAAGACCGCCGTTCTCGTCGCCACCGACATCGCCGCCCGCGGCATCGACATCGACGACGTCAGCCACGTGGTGAACTTCGACCTGCCGGAAGTGCCCGAGGCTTACGTGCACCGCATCGGCCGCACGGCGCGCGCGGGCAAGGAAGGCATCGCCATTTCGCTCTGCGCGCCCGACGAGCGCGCCCTGCTGCGGGCGATCGAGAAGCTGACCCGCCAGACCCTGCCGGTCGTCGACCGGCGCGGCACGCTGCCGTCGGTTTCGCTGAAGGGTCTCGTCGCCGAGCATCGCGATCCCCGCGCGGCGGCCACGGATGGCCAGCGCGCCACCCGCGAGAACCAGAACCGTCCGTATCATCCGGCTCGTTCTGGTCCGCGCAACGGTCCGCGCCCCGAGGCGCGCGCCGGTGAACAGCGCGCCCCCAAGGCCGCCCGCGACAACCGGCGCCCCTATCCGGGCCCGCGCGCCGCGCAGCAGGTCTGATCCAACCGGCGCGATGCGCCGCATTGACCCGGTTCGCGCCGCCCGTTACCCAACGGAGGAACGCGAACCGGGAGAAACGCCATGGACACGGCGCCACAGCTAGGCACGTCGGCGGAGTTGCCGGCCGATTATCGCGCCCGCCTCGCCGACCTCCACGTATTGCCGGCCTGGACGCTGCTGCGCGCGGTCATGCCGGTCGGCGCCGCGGTCCAGAAGGCGGTCGCCTTTCATTGGCCCTACGCCCGATTGCGCGAGGAATTGCTGCGCGCCGGCGATCTCGTGCCGGTCGAGAAGGCCGAGCGTCGCGTCCTCGCGCTGATCAATCCCGGCCTCAATCCCGATAGTCTGGCGACGCTGCCCTCGATCTTCTTCGGCCTGCAACTGATCAGGCCCGGCGAGCGCGCGCCCAACCACAAGCACATACCCGCCGCGGTCCGCGTGATCCTGGAGGGCTCGGGCGCCTATACGACCGTCGAGGGCGAGAAGCTCGCCATGGAGCCGGGCGATCTCATCCTGACGCCGCCCAACCACTGGCATGACCACGGCCACGAGGGCCGGACGCCGATGATCTGGATGGACGTGCTCGACCATCCGCTCGCCGTGCCGCTCGATATTTCCTACGTCACGCCGGGCAAGCTCGCGACATTCGGCGAAAACACGCTCGACGCGGGCGACACCGCCTATCGCTGCGCGGGCGTCGCGCCCTACCGCCCCCTTGGCCACAAGCCGCCGGATTATCCGCTGCGGCGCTATCGCTGGTCGCGCGTGCGCGAGGCGCTCGCCGCGCTGGCGGAGGCGAACGATCCGACGACGCCGGTTCACCTGCGCTACATCAATCCGGAAACCGGTGACACGGCGATCAGGACGCTCGATTTTTCCGCGCGCGAGTTGCGGCCCGGCGAAAGCGTCGCGATCCGGCGCTCGTCCGCCAATCGCATGTTCCTGACGCTGGAGGGCGAGGGCGTCATCGCCATCAACGGCGCCGAACACGCCTGCGCCCATGGCGACGCCGTCGCTGTTCCGACCTACGCGTCGGTGACGCTGACAAACGCCGCGGCGCGCGCGCCGTGGCGTCTGTTGCAGGTCGACGACACGCCGACCCAGACCAAGCTGGGTTTCTACGAGGAGCCGGCGGTCTAGATCACCACGACCTTCGCGCCCTTCTGGACGCGTTGATAGAGGTCCATGACATCGGCGTTGTTCATGCGAATGCAGCCTGATGACACCGCATGGCCGATCGTGTCGGGCTCGTTGGTGCCGTGGATGCGGAACAGCGTGTCCTTGTTGCCCTGAAACAGATAGAGCGCGCGCGCGCCCAGCGGATTGTCGAGCCCGCCCTCCATGTGGCGCGGCAGATCCGGCCGGCGCAGCAGCATGTCGGAGGGCGGCGTCCAGCCGGGCCAGAAGGCCTTGCGGCCAATACGCGCCGAGCCTTTCCAGAGAAAGCCCTCGCGGCCGACGCCCACGCCATATTCGATCGCCTGACCATTGCCGAGCGACAGGTAGAGCTTGCGCGCGCCCGTGTTGATGGTGATCACACCCGCCGGCTGGCCCGTGGGGTCGGCGACCAGCCGCTTGACGGACTGCGTTTCATCAACCTCGGAATCGTAATCGACCCGCGTGGAATAGGCGGGGTCCGCGTCCGCCGGCAACGAGGCGACGCGCGTACCCGGTCGTGGCGCGAGAGTCATGGGCGCGCCGGCCCCGATGTCTTCGTCGTCGAGAGAGGCGTCGCGTCCGTCGCGCGCGCCGGGCGGCGGCAGCGGGCGCTGGCTGATGACGCCGCCGCGTGGATGCTGACGGGGCGCGGGATCGATATCCGCGTCGTCGTCCCATGGTTGCAAGGCGCCATTCGGCTGGTAGCCGCCCGGCGCCGCGCGATAACCGGGCGGCGGTTGCGTCGGATAGGGCGAATAGGTTTGCGCCGCGGAGGCGCCGACGGCGAAGGCGATGGCAAGCATCGTCAGGGGAATAACGCGGTAAATGGACATGATCCTCGATCCCGGACGCTCCGTCATGACCGGAGACCCGGCTTAGAGAACCAAAAGGCGGCGAAATCTTGAAGGGCGCGACGCGTGGCGGGCGCGCTTCATCACATTTCGGTTAGGTCGCGCGGATCATTCCGCCGCGACGCGCCTTTCATTGGCCTCTTCCTCCAGCTTGCGCCTGATGATGCGCCGCGCCGCCACGCCCGCGCGGTCGAAGGCGAGGCTGACCATCGGCGCGCCCGACGTGTCGCTGTCGATGAGCGCCTGCTGCTGCTCGACGATCGCCGCGTCCTCGCGGAACGCCAGATCGATCATGCGCTGATAGGTGGCCTGAATGACGGGATCGTCGAGCGCCCAGTCGCGCACGGTGAACCAGAAGTAATGGCACGTCGTGTCGGTCTCGGGCGTGAAGGCGTTGAGCACGATATGCGTCGGCTTGCCGAAGGGCTCGTCGGCGCCGGCGGCGCGCGCGCCCAGCGTCACCCAGCAATACATGGGCGCGCGGAACTCGAACAACTGCCAGCGATCGATCTTGTCGTGCAGGTTGCGTGCGGCCTTGTAGATTGGCGCGGTGTCGACGTTGTACATGTGACGCTGAGCGCGCACGACATCGTTCTCGACGGAGACCTCCAGCGGCGTTTCGGTGACGCCGCCGCCCGCCAGCGTCGTCTTGTGCACGAAGACGACATGCGTGAGATCGAGGATGTTGTCGATCATCAACTGGTAGTTGCCCTTGATGTGCAGATAACCCTTCACATGCGCCCAGTCGGGATGATCGGCCTGATGGAAGTCGGGGATCAGCGATTCATCGACGCGCTCGACCTCGCCCATCCAGATGAAAATCATGTTGTGGCGCTCGACCGTCGGATAATGCCGCGCGCGGAAATGGCGGCCAACCGGCGTGTCGCCCGGCACGTGCGTGCAATCGCCGTTGCCGCCAAAACGGATGCCATGATAGCCGCAGGCGAGATCGTCGCCGTGAATATCGCCGATGGAGAGCGGCGCCTTGCGATGTGGGCAGCGGTTGGTCAACGTGTGGACCGCGCCGCTCTTGCCGCGATAGACGACGACCGGCTCGTTGCAGATGACGCGCGCGAGCGGCCTGTCGCCGATCTCGTCGCTCATCGCCGCGACATACCACTGATTGCGCAAGAATGCTTCGCCGCCCATGCGTCTCCTCCCACGGTGGATTCTGGGCGCGCGCCCACGTTCCTTGCGAGACAGGCTAATTCCCGACGCGGCAAACTTCAATCCGCGGTCGCGCGGTGAAGGGCGCTTGCTAGTCGCCCGCGGACCGGCCTAGTCTGCCCGGATAAACGGGAGGGAACCATGGCCGAGTCAGCGCCGAGCTTCAACGCCGAGGAAGAGGCCGCCTTCAAGAAGGTCTCGCGCCGGATTCTCTGGTTCATCCTCCTGCTGGCGATCGTCAATTATCTCGATCGCACCAACGCCGGCTTCGCCCAGCTCACCATGGGCAAGGAACTCGGTATTTCCGCCTTCGTCTTTGGCTGGTCGGTGACGATATTTTCCATCGTCTACGCGGCGTTCGAGATTCCCAGCAATCTCGCCCTGCAGAAATTCGGCGCGCGCATCTGGCTCGCCCGCATCATGATCACCTGGGGCGTCGCGTCGGCGGGTTGCGCGCTGGCGATGGGCGCGTCGAGTTATCTGACGTTGCGCGGCCTTGTCGGCGCGGCGGAAGCGGGCTTCATTCCCGGCCTCGTGCTCTATCTGACCTACTGGTATCCGCAATATTATCGCGCCCGCGCGCAGGCGAGCTTCATGATCTCGCAACCCATAGCGATCGCCGGCGGCTCGATTGTGTCGGGCCTCATCCTGAACAATCTCGATGGTTTCGGCGGGTTGTCGGGCTGGCGCTGGCTGTTCATCGTCGAGGGTCTGCCGGCGATCCTGCTTGGTGTGATGATCCTGTTCTATCTCTCCGACCGACCGTCGACGGCCCATTGGCTGACGCCGCGCGAGCGCGAGGTCATCGACGCCGCCGTGCGCCGAGAAGCCGAGCAGCGCGAGAAGACCGTGGCGTTCAAGAAGGGTTCGCTGCTGTCGATGCTGTTCAGCCGCGACATGCTGTTGATCTCGCTGGCCTACTTCACGCTCATCGGCAATTTTGGCTCGGGCGGCTACTGGACGCCGCAGATCGTGCGCGCGATCAGCCGTCCGGATCAGCCCTACTGGCTGACCGGCTTGCTGTCGGCGGGCCCCTATCTGCTGGCCATCGCGGCGATTCCCGCCTGGTCCACCTTTTCGGACCGGATCAAGGAACGCTACTGGTGCGCCATCATTCCGATGGCGATTGGCGGCGTGGGCTGGCTCGTCGCCGTGCTGGCGCCAACGGCGCAGACGCAATATCTCGGGCTGGTGATCGCGCAGCTTTTCACGCTGCCGGTCTGGTCGTTGTTCTTCACCATGCCCTCGTCGGTCCTGCCGCGCACGGCGCACGCGACGGGCATCGCCTTCATGAACACGATGGGCATGGTCGGCGCGTCGGTCGCGCCGCTGGTGATCGGCTATCTGCGCGACACGACGGGCGGCTTCACGGCGCCCATGACGGTGATCGGCGCGTCGGTCATCGCCGGCGCAGCGGTCATGTTGCTGGTGCCACGCCACCTGCTGGTGGGCACGGGCGAGAACCCCGCCGCGCGGGCGGCGCCCGCGGCCGGCGAATAGGTCAGGAGAAGGCGGCCCGCAGATCGAGCGTGTCCTTCACGCCCACGTCGGCGAAATGGTCGTGCAGCCACAGTCTGGCGGCCGCTCGGCCAATATCGCGCATGGCGACGATCGAGTCCCAGGAGGCGTCGAGCTTCGAGGCGGCGGAAAAAGCCTTCATCGGTTCGGCGCCATCGATGCGGTGCATGATCGGCCGCTTGTATTCGGGGGCGCCGAGCTTGCCCTCGTCGACGAGGCGCTGGACGAATTCCACCGCGCGGTATTCGCGCAGCAACGCGCCATTGAACGTGATCTCGTTCAGGCGGTTCTGGATTTCGGCGGCGGTTTTCGGCGTCTCCAGTCGCTCGACCGGATTGATCTGGACGACGAGCACGTCGGGCGAGGCGGATTCGTAGAACAGCGGAAACAGCGGCGGGTTGCCCATGTAGCCGCCGTCCCAATGGGGCGCGCCGTCGATCTCGACCGCCTGAAAAACCATCGGCAGGCAGGCCGACGCCAGCACATGCTCGACGCGCAGATCCTTGCGCTCGAAGATGGCGATCTTGCCCGTGTGGACATTGGTCGCCGAGATGAAAAGCTTGAGTTGGTCGCAGGCGCGGACCTTCTTGAAGTCGATCGCCTTTTCCAGCAGTTCGCGCAGCGGATTGACGTTGAGCGGATTGAACTCGTAGGGCGAGGCGTAATGCGTCAGCGCGTCCATCCAGAAATACATGGGCGACTTGTCGAAGCCGAATGGCTTGAAGAACTCATCGAACGCGCTTGAGCGCCCGCCCGACAGCGAACCCGCGTCGCTGACGGCCTTCCAGAAATTGGTGAGATGGCGGCGGGCGCCCTCGCGCCCGCCCTCCAGATAACCCTCGGCGTAGACGACGGCGTTCATCGCGCCGGCGCTCGCGCCCGTGATGGCCTCGACGTCGAGACGACCGTCCTCGAGAATATGATCGAGAACGCCCCAGGTGAAGGCGCCATGGGCGCCGCCGCCTTGCAGGGCGAGATTGATCTTCTTCTTGCCGTCCCAGTCGATGGCGGGCTTTTTCATTATTCGGCGGTCCAGCCGCCGTCGATGGAGATATTCGCGCCGGTGATCTGCGCCGCCGCGTCCGAGCACAGGAACACCGCGAGCGCGGCGACCTGATCGACCGTGACGAATTCCTTGGTCGGCTGAGCGTGCAGCAGGACGTCGTTGATGACCTGCTCCTTCGTCAGATGGCGCGCGGCCATCGTGTCGGGGATCTGCTTTTCAACCAGCGGCGTCCAGACATAGCCGGGCGAGATGCAGTTCGACGTCACGCCGAACGTCGCGAGTTCCAGCGCCGCGGTCTTGCTGAGGCCGTCGAGGCCATGCTTGGCGGTGACATAGGCCGACTTGAACGGCGAGGCGACCTTGGAGTGGGCCGAGGCGGTGTTGACGATCCGGCCCCATTTGCGCGCCTTCATGCCGGGCATCGCCGCGCGGATCGCGTGGAAGGCCGACGACAGGTTGATCGCGATGATCTGGTCCCATTTCTCGATGGGGAATTCCTCGATCGGCGCGACGAACTGAATGCCGGCGTTGTTGACGAGAATGTCGCAGGAGCCGAGCTCGTCCTCGGCGTGCTTGATCATGGCGGCGATTTCGGCGGGCTTAGACATGTCGGCGCCGTCATAAAGGCACTTGACGCCAAAATCGGCCTCGATCTTCGCGCGCTCCGCCTCGACGGCGGCCGGATCGCCAAAGCCGTTGATCAGGATATTCGCGCCTTCGGCGGCCAGCGCGCGGGCGATGCACAGGCCAATGCCGCTTGTCGAACCGGTCACCACGGCGTTACGGGACTTGAGGCTCATCTGGATCTCCCTGAACTGGCGGCCGGAGCCGATGCGGTTTCATACCGCGTCGCACAAAAAAAAGCGACCCGCCTTCCGGCGTCGACGACCGAAGGCGGCAATCCGCCTGATTCCGGAACAATCAATTTACTAAAAGTGGTCATAAGAACTTTTAGTTGAACGATTTAACGTTGCGGCAATGGTCGGAACGCATTTTCGGGTCCGTGATTTCAAGAGAGCCGCGTTTCATGCCGTCGCCATTCGACCGACTGTTGGACCTATTCTGGCGGACGCCCTTCCTCGGCGGCAAAAACGTCAACGTGGCCGCCGCCCAGCGCGACGAATTGCGCGCCCGGCAGCTTCAGGCCGTTCTGTCGCTCGCGCCCATCATGATGGCGGCGAATATCATCAATCTGGCGATCATCGATTTCCTGTTCTGGAATTCCGGCCACCAGGTCTATCTGAGCCTCTGGACGTCGTTGCTGTTCGCCGTGCTGGGCGTCTGGGCGGTCAAGTGGCGGCGCGCGCGCGGGCGCGCGGAGCGACAGCGGGCCTCGCCGCGCGGCGTGCGTCTTTTGACCTTGAGCGCCGCCGTGTTCGGCGTGATCTGGGCGTCTCCGCTCATTGTCATGTTCGGCGATGTCGGCGAGGCGCGGCGCATTATCCTGGCCACCTGCGCAGCGGGCATGATCAGCGGCGGCGCCCTCGCCCTTGCCACCGTGTGGCAGGCGGCGTTGGTGTTCGCCCTCGCCATCGAACTGCCGACGGCCTGGCTGCTGATCGCCACCGGCGACCCCATGTATATAGGTCTGGCGGCCCTGTCCGCTTCCTTTGGCGCGCTCATCGCGAGCACCGTGGTCGAGCGCGGCCGACGCTTCGCCGAGCAATTCGTCACTTCGTTGAACATGCGCGAACAGGGGCAGGTGATCAGCCTGCTGCTGAAGGAATTCGAGGAAAGCTCCAGCGACTGGCTGTGGGAGGTCGACGCGCGCGGCAAGTTGATTCGCGTCTCGCAGCGTCTCGCCTCCCTCGCGGGATCGACGATCGAAGGCCTCAACGGACGCTCGGCGATTGAATTTCTCGCGGGCGAACAACCACGGGGCAAGATCAGGCCCGATTCGCCCGTCGCCCGGCTGGGAGCCCATTTCCGCCGCAAGGAGCCCTTTCGCGATCTGATGCTGAATCCGCGGATCAATGGCGAGCATCGCTGGTGGTCGCTGTCGGCCAAGCCATTGTTCGACAACGAGGGCCAGTTCCTGGGCTATCGCGGCGTGGGCTCGGACGTGACGGAAGCCAAGCGCGCCGAGGATTCCATGACGCGCATGGCGAGCTACGACACGCTTACCGGCCTGCCCAATCGCACCCTTCTCAATCTGCGCATGACCAACCTGCTGGAGCGGCAAAATCGCGACGCCGGTCGTTTCGCCGTGCTCAGTCTCGATCTCGACCGGTTCAAGAACGTCAATGACACGCTCGGCCACGAGGTCGGCGACCGCCTGCTCGTCGAGGTCGCCCGGCGCATCGGCGCGGTGCTGCGCGCGCGCGACATCGCCGCCCGGTTTGGCGGCGATGAGTTCGTCATCCTGCAGGCCAATGTCAGTCAGCCTTCCGACGCGAGCGCGCTCGCCCGGCGCGTGATCGATTCGCTAGGCGCCCCCTACGATATCGAGGGGCACCGCATTCTCGTGGGCGCGAGCGTTGGCGTCGCGATGGCGCCCGATCACGGTGAAACGGCCGAGGAACTGCTGCGCAATTCCGATCTCGCCCTCTACAGGGCCAAGGCCGACGGCAAGGGGCGGCATCGCTTCTTCGCGCCGTCGATGAACACCATCATGCAATCGCGTCGCCTGCTCGAGGTCGATCTGCGCGAGGCCATCGATGCCGGCAAGCTGGAGGTCTATTTCCAGCCGCTGATCGATATTTACAGCGGGCGGATCAGCGCCTGCGAGGCGCTCGTGCGCTGGGACCATCCCGTCAAGGGCTTCGTGCCGCCCGTCGACTTCATTCCGCTCGCGGAAGAGACGGGGCTGGTCGTCGCCCTCGGCGAATTCGTGTTGCGCAAGGCCTGCGCCGAGGCGGCGAGCTGGACGCGCGATATTCGCGTGGCCGTCAATCTCTCGTCGGTGCAATTCCGCGCCGGCAATCTCGTGTCGCTGGTGAACGGCGTGCTCGCCGAAACGGGCCTCGCGCCCGAGCGTCTCGAACTCGAAATCACCGAATCGATTCTCATCGAGGATCGCGACGACGCGCTCGCGACCCTTTCGGCCTTGCGCGAACGGGGCGTGCGGATCGCGCTGGACGATTTCGGCACGGGCTATTCCTCGCTCGCCTATCTGTCGAGCTTCCCGTTCGACAAGATCAAGATCGACCAGTCCTTCGTGCGCGACGTGGCGGTCCGCAAGGATTCGGCGGCGATCATTCGCGCGATCACGAGCCTCGCGGATACCCTGGGCATGTGCACCACGGCGGAGGGCGTCGAGAACATGGAGGAGCTCAACTGGCTGCGCTCGCAGGGGTGCGGCGAGGCGCAAGGGTTCCTGTTCAGCCGGCCCATGCCGGCGAGCGATTTGAAGTCCTTGCTGGGCCTGGCTGGCAGCGCGCCGCCCGAACTCGTGACACCCCACGAAATCGCCGCCTGAGGCCGGGAACCATCGATTCGCGGTGGCGGCGACCGCCCCGAATGGAATAGGATGCGCGCGTGAGCACGACCCGCGCCCCCACTGGCAAGCCGACCGCCGCGCCCCGCGATCATTCGCATTGCGCGCATGATCCCGCGCGCGCCCATCATGGCCATGGCCTGAGCCTGACCCATTCGCGCCAACGGATCCTCGACGAACTCTGCGCGGCGGGTCGCCCGGTTGGCGCCTATGAAATGATTGACATTCTCGCCGAACGCTCGGGCAAGCGACCGGCGCCGATCTCGGTCTATCGCGCGCTCGATTTTCTCGTCGACAACGGACTTGTGCACAGGCTCGCGTCCCGCAACGCCTTTCTCGCCTGCGCCCACGGGCACGGCGAACGCGAGGCCGTCGTTTTCCTGATTTGCGACCAGTGCGGTTCGGTGGAGGAAGCGGTCTCCAACGCCGTCAACAGCGGGCTCGCCGGCGTGGCCGCGCAAACCGGCTTCGCCGTGCGGTCCCGCGTCATCGAAATCGCTGGACAGTGCCGCGCGTGCGCGGCCGCGTGACCATCGCCCGGCTCGCCACCGCGAGGCGTTTTATCGGGCTTGTTCGTCGAGCGCCTGTCTGACCTTCAACGCGAGATCGCGCCGCCGATAGGGCTTGCTCAGCAGCAGCACGCCGCGATCGAGCCTGCCATGATGAACAATGGCGTTCTCCGTGTAGCCGGACGTGAAAAGCACCCGCAGATCCGGACGTATCTCGCGGGACTTGTCGGCGAGTTGTCGCCCGTTCATGCCGCCGGGCATCACGACGTCCGTGAACAGAAGATCGATGTCGGGCTCCGATTTCAGTATCTGCAAGGCGTCGGCTCCGCCGCGGGCGCCTATCGTGCGGTAGCCAAGGCTGCCAAGCAGTTCCGACACGAACTCGCGCACGAGATCGTCGTCCTCGACGACCAGAATGCGTTCATTGCCATCCGGCGGCGCGGATGTCTCGGCTTCCTCGATTTCCGCGTGCGCGCCATCCGGCGCCCGCGGCAAATAGAGCTTCACGGTCGTGCCGTGACCGGGTTCGGAATAGATGTTGATGTGTCCGGAGGACTGCTTGATGAACCCATAGACCATGCTGAGGCCGAGGCCACTGCCCTTGCCGACTTCCTTGGTGGTGTAAAAAGGCTCGAACGCCCGCGCGATGATCTTCTCGCTCATGCCCTCGCCGGTGTCGGAAATCGACACCAGCACATATTGCCCGGGCGTCACCTCGTCGTGCGCGCGCGCATAGGCCGTGTCCAGCGCCGTGTTGGCGGTCTCGATCGTCAATCGACCGCCGCCGGGCATCGCGTCGCGCGCGTTGATGGCGAGGTTCAGAATGGCTGATTCGAGTTGACCGGGATCGATCACGGCTTGCCAGAGGCCCGCCCTGCCGACGATCTCGATCTCGATATCCTCGCTCAGGGTCCGGCGCAGAAGTCCATCCATGCCCGCGATGAGCTTGTCGACCTGAATGGCGCGCGGCTCGAGGGGTTGCCGACGCGCGAAGGCAAGCAAGCGCTTGGTCAGTTCGGCGCCGCGGTCGGCCGCCGTCTCGATCATCTGCGCCAGAACGCGCAACTGCTTATCATCGGACAAGCGACCGACGAGGGCCTCGGCATTGCCGATGATGACGGTCAGCAGATTGTTGAAGTCATGCGCCACGCCGCCGGTCAACTGCCCCACCGCCTCCAGCTTTTGCGATTGCCGGAGCTGCGCGTCGAGTTCGCGGCGCGTGGTGACGTCCTGAATGCTGCCGAAAACGCGGATCGCCCGGCCCGCCTCGTCGCGCACGACCGCGCCGCGCACGGCGACCGTGGCGACGCTTTCGTCGGCGCGGATAAAGCGATACTCGTTTTCCCACGACGAGATATCGCCATTGAACAGCGGAATATGGCTTTGATCTGCGAGCGCGCGGTCGTCTGGATGAACATGGCTCATCCATGCATCGGGGCCGCGCGCGAAGTCGGCGGGCTCATAGCCAAACATGCGCTTGAGGCCGTCGTTCCACCAGACGTTTCCGGATTTGAGATCCCAGTCCCAGATGGCGTCGTTCGTCGCCTGCGCGATCAGTTGAAAGCGCTCGGCCGAGGCCTTTGCGTCGGCTTCCGCCATCTTTCGCGCGGTGATGTCCTCGGAAAAGATGACAATGCCGCCGATGCCGTCGCGCGGGTGATGCCAGGGACGGACCTCGCGCCGGAACCATTGAATGGCCCCGTCCGCGCGGCGCAGTTCCTCGTCGTCCGACTGGACAACCTCGCCGGCCAGCGCGCGCGTGTTGATGTCTTTCCAGCGTTCGGGAATGTCCGGAAAGACATTGTAATGCGGCAGGCCGATGATGTCGGCGGGCAGGCGGTATTCGTTGCGCCAGCGCGCGCTGGCGGCGAGATAGCGCATGTCCAGATCGAACATGGCGATCGCGGCGGGCGCCTGATCGACGAAAACCATCAGGCCAGCCTCGCTTTGCCTGACCGCCTCGGCGTTGGCGATCTGCACGCGCGCCTGTCGCAGCAGATCGGCCATCGCCACGATGATCGCGCAACTGAGCATGAAGGCCAGAAGGCCCAGCACGTCGGCGGATTGGGCGATGGGCGCGATGAAAAGATGCGCGAGCAGGCCGCAGAGAACCATGGCCAGCAGGCCGCCGGAAAATCCGCCGATCAACGCCGACGCGGCGACCGCCGGAAAAAACGTGACGTAAACCAGCCGACCCTCGAGCGCGCCAAGGAACGCGGCGCGCAGCGCGACGGCAAGCGCGCAAGCGACCAGGGCGATGCCCAGTCGCCAGGCGAGCGGCCAGGAATCCATGGCCCCCAGATGCGCGAGAACACGACTGGGGGCGCGCGCGTGTCCCGATCGCGCCTGCGAAGTTGGCATTTCCGTCATGCGCGTCACCGCCATCGCCCGTTTCTTCAGCCGGCCTCGGCTGCTATTGTGGTTCATGAACGCCGGCTCGGACGGGTGAAGATACTAGTCTTGCTGGCGCGCCGCACAAGGCGAACTAAAGATGCAAGCAACGGTCGACGGGCGCCGCCCGCCGGCCACGATCACGAACGACGGAGCACGGCATGAGCAACGCGTCGCCCAACGATCGTCCGGAGACCTATTCCGCCGCCTCCAAGTGGCTGCACTGGCTCATCGCCGGTCTTGTGCTCGTCGCCCTGCCCATGGGCGTCATTCTCGACAAATTGCCGGAAGGGCCCTTGCAGGATCGGCTTTTCGACCTGCATCGGTCGCTCGGCGTGCTCGTTCTGGCGCTGGCCGTCTTGCGCGTCGCCGCGCGCTGGACATTTGGCGCGCCCGCGCCGGCGGCGAGCCTGACGCCTTTCGAGCGGGCCGCGTCCGCCGCCGCCCATCATTCCCTGCTGCTGTTGCTTTTCCTGCAACCCATCGTCGGCTGGCTGTCGATGGACGCCTACCGCGCCGATGTATCGGTCTTCGGCCTGTTCACATTGCCGCATCTGCTGCCGCAAGGCGACGCCGCCTACAAACTGTTGTCGGGCGCGCACACCGTTCTCGGCTATCTCATGGCGCTGATCCTCGTCGCGCATATCGGCGGCGGCTTGCTGCACGGCTTCGTCAAGCGCGACGGCGTGCTCAACCGAATGTTGCCGGCCAACTGGGGACGATCTCTCGATCAGTCGGCGGGACCGGCGGGCAAGGCGAAAAGGTCCGAGTGACCGATCACGCAGGCCTCGGCGGCGCGTCTCGACGCGCGCCACGCCTCGACATCGTCCGGCGCGACCAGTCTTGTTTCCGCCACCGCCGCCGCCGCGCCATCGGCGAGCGCGGCGATAAGCCGGGCGTCATCCGTGCCAAGGCGCCACGGGCTTTCGCCCACATGCATGTCCCAGCCAAGCTCCTCGAAGGCGGCGCGCAGCAGCGTCGGCGCGTCGGGCCCGGCGGCGGGGCCAAACCCCTTGTCGCCGCCCTGATGCACGTGGAACGCCTCCAGCATGGCGGCGTCCGCCGCATGCGGCGGGGTCCAGCGCTCGACGCCGTTATAGGTGAGCGCGGCGTAAAGCGGCAGGTTGCGCAAGGCCAGCGCGCCGATAAAGCGATCAAGCCAGGGCGCGGAAACCAGATCGAACAGGGCGGCGGCCGTGACGAGATCGCAGCCCGCGTCGAGCAACGCCTCCATGTCGCTCGACAGGTCCGCGCAATGGAGGGCGACCTCGACGACCTTGCCGTCCTTTTCCAGCGTTACGCCGCCCCCTGCGTCGAGGCGATGCGCGTCGGCCCAACGGATCAGCGCCTCGCGGGCCGCGTCGAGCAGCGCGGCGTCGTTGTCGACCAATCGCCAGCGCTGCCGCGCGCCCAGACGCGGCGCCAGCGCCCGCAAATTCGAGCCGGACCCGCAACCGAGATCGACGATCTCCGGCAGCGCGAGGCGGGCCAAATGCGCGACCACGCGCGTCAGGGTCGCCGGATCGCGGGCGCGATGGTCGGCTGGTTCGCGCAACGCCAGCCAGTCGGCGGAAAATCCGGTCATTTCCGCTCCTTGGCGACCCGGTCGAGAACGCCGAGCACGGTGATGGCGCAATCCCGCCAGCGTGGCAGGGACTGTCCGGCCCGCCACGAATTCTCCGCCAGGCGCTGACGCAACGGCTCCTCGGAAATGACCCGCGACAAAGCCTCGGCGAGGGCGGGGGCGTCGCCGGGCGGGACTTTCAGGCCGGCGGAATCCGGCACCGTGCGCGCCGCCGCCCCGCCCGTGGTCGCGACGATGGGCAGGCCGCGCGCCATGGCCTCGGAGAGGGCCATGCCATAGCCCTCGTAATGCGAGGACAGCGCGAAGACATCGGCGCGGTCGTATTCGGCGGCGAGTTCTTCCGCGCTTTTTTCGCCGACCAGCGCCACCCGGTCGGCAAGACCGTTTTCGGCGATCTGGGCGCGCAGGGCGGCGACGGTGTCGGTCGCCCGATCCAGGGCGCCCACCAGCCGCAATCGCCAGTTCAGATCCTTCAGGTCGGCGAGCGCGCGCACCAGCACGTCGAACCCCTTGCGCGGCACGATGGCTCCGACGGCGAGCAGGACGATCGCCGGCCCGCCCGAGCCGCGCGCGCGCCGGGCCGCGTCGACGCCCGGTTCGGCGACGGTGATCCTGGCCGCGGGGACCGCGAAATCCGCGGCTAGGGTCTCTCCCGTCGTTTCGCTGGTGACGATGACCGCGTCCACCCGCGCCAGCGCGGCGCGCTCTGTATTGACGAGTCTTTCGGCCGTCGCGGGATCAAGCCCGGCCTCCAGCCCCAGCGGGTGATGCACGAGCGCGACGATGGGGTTTTCGATGGTCGCCAGTCCCGCCGCCGGCAGGGCGCCGTGGGCAAGGCCGTCGATGAGCAACACCGTGTCCTTGTCGACCGCGCGCAACAGCGCGAGGGTCTCCTCGACGTCGCCGGGCGTGGGTAGCGGGAAAGAGCCCGGCAACCGCAGATAGTCCAACCGGGCGCCGAGCGCCTCCGCCTCGGCCATCACGCGCCGGTCGTAGCCATAACCGCCGGTCAGTGTCGAAAGATCGCCAGGAATGGCGAAGCAGGCGCGTGCATACATGCGATGTGTCCCAAGCCCGCCCATCGGGTAACAGCGCGACCGCGCGCGATCAACCCGATCGGTTCATCGACCGTTCAGCCGGATCGGTCTAGCTTCTTAACAGGTCGTTAATCCGGGCGCGGGCGCGCCGCGATTGGAGGACAGTCCGATGCGTTTGAAATCAGGCATGAAATCGATCGTTTTGGCGGTGGCGCTCTGCTTTTCGGCGGTCGCGCTGACAGGCGGCGACGCCGAGGCGAGGGCGCGCGGCGGCGGCGGTGGCGGTGGCGGAGCGCCCCGTGGCTTCGCCGCTCCACGCATGTCCGCTCCACGCATGTCCGCGCCGCGCTTCGTCGCGCCCCGCGCGATGGCGCCGCGTTACATGGCGCCGCGGATTGTCCGAGGCGGCGCGGGCGCCATTCGCGCGCCGGGCATGCGCTATGTCACCCCGCCTCGCTATGTCGCGCCCCGCGGGGCGGCGCCCAGATACGCCGTTGGCGCGGGCGCGGGACGCGCCTATCCGCGCTTCCTTGGCCATGCGCGGCGCCATTTCTGGCGCGGGCGGTGGCTCTGGGTCGGCGTGCCGCTGGCGGCCTACGCCTATGATCCCTGCTGGACGCGCGTGTGGACCGACTGGGGATGGGGCTGGTTCTACGCCTGCGGCTACGATCCCGATTACGGCTACTGAGAGAGCCGCTCAGGCCGCCACGTCGCCCTCGTACCACGCGCGGGCGACGTGCGATTCGTGTAGGGTGACGCGGATTTTCGCGACTCCCTCGCCGCCCGGTCCCAGCGCGCCGTTTCGCGCCGCCGCCGCCATGGCGTCGAAAATGTGCTTCGAAAGGAATTCGGTGGTCGTCTGCTTGCCCGCGAAGGCCTCGACGTCGTCGAGATTGCGATAGTTCAGCGGCCCCAGCACGCCCTTCAGCGCGTCATGCGCGCGCCCGATGTCGACCACGACGCCATCGGCGGTCAGTTCGTGGCGAAAGAACGCCACGTCAACGACGAATGTCGCGCCGTGCAACCGCTGCGCCGGCCCGAACAGCTCGCCCTTGAAACTATGGGCGATCATGATGTGTTCACGCACTTCGATGGCGAACATGGCGACCTCTTCATCCAAAGACGGGCGACCCGCATAGCATGGCGCCGCGTCGCGCCGATACCGCGGCGGGCTGGAATCCCGCGCTCCGATCGGCGATGATGGGGAAAGCGAACGCACAAGATCGTGACTTCGGGGGAAACGCAATGAAGATCAATCGCCGCCAGTTTCATGGCGTGGCGGCCGGCGTCGGCGCGCTGGCGCTGACGGGCGGCGCGGCGCGCGCGCAAAACTGGCCGGACCGGCCGATCCACCTCGTCGTGACATTTCCGCCCGGCGGCACCAACGACATCATCGCGCGGTTGATGGGCGATGAACTGTCGCGCCGTTTCGGCCAGCCCTTCATCATCGACAACAAGTTCGGCGGCGGCGGCAACATCGGCGCGGAGGGCGTGGTGCGCGCCGCGCCCGATGGCTACACCTTGTTGCAGGCGACCGCCGCCAACGCCACCAACGCGGCGCTCTATCCCAACCTGCCCTTCAACTTCCAGCGCGATCTCGCGCCCGTGGCGGGCATCTACGGCCTGCCGCTGGTGCTCGTGACGCGCCCCAATTTCGTGGCGCAAACCATTCCCGAGCTGATCGCCTACGCCAGGGCCAACCCCGACAAGATCAGCCACGGGTCGGGCGGCGTCGGCAGCATTTCCCACATCTGCGCGGAAATGTTCAAGGCGATGAGCGGCATCCGCATGGTGCACGTGCCCTATCGCGGCAGCACGATCGAACTTGGCGATCTCGTCGCGGGGCGCATCGAAATGGCCTTCGACCCCCTGCCGAGTTCGCTCGACTATATTCGCGACGGTCGCCTGAAGGCGCTGGCGGTGACAACCCTCGCCCGGTCGGAAACCCTGCCGGATGTTCCCACGGTGGCGAGTTTCCTGCCGGGCTACGAGGCCAATGTATGGGTGGGCCTTTGCGCGCCCCGCGCCTTGCCGGCCGACCTCATCCAGCGGCTCAACACGGAAATCAACGCGGTGCTCGCCGATGCGGCGTTTCGCAAGCGGATGCTTGACCTCGGCGCCTCGCCGCTGCCATTGACCCCGGCCGCCTTCGGCAAGCTGATCGCCGACGATACGGAAAAATGGACGAAGGTCATCAACGCCGCCGGCATCAAGGCGGAATAGCGCGGGCGAATGGAGGGAAACGTGAGGTTTGCGATCGTCGCCGCGCTCGGGCTGAGCCTTTGGGGACCATGCGCCGGGGCCGCCGACAGGATTGTCGTCGGCACCGTGCCCAACATTGGCGATGGTCCGCTCATTTGCGCCATGGAGCGTGGCTATTTTCGCGCCGACGGCATCGAGATCGATCTGACGCCCTTTCGCACGGCGTCGGAGATGACGCCGATGATCGCCCGCGGCGACATCGCCCTCATGGGCGGTGGCGTCAGCGTGTCCTATTTCAACGGCGTCTCGCGCGGTCTGCCCCTGCGCTACTTCGTCAACCGCGCGAAGGCGCCCGTCTGGCATGGCCTGATCACGCGCGCCGGTCTCGCCGACAAGGTGAAGACGGCGCGCGATCTCAAGGGTCTGAGCATCGCCACGACGGCGGCGGGCGGTCTGTCGGAATATGAACTTGGCAAGACGCTGGAATCCGTCGGCCTGTCGCTCGACGACGTGGAGACCAAGCATCTCGGCATGCCGGAATCGGTGATCGCCGTCGACAACGGCGCCGTCGACGCGGCCGTTTTCGTGCCGCCCTTCGACACGGCGGCGATCAAGGGCGGCGGGCGCCATTTGCTCTATGTCGACGAGGCGGTGAAGCCGCGCATGGAGGTCAGCGGCCTCATGTACAACACCGACTGGGCCGCGAAAAACGCCGGCCTGCTCGACCGCTTCACAAGGGCCTACATTCGTGGCGCGCGCTGTTATCTCGAAGCCGCGCGCAACGGCGCCAACCGCGACGAGGTCGTCGATTATTTCGTCAAATATTCCCCGGTGAAGGACCGCGCGATCTTCGCGTCCATGCGCTGGTCGGAAATCGATCCGGATGGGCGCGTCGCCGTGGATTCGCTTCTCGACCAGCAGGATTTTTACAAGCGCCGGGGTTACCTCGGCGCGTCCTCGCCCATCGACGCGCTCGTCGACACGAATGTCGTCGAGCGCGCGCTCGCGCGTCTCGCGAGTGGCAAATAGCGACGGCCTGGAGCCGTCGCCATCGCCGGATTCAATGCTGGTCGAACACCGTCTGATAGGCGGCGACCGCCGCCTTGATCGCATCGAGCTCCGCCGAGGTCGGCCGGTCGGGATCGCGCGCCGCCGGCAGGCTGCCGAACTTCAGCAGACACGCCATGAGCAGGAAGCGCGCCTTGGTCGCGGTGAGATCGGTCGCCGCGATCTGGAACTCGTGCGGATCGGCGAAACCCTCGGTCGCGTTGCGCCCCACCTTGGCGACGGGAATGCCGCTGAAGCAGGCTTTGAGCAACAGTTTGTGGCGAGCCGTCGATGGCGTCGAGCCATAGGGCACGAGGCCCTCGTTGACGAACCCTGTCAACATGCCGAGCTTCAGCTTGTGCTCGATCGACGCGATGAGATCGTGCTCGAGCGCGGGATCGTCGCCGAATTCCAGCGTCGAATAACTGCCATCCTTGACGATGGAAACGAAGGGAATGGCGCCCGGCAGCAACTTGCCGGCGGCGTCCTTCACCGTCACCGGCACATGCTCGATGCCGTTCGCGCCTTGCTTGACCGCCTTGACCACCGAGGGAAGCTGAGTAATGCGCACGTCCGACTTATACGTGTGCTTGAAGACCGGCAGATAGGTCAGCGCCAGCCGTCCGGTGTGGCTGACGTTGCCGATGATGCCGCCATGGCCGCCGGTGGCGCGGTAGCCGCCGGGTCGCGCGTCGACCTTGGCGACCTCGCGCGACGCGAATATCTGCTGTTCCTGAATGACCACGACGCCGCATTTGTCGCGACCCTGTTCGTCGGCCCAGATGCGGGAATCTATATAGGCCGCGCTGTCGA
Organism: uncultured Hyphomicrobiales bacterium; assembly: GCA_903861645.1. Classification (GTDB taxonomy): domain Bacteria; phylum Pseudomonadota; class Alphaproteobacteria; order Rhizobiales; family Beijerinckiaceae; genus Terripilifer. Next base: position 42,628 of record CAIOVE010000065.1, read on the forward strand.
CGATGTTCTTGGGGCCGTCGTTGCTGATCTGGCCCTGCGGACGCTGCGCCGCGTTGCCGCAGATCGGCCGTGTCGTGTCGATGAGCAGGTTGAACCAGTAGGCGGTTTCCTCGACCTGCGGACTGCCCTGCGTCCAGATGACGCCGTCGTAATCGCCGCTCGTCGTCAGCGCCTGCATGTCGTTGGTGACCTTGGCGAGCATGGGCCGCGGCGGCGCGTTCGCCATGTGATAGGGCTTGTAGCCGAAGTAATTGTGGCCGCGCAGTTCGGGCGGAATGTCGCCCTCGCCCTTGTCCTTGCGCAGCCTGGCGGGCAGGCCCTTGGTGAAGCCGCCGGGAGGCGCGCCGCGATAAAAGTCCACGTCGGCGATGGCGGAAATCTGGTTGGCGACGCCCTCGACGCCGATGGCGAAACGATCGATTTCCTCGAAGCTGCGCGAGCCGTCGGGAAAGAATCCCTGCCGCGCCTTGGCGCTGCCGGGAGCCGCGCATTCTTCTTCCCATGGCGCGCCGTCCGCCTGCATGGCCATGTAGGGCAGGGGATAGAGCCCGTCCTCTGGACGCAACTCGATTTCGTAAACGGGCTTGTCCGCCTCGCTCGTCTTCTCCTTCTTGAAGACGCCGTCGGGGCCGATGTAGCCATCCGGCGGGCCATAGAGTTCGGCGGCGTCCGACTCAAGCGGATGCGCGGAGAATTGCTCGACATAGACCTTCGCCGGCGCGGCGAGCCGCTGCAGGCGCAGCGCGTCATAGGCCATCGGCGATCCGTCGGGATTAAGCCGGGGCGGCAGGCCATGTTTCGCGCGCGCCTTGTTGGAGGTCACCAGCGGCGGCGTGTTCTGGATCGTCGCGGTCGGACCAGCGAGATGGGCGATCCGTGTTTTCCTTGCCATGTCTTGCAACTCCGTTTTGACGTGATCCGGTATGTCAGGCGGCGGTCGCCCGCGTGGGATGAACCATGGACTTTTCGATCATCGCATGCACGCCCTTCGAACCATTGACGGTTTGCGTGACGCGCAGATCGGCGGCGAGGCTGCACAGCATGTAGGCGTCCTCCGGCGAGAGATTGGCCTTCTCGCCCAGCAAGGCGATCATGTCGCGCAGGGCCGCGACCGCGCACTGATCGAGATCGGGGTCCATGCCCATGGTGATGTAATGCGTCGGCGTCTCCGCGCGCGGATACGTGAAGTTCAGATCGTCGCGCACGACGAAGGTGAATTTGCCGCGCAGCGCCGTCTCGATGGCGGTGCCGTCGACCTCGCCGTCGCCCTGACAGCCATGCCCGTCGCCGCAGGAGAACAGCGCGCCCTCGACGAAAACGGGCAGATACAGCGTCGCGCCGGCCATCAACTCCTTGTTGTCGAGGTTGCCGCCATGGGCGCGCGGAATGATCGAGGTGATCTTGCCCCAGCCTTTCGGTGGCGCGACGCCCATGACGCCGAAGAAGGGTTTCAACGGCAATTCGAGACCCCAGGGCATCACGCCGACCATGCGCTTCTCGTCGAGCGGAATGACGGTCGCGCGCGGTTCATCGACCGCGTGGGGCAGCGTGCCGCCAAGCGGGCGAATGGAGTTCACGCCCCAGTCCTGAAGCAACGACACCTCGTCGATGCGAACCTCCAGCACCATGCCGGGTTTCGCGCCCGCGATATGCACGGGGCCGGTGAGAATATGCGGGCCTGGACCTTGCTGCGCGTGTTTGTGAATGAGCGTGAGCGCCTCGGGAATGTGAAACTTGTCCGCCGGCGGCAGAAAGGCTGGATTGCCCGACATGGTGTCAATGGTGACGCTGTCGCCACTTTGAACATGCAGCACCGGCTTGGCGACGGGATCAAAAAATCCCCACTGGCAGGTCGCCGGACCCGCGCTCACCTCGTAATGCGCCATGCCATTCCTCCTGAACGCGAACCCATGGAACGTCGGATTTTTTGACGCGCGCGTCGCGACATCGCGCGTCGTCCATCTGGCGCCAGCCTTGCAATAACTTTGCCATAGCTGTTCCCGCGTGGCCATCGCATCAGGCGATCGCGCGCATGGAGGATGCCATGCTTCGACTTCCCGCATTCAGATCATTTCGTCTCGCGCTCGCCGCGCTGACGGTCGCGTCGGCGCCGCTGGCGGCGCGCGCCGAAACAACCCTTCGCGTCGCGATGACCGCCGCGGACATTCCCGACTGGCGCGGTCAGCCCGATCAGGGATTCGAGGGCAACCGCTTTGTTGGCTTCACGCTCTATGATTCCCTCATCCTCTGGGATCTGTCGAGCAGCGACAAGGAAGTCGGCCTCAAGCCGGGGCTGGCGACGAAGTGGGCCATCGACCCCAACGACAACAAGCGCTGGATTTTCGATCTGCGCGAAGGCGTGAAATTCCACGACGGATGCGACTGGAACGCCGACAACGCCGTGTGGAATTTCGAGCGACTTATCTCCGATAAAAATCCGGCCTTCACGCCATATAACTTCGGACGCGCGCGGTCTCGGACAAATAACATCGATCACATGGAGAAAATAAGCGACTACCAGATCGCCTTCCACACCAAGGTTCCGGAGTCACTGTTCTTTTTCAACATGCCATATCTGTTCATGCTGTCGAAATGCGCCGTCGAGAAGGCCGGCAACAATCTCGACGAGTTCGCCAAGCATCCCGCCGGCTCGGGCCCCTACAAATTCGCCAGCGTCGTGCCGCACGAACGGCTCGAATTGGTGAAAAACACCGATTACTGGGACAAGGATCGCGTCCCCAAGCATGATCGCCTTGTCCTGTTGCCAATGCCCGAGGCGACCACGCGCGTCGCGGCGCTGCTTTCCGGGCAGGTTGACTTCGTCGAGGCGCCGCCGCCCGACGCGGTGCCCGCGCTCAAGGCCGCCAATATGCGGATCGTGACCAATTCCTATCCGCATATATGGCCCTATCTTCTGAATGTCGCGCGTGGCCCCTTCAAGGACGTGAAGGTGCGGCAGGCGGCGAACTGGGCGATGAACCGGCCGGAAATGGTCGACTTGCTCTCCGGCCTCGCGGCGCCGAGCGGTGGCGTCTTCGTCACGCAGCAGAAATATTATGGCCACCCGATGGAGTACGGCTACGACCCGAAGAAGGCGACCGCCCTGCTGAAGGAAGCCGGCTGCTATCCGTGTGAAATCAACATCGGCATTTCCACTTCCGGCTCCGGCCAGATGCAGCCGCTGCCGATGAACGAACTCGTCAAGGAGCAACTGGAAGCGGTCGGCTTCAAGGTGAAGTTTGATACGCTGGACTGGAATTCGCTGCTCGATGTTTTCTTCAAGGGACAGGAAAAGTTCCCCTATGACGGCATCAATTTCAGCAGCGGCGCCTCCGATGCGCTCAACTTCGTCAAGAGCCAGATGAGCAAATACAACGCGCCGCTGGGCGGCAACTGGGGTTGGTATTTCAATCCCGAGGTCGATGCGCTCGGCGAGAAGGTGCTGGCGAGCTTCGATCCGGCCGAATGGGAGCCGATGGTCGTCAAGATGCACGAGATCATCGTTCGCGATGCCCGCAATCTGTTCATCGTGACCGATCTGAACCCACGCGCCCTGTCGCCGCGCGTCAAGGGCTTCGTGCAGGCGCAGAGCTGGATTCAGGACATGACCCCGATTTCCATCGATCCGAAATAGGCTTGCCTTTCCGGGGCGCGATATATCGCGCTCCGGCCTTCCTTGGCGCCGGTATTGCATTTTCGTTTCGGCGGGCTCGTTTCGCGCCCGCGCATGGAGAGGCCCATGTGGCGATACGCCGCGCGACGCATTCTCATGACGATCCCCATCGCGCTCGGGGTCAGCGCGATCTGCTACGCGCTCATCCTGCTCGCGCCCGGCGACCCCATCCAGTCGATGCTGCCGCCCGACGCGACACCAGAGGAAGTCGCCTATCTCAAGAAGGCCTATGGCTTCGACAAGCCCGTGCCGGTGCAATATTTCCTTTGGCTGATGCGCGCGCTGTCGGGCGATCTCGGCGCCTCGATCCAGACCCATCGTCCCGTCGCGCTCGAGGTGATGACGGCGTTGTCGAACACCTTTATCATCGCGGTCGGCGCGGTGCTGCTCGCGTTCACCCTTGCTTTCGTCATGGGCACCATCGCCGCCTATCACGTGGGCAAGCCGACGGATCGCGCGCTGACGGGCGTCGCGGTCATGGGCGTCAGCATTCCGAACTATTGGCTGGGCATTGTCTTCATCATCATCTTCGCGGTGAAGCTCGGCGTGCTGCCCGCCACGGGCATGGGCTCGCAAGGTTCGGCGAACTTCAACATCTTCGACTGGGCGCAATTGAAATACGCGGTCCTGCCGATCCTCACCATGGCGATGACGCCGCTCGGCATCATCATGCGCAGCACGCGCGCGGCTGTCGCCGACGTGCTCAACCAGGATTTCATCCAGATGCTGCGCGCCAAGGGGTTGCGACCCTTCGCCGTGTTGCGGCACGCGGTGCGCAACGCCCTGCCGCAGGTGTTGACGGTCATGGGCCTGCAACTTGGCTATCTCGTGGGCGGATCGATCCTCATCGAAACCATCTTCGCCTGGCCGGGCACCGGCTTTCTGATGAGCAAGGCCATCCTCACGCGCGACGTGCCGCTGCTGCAAGGGGCTATCCTCGTGCTCGCCATGGCCTTCGTCACCATCAATCTGGCCGTAGATCTTTTGCAGGCGGCGATCGACCCGCGCATCAAGCGCGCCTAGGCGGAACGACAACATGAGCGACGTGAATGCCGCCACGCTAGCCGATTTCGCCGCGAGCGAGGCGTCGCCGCCGGTGCGCGGCTACTGGGCAAGCGTCGGGCATCGGCTGCGATATGATTACGCGACGCTGTTCTTTCTCTCGGTGATCATCGTCGTGGCCCTTCTGGCCATCTGCGCGCCATGGCTCGCGCCTTTCGATCCCACCAAGACGGCGATGGCCTATCGGCTGAAACCCGTCGGCTTCAAGAACTTCATGCTTGGCACGGACGATCTTGGTCGCGACATGCTGTCCCGTCTTTTGTGGGGCGGGCGCACCTCCCTGATCATGGGCATGGTTCCCGTGGGCGTCGCCACGGTGATCGGCGGCTTTCTGGGGGTTCTCGCCGGATTCGTCGGCGGCAGGGTCAACACGCTGATCATGCGCGCGATGGACATATTCTACGCGTTTCCCTCCGTGCTGCTGGCGGTCGCGATTTCCGGCACGCTTGGCGGCGGCATCAAGAACGGCATGCTCGCGCTGACGATCGTGTTCATTCCGCCGCTCTGCCGCGTCGCTGAATCCGCCACCACGCTCGTGCGCGGACTGGACTTCGTCGAGGCGGCGCGCGCCAGCGGCGCGACGACCCTGTCGATCATCTTGCACCACGTCCTCGGCAACGTGCTCAGCCCCATCCTCATCTTCGCGTCGAGCCTGATCTCGGTGTCGATTTTGCTCGGTTCCGGTCTGTCCTTCCTCGGCCTTGGCGTCGAGCCGCCGACGCCCGACTGGGGCCTGATGCTGTCGGCCCTGCGATCGGGAATTTATATTCAGCCACTCGTCTGCGCCCTGCCGGGCGTCGCGATTTTCATCACATCGCTTTCGTTCAATCTCGTCAGCGACGGGTTGCGACAGGCGATGGATGTCAAGGCCTAGGGAGCGCGCATGCGCCTGATCACCGAACGACCGGATACCAGACCGACGCCCGCGGCGAGCCGCGACCGCGGCGGGCCGCAGCAACCTATCCTGATCGTCAATGGCCTGCGCAAGTATTTCCCGATCAAGGGCGGCCTGCTGCAACGCAAGGTCGCCGAGGTGAAGGCGGTCGACGGCGTCGACTTTTCGGTGATGAAGGGGGAGACGCTCGGCATTGTCGGCGAATCCGGTTGCGGCAAGTCCACCCTCGCCCGCCTGTTGATGCATCTGATCCCGAAGGACGAGGGCGAGTTGATCTTCGACGGCGATCCCGTCGACGACATCCGCGGCCTGTCGCTACGCGACCTTCGGCGCGATCTGCAAATGGTCTTTCAGGACAGTTATTCGTCGCTCAATCCACGGTTGCCGATTCAGGACTCCATCGCCTATGGCCCGCGCGTGCATGGCGTCGGCAAGGCCGAGGCGGCCGCGCTCGCCGCCGACCTGCTCAACAAGGTGGGGTTGCGGCCCTCCATGTTCGGTGCGCGCTATCCGCATGAACTGTCGGGCGGCCAGCGCCAGCGCGTCAACATCGCGCGCGCGCTGGCGCTCGATCCGCGCATGCTGATCCTCGACGAGGCCGTGTCGGCGCTGGACAAGTCCGTCGAGGCGCAGGTGCTCAATCTGCTGTCGCGGCTCAAGCGCGAACTCAATCTGACGTATCTGTTCATTTCGCACGATCTCAGCGTGGTTCAGTACGTGTCGGATCGCGTGCTGGTGATGTATCTCGGTCAGGTCGTTGAAATCGGTCCCGTCGACGCGATCTATGCCGCGCCGCGGCATCCCTACACCCGCGCCCTGCTGGATTCCCGCCTTTCGATGAATCCGCTGGAGCGCATGAGTGAGCCGCCGCTGTCGGGCGATCCGCCCAATCCAGTCAATCCGCCGAGCGGTTGTCGCTTCCGCACGCGCTGCGCCTTCGCGGAATCCGTGTGCGCCGAGCGGCAGCCCCGTCTCGCCGCCGCCGATGGCGGCGCGCATCTGGTCGCCTGCCACATGGCCGACGCCGAATCCGGCCATGGCCGCGCGGGCCTTTCCGCGCCGCTGCATTGATGGAGACGGACATGCCGCTCGACGCGCTCGCCGACGCCACGCCCGCGGGCGTACAGATCGCAAGGCCTCTCGTCGAGGTGCGCGACCTCAACGTGCGCTTTGTCAGTCGCGACTCCCGCACCAACGCGGTCAATGGCGTTTCCTTCAGCCTGCAAGCGGGCGAGGTCCTCTGCATCATCGGCGAGTCAGGCTCGGGCAAGTCCGTGACCATGCGCGCGCTGATGAAAATGCTGCCAGAAGGCAAGACCCGTATCGAGGGTTATCTGCGCGTCGGCGAACATCTCATCGCCGACATGACGGACCGGCAGATGCGCGCCATTCGCGGCGCCGAGGTGTCGATGATCTTTCAGGAGCCGATGACGGCGCTCGACCCGGTCTGCACCATCGGCCAGCAGATCGCCGAAACCATCATGCGGCACGAGGGCTGTTCGCGAAAGGTCGCCGACGCGCGCGCGCTCGAATTGTTGCAAGTGGTGCGCATTCCCTCGCCCGAGCGACGGCTGAAGGCCTATCCGCATGAATTGTCGGGCGGCCTGCGCCAACGCTCCATGATCGCCATCGCGCTGTCGTGCCGGCCGCGCCTGCTGTTGGCGGACGAGCCCACCACCGCGCTCGACGCCACCGTGCAGGCGCAGGTGCTGGTTCTCATGCGCAAGCTGCAACGGGAACTGGGCATGGCGATGATTTTCGTCACCCATGACCTCGGCGTCGCCGCGCAGATCGCCGACAAGGTGGCGGTCATGTACGCTGGTCGCATGGTTGAATACGGCCCCGTCGCCGAGGTGCTCAATTCGCCGCGTCATCCCTACACGCGCGCCATGCTCGCCTCCAACGTGCATGGCCACGCGCGTGGCGAGGATCTCGACACGATCCCCGGTTCGCCGCCGGACATGCGGCGGCCCATTCGCGGTTGCGCCTTCGCGCCGCGCTGCAAGGTCGCCCGGACATCTTGCGCGATCGAACCGCCGCCCGTCGTCCATCTCGGGCCCGACCGCTACTTCGCCTGCATCGCCAACGACGCTTCCGCCGAAGCCGCAGCCACCTGAGTTCAACCGCGCAGCAAGGGATATCGCCATGCATGATTTCACAATGCCGCAATGGGCCATCGATCGCGTTCTCGCCCGCCGTCCCCGTCGTTACGTCCACGACGACTTGGACCCGCGCAAGACCGCGCTCGTGGTGGTCGATCTGCAAAACGGGTTCATGGACCCGGCCCACACGGCCTATCCGATCAAGACCGCCGTTGGCACCGTGCCGGCCGTCAATCGTCTCGCGGCCACCGTGCGCAAGACCGGCGGCAAGGTCGTCTGGATCAAGAACACGATCGACGAGAGCAATCTTGAAACCTGGTCGCACTGGTTCGCGATGGGCAAGCCCGAATTGAAGAACCAGCGCATCGAAGCCTTCCAGGATGGCGCGCCGGGCCACGCGATTTATCCAACCCTCGAGGTCAGGCCCGAGGACGACATCGTCAAGAAGTTCCGCTTCAGCGCCTTCCTGCCTGAATCATCCAACCTCGCCGAAATGCTGCGCGCCGCCGGCATCGAAACCGTGCTGATCGTCGGCACCGTCACCAACGTGTGCTGCGAGTCCTCCGCCCGCGACGCGATGATGATGAACTTCAAGACGATCATGGTCAGCGATGGCAATTCGGCGTCGAGCGATCACGAGCATACGGCGACGCTCGCGTCGTTTCAGGCGATATTCGGCGACGTCATGGATACCGACACGGTGTGCGGTTTCCTCGAGGCCAATTGCGCGACCACGGCGATGGCGGCGGAGTAGCCGGACGTCGCCGCCCGCGGCGGCCGGGCGCATTGACTTGCATGGCCGCGCCCATCATTTTCCTCGCCAATTCGGGCGCGTCCACGGCGCGCCCGACGCGCCGCGGAGGAAACCATGGGATTCGTCGTCAACAAGCTGTCGAACACGGTCGCGGAAGTCGTCGGCCTCGATGGTTCGAAGCCCATGGCGCCGGAGGATATCGCGCGGCTGAAGGCGACCTTCCTTTCGCATCCCATCATGTGCCTGCGCGACCAGAAGCTGACCCCCGCCCAACAAGGCGCCTTCGCGCGGCAATGGGGTCCGCTGGAGGGGCAGGATCGCAGCGCGTTCTGCCATCCCGAGGACAAGGACATTCTCATTCTGTCGAATGACAGGCGGCCCGATGGCTCGCAGGTCGGCATCGTCGACGCCGGCGATTTCTGGCATTCGGATTCGTCGCATCTCGCCGAACCCTGCCGCATCACGACGCTGCACGCGGTCCGCAATCCCGCCAGGGGCGGCGACACGTATTTCCTCGACATGCGCGCGGTCTACGACGCCTTGCCCGAGCATCTGAAAAAACGCGTCGCCGGCCGCGACGCCATCCATCACGTCGCCAAGACGCTCAACCCGCGCGTCGCCGTCTCGACCGAGCGCGCCGGCGCGGTCGAATATTACAAGCAGCGCGAGAAGGAGACGAAGCCCGTCACGCAACCCATCGTGCGGACGCATCCGGAAACCGGCCGGCAGGCGCTCTATATCTCGCCGCGCTTCACCATCGCCATCGATGGCATGGACGACGCCGAGGCGCAGCCGCTGCTCGACGAACTCTTCCGCTTCATGTTCTCGAATCCGGCCTGGCAATACACCCACAAATGGCGCGACGGCGATCTCGTCATGTGGGACAACGCCTGCCTCAATCACATGGCGGGCGGCGGCTACGAATATCCCGACGTGCGCTGGATGCATCGCGCGACGGTCGTCGGCGATCGGCCTTACTACAGAGCGGCGTAAATCAGCCTTCGGACTGGCGCCCGTGCGGCGTCGGCGCGAGGGCGGGCGCGATCTGGATGCGCCCTCGCCGCTGCGCCTTGCGCGCGCCCACTAGCCGATAGACCTGCTTGGTCGCCTCGATGACATGCACGCCGCCGCCGGGAAGCGCGAAGCGACCGCCGAAACGCTCGAAGGCCCCCGCCGCCCCCAGAAACAATGGGCGCTCGAAGGGTGGCACGTAGAGCGCCTCCGTCTCGTGAGCCGGCGAAAAGAGCGCCTCGCGCAAAAGCTCGCGCAACTGGCCGCGCGAATAGGGCTGGCCCTGTCCGAAGGGCGTCGTCTCGCGGCGCGCCCACAGTCCCCGGCGATTGGGCGCCACCAGCATCATGCGGCCGCCCGGCGTCAGCACGCGCCAGACCTCGGCGAGCAATTCACGCGGCGCCTCGCAAACCTCCAGCGCGTGGATGACCAGCACGCGGTCCATGCAGCCATCGGGCAGGGGCAGCATGGTCACGTCGACCAGCGCCGAGGCGGACGATTGCTGGTCGGGCCAGTGCATGACGCCCTGTTCGGCGGGCATGAAGGCCAGCACGCGCACCGCCTCGTCGCGGAATTCGTCGAGATAGGGCGTGGCGTAGCCGAGGCCGAGGATCGAAAACCCCGGACACGACGGCCATCGCTCGCGCACCAGCCGGCCTACGGCGCGGCGCGCGGCGCGCCCCAGAGGCGTGGCGTAGAAGGAGCGGAGATCGACGACGTCGAGCGGCATGTGCCGAGTGTCGCACGAAGCGCCCGCGCGGGGAATGCGCGCCATTGCCTCCCGCCGCGGCTCCCGCCATATGCGGGGCATGAAGTTCACGCCACCCCTGCCCATCGACGAGGTTCTGGGCGACCTGACCGCGATGCTCGCCACGGGCAATGCCGCGGTGCTCGTCGCGCCGCCGGGCGCCGGCAAGACGACGCGCGTCCCGCTGGCGCTGCTCGACGCGCCCTGGGCGGCGGGCAAGAAGCTGATCTTGCTGGAGCCGCGCCGGCTCGCCGCGCGGGCCGCCGCCGCGCGCATGGCCGACACGCTCGGCGAGGCGGTCGGCGAAACCATTGGTCTGCGTGTGCGCATGGAATCGCGCGTCTCCGCGCGCACCCGCGTCGAGGTCGTGACCGAGGGCGTCTTCGCCCGCATGATCCTTGACGATCCCGAATTGTCGGGCGTCGCGGGCGTGTTGTTCGACGAGTTTCACGAACGCTCGCTCGACGCCGACCTTGGCCTCGCGCTGGCGCTCGACGCGCAGGGCGCGCTGCGCGAGGATTTGCGCTTGCTGGTCATGTCCGCGACGCTCGACGGCGCGCGCGTAGCCCGGCTCGTGCACGGCGCGCCGGTCATTGAATCCAGTGGTCGCGCCTATCCCGTGGAGACCCGCCACGTCCCCCGCGATCCCCGCGCGCGGATCGAGGACGAGGTGGTCCGCGTGGTCACGGCCGCGCTGCGGGCCGAGCCGGGGTCGCTGCTGGTTTTCCTGCCGGGGCAGGGTGAAATCCTGCGCGTGGCCGAACGGCTGCGCGAGAACATCCGCGACGACGCCATCGACATCGCGCCGCTGTTCGGCGCGATGGATCGCCGCGCCCAGGATCTCGCGGTGTCGCCCGCCGCGCCGGGGCGGCGAAAAATCGTGCTCGCGACCTCCATCGCCGAGACCTCGCTTACCATCGAGGGCGTCCGGGTCGTGATCGACAGCGGGCTCGTCCGCGCGCCGCGCTACGAGCCCGACATCGGCCTGACGCGGCTGGAGACTATTCGTGTGTCGCGCGCGGCGGCCGACCAGCGTCGTGGCCGCGCGGGGCGCACCGAGCCCGGCGTCTGCTATCGCCTGTGGGAGGAAGCCGCGACCGGCGCGCTCGACGCCTTCTCCACGCCGGAAATCCTCGCGGCGGACCTGTCCGGCCTCATTCTCGACCTCGCCGCCTGGGGCGCGCGCGATCCCGCCTCGCTCGCCTGGCTGGACCCGCCGCCGGCGCCAGCGGTCAAGGAGGCCCGCGCGCTGCTGGAGGGCCTCGGCGCGCTCGATCGCGATGGGGGCATCACGGACGAAGGCCGCGCCATCCGCGCGCTGCCCTTGCCGCCGCGCCTCGCCCGCATGGTCGTCGACGCCGCGCGCCAGGGGTGCGCGCCGCTGGCGGCCGAACTCGCGGTGGCGCTGGTCGAGCGGGGCCTTGGCGGCGACGCGGTCGACCTGACGGACCGGGTGGAGCGCCTGTCGCGCGACCGCTCGCGGCGCGCCGAGGACGCCCGGCGGCTGGCGCGCGGCTGGGCGCGGGTGGCGTCGGAGGGCGCGCGGGTCGCGCGCGAGGCTCCCGAAATGAGCGCCGGCGCGCTGATCGCGCTGGCCTATCCCGATCGCGTGGCGAAAGCGCGCGGCAAGCCCGGCGAATTTCTGATGGCGAACGGGCGCGCGGCCACGTTGGAGCCGCACGAGCGGCTGGCGCGCGAACCCTTTCTCGCCATCGCGGAGATCGCCGGCCGCGCTGCCGCCGCGCGGATTCTAGCCGCCGCGCCGCTGACGCTGGAGGAGATCGAGGCCGCCGCCGGCGACGCACTCCAGATCCGCGAGGAAATCACCTTCGACCGCGGCGCCGCGGCCCTGCGGACCCGTCGCGTCCGGCGTATCGGCGCGCTGACGCTCGCCGAGCAGGTTCGCCCGACCCCGCCCGGCGCGGCCTCGGCGATTCTGCTCGCCGAGGGCGTCGCCGCGCTTGGCCTGAACCGCCTGCCGTGGACGAAGGCGCTGACCCAGTGGCGGGACCGCGTCATGTTCCTGCGCCGGGCCGAGGGCGAGGAATGGCCGGACCTCTCCGACGCGGCGCTGACGGCGACGATCGGCGACTGGCTGGCGCCCCATCTCGACGGCAAGACGGCGCTGACCGGCATCGGCGCGGACGATCTCTCGGAGGCGCTGCGCGCCCTGTTGCCCTGGGACATGGCCAGACGACTGGAGGCCGAGGCGCCGACCCATTTCGCCGCGCCCACGGGCAACGCCGTCGCGCTCGATTACGAGGCCGAGGGCGGCCCGGCGCTCGCCATCCGCGTGCAGGAACTGTTCGGCCTGTCGACCCACCCCGCCATCGCGGGCGGGCGCGTGCCGCTGACCCTGCACCTGCTGTCGCCAGCCCATCGGCCGATCCAGATCACCCGCGATCTCCCGGGCTTCTGGAAAGGTTCATGGAGCGCCGTCAAAACGGAAATGAAGGGCCGCTATCCCCGCCACGTCTGGCCCGACGACCCCGCCGCCGCCACGCCAACGGCGCGCGCCAAGCCGCGGGGAACCTGAGGGTCAGGCTTCCACCACGAAATGACCCGTGCCCGTGGTCGCCTCCGCGTCGGCGTGCGCGCGGGCGAGTTCCGCCAGCGGATAGACGCCGCCGACCCGGTGGCGCAGGGCGCCCGCCTCCTCGGCGGCGATGATGCCCGCGCAGGTCGCCGCGAAGGCCGGCTCGCTCAGCAGGTAAACGAAGATCAGATGGACCGACAGGTTGCGCGCCTTGCGACCGGACATGGCGAGCGACAGCGTCGGAACGCTGGCCGCGCCGAACGAAACGACCGCGCCGTTCTCCGCGACGATCTTCTCGTCGAGCCCGATATTGCCGGGCAGATCGACATCGACCACGAGATCGACGCCCTTGCCGCCGGTTTCGGCCAGCAGGCGCGCGGCGAGATCGTCGGTCTTGCGATCCAGCACGACATCGGCGCCGAGCCCGAGAATGGTTGCGCGCGCCGCGTCCCCGCCGCCCGTCGAGGCGATGACCCGCGCGCCGCGCCACTTGGCGAATTGCACGGCGTAGGCGCCGACGCGGCCCGTTGCGCCAGGCACGTAGACCGTCTTGCCCTCGACCGACCCGGCCACATGGACCGCGTGATAGCCGGTCATGGCGGGGATGCCGAGGCAGGCGCCTTCGACGAAGCTCGTCCGGTCGGGCAGGCGCTGAACGAAGCGCGCAGGAAGCGCCACATATTCAGCCGCCGTGCCGAACGGCCTCGCCCACTGGGCGTTGTAGCACCAGACGCGATCGCCGATGTTGAAGCCGGAGGCGCCCGCGCCCAGCGCCGCGACCACGCCCGCGCCATCCGAATGCGGGACAACGCGCGGAAATTCAGCCGGAACCTTCACGTTGGCGCGGCGCTTGTAATCGGAGGGGTTGATGCCGGACGCGTGGACCCTGATCAGGATTTCGCCGGGGCCGGGACGGGGCGCGTCCATCTCGCCGACCTTGATGACCTCGTGGGCCGGACCCGTCTTCTCGTACCATCCCGCGCGCATGTCGTTTCTCCTTGCCGAATCCGGCGAAAGTGACGACAGAATGGGCGAAGAGCAAGCGCTCGCGCCGCCGATGGCGCGGTCATGTGGATTTTTCACGCGGGATCGTTGACGTCCGCCGGGTTTGCTGCTTATAACCCGCGACCTTTCGGGCCGTCAGGCGCCGGGAAACGATTTTTTGGTCGCGCGAGTTTTCGCCGACTTCCCCGAGGATACAATGGCTAACACCTCTTCGGCCAAAAAGGCCGTCCGCAAGATTGCCCGTCGCACCGCGGTGAACCGGTCCCGCCGCAGCCAGATGCGCACCTACGTCAAGAAGGTCGAGGAAGCCCTCGCGACGGGCGATCAGGCCGCCGCCGCCGCCGCCTTCGACGCCGCCCAGCCACTGGTGATGCGCGCCGCCCAGAAGGGTATCCTCCACAAGAACACCGCCTCGCGGAAAATTTCGCGCCTGAGCGCGCGGGTGAAGGCCTTGGCCAAGTAAGCCAGCCAACCCCCATCTCATTGAGCTTCCCGAACCCGGCCTCGCGCCGGGTTTTTGATTCCAGCGTTGAATAAATCCGTTATCTAAGTGTCATACGAACGAAATGTGTCGGATTGGACACACCACAAAGGAAGTTCGCGGAGCGCTTGTCGCGGCGTCGCGTCGAATATGAAAATATTATTATTTTCATATAGTTAGTCATAAAGAGCCGGGGCGTCCCCAGGGAAGCGCGCTTGACTCGCGCGGGAGCCGGAAACGTTCCGGCACTGGAACAATTGTAGCGAGCGGGACACGGGTTCGCGCAAACATCGAAAAAACAGAAGGTTGACGCCTGCCGCGCGCGGGCTGGCCCGCTGTCGGGGTCGGGGACGCGGACCGTTAACGATAATTTAACGTCTTTCCCTTGCGCGGGAAGGCGTCTGTGTTACGTCTTAATCACACACGGAATGAGCGTTCGCCGATAAAGGAGCGCAGGGGCTTAGGAGCTAAAATCGCGAAAAGAGGCCAGCGGATGTAGTACATTCGCGCGGGGCGGTCACGCCTTGCGTTGAGTGCATTCGGCATCACTAAATCCGCCTTTTCGTTATGTATAATGCTTACGGCCCCATCGGCGTTGCTTGCTGAACGGCGAGCGACTGGATGCGAAGATTGAGATGTGGGGCAAGTGCGTGGCAAAAATATCAAAAAACACCGGAAGCAAAATCCCGTTCCACGCCAGCCACGTTGAATCCAATTGTCACGGTGCATGCGTCCGGTTTCGACCGCGCGATGACCGATACCGACCCCACGCGTAGCGCCGGGTCCATTCACGATTGAGTGCCGCGTTGAATTGACGTGCGTCGCGCGTCGCGTTTCCGCGTGTTTTTGACAGATTTAATGCCGAGGTTCGCCGTTATGGCCGAGAAACGTCTATTTCCGTCCACACCCGATTACGCCGAGGCTTGGTCGCGCACCTGCCGCCGCCTGCGCGCCGAACTGGGCGAGGACGTCTATAATTCCTGGTTCCATCGCCTTGAGCTCGACGAAGTGGATAACGGCGTGGCGCTGTTGTCGGTGCCGACGAAATTTCTCAAGAGCTGGATCCACTCCAACTACACCGACCGTATTCTCGCGACGTTTTGCGCCGAGGCGCCCGATATCACGGGTATATCCGTCTGCGTGCGCCTGTCCTCGCGCGCGATGCCGACGCGGCTGCCCGGCGATCAGTTCCGCGCCGCGCCGACGGTGGTCGAGCCGCGGCCCAGCGCCGCGCCGGACGCCCGCCGTCCCGCGCCGGTCGAGCCTCGCGAGGACGTCCGACCCGGCAAGGCCAAGCCCGCCCAGCCAGCCGATTTCGACGCCATCATGGGCTCGCAGCTCGACCGTCGCCTGACCTTCGCCAATTTTCACGTGGGCAAGAGCAATCATTTCGCCCATGCCGCAGCCATGCGCGTGGCCGAGGCGCCGCTCGGCGAGGCGGCAATCTACAATCCGCTGTATATTCACGCGGCGGTGGGTCTCGGGAAAACCCACCTTTTGCAGGCCATCGCCCACGCCGCGCAGGAAAAGGGCCACCGCGTCATCTATCTGACGGCGGAGACCTTCATGTATCGCTTCGCCTGCGCGCTGAAATCCCAGAACGCGCTGGCGTTCAAGGACAAGTTGCGCGGCATCGACGTTCTCGTGATCGACGACGTGCAGTTTCTTCAGGGCAAGTCGATCCAGCACGAGTTCTGTCACACGCTGAACGCGCTGATTGACGCGGGCCGCCAGGTCGTTGTCGCGGCTGATCGCCCGCCGGGCGAACTGGAGAGCCTCGACGAGCGCGTGCGGTCGCGCCTCATGGGCGGCCTGAGCACGGATATCGGGCCGCTCGACGAGGAATTGCGTCTGGGCATTCTACGCTCGCGCATCGCCGCGACGCGCGCCAAGCAGCCGGGCTTTGACGTGCCCGCGCCGGTGGTCGCCTACGTGGCGCGCGCGGTTGACAGCAACGGCCGCGATCTAGAAGGCGCCGTCAGCCGTCTGCTGGGTCGGGCCACGCTCACCGGCGCTCCGCTGACGGTGGAAATCGCCGAGGACGCCATTCGCGATCTCGTTCGTTCGCGCGAGCCCAAGCGCGTGAAGATCGAGGACATCCAGAAGCTGGTGGCGAGCCACTACAATGTCAGCCGGGCGGATATTCTCTCGGCGCGCCGCACCGCGGTTGTCGTGCGCCCGCGTCAGATCGCCATGTATCTGTCCAAGGTGCTGACGCCGCGGTCCCTGCCGGAGATCGGCCGCCGTTTCGGCGGGCGCGATCACACGACCGTGCTGCACGCGGTGCGCAAGATCGAGGGACTTTCGCACACCGACGGCTCGCTCGGCGAGGAAATCGAACTGCTGAAGCGCATGTTGATGGACTGACCAATCCCGCGTTCACGGATTTTTGCGCGCGCCCGGAGCAATCCGGGCGCGTTTTTCATTGACATGCGGCGCCGCACAATTCATAAGCAGCGTTATCATATTCAAGGTAACCTATCAGTCGTGCCCACGATCCCCGAGAGCGATCTGCTGTTCCTGATCCACGACGTGGCGCGCCTCATGCGCACCCGGGCGGACCAGCGCGCGCGCGCTCACGGCATGACGCGGGCGCAATGGGTCATCCTGATCCGTCTCAACATGCATCCGGGCATGTCGCAGAACGAACTCGCCAGCCTGGTGGAGGTGGAGCCCATCACCATCGCCCGCCTGATCGACCGGCTGGAGGCGCGCGGGTTGGTCGAGCGTCGCCACGACCCGCGCGACCGGCGCGTCCGGCGGCTGCATCTGACGCCCGAGGCGCAACCCTATCTCGCCCTCCTGCAAGCCTACGCCGACGATTTGCGGCGGATGCTGTCGGCGGGCATCGACGACGAAACGCTGGAGAAGGTGACCACCGCTCTCCTGACCATCAAGGACAACCTCCTCGCCGAAAAGCGCGAGGGGGCCAAGGCTGGCTAGTTCGACCATGAGCACCATCGCAAGCAAGACCAAGACCCGCGCGGAATCGTCCGACAACGTGCTGCGCGCCGAGGCCCCGCAAAACGATCCCGCGCCGCCGTCGCGTCCCGGACCCGAGGCCCGTACGCCGTCGGCGGCGCCGACCGGCGAGGCGCCCGCCGCCGCGCCGGGCAAGGCGCCCGGTGGGCGCAATGTCGCGCGCCTGACGCTGATGGCGCTCGGCGTCGTCGGCGTGGTGGTGATCGGCTCGGGCTACTGGTTGCGCGGCGGTCGATGGATATCGACCGACGACGCCTATATCCGCGCGCCCAAACTGATGGTCTCGACGGATATTTCCGGCATCGTCGCCAGCGTGGACGTGCGCGAGGGCCAGTCGGTGAAGGCCGGCGACGTGCTCTTCCGCGTCGATCGCCGGCAGTTCGAGATCGCGCTGGCTTCGGCGAAGGCCGATCTTGAAACCATGCGGATCAGCCTCACGGCGGCGAAAGCCGACTACGCGCAGTTGCAGAGCGGCATCGCCGCGCAGGACGCGCAGGTGGCGCTGGCCCAGATCAACTTCGACCGCTCCGCCGATCTGCTCAAGACCAATTCGGGCACGAAGGCAGC
The DNA here is from genome assembly GCA_903861645.1 of uncultured Hyphomicrobiales bacterium. GTDB lineage: Bacteria > Pseudomonadota > Alphaproteobacteria > Rhizobiales > Beijerinckiaceae > Terripilifer. The sequence continues at coordinate 60,444 of CAIOVE010000065.1, forward strand.
CTTCGATCAGGCGCGTTTCGCGCTCGAGGCGGCGCGCCAGCAACTTCAGGCCCTGCGCCGCCAGTCGGACGCGGCGCTCGTGCGTCTCGGCGGTTCGGCGGACACGCCGGTCGAAGAGTTGCCGCAATACCTCGGCGCCAGGTCGCGGCTCGACGAGGCCACGCGGCAACTCGACCACACCATCGTGCGGGCGCCTTTCGACGGCGTCGTCACGCAGGTCGACAAGCTGCAACCGGGCACCTACCTCGTGTCGCAAACCGCGGCGCTCACCAACACCGGCGCGGTGGCGCTGGTGGCGAGCAGCGGGTTCTTCATCGAAGCCAACGTGAAGGAAACCGATCTCACCTTCATCAAGATTGGCGACCCCGTCGAAGTCGCCGTCGACGCCTATCCCGGCCGCGCCTGGAAGGGCGTTGTCGACTCCATCGCGCCCGCCAGCGGCTCGGAATTCTCGATCATCCCCGCGCAGAACGCGAGCGGCAACTGGGTCAAGGTCGTGCAGCGCGTGCCGCTGCGCGTGAAGCTCATCCCCGATGGCGACGCGCCCGCCCTGCGCGCCGGCATGAGCGTTGTCGCCGACATCGACACCGGTCATGTCCGCCATCTCTCGGAACTCTGGACGCCGGCGGCGCCCCCCCAAGGCAAGGCCCATGGCGACGACAAGCCCTAGCGCGCCGATCACACCGCATCGTACGCTCATCACCATCTGCACGATGGTGGCGACATTGATGCAGGTGCTCGACTCGACCATCGCCAACGTCGCGCTGCCCTACATGCAAGGGTCGCTGTCGACCACGTCGGACCAGATTTCCTGGGTGCTGACGTCCTATATCGTCGCCGCCGCCATCATGACGGCGCCGGTGGGCTGGCTGTCGTCGCGCTTCGGGCGGAAAAACTTCTTCATTTTCTGCCTCGTCGGCTTCACGTTGACGTCGATGCTGTGCGGCGTCGCCCAGTCGCTCGAGCAGATGGTCGTGTTCCGTCTGATGCAGGGAATATGCGGCGCCGCGATCGTGCCGCTGTCGCAGGCGATCATGCTCGATATCTATCCCATCGAGCAGCGTGGTCAGGCCATGGTCATGTGGGGCATGGGCGTGATGGTTGGCCCCATCATCGGGCCGACGCTCGGCGGCTGGCTGACGGACGCCTACGACTGGCGCTGGGTGTTCTTCATCAACCTGCCGTTCGGCATCATCGCGACATCGGGCTTCGCCATTTTCATGAAGGAAAAGCGCGGCGCGCCCGCGCCGCCCTTCGACTGGACCGGCTTCACCGCCCTGTCGCTGGGCATCGGCGCGCTGCAACTGCTGCTTGATCGGGGCGGCGGCAACGACTGGTTCGAATCGAGCGAGACCCTCATCGAGGCCGCGCTGGCGGGTCTCGGCCTCTATCTGTTCATCGTGCACGTCTGGCTGGCGGAAAAGCCCTTCATCCAGCCGGCGATGTTTTCGGACGTGAATTACGCCTCCGGCTTCGCGCTGATGTTCGCGGTCGGCATCGTGCTGCTGGCGAGCACCGTGCTGCTCGCGCCCTATCTCCAGACGTTGGGCGGCTACCCGGTCTGGCAGGCCGGCCTGCTGATGGCGCCGCGCGGCCTTGGCACGATGATCGGCATGATGGTGGCCGGCCGACTTGGCGGCAAGGTCGATCCGCGCGCGGTCATGATCGCCGGCCTCGGCTTTCTTGCCTTTTCCTTCTGGGAGGAAGCGCGCTGGACGCCCGCGGTATCCACCTCGGCGCTGACCTTCGTCACGACGATCCAGGGTTTCGCGCTTGGTCTCGTGTTCATACCCTTGCAAATGATCGCCTACGCGACGCTGGCGCCACGCTACCGGGCGGACGCGACCGCCCTGTTCAGCCTCGTGCGTAACGTCGGCTCGGCGATTGGCGTTTCCATCGCTTCCTTCATGCTGACGCGCAGCGCGCAGATCGCTCATTCGCAGATCGCCGACACGCTGACGCCGTTTAACCGGATGATGCAGACCGGCGGCGCCTATCTGATGTGGAACGCGGCGACCTCCGCCGGTCTTTCGGCGCTCGACGGCGAGGTGTCGCGGCAGGCGCTGGCCATCGCCTATTCCAATGATTTCATGCTGATGTTCTGGATCAGCTTTCCCACCGCGGCGCTTGTTCTGCTCATGCGCGGCCCCTCGCGCACCGGAGCCGCCGCCGGCCAGCCCGCTCCGCACGCGGCGATGGACTGAGCGCGGCGGCGCCGGCCACGCGACACAATCGCGCTTGCCCGCACAATCCACTGGCGCGCGACGCCGGAATGCTTTTTATTGCCCGCCGAGCGGACGACCGCCATCGATTGACCGACACGCAATACGGAGAAACATTATGGGAGAGCATATCGAATTGACCGCCAGGGACGGCGTCAAGATCGGCGCCTATCTGGCCCGACCGACCGGCGCGCCCAAGGGCGGCATCGTCGTCATTCAGGAAATCTTCGGCGTCAACCATCACATCCGCGCCACCGCCGATCTCTACGCCTCGCATGGCTACGTCGCCGTCGCGCCGGCGATCTACGATCGCGTGCAGAAGAACTACGAGACGGGCTACGAGCAGGCCGACGTGCAGGCCGGCGCCGCCCTGCGCGGCAAGTGCAAGAACGAGGATTTCATGGCCGACATCGCCGCGGCCATCGCCAAGGCGTCGGAAGGCGGCAAGGTCGGCGTCGTCGGCTATTGCCTCGGCGGCACGCTGACCTTCCTGTCCGCCTGCAATCTCTCCGGACTGAGCGCGGCGGTCGGCTATTACGGCGGCGGCATCGCGGCGGCCTGCGACCAGAAGCCGAAGGTTCCGACCATTCTGTTCTTCGGCGAGACCGATCACTCGATCCCCATGTCCGACGTTGAAAAGATCAAGGCCGCGCGGCCGGAGGTCGCGAGCCACGTGTTCATGGGCGTTGGCCACGGATTCAACTGCGACGAGCGCGGCGCCTACAACAAGGAAGCCGCCGACGCCGCGCGCAAGCAGGCCCTCGACTTCTTCGCCAAGCATCTGTGACGCCCTGACCGTCGACGGCGGCGCCGCGCGCGCCGCCGCTCCATCGCCCGCGAGGAATAGCCATGATCGTCGAGAACCAGCTGCAACTGACCGATTTCGCGCTTGATGTCATGAAGCGCACGCCCGATCCGCGCCTGCGCGAGATCACCACGTCGCTGATCAAGCACCTGCACGCCTTCGTGCGCGAGACTCGCCTGACCGAGCGCGAATTCCAGGACGGTTGCGCGCTGATCGCCGAACTTGGCCAGCGCACCAACGATCTGCACAACGAGGTCGTGTTGATGGCGGGCTCGCTTGGCGTGTCCTCGCTGGTTTGCCTGCTCAACAACGGCGACAACGGCAACACCGAAACCAACCAGAACCTGCTCGGGCCTTTCTGGCGGCTGAATTCGCCGCGGATGAAAAACGGCGAGAGCATCAACCCCAAGGGCACGCCGGGCACGGCCATGTTCGTCAAGGCGCGCTTCGTCGACACCGCGGGCAAGCCGATCGAGGGCGCCGAGGTCGATATCTGGCAGGCGGACGACGATGGCTTCTACGAGAACCAGCTCGACCGCGAATACGACATGAACCTGCGCGGCAAGTTCACCACCGACGCCAACGGCGAAATCTCGTTCCGCAGCATCATGCCGCTTGGCTATCCGATTCCGACCGAGGGGCCCGTCGGCCGCCTGCTGAAGGCGCAGGGTCGCCACCCCTATCGTCCGGCGCATCTGCATTTCCTCGCGCACAAGCCGGGCTTCAAGACGCTCATCTCGCAGGTTTACGACAACGCCGATCCGCGTATTGAAACGGACGCCCAGTTCGGCGTCACGCGCGCGCTGGTGGGCGAGTTCAAGCGTCATAGCGACAAGGCCCCGGCCGCCGACGTGACGGGCGAATGGGTTTCGCTGGATTACGCCTTCAGGCTGGAGCCGGGCGAGTCGCGGCTGCCGCGCCCGCCGATCAAGTGACGGCGACGCTTCGTCTCTCCGTTCTCGACCAGTCGCCCGCCATGCGTGGGATGGGCGAGGACGTCGCCATCCGGCAGACGATCGAGATGGCCCGACGCTGCGAGGCGCTGGGCTATCATCGTTTCTGGGTCAGCGAACACCATGGCTCCGAGACCATCGTGGGCTCGGCGCCGGAAATTCTCGTGGCGGCCATCGCCGCCAGCACGAGCCGCATTCGCGTGGGCACGGCGGGCGTCATGCTGCCCCATTACGCGCCCCTGAAGGTGGCCGAGCAATTCCGCGTCATCGAATCCATCGCGCCGGGGCGCGTCGATCTGGGGCTCGGCCGCGCGCCGGGCACGGATGGCCGCATGGCCTACGCGCTCAATCCGCAGGGCGACGCCGCGGTCGAGCGTTTTCCCGCCAATGTCCGCGACATCGCCGCCTGGACGTCCGACGCGCCGCTGGCGGAAGGGCACCCCCTGGCGTCCCTGCGCGTTACCCCGCGCACGCCGGGCGCGCCGGAGGTCTGGGTTCTCGGCAGTTCCGATTATGGCGCGCAGGTCGCGGCGTTTCTCGGCCTGCCATTTTGTTTCGCCGCCTTCATCAACGAGCGCGGCGCGGCGCAGGCGTTCGATCTGCACCGCTCGCTTTACCGGCCCAGCGAACGCTGGCCGACGCCGGTCTCGACCGCCTGCGTCTTCGCCCTTGCCGCCGATACGACCGAGGAGGCCCGGCGGCTGTTCGCGACGCGGGCGCGCTCGCGGCTGAACCGCGACATCGGCGTGCGCTCGGCGCTGCTGCCCCCCGAGGAGGCCCTGCGCGAGCCGCTCTCGCCGGCCGAGCGCGGGCGGATCGAGCAGATCATGGCCGAATCCATCTGGGGCGACGGCCCGACCTGCGCCGGCCGCCTGCGCGAACGCGCCACGCGTTGGGGACTGGAGGAAATAGTCGTGCTGACCCACGCCTATCATCTGGCCGATCGGGCGCGCTCCTACGAAATCCTCGCGCGCGCGTTCGATCTGGCGAGCGGTCCGATTGCCGACGCCAGCCAGATCGGCTAGACAGGGCCGTCGCCGTGTCGCTGGACGCGGCGGGTTCAATGCGCATGCACCCGTAGCTCAGCTGGATAGAGCGCTGCCCTCCGAAGGCAGAGGTCACACGTTCGAATCGTGTCGGGTGCGCCAATAAAATCAATTAGTTAGCTGATTTTCCGCGTCTGACTAAAATGCCCTAGCTACCACATAGCTACCAACAATTCAGTCTACTAGCCGCCGGATGGCGTTCCTCCGCCTGCCGTTGACGTTGGCCGGTACCATCCGGCCGGGTTATTCCGGCGGTGTCCCGGTATTGTCACTTCGCCGGAAACCGGTCGCGCGCGCGCGCACCGTGTCTCATTCAGCCAACATATAGGTGGCTGTAATGCCGGACATCGCAGCCGGGCTCGTCGACAGATCACTTTGTGCTTCGCCGGAAAGCGGTCGCGCGCGTGCGCGCGTACATGTGGGGAAATTACCGGTTTTCACCAACACTCCCGGACAGGAACGGCGGTCTCAAATTTGAAGCGCAACACCCGGCCTCTGGATTTCATTATAGAAGACTTCCTCGGGGGTTTGAAAGCCGAGGCAGGCGCGCGGCCTTGTGTTGAGGCTATGGGCGATTTTTTCGAGATCACGGCGTGAGTA
>CAIOVE010000066.1 GCA_903861645.1 uncultured Hyphomicrobiales bacterium
ATCACTTCGATCCTTCACGACGGTGGTGAAAATATGAGGTATGGCAGACGCAAATTCCTTCAGTCAGCACTCGTCAATGACTTCGGAGCACCCTCGCTCTTTTCCAAATTTTGTAATTTTCGAGCGACATCCACCGCACGCAAATGCGTGTAGCGAAACAACATGCGTGGGTCTTTATGCCCGCTTATCAGGGCGACTTCCGGAACCGTCAGGCCCAATTCAAAGAAGCGGCTAATGGCTTCATGCCGAAGGTCATGAAAGCGAAGATTATCAATCCCAGCCCGTTTTTTCAGACGTTCCCATGACAATCGGAATGCGTTGGCTGATATTGGGAAGGCACGACCGCTGGAAAGCTCATTGGCTGAATCCACCCTTCGCTGTTCGAGCACCTGAATTGCATGTTGGTTCAGAGGAACCGTTCTAGAATCACCATTCTTGGTGATGGGGAGAAACGCTGTTCTTGCAACGATATCCACATCGGACCATTTGAGCGAAAGGATTTCACCCCGTCTCATTCCCGTGGCCAATGCGAAATCGAAAACGCTCTGGACCAAAGGATTTTTAAATTTTTGAAGAGCCCCCGCGATTGCCTGCGGTTCATGATTCTCCAAGCGCCGTGTTCTTGGTTTTCCGGGTGGTGGTTTGACAATTCCCTTGAGAACATCAGCACGAACGGGAACGCCCCATTCATTGTGAGCAATTTTCAAGGCGTGTTGGACTATGGCAATTTCCCTTCGGACTGTTCCATTGGAAACCTGTTTGAGGCGATCATCGCGGAATCGGCAGATGGCGGTGGCGGAAATATTCCCGGTGGGGAGTTGGGCAATTGGATGACGCTTGATGACCGACAAATGAGCGGTTTCTGATGATGCAGACCTTTTGGATGGTGTGATCGTCTCTTCATATTTGGACAATATTTCTGAAAATTTTTGTCGGCTGTCTGTTGGCTGAATCGAAAGGTTCTCCCCCCGATCAATCAGACGTTCCGTTTCACGCGACCATCGAAGCGCGTCTTCCTTGGCGTGAAAAGTTTTCGAGAGGTTGGGGTAGCCATCCCGACGGATTTGGGCCTGCCACTTGGTGCCACGTTTCCGAAAAGTTGCCATCTGTCTGCGCCCATTGTGCCAAGAGCGTGACAGACAAAAGATTTGAAGCGTGGTTCAAAGTGATGAAGGGTGAAAACCCATTATTATCAATGGGTTTCTGGTGGGCGATACAGGGATCGAACCTGTGACCTTTCCCATGTCAAGGGAACGCTCTACCGCTGAGCTAATCGCCCGGTTCGCGTTGCCTGAACGCTCGCCAGTGGGTGCGGGGTATAAACACAGAAATCGGCGGATGCAAGCGCGCGCCCGCGTCGATTGTTGACCGACGCGCTCTTGCGCCAGGCGACCGGCGACGCCATCTGCCGGACATTCGACTGAAAGTCTTTTGCACGGGATCATTTCATGGCCGAACGGCATACGACCAACCTCACGGGCGTCTGGCAGGGCCTCTATTCCTATGCGGGTCAGGGCGAGCCAACAGCCTTCACCGCGACGCTGCTGGAGACGAGCGGCTTTTTCAGCGGCTCCACCCACGAGACCTGCCTTGTCGAGGGCCGCCAACGAGCGACCCTGTGCGCGCTCGTCGAGGGAACGCGCCGCGACCGATCCGTCGGCTTCGTCAAAACCTACGACGGATCGGGCGGCTGGGACCATTCCGTCGCCTATGCCGGCGCGCTCAACGCCGACGGCACGGAAATCGAGGGCGAATGGCGCGTGCGCGGCGGAATCTCCGGCCGCTTCCTGATGATTCGTCCCGCCGGCAAGGCGATCGCGACCAAACGGCGCGCCCGCGTCGATATCGACGCCTAGTTCGCGCCCGGCAAATATTTGCGCATCACCACGTCCTTCAGCATCGCCTTGCGCTCGCCCGTGACTCCGTTGATGAGCCCGAGGGCGCGATTGCGCGTGGCCTCCGGCCCCTGAAAGTCGAGATAGCGCTCCAGTTTGTCGCCCTCGGCGCGAATAACGGGATCGGTCGTGATCTTCTTCACGGCGGCCTGCAAATAGGCCATGCGATCGGCCTGCACGTTCGGTCCGGCGATGATGATGCGCCCGAGCGCGTCGACGTCGGCGCGCGCCTCCAGCCACCACTTCTGCGCCTCCGTCAGTCCGCCCTGCTCGAAGATGGTCGGCATGTCCGGAAGGAAGCGCGAGCGTTCGCGCGAGACCACGGCGATGGGCCGCGCCTCGCCATTCTTGATGTAATTGTTGGCCGAGGTATCGGACACATAGAGCGCGTCCATCTCGCCGCGCTCGACCGCCAGCGCGCCCTCGCTCGATGATTTGTAGCCCAACACGACGCGGCATTGCATCTGATAGGCCGCGCAGAGCATGGAAGCGCCATCGGACAATCCATCGATGGGCCCCGTCGCGGGCCAGCGGATCATCGTGCCGGCCTTCACCAGATCGGACATGGATTTGTAGGGCGATTTGGTGTTCACCAGCACCACCCACGGCGAGGAGCTGACGGTCGCGAGAAAATTCGTTTTCGCCAGATCGTACTGCACCGTTTGCAGGTCGAAGAGCTGCGACATTACCGCGCCGCCGCCGTTCATGATGATGAATTGCAGGCCATCCGGCTCGTTGGCGTAGATGCGATTGAGACCAACAAGACCGCCCGCGGCCGGCTGGTTCTCGACAACAACATTGGTCGCCAGTTCCGTCGCAAGATGCGGCGCGAGCATCCGCGCGTAATTGTCGTAACCGCCGCCGGGTCCACCGCCCGAGATGAAGCGCACCGTATGCGTCTTGTAATAGGTCGCCGGATCGGGCGCCTGCGCGCGGGCCGCTGTCGCGATGGATGCGCCAACGGCCACCAGCGCGGCGACGCGCGCGAAATTAAAAAACATCCGTTCCTCCCGAGGCGCCTTGATTGTGTCGCGCGATTGACGGCGAGGTTATGACCGGGGTCGGCGAGCGTCAATCAACCGGCCTCCCCGACCCGTGATTTGACCGCGGCGGCGATGGCTTGCTAGGTGCGACGACTTTATTGGAAGGGCCTCGCGAAATGGCCCCGCGCGCGGACGGAAACGAGGCAAGAGACGATGAAATTATCCAGACTGGTCCTGTTGACGCTCTTGTGTCTGTCGCCCCTGCCCGCGCTGGCGCAGGCGGACTTTCCCTTGCGGGGCATCAAGATCATCGTGCCCGTGCCCGCCGGCAGCTCCGCCGATCTGCTGGGCCGCATTTACGCCAAGGGCCTTCAGGACAAGTGGGGCCAGCCCGTCGTCGTCGAAAACCGCGTCGGCGCCTCGCACAACATTGGCGCGGACGCCTTCTCGCGCGCCGCGCCCGATGGCTATACCCTGCTGACCGCGCCGCCGCCCTCGCTCGCCGTCAACAAATATCTGTTCCCCAAACTGACCTACGATCCCGACACCTTCGTGCCGGTGACGATAATGACGGACGTGCCCAACGTGCTGGTGCTGCGTCCCGGACTCGACATTCCCGACGTCAAAAGCCTGATCGCCTACGCGAAGGCCAATCCGGGCAAGCTGACCTACGGCACGACGGGCAAGGGCAGCACGCTGCACCTGTCCGCGGAAGCCTTCCGGGCGAGCGCCGGGGTGGAGATGCTGCACGTGCCCTTCACCGGCGTGCCGCAGCTTATCTCGGAAATGCTCGCCGGGCGGGTCGACATCACCTTCGCCAACCTGATCGACGTCTATCCCTACGTGGCCAACGGCAATCTGCGCGCCATCGGCGTCGGCACCGAAACCCGCTCGCCCGAACTGCCCGACGTGCCGACCATCGCCGACACGTTGCCTGGGTATGTCTCGACCGCGTGGTTCGCCGTCGCCGCGCCGGCGAAAACGCCGATGCCTATCGCCGAGAAACTGTCCGCGGCGATCCGCGAGGCTTTCCAGCAACCCGAGGCCCGGCAGTTGTTCAAGAACCTGCACGGCGCGCCGATCCTGAACACGCCGGCGGAAGCCGCCGCCTTCATCCGCAAGGACAGCCTCCGCTGGAAGGACGTCATTCTCTCCAATCACATCGAGGGCGAATGAACCCAACGGCGATGTGTCCGGACACATCGCCGTTGGCAAGCGCGAACGCGCGCCGGCGCCGACGCGCCGAATGTCCGGATTGACGATCGGTCAATCCGGACAGCTCCCGGCATGTTTTCAGGCGCTCAGCAGCAGGGGCAGCCGAACACCTCCTCGGCGACAAGCGCGTCCTTCATCCACCACGGCGGCAGGTCGTCCTCGACGACCTCCTCGACGGGCTTGAATATCTTGACGTGATGGCGCTTCGCGGCGTCGGTCCAGAAGGCGACGACGGTTTCGAGCGGCGGACAACCGGGCACGCCGCATTCGATTTCCGCGACCATGATCGTGTCGTCCTCCGACAGGCGGAATCGCGCGCGCGTCATCGCCTTCACCCGCGCCAGCGCGGCGCGATGATCACTCGTGGGGCGGCCGGCGCCGAGCGTGGGCATGTCCTCGTCGATCCCTGAAGCCAGATCGACAGGCGTTAAACGATTTCCATCGTCCAGGAAACACGCGCGAGCGGGGACCGGCGTGACGCGGCGCCCGCGCGCGCGGCGAAATTGCCTTGCCCGCGGCTCCGGTGCTATCAGCCTCCCACAACCCTTTTTGGAGGAGTCCCAAGTGGTCGAGAAAGTTCTCGCGGCGGTTCGCACCGGCCCCAGCAAAACCGAATTCCGCGAATATCCCATGCCGGATATCGCCGACGACGCGGCGCTGATGAAGATGGAAGTCGCGGGCATCTGCGGCACCGACGTCAAGCTCTACGCCCATCCGCCTGGACCGGCGCCCGTCATCATGGGTCACGAGAACATCGGCTACATCGCCAAGGCCGGTCGCGAGTTCACCCGCCGCAAGGGCTTCAAGGAAGGCGATCTCGTCTTCGTCGAGCACTATGTCATGTGCGGCAAGTGCGAATGGTGCCACGCCGGCCAGTATCGCCATTGCGAGAACACCGACTGGCGCAACAACCCCGAGTCGATCCGCTACGGCTACACCTCCGCCGAAAAGGCGCCGCATCTGTTCGGCGGCTTCTCACAGTACGTGTATCTGCCCTGGAACGCCGTGATCCATCACGTGCCCAAGGGCGTCTCGCCCGAACTCGCGGGCCTCGTGACGCCGATGGCCAATGGCATCGAGTGGTCGCTGTTCGAGGGTGGCGTCGGCTATAACTCGACCGTTCTCATTCAGGGGCCGGGCCAGCAGGGTCTGTCCCAGACCGTCATCTGCAAGCAGGCCGGCGCCAAGAACATCATCATCACCGGCACCAACAAGGACCACGCCCGTCTCGAGGTCGCCAAGAAGCTCGGCGCCGACCACGTGATCGACGTGACGGCGGAAAATCCCCTTGAGAAGATCATGGAATACACCGGCGGTCTCGGCGTCGACGTGGTGCTCGACTGCACCGCCGGCGCGGGCACGGTGCCGATCCTGCTCGGCATCGAGGCGCTCAAGCGCAAGGCCGGCCGCATCGTCGTTCAGGGCGAGATGCCGGAGTTCCCGAACTTCCCGATCGGCAAGATGACGACGAAATACATCACCATGCATTCGGCGCGCGGTCATTCGTACAAGGCGTGCGAACTGGCGCTGGAGCAACTGGCGTCCAAGCGTTTCCCGCTCGAACTCGTCACGACGCACAAGTTCGGCCTCAAGGATGTCGATCTCGCCATCCGCTCGGTCGGCAACAAGGAAGGCGCCGTCAAGGATGTCATCCACGCGTCGCTGATGCCCTGGCTCTGATCGACGCTGGACGTCCCCGAATACGAAAGCCGCCCCGCTCGGAAAAGCGGGGCGGCTTTTTTGTCGCGCGATGGGATCAGGCGAGGAAGCGGCCGCCGTCGACGGTGATGTAGGAGCCAGTCGTCGCCTTGAGATGCGTCACGCAGGCCATGATCGCCAGCGCCACGTCCTCCGGCTCGACGATTTTCTTGAGAGGCGTCGCCTGCGCGAGCTTTTCGAGTTCCGGACGCCCGCGACCGGCGACGAAATCCGTCGCCACCGCGCCGGGCGAAACGCACATGACGCGAATTTTCGGGCCGAGCACGCGCGCCAGCGAGATGGTCATCGTGTCGAGCGCCGCCTTCGACGCGCAATAGGCGATGCTGCTGCCCGAGCCCGTGAAGGCGGCAATGGAGGAAACATTCACGATCACGCTTTCGCCGCCCGCCTCCAGCAGCGAGCGGAAGGCCCGGATCACCGAGAACGGGCCGCGCACGTTGGCCGTCAGCACCGCGTCGAAAAGATCGTCGTCGAGCGCGACGAGATCGTTATGCGGCACGGGCCGCGTGAAGCCCGCGGAGTTGACGAGCACGTCGAGCTTGCCAAAGCCGGCCTGCGTCGCGGCGACCGCCGCCTTGATGGAGGCGGCGTCCTCCAGCGTCAGTTGTTGAACGCGATGGCCGGAGCCCGGCAGTTCCTTGCGCAGCGCCTCCGCGCGCTCGACGCCCTTGTTGTAGCCGATGATCACCGACGCGCCTTCCGCGGCCAGCATGCGCGCCGCCGCGCGGCCAATGCCGTTGCTGGCGCCCGTCACAAGGGCGACCTTGCCGGCGAGCGAGGATTTGGCGGCGTCAGTCATGGGCTTCCTCCAGAAATATCGTTCGGCAGGGATGCCCATCGACGCGGCGCGCGTCAAGCCGCGCCCCCGGCGATTGGCCACATGGACGAGGCGGCCGCCCTTGCCGGTCGCCGCGCGCTCGCCCACAATATCGGCAACCGGAGGGAGAAAACATGAATCGTCGGCGACTGCTGGGACTATTGGCGGCCTCGCCCGCGCTGGGCGCGTCGCTGACCCACGGCGCCCATGCGCAACTGGCCGACTGGCCGGCGCATAACATCACCATCGTCGTGCCCTTCCCGCCCGGCGGTCAGGCCGACCTCGCCGCGCGGCCGATCGCCGACGCTCTCCAACGGGTGCTGCACCGCGCGGTGCTTGTGGAAAATCGGGGTGGCGCGGGCGGCAAGATCGGCAACGCCTATGTCGCGCGCGCGGAGCCCGACGGCTACACCCTGCTGTGCACGCTCTCCTCGCTGGCTGTGTTGCCCGAGGCGGACCGGCTGTTCGGACGCCCCGTCGCCTACGAGGTCGGCGATCTCATACCCGTGGCGCGTATTCTGGCCGACCCGACCGTGCTCGCCGTGGCGGCGGCCTCGCCCTGGCGCACGCTGGATGACTTCATCGCCGACGCGCGCCGCGCGCCGGGAACCATTCCCTACGGCTCCTCGGGCTCCTACGGCACGCTGCACATCGCGATGGAAATGTTCGCCGCCGAGGCCGACATCAAGCTATTGCACGTGCCCTATTCCGGCGCGGGGCCGGCGTTGAACGCGCTGATCGGCGGCAATATTCAGGCGCTCGCCTCGGCGCCGGGCGTGTTGAAGCCACAGGCCGACGCCGGCGCCATCCGCATCCTCGCCAACTGGGGCGCGGAGCGCGCGCCGAGCTTTCCGGAGGTGAAGACCTTCCGCGAGCTCGGCTACCCCAACGTCGAATTCTACATCTGGGCCGGGCTTTTCGCGCCGCGCGCCACGTCCGAGGACGTCGTCGATCGCCTGCGCGTCGAAATGAAGGTCGCCATGGCCGACCCCGCGATCATCAGGATATTCGAGGGCGCGGGTTCGCCCCCCGCGTGGCAGGACGCGCCGGAATTCGCCGCCTTCGTCGAAGCCGACAGCGCGCGCCTGATCGAGGCCGTCAGGAAGATCGGCAAGGTGGATTAGCCGCCTAGCGCGCCTGCGCGTGGTATTCGGGGTTCGGCCGCATGTCGACCGCGCTCGCCATGCGGTTCGACATGTTGAAGAAACCGGCGACCGCCGCGATGTCCCAGATGTCGCGGTCGGAAAAGCCGGCCTCGCGCAACGCCGCGCGGTCCGCCTCGATGATATCGCCGCTCGCCCGCGTCATCTTCGTGGCGAAGGTCAGCATGGCGACCTGTCGGGGCGGCAGATCGGCGGCGCGCCAGTTCATCGCCATTTGCTCGCCAAGCGCGGGATCTCCGGACAATTGCCGCACCGCAGCGCCGTGGGCGGTGAGGCAATAAAAGCAATGGTTTTCCGCCGACACGGCCACGGCGATCATTTCGCGCTCGAGCTTCGTGAGGCCCGAGGGCGCGAGCATGAGATCGTTGTAGAAGGCGGCGAAAGCCTCCAGCTTCGCCATGTCATGGGCGTAGGCTGTCAGCACGTTGGGCACGAAACCGATCTTGTCATGGCATTTCTGGAAATAGGCGGCCATGGCCGGCGTCGGTTCCGCCAGCGGCAGATCGAGCGCCATGACGCCTTCCATCGGCTTTTTAGCCGCCGCCTTCGCCCCGCCTTTTTTCGCCATGTCGCCCTCCCGCGCGTCGTATCCGGCCGCCATATCAGCGCGCCTGTGCGCGCGCGGCAAGTTGGGTTATGCTGGGCAACGGGAATGGATTGGTTGGATTGATGGACAAGTTCAGGGTGATCGAGGGCGGCGGCGAGCGGCGCGACGTTCAACAGACGATGATGGAGATGGGCCTCGCGGCCCGCCGCGCCGCCCGCGCGCTCGCGCTCGCCCCGCGTCAGCGCAAGAACGGCGCGTTGATGATCGCCGCCGGCCTGCTGCGCACCAGCGTGGCCGATGTCATCGCCGCCAACGCGCGCGACATGGAGGCGGCGAAGGCCGCCGGCGCCAGCAAGGCCAACCTCGACCGCCTGTTGCTCAACGAGGCGCGCGTCGAGGCCATCGCCAAGGGGTTGGAGGCCATCGCCGAACTGCCCGACCCCGTTGGCCGCGTGCTCGCCAGCTTCGACCGTCCCAATGGTCTGAAAATCGACCGTGTCGCCACGCCGCTTGGCGTCATCGGCGTCATCTACGAAAGCCGGCCGAACGTCACCGCCGACGCGGGCGCCCTGTGTCTGAAGGCTGGCAACGCCGCGATCCTGCGCGGCGGCTCGGATTCGTTTCATTCCTCGCGCATCATCCATGCCTGCCTCGTCGAGGGCCTGACCTCCTCCGGCCTGCCCGCGGAGGCGATCCAACTCGTGCCGACACGCGACCGCTCGGCCGTCGGCGCGATGCTGACCGGCCTTGGCGGGCATATCGACGTCATCGTGCCCCGCGGCGGCAAGAGCCTTGTCGAGCGCGTGCAGGAAGACGCGCGCGTTCCCGTCTTCGCGCATCTCGAAGGCATCGTGCATGTCTATGTCGACGCGGGCGCCGAACTGGAAAAGGCGAAAAAGATCGTCCTCAACTCCAAGATGCGCCGCACCGGCATCTGCGGCGCGGCGGAAACCCTGCTTGTTGATCGCGCCGTCGCGGACACGCATCTCGCGCCCTTGGTCCGCATGCTGCTCGACGCCGGCTGCGAGGTGCGCGGCGATCCCGCCGCGCGCGCCGTCGACGCACGGGTCGTCGAGGCGGTCGAAACCGACTGGCGCACCGAATATCTCGACGCGATCATCGCGGTGAAGGTCGTCAACGGCGTCGACGAGGCCATCGACCATATCGAGAATTACGGCTCGCATCACACCGATTGCGTGATCACCGAAAACGCCCATGTCGCCGAGCGTTTCCTGACCGAGGTCGATTCCGCCATCGTGCTGCACAACGCCTCGACCCAGTTCGCCGATGGCGGCGAGTTCGGGTTTGGCGGCGAGATCGGCATCGCCACCGGGCGCATGCACGCCCGTGGCCCCGTCGGTCTCGAACAGCTATGCTCATTCAATTATCGCGTGCGCGGCGACGGCCAGACGCGCGCTTGAGGATTCGGGAGGGTCGCGATGCTGACGCAGGAACAACTGGCCGCGGAAGCCGGCCGGATCGCCGCCGAGACGGCGACGCCGGACATGAGCGACACCGAGCGCGACGAGCTGCTCGAACTCACGATGATGAAGCTGCTTGATCGCACGATCACGCCGCCGTTTTTCGGGCGCGTCGCACAATTGGCGACGGGCGGACCGCGCGGCGCGGCGGGGCGTGGCTTCATGCACGAGGAGCCGCGATTGCCCGCCATGCCGGCGGCGCCCACGCTGATCGACTTCTTCAAGAAGCGCATGTTGCTCAACAAGCGCGGCGGCAGCCATCTGCTGCAAAGCGCGGCGCTGGCGCGCCGCAACGGCCTGCCGGAAAAACTGGTGCTGGCCTGCCTGCTGCACGACGTCGCGGTCGTCTGCCACATCCGCGCGGATCACGGCTATTACGGCGCGCAACTCATCGAGCCCTATGTCGACGAGGAAGTCTCCTGGGCGATCCGTTATCATCAGGCGCTCAGGTTCTATCCCGACGCCTCCGTCGATTACGAATATCCCGATCTCTACAAGCGCTGGTTCGGCGCGGATTACACGCCGCCGGACTATATCCGGCAAGCCTATGAATACGCGCGCGGCCACAAATGGTACATGTCGGCCCGGCTCGTGACCTGCAACGATCTCTATTCCTTCGACCCCAACGTGAAGGTCGAGATCGAGGAATTCGAGGACATCATCGATCGCCATTTCAAGACGCCGAAGGAGGGTCTCGGCTTCGACGCGAGCCCCGTCGCCCATATGTGGCGCAGCATGATCTGGCCCAACAACTTCCTTTAACGAACCGGCGCGGCGACTTTTCAAATCCGCCGCGCGCGTCATAATATCGGGAAAGTCAGCGTCAACGCTCGGGAGGACGCCACATGTTGAAGGTTCAGGATATCGTTTATTGCGTTTTCAGCGCGCCGGACCTCGACAAGATGGCGGCGTTTCTCGTCGATTTCGGCATGATCGAAAATGGCCGAACTAGCGACCGCCTGTTCATGCGCGGCGCCGGCCCCTATCCCTACATCAACGTCATCGAAAAGGGCCCTTCGAGCTTTGTCGCGGTCGGCATGCTCGCGGGATCGGCCGCCGAACTGGAGGCGGCGGCGAAACTGCCCGGCGCGTCCGCGATTGAAAACATCGACGCGCCCGGCGGTGGTCGCCGCGTGCGCCTGACCGGCCCCGACAACTATCGCTTCGACATCGTGCATGGCATGGAGCCCGCCGAGAAACTGCCCGTGCGCGATCCGCTGGCGATCAACTTCGCCTGGAAAAAGCAGCGCGTCGTCAACCTGCAACGTCCCGCCTTCGAGCCCGCGCGAATCGCGCGCCTGGGCCATTGCGTGCTGAAGTTCAGCGACGGCGATCGAGCCGCCCATTGGCTGAACCAGACGCTCGGCATGTTGCCGACCGACCGCCTGCACGTGCCGGAAGATCCCAGCAAGACGCTCGGCACGTTCATGCGCTGCGATCGCGGCCAGAACCCGGCGGATCATCATACGATATTCGCGCTGCAAGGCATGCCCGGCGACATCAACGTGCATCACACGTCCTACGAGGTGCAAGACCCCGACGCCGTTCATATCGGCAACCAGTGGCTGCACTCCAAGGGCTACGTCGCCGAATGGGGCGTCGGCCGCCACCTGCTCGGCAGCCAGGTGTTTGATTACTGGCGAAGCCCCTATGGCCACATCTTCGAGCATTACGCCGACGGCGACCTGCTGACGGCCGACATCAAGCCCGGCGATTATGCGGCCACGGCGGAAAATCTGGCGCAATGGGGGCCGGAACTCGCGCCGACCTTCTTCGACTCCGTGCGCCTGTAACGGGCGCTAGATCACGAACAACCGGTCCGGCAATTCATTTTGCTGGTCCGGCGTCGGCGGCAGATGTCGCGCCAGCAGATCCCCCGAAGCCTCGATCGCCGCCACGAAACCATCGGCGATCCGGTCGGCGCGCATGTGGCCAGTCAACAGGTCGACCGCGTTCTGCCACTCCTTTTGCGGCACTTTTTCCGCCACGCCCTCGTCGACGATGATGCGGGCGTAGTGCTCGGCGAGCGAGACGTAGATCAGCACACCCGCGCGGGCCTTGGTGCGCGTCAGGCCGCGATTGAGGAATTGTTCGGCGGCGGCCTGAAAAGCGTGCGCGCGCTGCACGCGGCGCGGCGTCAGGGCGACGCGGATCGCCGGCACCGAAAGCACGATCAGCGCGACGAGGAACACCGCGAGTTGCGCCAGCAGGATGCGCTCGACGCTCCAATGCGTGAAGAACACCAGCGACCACGGCGCGGCCAATCCGAGGATGATCGACCAGACGAGCGGCATCGTCGCGTAGTCGGAGGAGGCGCGCGCGAGGACGCAGACGATTTCGCCGGACGTCTTGCGTTCCGCCGCCATGATGGCGGCGCTGACGCGGGCGCGGTCGGCGGAATCGATATGCATCACCAACTCCCCGAGGCGCCGCCGCCGCCCGACGATCCGCCGCCGCCGGAAAACCCGCCGCCGCCGCTGGAAAACCCGCCGCCCCCGCCGCGACCCGAGGATGAACTGACGGAGACGGCCCACAGCACCTGAAAGAAAATCTCGCGGCACGTGCGGCAGAACAACATGAGGATGATGAAAATGAACAACCCGATCGCGATGGTCGTGTTGGACAGTTGATTGTCCGGCGCGTCCAGGCGCAGCGAGGGCTTCGGCTGCCAGTCGGCGGAATCGGTTGTCAGCGCGGTGATGATGTCGTCGACGCCGCGCGCGACACCGTCGCCGAAGTCGCCCGCCTTGAACCGCGGCGCGATGGCGTTCGTGATGATGACCTTCGACAGGGCGTCGGTCAGCGTGCCTTCAAGGCCATAGCCGACCTCGATGCGCACCTTGCGCTCGTTGGGCGCCACCAGCAGCAGCACGCCATTGTTCTTGTCTTTTTCGCCAAGTTTCCATTCGCGAAAAAGCTGGTTGGCGTAGGGCTCGATCTCCTGCCCCTCGAGCGATTTGACCGTCGCGACGACAAGCTGGATGCCCGACTTGTTCTCAAGCTCGCTCAACTTCGGTTCGATCGCCGCCTGTCTGTCGGCGGGGATGATGCCAGCCTGATCGACGATGCGGCCCGTCAGCGCGGGAAACGTCGGCGCGGCGAACGCCGGCGCCAACAGCGCGCAAAACAACGCGAACAGGGCAATCCATCCGCGCGTGCTCACGCGCGGTCGCCCGGCCTCAAGGCTGATCGCGGTCACGCGACCCCGATCAGAACTTGACCGTCGGCGGCGCCTGCGCGTTGTCGTTGGCGGTGAATTCGGCCATCGGCTTGTTGGAGCGGAAGAATGTCGCCGCCCACAGCAGGCCGGGGAAGGTCTTCAGCTCGGTGTTATAGACCCGGACGGCCTCGATATAATCGCGGCGCGCGACGGCGATGCGGTTTTCCGTGCCTTCGAGCTGCGATTGCAGGGCGAGGAAGTTCTGGTTTGACTTCAGGTCGGGATAATTCTCGCTGACGGCGAGCAGGCGGCCGAGCGCGCCCGAGAGTTGGTTCTGGGCGTCCTGAAACTGCTTGAGCTTGTCGGGGTCGGTCAGCTGACTCGCGTCGATCTTGACCTGCGTCGCCTTGGCGCGCGCCTCGACCACGCCGATCAGCACGTCCTTTTCCTGTTTGGCGTAACCCTGCACCGTGGCCACCAGATTCGGGATCAGGTCGGCGCGGCGTTGATAATTGTTCTGCACGTCGGCCCATTTGGCCTTGGCCGCCTCTTCCTCGGTGGGGATGTTGTTATAGCCGCAGCCCGCGACGGCAAGACCAAGGGCGGCGACGACGAACATCGTGCGGGCGCGTGAAAAAACGAAATGCATGTCGGCCTCCGGAAACCAATAGGGGCGACATCGGCATCAGCCCCCGCCGCAATACCGATACCTTGCGACATCGGGCGGCGACTGTCCACGCGCCCGCGCGGCGAGATAGGGACGTCAGCGCGTCAGAACGATGAAGTCCGTGCCCTTGGCGGTGGTTTCCCGGCCAAGCCCTTGATCCGAAACGACGAGCGAGGCGCCGGGCTGGATCAGCGCGGCAAGCGCGATGCGCGCCTCGTCCGGCACGATGATCCGGTCGAGCGCCTCGGCGGCGGTCGACGGGGCGGGTTCGGCCACGGGTTCAGCGGCGACCTCGCCCTTGCGGAGGCGGCGCTGTGGCGCGGGCGGCGACGCATCGGGCACGTCGACCGAGGTCCAGCGGACGTTGGCGCCGGCGTCCTTCACTTCCATGGCGGTGAAGACATGCGCGCCCAATGGCTTGGCGGGGTCGCGAATGACGACGGGCGTCTCGAACAACGGCGTGAAATTGCGCCGCACGAAAAGCTTGCCCGCCTTCTTGCTGATGAACATGGTGATGTGGCCGGAGCCCGGCGGAATGACGATTGGCTGCGGCGTGGGCAGCACGCGTTGCTCGACCGTTGGCGCCGTTTCCGACGATGGCAGGGCGGCGACCTCGGCGGCGGGCTCGACGGGCGACGTGGCGACGACCGGTTCGGCGGCTGGCGCGGGCGCCGCGGCGACCACGGGAGTCGACGCGGGCGCGTCGGCGAGCGCCGCGATGGCGGCGGAAGCCTCGGCGGTCTCCACCGTCAGCGCGGGCGTTTCGGCGGCGGCCTCGCGCGCGTCGGTGGTTTTCGGCGCGGTTCTCGGCTCGGGCGCGGCGCTGGCCAGACTGGCGTCGCTGGCCGAGCCATTGTCGGCCTGCGCGAAACGCTGGCGCGACGTCGGCGCGACGCTTGCCGTGGACGGGCGCGCGACGGCGGCGAACAGATTGGGGTGCGCGAAATCCTCGGGTTTCAGGTCGGTGTTCGACACGATCACGCGCATGCCCATTTTCGTGTAGGGCCAGAGCCGCGCGGCGAAGGCTTGCGGCATGCGGATGCAGCCATGCGACGCCTGCCGGCCGGTCACATGGCCCTCGTGCAGCGCCACGCCCGACCAGGTGATGCGCTGCATGTAGGGCATCGGCGCGTTGGAATAGATGTTGGAGTGGTGATTCCGATCCTTCTGGATGATCGTGAAAATGCCGCGCGGCGTCAGATGGCCGGGAACTCCCGTGGAAACGACCGTCTTCGCGACGGCGACGCCATTGTCGTAAAGCGTCAGCCGCTGATCGGCGATGGATACAACAATGATGACCGGCCCGGTCGGCTGCGCGCCCCATTGCGGCATGGTCGTTTCGGCGGCGGCGACCGGATGCGCGCGTCGGCTCCGGGCCTCGGCCAGACTGGTCGCGGACAGGCCAAGCGCCAGCGCCAGCGCCATGCGCGACACCGGTCCGGAAATATTGAAAATCACGGAATTCCCCCTCATGGGCCGCCAGCTTCTGGAACGCCTGAAAACCGGAACCGCCAGACTGACGCAAATCAAACCAACGACGCGTTAATATTCCTACGCCCGCCGCTGACCCGGCGGAAGGCGCGCGCGGGCGCGGCCGATAAAAATCACGCCCTGTGGCCGGCGTGCGTCACCCCTTTCCGGGGCGGATTGGCGGCGGCGCCGGAATTCCGCCGGGATCGTGGGCATTGATGGTTCCGATTTGCGCTCCGGCGCCTCGCGCGCCGGTGTTTTGGGAGTATTATGACCTTATGATTCGTTGCCCCACATTCCATTTCGCGAGCGCCATCGCTTTGGCCTGCGCGCTCGCCCTGGCTCCCGTCGCCGCTCTTGCGCAATCGACCAAGCCCGACGCCGGCAAGACCGACGGGAAAAAACCAGCCGCGAGCAAGCCGGCCGACAAAAAAAACGCGGGCGCGAAAGCCGACGCCAAAAAGCCGGATTCAAAAAAGCCCGACACGAAAAAAACCGACGCGAAAAAACCCGAGGGCAAGAAGCCGGACGGAAAAAAGCCGGAGGCCGGCGCGGCGTCGGGCAAGCCTCTGCGCGTCGCCAGCGCGGGCGACTGGGGCGCCTATACCTCAGGCGCCGGCAAGTCCGTCACCTGCTACGTTCTGTCGGAGCCGAAGGACCGCCAGCCGACAAGCCTCAAGCGCGACAAGGGCTATCTGTTCATTTCCAACCGCCCCGGCGAATCCGTCAAGAACGAGGTCGCCTTCGACATGGGCTTCGAGATCAAGACCGACGGCCCGGCCACGGCTGAAATCGGCGCGAGCAGCTTCGACCTTATCGCCAAGGGCACGAAACTCTGGGTCAAGAACCCCGCGAAGGAGCCAGAGTTTGTCGAGGCCCTGCGCAAGGGCCAGAAACTTGTCGTCAAGGCGCAGTCCAAGAAGGGCAATTCCTCGATCGACACCTACATGCTCGCGGGCGTCGGGCAGATGCTGGATCGCTCGACCAAGGATTGCCAGTAGGGGCGCGCGCCGCGCGCCCCCCGGGACGCGAACCGCTACTCGTAGAAGGCGGGGCTGTATTTCAGCGTCGAGCTTTGCTCCTTGTCGTGGTTGATCCACAACTGGCCGTGTTCCTTTTCCAGAATGTCGGCCATCTTCTTCATCGAGGCGACGGTCTGGTCCTTGTCGACATTGCCGGCCGGGATGCGCCGAGCCTCCCAGTTGGCCCTGAAATGAACGGCGTCGCCGCTGAGCAGGATGGCCCCCGTCTTGGGCAGCCTCACCAGCAATGACTGATGACCCGGCGTATGGCCCGGCGTCGAAATCAGCGTCAGCGACCCATCGCCAAAAATATCCCGGTCGCCCTCGAGTTTCGTTACGGGATGCTCCGGCTTGAAACGGCCTAGACCCAGCGGCAGCGGCCAGTCGTATTCGGCCTTCTGCACGTAGAGCATCGCGTTGGGGAACATATCGACATTGCCGACGTGGTCGGGATGGGTATGCGAAACCGCCATGGCCTTCACGTCGTCGGGCTTGACGCCGAGTTCCGCCAGTTGGGCCGAGAGTTTCTTGGGCCGCTTCCACAGAATCGTGGCGACGTCGCCCGATCCTTCCGGCTTGTCGGCGATGGAATCGACGATGCCCGTGTCCCACAGGAACCAGCCGCTGGCGTGGTGAATGAGGTAGCAGTTGTCGGAGACATCGCGGGGCACGCCAACGTTGACGCCCGGCGACCAGCGCGATTCATCGCCGGAATGCCCTTCGCCGCAGTTGAGAATGTAGAGCTTGTCGACGCCCTTGCCGGGCGTTTGGGCGCGCGCGCCCGTCACCAGGAGCGCGGTCAACATGGCCAATGTCAGTGAAACACGAATTTTCATGGCTTCCTCCCGATCTCTTGACGGAGCCTAGACCGATCGGCCCCGCCGGCAAATTCAATTCGCCGTGCGCGGCGCTTCGCCCAAAGGCGAACCGACCAAAGTGTGACGCGTCGCCGCTTGTTCGCCCCAGTCGCTCCGGCGCATAATGGCGGGGATAGCCGAGTTCCGCCGATGTCGCCCCGCGCGACCGGCCACCCGTCCGGGAGGATTGAATGTCCGAGAAAACCTATCCCGTCAGCGCCGAATGGGCGCAGCGCGCCTATGTCGACGACGCCAGATACAAGGCGATGTACGACCAATCCATCAACGACCCCAACGCGTTCTGGGGCGAGCATGGCAAGCGCATCGACTGGATCAAGCCCTACACGAAGGTCAAGAACACCAGCTACGATCCGCACAATGTCTCGATCAAATGGTTCGAGGACGGCGTCACCAACGTCTCGATGAACTGCATCGACCGTCATCTCGCCAAGCGCGCCGACCAGACCGCCATCATCTGGGAAGGCGACAATCCCAATGAATCAAAACACATCACCTACCGCGAACTGCACGAGCAAGTCTGCCGCTTCGCCAACGTTCTGAAGGCGCATGGCGTCAAGAAGGGCGACCGCGTCACGATCTATCTGCCGATGATCCCCGAGGCGGCCTATGCGATGCTGGCCTGCGCGCGCGTCGGCGCCATTCACTCCATCGTCTTCGGCGGCTTCTCGCCGGACTCGCTGGCGGGCCGCATTGATGGCGCCAAGTCGGACGTGATGATCACCGCCGACGAGGGGTTGCGCGGCGGTCGCGGCGTGCCGTTGAAGGCCAACGCCGACGCGGCGGCCGAAAAGGCGCCGGTCAAGACCATGATCGTCGTCCGCCGCACGGGCGGCAAGGTCGACATGAAGCCCGGTCGCGACGTCTGGTATCACGAGGAAATCGCGCGCGTCTCGGCCGACTGTCCGCCCGAGCCGATGAACGCGGAAGACCCGCTGTTCATTCTCTACACGTCCGGCTCGACCGGCGCGCCCAAGGGCGTTGTGCACACGACCGGCGGCTATCTCGTCTTCGCGTCGATGACGCACCAGTATGTCTTCGATTATCACGAGGGCGACATCTACTGGTGCACGGCCGACGTCGGCTGGGTGACTGGCCACAGCTACATCGTCTATGGACCGCTCGCCAACGGCGCGACGACGGTGATGTTCGAGGGCATTCCGAACTATCCCAACGACTCGCGCTTCTGGGATGTCATCGACAAGCACAAGGTCAATATCTTCTACACCGCGCCAACCGCGATCCGCGCGTTGATGCAGAAGGGCGAGGAGCCCGTGAGGAAGACGAGCCGCGCGACCCTGCGCCTGCTTGGCTCGGTCGGCGAGCCGATCAATCCGGAAGCATGGGAATGGTATCACCGCGTCGTCGGCGAAAACCGTTGCCCGATTGTCGATACATGGTGGCAGACGGAGACCGGCGGCATTCTCATCACGCCGCTGCCCGGCGCGACCGCGCTCAAGCCCGGCTCCGCGACGCGCCCGTTCTTCGGCGTGCGGCCCGAGATCGTCGACGCCGAGGGCAAGACGCTGCACGGCGCCTGCGAGGGCAATCTGGTGCTGACGGACTCATGGCCGGGCCAGATGCGCACGGTCTATGGCGACCACCAGCGCTTCGTGCAGACCTATTTCTCGACCTATCCGGGAACGTATTTCACCGGCGACGGCTGCCGGCGCGACGCCGACGGTTATTACTGGATCACCGGTCGCGTCGATGACGTCATCAATGTCTCCGGCCACCGCATGGGCACGGCGGAAGTCGAAAGCGCGCTCGTCGCGCACGAGGCGGTGTCCGAGGCCGCCGTCGTCGGCTACCCGCACGACATCAAGGGTCAGGGCATCTACGCCTACGTCACGCTGATGACGGGGCGCGAACCCAGCGAGGCCCTGCGCAAGGAGCTGGTCGCGTGGGTGCGCAAGGAGATCGGCCCGATCGCCTCGCCAGACGTCATTCAGTTCGCGCCCGGCCTGCCCAAGACGCGCTCGGGCAAGATCATGCGCCGCATCCTGCGCAAGATCGCCGAAAACGAACTGGGATCGCTGGGCGACACCTCGACTCTCGCCGACCCCGCCGTGGTTGACGATCTCGTACGCAACCGGTCGCATTGACCGGCGCCACGCGAACAACATCGGCGCGGTCCATGGGCCGCGCCGGCCATTTTAGCGTTTGATTAGGACTGCCCGCGGCTTTCCTTTCCCATGGAAGGGGAAGACGCGTATTTTCAGGCATTGATACGGGAATGAATTTCCGGGAGTGCCCCAATGCGTCTTTTTAATCCAGCCCTGGCCATGATTTTGGCGTCCGGCATGCTGATCGCCGCGGGCGCGCCGTCGCGGGCGCTCGAATACACCGTCCAGCAGTGGCCGCAGGATATCGGCAAGGTGCCTTGCGACGCCTGGAAGAAAAATCCCGACGCGTCCTGGTCGCAGGTCGCCACCATCAGGGCGGGCGGGCAGACGATCGCCGGCCGGTCGTTCAAGAGCGACAGCGGCGAGGCGCGCATGCTGTCGGCGAAGTGCCGCCAGTAAAACCTAGGCCTCGCGCGCCATCTCCCGCAACCTGGCTTTCGCGACCTTGCCGAAACCAACCATCGGCATGGCCTCGATAAGCCGAACCTCGCGCGGAACCTTGAATTTCGCCAGTTGCGCGGCGCAACGCGCGATGATCGCCGCCGGGAGGGCGCCATGCTCCTCCAGCGACAAATCCGTTTTCGGCACGACGAAGGCGACAGGCACTTCTCCGTAGGTCTCGTCGGCCCGCGCCACGACGGCGCATTCGCGCACGCCCGGCGTGCGCGCGACGACGGCCTCGATCTCCGAGGCGGATACGCCCTCGCCGCCAACCTTCAGCACATCCTTGATGCGGTCGCCGAACTGCAACCAGCCGTCCTCGCGCAGCAGAACGCGGTCGCCGGTGCGGAAATATCCGTTTTCGTCGAAGGCCTCGGTCGTGGCGCGCGCGTCGCCGAAATATTCGCGGAAAATGGAAAGGCCCCGCACGGCGCCAACCAGCAGATGCCCTGCCTCCCCCGGCGCGACCTGCCGATCGTTGTCGTCGACGACCCGAATGCGATAGCCCTGACCCGGACGCCCCATGATTCCATTGGGCGCCTCGACGCCAGGCGCGCAATAGACTGCCTGCGTCAGCACTTCCGTCATGCCCCAGCCGGTGACGAAATCGAGCTTCAGTCGCTCCATGCGCGCGGGTTCGTGCCGCGCGGTGATCCATTGCCGGAACGTGTGTTCGGGAGCGCCTTGCGACTCCAGCGCGTTCATCGTGAAAAACACCTGACTGCCCACCGTCGCGCCAAACTCGCGCGCCACGGGCCAGTAGCGGCTGGCGGAAAACCGCGGTTGCAGAACGATGGTTCCTCCCGCCCACATCGCCGAATGCGCGCACCACGACAGGCCGACCACGTGGTACAGCGGCAGGAATATCTGGCTGACGTCGTCGGCGCGCATGCCCTGTTGCAGCGCGTTGACGCGCGCGCCCCAGAGCACATTGGCGTGCGTCCACAAGACACCCTTCGGTCGCGACGTCGTGCCGGTCGTGAACATGATCGACGCTGGCGCCAGCGGATCGGGCGCGCGACGGGCCAGCGGCGCGCCATGCAGGGCGGCGAAGGAGTCGGCCCGCGCGGTCGCCATCGTGGCCGAGGCGGGCGTGCCCGCGTCATCTTCGGTCACGGCGATCCATTTCAGGCCGCGGCAATTCTCGGAAACCATGGCCGCGAACCTGGGATGGGTGATGGCGCCAACCGCGCCCGTCGACGACGCGAACCAGTCGAGTTCCGGCCCGGCAGCCTGCGCGTTGGTGCCAACACACACCGCGCCGAGCCAGGCGCAGGCGAAACGCGCGATCAGCGTCTCCGGACAGTTTTCAAGATGAACCATCACGCTATCGCCGGGCTTCACGCCACGCGCCGCCAGACCGCCCGCCACCCGCGCCACGGCGTCGGCGAATTGCGCGTAGGTCATGCGCCTCGCGGGCTGATCGAAGGGCGCGAAAATCAGAAAGGCATGCTCGCCCCGGCGCCGCGCCAGATCGGCGAGCCAGGCGGCGATATCATACCCGGCGAAGGGCGATACATGGTCTTCGTGCGTCAGCATGGCCGCATCCTCGCGCGCGCGGCGCGACGACGCAAGCCGCCGTCAGTTGCGGGGCCAGCGGAAATCGTCCGCCCGGCCGGGCCGGGCCTCGAGCGGCTGGCCTTGCACCAGCGCGCGGTCGAGCAGCGCCTGAGCGCCGCCGGAGGCCGGTCGCGCGGCGCGGGTGGCGAGCGCGCCATCGGCGGCGATCGCGGGACCGGTCAACGGCGACACGACGCCAGCCTCGGGCTTGACGGGAATGACGACCTCGGGCGGCGCGGCGGGCGCGGGCAGCGCGACGATGAGCGGTCCCGGCGCTGGAGCGGCCGGCGCGACGGGCGGCGGCGCGGGCGCGACAGCGACGGGCGGCGCGATCGAAACCATCGGATCGACGGCCGGACGCGAACCCTCGATCGCGTGCCGTATCTCGCTCTCGACGAAATGCGCCAGCTTGCGCGCGCCGGGGCGGGTGAAATGCACGCCATCGCCCGCGCGCAATTTCTGAAACTGGCCGTTGACGTCGGGACCGTAGGCGGCGAACTGCCCGCGATCGTCGAGAAAGGCTTCCCACGTGTCGACATAGGTCGCGCCGGCCTTTACCGCGCGCTCTTGATAGATCTCGTTGAACGCCGCCATGTCGGCTGAAAACCGGTCGCTTTTCATGATGGGGAGCCCCACCCAGACCAGCGGAATCTTGCGGTCGCGGAAGGCTTTCGTGATCGCCTCGACACGATCCCCATAAATTTCGCGCCAGCGCGGTTGCCGCGTTTCATAGGCGTTGGCGCCCTCGCGCAACGATTGCCGGTCGTTGCTGCCAATCATCATCACGGCGATGTTGATCTTGCCGCTGGTGGCGAGCAGATCGTTGACGCCCTTGATCCAGTCGAAATAGTCGTCGCGCACGAGGCCGGTGTTCTCGCGCGCCTTGCGCAGAATGGACACTTCCGGCTGATCGGCGAAGGCCTCGGTCAGTCCCTGCCCCAGCATCTGGCCCAGACTGTCGCCGATGACCAGAACGAAGAAATTCGCCTCGACGGGCTTCACGGCCGCCGGCTTTTCCGCCGGGGCCGCGACAACGGGCGTGGCCGGGTTTGGCGCCGCTCCATCACCGGGCGGCGCCGCGCCCTCGACCGGCGGCGCGACGCGCGCGAAACCGCGCACAGGGGCGCCGCGTCGGATCAGATGGGTGGGTCGTTGCACCACAACCGGCGCCGCGCGCTGCTGCATCTGGCGCAAACGCTCCCTGTCGGCGCGGAAAAACGCCGCCGGGGATTCGTCCTCGGCCTGAACGGCGGGACCGCCCGTGGCGAAAACCAGCAAAGCCAGAACGGCAAGCCGGAACGCGACCGCCAACCGGCCAGCGGGCCGCCACCTGACATTCCATGTCGAGCGCGAAAACATGACCCCAATATAGCGCGAAATACCCTCGGCGTCAGGCCGTATCTCGCGCTGGCCGGCGAGCCTAGCCGGACGATCTCGCCAGGAAATGCGCGAAGGCCTGAGCGGAGCCCAGCCTTGGCGGATGCATGATCATGGCGACAGCCATGCCGGACAGCCCCATGATGGCGATGGCGCGCAATAATTGGGGAACGGAATTACCGGGTTCGCGCCGGCCGATGGGCGGCAAGGCGCGCACCTTGAAACGTGGAAGCTCATCGCCGGTCATGCGGCGCTCCTCGTTCAGTTGATCCGGCTCGACCGGATTTATCCGATAATACTCACGTGAATTATTTAATAAACAATTTACCATGAAAACGACGATATTGATCGGTAATAAAATAAATCGACCCCGATTTAAGCCCCACGCGACTAGTTGAAGCACTGTTGCGCGAAATTTATCGACGTGTGCGATGAAGCATGACCGGGCGTCGCGCCCGGCGCATGATGGCGGGATAACGCGGACCTCGCGGCTGACGACAGGAGACGGGCCATGATCGGCATCAACTTGGGTTTTGGCGTATTCGCGGGCGCGTTCGCGCTGTTCGTCATCGTGACGTTGATGATGGGCGTGCGGCAGGTGCCGCAGGGCTACGCCTACACGGTCGAGCGCTTCGGCAAATATTATAAGACACTGACGCCCGGCCTCGCGCTCATCATGCCATGGATCGATGGCGTCGGACGCAAGATCAACATGATGGAGCAGGTGATCGACGTTCCTTCGCAAGAGGTCATCACCAAGGACAACGCGAACATCACCGTAGACGGCGTCGCCTTTTATCAGGTGCTCGACGCGGCGGCGGCGTCCTACGAGGTGTCCAACCTCGAACTTGCGCTGCTCAACCTCGTCATGACCAACATCCGCACCGTGATGGGCTCCCTCGATCTCGATCAGTTGCTGTCGCATCGCGACGAGATCAACATCCGCCTGTTGAAGGTGGTCGACGCCGCCGTCGAGCCATGGGGCATCAAGACCACGCGCATCGAGATCAAGGATATCGTGCCGCCGAAGGATCTCATCGACTCCATGGGCCGCCAGATGAAGGCGGAACGCGAGAAGCGCGCGACCGTGCTGGAGGCCGAAGGCCAGCGGCAGGCCGAGATCCTGCGCGCGGAAGGTCGCAAGCAGGCGCTCGTGCTCGACGCGGAAGGCCGCAAGGAGGCGGCGTTCCGAGACGCCGAGGCGCGCGAGCGCTCGGCGCAGGCCGAGGCGACCGCGACGCAAATGGTGTCGGACGCGATCGCGAAGGGCGACATCGCCGCGCTGAATTATTTCGTCGCCGAGAAATACGTGCGCGCCATCGACTCGCTCGCCAAGTCGCCCAACCAGAAAACCTTCATCATGCCGATGGACATGGCGGGCATCGCCGGCACGCTCGGCGGCATCGCCGAACTCGCCCGCTCATCGCTGGGCGAGTCGCGCCGCGCGGACGAGAACCGCGCGCCCGCGCGTTCCGTGCCGTCGACCGGCGCGCCGCGTCCATGAGTTCGGCGATGCTCACGGCGCCCCGCGCGCGAGACAGGAAGGCCCTCCGATGATCAACGATCCATCGCCCTGGTTCTGGCTTGTCGCGGGCGTGCTGACCTGCGCGGCGGAGGCCCTGGCCCCCGGCGTGTTCCTGCTGTGGATCGGGCTGGCGGCGATCGCCACGGGCCTGACAAGCTTCATCGTTTCGCTGGGTTTCGCCTGGGCGCTTGTCGCCTTCGGCGTCTATGCCGCGGTCGGCGTGATCATCGGCCGCAAGGTTTATGGTTCGCGCGACATTGTCAGCGATCGCCCCAATCTCAACCGCCGGGCGGAAGCGCTCATCGGACAGACGTTCACGTTGGAGGACGCCATCGAAAATGGCGAAGGCCGCGTGCGCGTGAGCGATTCCGTCTGGCGCGCGCGTGGTCCCGATTTGCCCAGGGGAGCGCGCGTCAAGGTCGCCGCGGTCGAGGGCGGAGTAACCCTGCGCGTCGACCCGGCCTAGCAGCGCTTTGCGACGCGCGCGCGCCGGTGTATGCGGGATTTGAGCATTCCGGAGCGTGACCATGAACGATCAGATCGCCCATTCCTTCATCGACGCGCGCCGCGCGCGTGGCGAGGTTCCCGCAGCGCCCGTACCGGCTGATATCGCCGAATGTTTCGCCATCTCCGCCGCGCAACGCCGCGCGCTCGGCGAAACCGTCGGCGGATGGAAAGTCGGCCAGACGCCCGATGACACGCCGATCGCCGCGCCCATGTACGCCTCCGGATTTCTGACCAGCGGCGGCCTGTTCCGCATGAAGCAGGGTCGGCCCATGATCCCCGAAATCGAAATCGCGCTACGGCTCGCGCGCGACATACCGCCGCGTCCCGACAAGCCGTATACGCGCGATGACATGCTCGACGCGGCGAGCGAACTCGTGCTCGGCATCGAGCTCATCGAACGGCGCATTCCCCCGAACGCCGATTTCCGCCTGAACTTCGCGGACGACCTCGGCAACATCGGCTATGTCGTCGGCCCGGCGATCAAGGAGTTCCGCGGGCTCGATCTCGCCAAGCTGCGCTGCGTCTTCCGGATCGGCGGCGAGGTGAAAAGCGATCGCCTTGGCGGACACCCAAAGGGCGATCCCATGATCCCGCTCGTTCGCTGGGCGAACAAGCAGGGCGACCATCACGGCGGCATGAAAGCCGGGCAAATCATCACACTCGGCAGCCTTACGCCGATGATTGAAATGACCGAGCCCGCCCCATTGGCGGCCCGGCTCGAGGGCTTCGGCGACATCGCGCTCGACGTGACGTTCTAACTACGGCGAAAGACCGGCGTCTCGATCGAGATCGAGACAAATTAAGCTCGAATTAGCCACGTCCCGTAAAGGTTGAATTCGCGTTAAGCGCAACGCGCGCTGGCTGGCGTGTCCCCACCGGATTACCCTGAAACAGGTGGGCGACCCGAGCATGGTCCTATGAGTTTCATTCTGTCGTATTTTGGCGTTTACACGTTGGATACGGTATTGCTGCCGGGTTTTTTAGCCGCGGTCTTTTGCGCGGTCGCCGGAATTATCGCCGATCACGTCATGCGGGAACGCGGGTTCGGGCAGGTCGGCAACGGCATCCTCATCATGATGGGCCTTGTCGTGGGCGTCATGATCGCTCATTCCGAGCTGGGGCCCATGCGGCCGTCGGAGACCGAACGCGTGATGGTGATCGCCACGGCCTCGTCGACCGCCGTGCTTCTTATTTGCGGCGTCCTCAAGCGCCTGATCATGGGGCCGATCTGATCGCCGTCAGGGCTCGATCAGATGCTTGGCGCGCGCGATGGTCTCGGGCGAGGAGCCATGAACGCGCGAGACGACTTCCTGCAACTTCTCTCCTGTCGACGCGGTGATGCCTATGCGCAGCTTGTCGGCGTCGGCCAGAAATTCCTTGTCGACCATGGTCGCCGCGAAGGCCGCGCGCAGAATGGCGACGACATCAGCGGGCGCGCCCGGCGGCGTCGCGTAGGAGCGACCGAAAAGTTGCTGACTGAGAATGAGTTCGACCGCTTTCTTGTCGGCCTCGTCGGGAATGAACGACCATATTTGCGGAGCGCCCATGCGCGTCAATTCGGGCTCTGGGTCGATTCCATCCTGCATGATGATGTTGACCTTGCCATCGCGCAGCCAGTCCGCCTTCTGCGACTTGAGACTCGAGAAATCGAGCCCGCATAGCCCGCCAGCCTCGCCCCGCTCCATGGCGAGGAAAATATCGGACGTGCCCTTGTAACCGCTGACAATCTTGAATTTCGTGCCGGTCGCGCGATTGTGCATGGCCGTGTAATCGCGCGTCGCGCCGCCCGCCTGGCTGGCGCCCATGATCGTCGCGAGCCGTCGCGCGTCGTCGTAGGTGCGCGTTGGCGAGTTCGAATAGGTGGCGCACACGCGCGTGCCGCTGTCGGCCGTGCCGATGTAGTTGAACTTCGTCGGATCGAAGAGATTGCTGGCGCGCTCATCGAGCAACCGCCCCATGATGGCGCCCGGCATCAACGCGCCGATGGTCGTGCCATCCTTCGGCGCGACGCGGAAAAGATGCGCGCCAGCGATGGCGCTGCCCGCGCCGGGCATGTTGCGCGGAATGATCTGCGGATTGCCCGGAATATGCCTGCCGAGATGTCGCGCGACCGCGCGCGCGTAGATGTCATAGCCGCCAGCGACATCCGCGCCGATCACCATCTCGATGGTCTTGCCCGCGTAATAGTCGGCCGCCATCGCGGGGCCCGCGAGGCAAGCGGCCATGACGACAAGCGCGCGCAATGAACGCGCCGCGCCGTTCGATGCGGCGACAAACCCCATGCCTACCCTCCCCAAAGGTCACCGCACGATGTTGCGCATCGCGTCGGGCCGGCCGGCGATGAACGCCCGCAAGTTATGTTCAATGACAGGATATATCTGATCCGCGTAAATGTCGCTCATGCCGCCGATACGCGGCGACATCATGACGTTGGGCATGTCCCAGAGCGGGTTGTCGTCGGGCAAGGGCTCAACCGCGAAGACATCGAGACCCGCCCCGGCGATCCGCTTGTCGCGCAGGGCGGCGATCATGGCGGGCTCGTCGATGACGCCGCCGCGCGCGATGTTGATGATGAAGGCCGACGGTTTCATCGCCGCGAAAATCCGCGCGTCGATGAGATGACGCGTCGTGTCGTCGAGCGGCGTCAGCGCGATCAGGAAGTCGGCCATGCCGGCGGCCTCCGCCAGCCGCGCGCGCGGCAGAATGAGGTCGAAACCCGGCGTTTGGGCGCGCGCGTTGCTGACACCGACCACCTTCATGCCAAACGCCTTGCAGCGCGCCGCGATTTCCTCGCTGATGACGCCGACGCCAACCATGACCACGGTCTTGTTGACCAGCACCGGCTGCAAGGCGCGCTTCCAGACATGCTTTTTCTGGTTCTCGCGTATCTGGTTGAAGTCGCGCGACAGACCGATCATGTACATGAAGGCGAGTTCCGCCATCTGCGGCCCATGGATGCCACGACCGTTGGTGACGCGCACCTCCGGCTTGAGCGACTTCAGCGTCCACAGGTGATCGACGCCCGTCGAGAGCGAGGCGACCCATCGCAACCTCGGCATGGCCGCGATGAGTTCATCCGGAATTTCATGCGCCAGCGCGATGATCGCCTCGCTGTTGGCGCAGCATGTCATCGCGGCGGCCGGCGTGCCGGGATCGTGGATGGTCACGCCGGGAAAGGCCGCGCGCAAATCCGCGGCCTTGAAGTGTCCGGAGTTCTCGACGACGAGGATTTCCATCGCCGCCTCAGAACTTGACGTTCGCCTGGCCCTTCAAGCCAAGCATGGCGCGGGCGTCGTCCGGCGAAGCGGCTTCGTAGCCGAGCTCCTCGATGATGGCGCGCACCTTGGCGACCTGTTCGGCGTTGCTGGTCGACAGCTTGCCGCGGCCGATGAACAGCGAATCCTCGAGACCCACGCGCACGTTGCCGCCCATCATCGTGGCGTGCGCGCAGAACGGCATCTGCGAGCGACCCGCCGCGAGCACCGACCAACGGTAGTCCTTGCCAAACAGCTTGTCGGCGGTCTTCTTCATGAACATGAGATTGTCGATATCGGCGCCGATGCCGCCGAGAATGCCAAAGATGATTTGCAGGAACACCGGCGGCTTGAACAGGCCGCGGTCAAGGCAATGCGCGAGGTTGTAGAGATGGCCCACGTCGTAGCACTCGTGCTCGAACTTGACGCCATGACCCTCGCCGAGATTGCGATAGATATGCTCGATGTCGCGGAAGGTGTTGCGGAAAATGTTGGCGTCCGAGCCGAGCAGATACTGCTCCTCCCAGTCGTATTTCCATTCCTTGTAGCGCGCGGCCATCGGATAGAGCGCGAAATTCATCGAACCCATGTTAAGCGAGCACATCTCGGGCGAGGCGACGAGCGGCGCGGCGAGGCGTTCCTCGATCGTCATGTTGACGCTGCCGCCGGTCGTGATGTTGACGACCGCGTTGGTGGCTTCCTTGATGCGCGGCAGGAACTGCATGAATACCTTGGGATCGGCCGAGGGCCGCCCGTTTTGCGGGTCGCGCGCGTGCAGATGGAGGATGGCGGCGCCCGCCTCTGCGGCGCCGATGGCGGAGGTCGCGATCTCGTCCGGCGTCACCGGCAGATATTGCGACATGGTCGGCGTGTGGATCGAACCCGTGATCGCGCAGGAGATGATCACCTTGTTGGCGAGGTTGCGGGGGGCGGGCTGGTTCATTGTGCGTCTCCCTTCGGCAGAACGGCGGTTGCTGGCTTGGCTGGAGTATAGACCACGCGCCGCTCCAGTGGCGCGAATTCAAACCCGGTTTTCTCGACGATGTAGCCCCAGACCCCGCGCGGCGCCTTCAGCATGGCGACGATGGCCACCGCCCCGAGCATCAGCAGATAGATGGAGCCGAGGTCGGACAGCGTCTCGCGCAGCGCGAAAAAGATGATCGCGCCGACGATGGGCCCTTCGATGCGGCCTATTCCGCCGATCACCGTCATGAAGATCACGAAGGCCGTCCAGTCATTGACGCTGAACGCCGCGTCCGGCGAAATCCGTAGTTTTTGCAGGAAAATAAGGCCGCCGACCATCGCCGTGCCGAAGGCCGCGACCACATAAACGACGAGCTTGGCGCGCGTTGTCTCGACGCCGTTGGCGCTGGCGGCGATTTCATTGTGGTGAATGGCGCGCAGGGCGAGGCCCCAGCGCGAGCGCAACAGCCAGATGGTCAGGCCCATAACCAGCGCGACGAGCGCCAGCGACGACCAATAGATCGTGAATTCGCGCCCCTGACGGCTCGTCGCGATGCTCGTGATGACGCGCGTCGGCAGGCTCGTGCCCGACCCGCCGCCAAGCGCCGACATCTGTGAGGAAAAGAGCCGAAAGACCTCCGCGACCACCCACGAACCAATGGCGAAATAAGCGCCGCGCAGTCTGAACAACAGACCCGCGACGGGAACCGCGACAACGGCCGCGACAACGCCCGCGATCGCCACGGCGGCGAGCGGATGCACGCCGCCGAACATCGTCAACGCGAACATGCAGTAGCCGCCAAGCCCGACCCACGCCTGCTGACCCACGGAGACAAGGCCCGAAAAGCCCGCCAGCAGGTTCCACAATGTGGCGAGCGCGAGATAGGCGAAGAACTGCGTCAGCAGATTGAGATTGGCCGAGCCCGCGTAATAGGGCGCGGCGGCGAGCGCGGCGACCAGCGCCAACGCGACGACGCCGCCCGCGCGGCTGGAGCGCGCGCCCCAGACGATATGAAAATCACGCGGGCTCAATGTTTCACCCGCGGAAAAAAGCCTTCTGGCCGAATGGCGAGAACGGCAAGGAAGGTCAGATGCCCCGCCAGCAATTGCCAGCCCGGATCGATCTTCGCGCCGATGGCCTGCGCGACGCCGAGCACGACGCCGCCGGCAAGCGTGCCCCAGAGATTGCCGAGTCCGCCGATGATGACGGCCTCGAACCCGAAGATCAGTCGCGACGGGCCCTGCGCGGGATCGAAATTCGCGCGCACGGCGAGAAATACGCCAGCGATGGCCACCACCGCCAGCGACAGCGCCATGGCGAGGCCAAAGACATGACGATTGTCGAGCCCGACGAGTTGCGCCGTGGCGGGATCGTCGGAAGTCGCGCGGAACGCCCGGCCGATGGCGGTGCGATAGAACAAGGCCTGCAAGCCCGCGATCAGCAAAACCGCCACGACGAATTGCAGCGCGGGCAAGGCGCCCACCGATACGCCGGAAACCAGCGGCCAGCTCGCCGTTTCAATGGCGCCGGCGTGCAGCTTGCGGCTGTCGGCGGTAAACACCTCCAGCAACCCGTTCTGGATGATGACCGAAAGGCCAAAGGTCACGAGCAGCGGCGGCAGGAGATCATCGCCCAGCGTGTGATTGAGCAGGATGCGTTGCAGACCGTAACCGATGACCGCCATGAGCGGCACGATCAACAACAGCGACGTCAGCGGCCCCACGCCGAGCGTTTGGGTCGCGACAAGCGCCAGATAGGACGCGAGAACGATGAGATCGCCATGGGCGATATTGACCAGCCGCATCACGCCGAAAATCAGAGACAGGCCCGTGGCGAACAAGGCATAGAGGCCGCCGACCAGCACGCCCTGCAAGATGGAATTGGTCCATTCCATCGCCATCAGACTCCAAAATAGGCGGCGGCGATTTTCTCGCGCGACGCGTCCTTCGTTTCGCTCGCCAGCGCCACGCGCCCCTCGCGCAGGCAGAACACGCGCCGCGCCGCCGCGAGCGCCTGCGCGATATCCTGCTCGACGATCGCAATCGCCACGCCATCCGCCGCGATCAGCGGCAAGCGCGCGTATATGTCCTTCACGATGATCGGCGCGAGGCCAAGGCTGATCTCGTCGCAAAGCAACAAGCGCGGGTTCGACATCAACGCGCGGCCAATGGCGACCATCTGCTGCTGCCCGCCCGACAACGAGGTGCTCGGTTGGCGCCGACGCTCGCCCAGCACCGGAAACAACTCGTAGATAGCCGCCAGATTCCAGCGCCCGGCGCGTTTGGCCTGACCCCCGATGAGCAGGTTTTCCTCGACGCTGAGCGAGGGAAACAAACGCCGTCCCTCCGGCACCAGCGCGATGCCGCGACGCACGTTTGCGAAGGCGGGATCGCCGCCGATCGCCACGCCATCGAAGGACACGGATTCGCGACGCGCGGCGAGCTGGCCCGCGATGGTCTTCAACAAGGTGCTCTTGCCCGCGCCATTCGCGCCGACGATGGCGACCACCTCGCCCGCGGCGATGTCGAGCGACACGCCGTAAAGCGCCTGAAAGTCGCCGTAATAGGCAACGAGATCGGCGACCTTGAGCAGGGGCGCGTCACGCATCCGCGGGCAGCCCCATGTAAATTTCGGCGACCCGCGGGCTGGCGACCACCGCGCGCGGCTCGCCATCGGCGATCAACGCGCCGCCGTTCAGTACGACAAGGCGCGAGACAGCCGCGATCAGCGCGTGAACGATATGCTCGATCCAGACAATCGTGACGCCGCTGGCATGCACCTCGCGCACAAGCGCGACGAGGGCGTGACATTCCTCTTCGGTGAGGCCGCCGGCCACTTCGTCAAGCAAGAGCAACTTTGGCCGCGTCGCCAGCGCGCGCGCGAGTTCGAGGCGCTTGCGCTGCAACAGCGTGAGCGAGCCCGCGCGACGGTTGGCGATATCCGCGAGGCCACAACGATCGAGAATGTCCACGCACTCGCGGGCGAGATCGCCACCGGGCTCGGCCCGGCCGAACTCCGCGGCGACCAGCAGGTTTTCATAAACATTCAGACCGCCAAAGGGCTGCGGAATCTGGAACGAGCGAGCGACGCCAAGCCGACACCGACGCGGGGGCGAAAGGCTGGTGATATCGACGCCATCGAGCAGAACGCGGCCGGCGTCGGGCGCGACCGCGCCGCTGATCATGCCAAACAACGTGGTCTTGCCGGCGCCGTTGGGACCAAGCACGCCCAACGCCTCGCCGCGCGCGATGGAAAGATCGATTCCATCGGCAACGACGACGGCGCCGAAGCGCTTGGAAACACCAGCGAGCTGGAGGATGGGCGTCATGGCGTCAACCAGCTCGCGGCGGCGTCAGCTCAGGGGTTCGAGCTTGCCGCCCAGCGGCACGTCGGGCGCGGTCTTGTTCTCGGCGATGATGAGCTCGAAACCCTTCGGTCCCTTGCGCCACTGACCGGCGACAAGCGGCGTCTTGGTGACGTTCTTCACCGGCTTGCCCGTCCAGTTCACCGGCCCGACGATCGACTTGTAGTTCGTCGCGACTATGGACTCGAGAATGGACTCGGACGCCTTGACGTTCTTGGCGCGCTTGAGAACATCGACCGCGACTTCCAGCAAGGCGTGCTGGAAGCCGAGCGGCTGGGTCCACGGCCGCTTTGTCGCCGCCGTGTAGGCGTCGCACAAATCGCGCGTGCTTTGCCCTGTTAGTCCGGACTTGTAGGGATGCGTCGGCCCCCACCAGATTTCCGTCGAAAGGCCATTGCCGCGATCGCCCAGCGAATCGATGACGGCGGGGAACAGCAAGGCCTTGCCGATGGTCACGATCTTCGGCTTGAAGCCCTGCTGCGCGCATTGCGCCCAGAACGTCGCGAAATCCGGCGGGATCGCGTTGCCCGTGATGATCTCGCAGCCCGCCTGCTTGAAGGCGGTGATCTGCGCGGTGAAGTCGTTCGACATGACCTGAAAGCGGCCGGGATCGATCAGCTTGTATCCGGCCGCCGCGAGCGCCGGCGGCAGGCCGAGCTTGGGGTCGCCCCAGGCGTTGCCGTCCGCGTCGTTGGGGAAAATACCGCCCACGATCTTGTTGGTCGGCACGGTGTCCCAGAGATTCAGGAAGGCGCCTATGACGTCCTCTAGCCCCCAGAAGAAATGATACGTGTATTTGAACCCCTTCGCCGGATCGCCATTGCGACCGAAGAAATACGGTTGCCATGGACAATTGGTGGTGATGCAGGGAACCTCGTTAACCTCGGCCTGATCGGCGACGGGATTCGTCGTTTCCGGCGCGGCGGACGCGAGGATCAGATCGACCTTGTCGCGCAGGATGAGTTCGGACGCGACCTCGGCGGCGCGGTTCGGATTCGACTGGCTGTCCTTGACGATGATCTCGACCTTCCAGGTCTTGCCGCCGCTCTGCAAACCACCAGCGAGCGCCTTGCGCACGCCGTCGAGAATGAATCCATCGGCCTCGCCGAAGCCCGCCAGCGGACCCGTTTGCGGGCTGACCATGCCGACGCGAATGACGTCGTCCGCGGCGCGCGCAACGCCCGCGCGCAGGATGGCCGGCGCCGCGACAAGGCCCGCGCCGAGCTTGACGGCGCGACGGCGCGTCACGGAGGCATTCAAGTTGAAATCACGATCCCCGGTCATGCGTTCCCCCTGTGTCAGGCGTCGCTCTCGCGCGCTTTCTTGAGATGCAGCAACACTTTCAGGCGCAAGGCGGCCTGCTCCTCGGGACTCCACTTGCGGAAGCCCTCGCCGGATTTGAACCCCAGCTTGCCCTCGTCCATCAGCTTTTGCAGCAGGGGCGAAGGCGCCGGCCGGCTGTCGATGGCCGGCAGCACGGTTTCATGAATCGCCTGCGTCAGATCGAGGCCAACCATGTCGGCGTTCTCGATCGGTCCGAGCACCGCCATGCGCCGGCCAAAGCTCGCCTTGACGACCACATCGACCGTTTCGGCATCGCAAATGCCGCTTTCAACCAGATAGATCGCCTCGCGCCAAAGCGCGTGCTGCAAGCGATTGCCGACGAAGCCCGGCACGTCCTTCTTCACGTGCACGGGCGTCTTGCCGATGGATTTATGCAACGCGATCGTCCAGTCGATCGTCTGTTGCGAGGTGCGATCCGTGCCGATGACCTCGACCAGCGGCACGAGGAATGGCGGGTTCCACCAATGTGTGCCGACCGTGCGGGCGCCATCGACGATGTCGCGCATGATCGCGGTGATCGGGATCACCGACGTGTTGCTGGCGAGAATCGCGTCCTTGCGCGCATGGCGCTCGACCTCGGCGAACAGCTTGCGCTTGACCTCGAGATTCTCCAGCGCCGCCTCGACGACAAAGTCGGCGTCGCGCACCGCGCCCTCGATGGTTGAAGACGGATTGACGCGCGCGACCGCGCCCGCGTCCTCGCCGAGATCGCGCAGGTTCGCGGAAACGCGCGCCTTGAGGCTATCAAGCGCGGCTTGCGCGGGATCGTAAACCACGACCTCGTGTCCGTGCAGCGCGAAAATCTGCGCGATGCCGTGGCCCATGAGGCCGGCGCCGAGAACGCCAATGCGAGCCTTGCTCATGTTCGATCAACCCGCGGTGTAGCCGCCATCGGCGTAGAGGATGTGACCGGTGTAGAAATCCGACGCCGCGGAGGCGAGGAACAACAGCGGCCCAGCCAGATCGGAGGCCTCGCCGAGCCTGCCCTTCGGCACGCGCGTCAGGAAGCCGCCACGCACCGCCTTGGCGTTGTCGTTATCCTCGAACATCCACTGCGTCAGCGGCGAGCGGAAGACGGTCGGCGCGATGGCGTTGACGGTGATGCCGGACGGACCCAGCTCGCAGCCGAGCGCCTTGGTCATGCCATCGACGGCTGACTTCGAGGCGCAATAGGCCGTGTAGCCGGCGGGATGGCCCAGCAGGCCGCGCGCCGACGACATCAGCACGATCTTGCCGCCGCGACCCTGCGCCAGCATCTGCTTGGAACAGGCGCGCGCCATCAGCCACGACTGCGTGACGTTGGCGTCCATCACGTCGAGAAAGCGCTCGGGCGCCATGTCGACGATCTTCGAAACGTCGTTCTTGCCGGACGCGACAACGAGAATATCGACGCCGCCAAAAGCCTTGACGCCAGCCTCGACGATTTCCGCGCAGGCCGCCTCGGTGTTGGGCCGGATGTTCAGCGCCTCGACTTTCGCGCCGAGATCGGCGCAGGCCTTGGCGGCCGCGTCGAGTTCGCTTTTCTTGCCGGCCGTCAGAACGAGATTGCATCCCGCGCCCGCCAGCACCTTGGCGGCGAGCAGGCCAAAGGCGCCCGACGCGCCGGTGACAATGGCGGTCTTGCCCTTGATGTCGAACAGCGACAGGGGATTCGCGTAAAAATCGTCGGCCATGGTCATGTTCCCATTTTCAGCGCGTCAGAATTTGGCGTTATGCGCGGCGAGCGCGGCGTTCAACTCATTCAGCGCCGTGGTCGAGTCGAACCCCGCCTTGGCGGTCTCCTTGGCCCATTGCTCGGTCAGCGGCTTGGCGGCGTCCTTCCAGGCCTGAACCTGCTCGGGCTTCGGCTTGATGACTTCATGGCCCGGCTCGGCCGCGATCTTGGCGAGACCGGCCTCCTCGAAGTCGACCCATGGATCGTTGATCTTGTTGGCCCAGTCCGTCGTGCAATGCGCGTCCAGCGCCTTGCGCTGATTGGCGGACAGGCCGTCATATTTCGCCTGATTGATGACGAGCGTGAAGAAGCCCATCTCCGTCGGCATGTCCAGATGGTACTTGAGCACCTTGTCGATGCCAAAGAGGATCGTGGAACCCCACGGGAAAACGGTCGCGTCGGCGACGCCGCGTTCCAGAATGTCGCGCGACGCCGGCGCCGACGCCTGCACGTTTGTGCCGCCCAGCAGCGTCACGAGATTGGCGATCGTGCCATCGGAGGGACGAATGCGCGCGCCCTTCACATCGGCGGGCGTCACGATGGGTTTCGAGCGCGACTGGAAATAGGCGTTGGCGCGCATGAAGGCGACGCAGAAATGAACGTCCTTCATCTCCTTGGCCGCGTATTTCCGATACCACTCGTCGACGGCGGTCGTGCCGCGCTTGCCATCGGAAATGGTGAAGGGCAATTCCGAAGCCGCCGACAGCGGGAACCGGCCCGGCTGATAGCCCGGATTGGCCAGCGAAATGTCGGCGATGCCGTCGCGCGCGAGATCATAGCCGTCAAAGGCCTTGCCCAACTGCTCGGACGGGAACTGCGTGATGGTGATCGATCCGTTTGTCGCGGCCTTGAGGGACGCGCCCCAGGCCTCGAACGCGGGATAGAGCGGATGGGCGGGCGGCAGCCAATGCGCGAGCCGCAACGTGACCGGCGCGTCCTGCGCGAGGGCTGGAGCAACGACAATCGACGTGGTCAAACAGACGGCGGCATAAAGCGCTGAACGCAGGCGTGCCATGGCTTCCTCCCCGGAAGGCGAAAATTGAAGGGGAGCGCCCGTTGGACGCTCCCGTTTTTTGCGCTCAGGCCTTGTGGCCGGGCGGATAGGGTATCACGACGATCATCGAGCAGACGTCATTGCCGCGATTGATGATCTCGCGCACCTCATTGGCGTTGATGGTGCAGGAATCGTACTTCTTCAGCACGGTTTCCTTGCCATCGACGATGACGGTCATCTCGCCCTCGGTCACGACATAGATCTTCTCGAAGGGCGTTGAGTCCGGACCGGCGCCGCCGCCGGGCAGGAAGTGCGACAGACCCACCCATTGATTGGTCGGGCCGCCGGCCTCGAAGCCCTGCAAGCGAAGGCCAAGGTTGCCGCGGTGATTGACGGCGTCATAAGGCTTGGCGTCGGAAAATTTCTTGGCGAGCATCAGAGCGCCTCCCCGCTTTCGATCCGGTATTTCTGGCCCTTGTCGATCATGGCGACAAGACGAA
Source organism: uncultured Hyphomicrobiales bacterium (assembly GCA_903861645.1). GTDB lineage: Bacteria > Pseudomonadota > Alphaproteobacteria > Rhizobiales > Beijerinckiaceae > Terripilifer. The sequence continues at coordinate 36,685 of CAIOVE010000066.1, forward strand.
TGATGCAACCATCGCCGCGATCCCAGTTCCACGGGAAGAACGCGAAGGTCACGCGCTTGCCGGTGACCTTGTCGAGATCGCCGCCGACGTTCTCGATGCCGAGAATGCCATTGTTGAAGAGGATGCGATGCACGGGCTCCCACTCGGGAAAGTCGTCCTTCCAGTCGCGCCCGCCCGACCACTTGAAATATTCATCCTTGAGGTGCGGATGCAGCGGCCCGTTGCGCTGCGGACCAATGGCCGTGGCGAGCGGATGATCGTTGGCCTGCGTGTCGTGACCGACCACCTTGACCTTCTTCTCGACGAACCAGTGGCCAGCCGAGGAAACGAAGCCAGGACACTTGCAGAAGTAGTCCTCGCTGTCCTCGTACTTGTGATGCCAGCCCGTGTTGATGATCACGACATCGCCGGGACGCACGTGCTTGCCGCCAGCCTTTTCGAGATCGTCATAGGTGATCGGCTCCCACATCTTCTTGGGGATGGAGAGCACGATGCCCGAGCCAAAGAAATGCGGCAGCGGCACTTCGTCGATGAAGGGCGTGCCCTGAACAACGTGCGCGGGCGCGTCGATATGCGTCGTGTTGTGCATGGAGGTCGTGATGCGCTGCGAAAGTACGCCCGACTTCGCCATGTAATGGATGCGCTCGATCTTGACGTCCTCGAAATAGGGCCAGTTCGGCGACTGGTACCCGAAACGATGCGACAGGTTGTAGAATTCCAGTCCCATCGCGTTGTCGAGATTGTCCTCGAACTCGATGCCGCGGATCTTGATGGTCACGTGTCCCTCCCCGAATATCGGTTGGCCTGAATTACGGCGCGCCGGACGCTTGGCGCCGGCCACTGAACCGGATAATGATACACATGTATCGAAAACGTCAATAGCGGTCTCCGGCGGAGGCGCGGGCGGGGGGAATGAGCGGCGTCGAGGCCTTTTCCAGCAAGGGCGGCATTCAGGTCATCGCGCGCGCCGCGGCGATCCTGCGGGCGCTCAAGAACCAGCGCGAGGGCCTCAGTCTCGGCCAAATCGCCACGCGTGTCGGCCTGCCGCGCTCCACCGTGCAGCGCATCGTTGGCGCGCTCGAGGCGGAACGTCTCGTCATCGCGGCGAGCCCCGAGGGCGGCATACGTCTTGGACCGGAGTTGCATTCGCTCGCCGAGGGCGCGCGCGTCGACATCATCGAACTCGCGCGCCCCTACCTTGTCGCGTTGTCGCGCGAGACCGGGGAAACCGTCGACCTCGCCATTCCGCGCGACGATCGGCTGATCTTCGTCGACCAGATTCCGGGAACGCAGAGATTGCGCGCGGTGTCGTCCATCGGCGAGGCGTTCCCGATGACGACCACGGCCAATGGCAAGGCCTGCCTGGCGTTGATGAACGACAAGGCCGCGCGCGCCTTCGCCCGCGCCGAATGGAAGTCAACGGGCGCGCGCAAGCGCGACATTGACGCCTTCATGGTGGAAATCGCGGCCATACGCCGCCACGGCGTCGCCTTCGACGAGAACGAACACACCGATGGCATTTCAGCCGTCGGCGTGGCCTTCGCCGACGCGGGCGGCGCCATGTTCGCGATTTCCGTTCCCGCGCCGTCGGCGCGCTTCGTCAAGAATCGATCGAAACTGATCGCCGCCATCAAGCGCGCGCGTGACATGATCAACGCGTCGCTGGCGCCGGCGGCGGACGATCCATGATGGCCCGCCATTGACCGCGCGCGACGCGCGTCTGTATCGTTCAATCACGAGATCGCCTGCCCGCTCGGCTCGCGAAATGAAATGAGGGATGGAACATGAAAAAAATCGCCCTAGAGGAACACTTCATGTCGCCGGGGCTGGAGGAATACTGGCGCCCGACGATGTCGCTTGTTCCACCCGAGGTGTTCAAGCCCATTTATGAGCGGCTCACGAACTTTGGCGACTTGCGCCTTGGGGAGATGGACGGCGCCGGCGTCCAGAAAGCCGTGCTGTCCATCGCGGGACCGGGCGTGCAGATCGAACCCGACGCGAAGCGCGCGACCTTCAAGGCCGCGGAGTCAAACGACTTCCTCGCCAGGGAAATCCAGGCGCGTCCCGATCGCTACGATGGCTTCGCGCATATCGCGCTGCAAGATCCCAAGGCCGCGGCGGCGGAACTCGAGCGCTGCGTGAAAATGGGATTCAAGGGCGCGATGATTAATGGCCAGACGCTCGGCCATTATCTCGACGAGCGGCAATTCGACCCCTTCTGGGCCAAGGCCGAGGAACTCGGCGCGCCCATCTATCTGCATCCCGCCGATCCCGTGCGGATGTATGATTCCTACGGCGACTACAAGGTTCTCATGCGCGCCACCTGGGGTTGGGGCGTGGAAACCGGCACGCACGCGCTGCGCATCGTCTTTGGCGGCGTCTTCGAGCGCTTCCCGAAGGCGCTGCTGATGCTCGGTCATCTCGGAGAATCCCTGCCCTTCATGCTGTGGCGTCTCGATAGCCGCGCCAAGACGCTTTACGGCGTGAAGATGAAGAAGGACGTTTCGCAATACATCATCGACAACATCGCCGTGACGATTTCGGGCATGTATTCGCCGGAGCCCGTCGCGTGCTCCGTCGCCGCGCTTGGCAAGTCCCGTGTTATGTTCTCGGCGGACTTCCCGTTCGAATCCATTTCCGAGGCCGGTCACTTCATGGATTCGGTCCCGATGGACGAGGAGTTGCGCGCGGACATCGCCTGGCGCAACGCCGCGCGCCTGCTGAAAATCGACATGAAGTAAATATCGGTGGCGCGCCGCTTGGACGGCGCGCGCCTCTTTGTCAGTGAGTCGATGGCGACGCCGGCTTTCCCGAAACCGGGAAGAATTGTTCCAGCCAGTCGCTCACGACACGATGCACGCGCGAGTTGCCCTCCGCGAACATGAAGTGGTCCGTGCCGGAAAACAGATGCAGTTCCGTTGGCTGACCCGCCCGCGCGAACATGTCGATGGATTGCTGCGTCGGCGTCACGGAATCCACCGACGAATGCATCAGCAGGCAGGGCCGCGGCGCGATCTGGCCAATGACGTCCTCGGCGCGGAAGTCGAACATGCCCTGCGCGGTTTCGGCGGTCATTTGCTGCGCTGATTTCTCGACCACGTGGCCGCGCAGATGGGCGGGAATGGGCACGATTTCATAACGCGACACCATCATGGATTCGCCCGTGCGCGCCCGATAAGCCCGGCCCTCCTCCAGCATTTTCAGGAAGCGTTCGTATTCGCCGGGGCCCGCGTGCTGGCCCTTGAACTTCGTCTGGCCATTGCCCCAGCCCGACGCGGACACGCAGGCGGCGACACGCGGGTCGACACCCGCCGTGTAAACCGACACCGCCGCGCCGAAGCTGCTGCCAAGGACGCCGATGCGCGCGCCGTCGATGTTGCGATGCCCCGTCAGGAAGGTCAGCGCGTCGCGCGTCGCGGCGACCTGCTCCAGACAGACAAGATGGCCGCGCCGCCCCTCGCTGTCGCCGCAGCCGGGCATGTCGAAGCGAAGCGTCACGTAACCCAGCTTTTCCAGCATGGCGCAGGGGCCGCGCACGTTGCCCGCGTTGCGGGTGCTGCCGAACCCGTGCAGCACCATGAAGGCTGGCCGTTTTTCATCCGCGCCGACGCCCGCCGGCACCGTGATGGTTCCCGCGAGCGTCAGCCCGCCGGAGACGAAGGTGATTTCCTGTTCAACCATGATGGGTTCCATTACTTCGCGTTCGGCGGCGCGACGCCAAGCGAAACGGCGGTTTTGACCAGCCGCTCCCAAGCCTTGGGCGCGATCGGCACGCCTTCGCGCATGCGCTTGGCGTATTCGCGCGCGCCGCGCTCGCCCGGCAACAGGATTTCGCTATCGGGATCGAGCCGCGGCAGGCCCTTCACCAGGGCGCCGAGCGCGCTCATCTCGCGCCTGAAATCCGCCAGCGGCCGGATTGCTTCAATGTCGAGCAGGATGATCATGGCGTTATGCACGTGCGCGCGTCCGCCGGGGATCATTGAAATCAACAAGGGCCGCGTCGCCAGCACGCCGGTCAGCGCCTCGATCATGAATGATAGGCCCGAACCTTTCGGCCCGCCGAGCGGCAACAGAATGTCCGCCTTGGCGGCGTCGGTCGTGGGTTCGCCATCCTTGGTCAGCGCCGCGCCCGCGGGGATCGGCTTGCCCTGATCCATCGCCTGCTGCAAGCGCCCATTGGCGATGGTCGCGGTCGCCATGTCCAGCACCAGCGGCCCTTCGTTCGAGGGCACGCCCATGGCGATCGGGCTTGTCGCGAGGCTCGCGACCTTGGCGCCATGATAGGCCATGTTCGGCGGGCCGCCGTTCATCATGATCGCGGCGAGCCCGCGCGCGGCGGCCTTTTCCGCGTAATAGCCGATGGCGCCTGTATGGGTCGCCGAGCGCATGAAGGCGACGCCAACGCCGAAGGCCTTCGCCCGGCGTTCGCCCTCTTCCAGCGCGATCTTCATGGCGACGGGGCCGGCGGCCTTGTGTCCATCGACGACGAACACCGCGCTCGCGCGGCGGTCCACGGTGGGCGCCGCCTTCGGGTCCATTTCGCCGGAGTCAAGAATGCGCAGATACATGGGCAGGCGCTGCACGCCATGCGAGCTCATGCCGCGCAGGTCGGCCCAGACGATGACATCGGCGAGGGTCGCCGCGTCGGCCTCGCTCATGCCCCGGGCGTGGAGAATGCCCGCGACAACGGTCTTCAACGCGTCGGCGGCGATGTGGATGGAAGCGGAGTCGGCCATTTGAACCCGTTTCTGGAGCGATTTGGCGCGCAATCTAGACGATGGGCGCCGCCACGCAACCCGCCATTGATTTCGGCCTCTTGCGCCCGCCCGCGAGTCGCCTAAAAGAGCGGAGCGGCGGGGCGGCGTTCCCGATCGTCGGGAGGTTCTCATGCCGGTCAATCCGCGCGTTCATTCAGACGTTTCCTTGTTCGCCCGACGGTCGCGCCGCGAGGTTCTCGTCGGCGCCGGCGCGATGGCGCTCATGCCCGGCGTCGCCCGCGCCGCGGACGCCCTGCGCGTCGGCAAGGCCATCGCCTCGTCATTTCCCTTCGCCGGCCTCGAACTCGGCAAGGAACAAGGCATTTTCGCCAGCGAGAATCTTGACGTCACGATATCGACCTTTCGCGGCGACGGTCAGTTGCAGCAAGCCTTCGCCGCCGGCGCGCTGGATGTCGGCGTCGGCTCGGGACCGGGCATGGGCTACGCCTCCAAGGGCGTGCCCGCCCACGCCGTCGCCTCGCTGGCCTCCGAACCGCGCAACATGGCGCTCGTGGTGATGAACCCCGCGCTGAAAACCGTCGACGACCTCAAGGGCAAGCGCATCGGCGTCAGCACGGCGGGCTCTTTGACCGAATGGCTGGCGCGCGCCATCTCCGTGCGCAAGGGCTGGGGCTCCGAGGGCGTCGAGGTCGTGCCCATGGGCGAGACCCGCACGCGCAACGCGGCCATGAAGGCCGGCGATCTCCAGGCGAGCGTTACCTCCACCGAGGAAGGACTGGAGTTGCAGGAGCAGGGCGTTGGCCGCGTATTGATGAATTTCGGCGACATCGTGCCCGACTTTCACACGCATGTGATTTTCGCCAGCGACGCGCTCATCAAGCAGAAGCCCGACACCGTCAGACGCTTTCTGCGCGGCTGGTTCAAGACCGTCGCCTTCATGCGCGACAATCGCGCCGCGACGATCAAATCGATCGCCAGGACGATGAACCTCAGCGAGAAGGTCGTCGACATGGCCTATGAGACGGAAATGGGCATGATGTCCTTCGACGGCGCCTTCTCGGCCAAGGCGGTCGAAATCATACGTGGTTCGCTGAAGGATCTCGGCATCACCGACACCGCGCCGGCGGCCGCGGCCATGTTTGATCCGACGTTCACGCCCGTGAAGCTTTAGGGCGCGCGAACTCAGGACCATTGGGCGCCGGCGGCGTCCAGATAGGCCGAGAACCGCTCGACCGGATAGGCGTCGATGCGGCGCGGGTTCGTGACCTGATAGATGTCGACGAACAACGCGGGCGCGTTGATGTCGATCGCGACCACGCGGCCCGTCGCGATGTCGGCCTTGAGCGAAACCTCGAGCGAACAACAAAGGCCAAGGCCCTCGGCCGCGAAATCCCGGCTCATGCCGAAATCCGTCGCTTCCGCCGCGATGCGCAGCGGCGTCACACCGATGCGCGCGAGAATTTGCGCCGTTGTTCGCCCGAATTGCGAACCCGGCGGCGCGCCGATGAATTCATGGCGCGCGACCTCGGCGGGCGGCACGCGCCGCCGACCGGCCAGCGGATGGTCGGGCGCCGAATACACAATGCAACGCTGCCGCCCGATCAACCGGCAAGGCAGGCCGGGCGCGGTTTCCGTAGCCACGAGAATGCCAACGTCTGAATCGCCCTTGCGCACGCTGGCGAGCACTTCCTCCTGATACGTCGTGCGCACGGCCAGCCTGATGTCGCGGTTCAGCCGCGCGAACCCCGCCAGAAGTCCACGCAGCAGGGGATCGGACAGGGTTCTTTGGCAATTGACCGCGAGCACGTGCTGGTCGCCGCCGCGCGCCGCCGCCAAGCCTTGCTCAAGCTGGCTGGCCTGCGCGAGCATGCCCCGCGCATGTACAAGAAATGTCTGCCCGGTGGGCGTCAGCGCCGCCGATTTGCCGGTCTGACGCAGAAAAAGCACGGAGCCCGCCGCGTCCTCAAGGCCGCGCATGTGGGCGCTGACCGAAGGCTGGGCGATGCCAAGGCGTCGCGCCGCGGCCGCGAAGCTGCCCGTCTCCGCAATTGCGATGAAAACCTGCAACTGTCGAAATGTTGGCATGAGCATGGCAAAGCAATAGCCATTATCCTATAGGTGGTAAAGCCCGGGAGGCGCTTGCCTGATCCCCCCGCGCGCAGCATGGTCGATCACGAGACGTGGAGGGAACGATGGCGGGGCAACACGGCGCACGCGCGCGGCGACGGACGCCATTGATGGCGGAGGCGTCTTGATGCCGGTCGATACGGCCCCCGATCTGGCCGACGCGGCGATCTCCATTCGCGGCGTCACCCAGCGCTACGCCGCGGCCGGCGCGGCGGATGGCGTTCTCGCGCTCGACAATATTTCCCTCGACATCAGACGCGGCGAGTTCGTCTGCCTGCTGGGCCCTTCCGGCTGCGGCAAGAGCACGCTGCTGAATATCGTCGGCGGCCTGTTCAAGCCGACGAGCGGCGAGGTGCTGGTCGGCGGTCGCCGCGTCGACGGCGCGCCGCATCCCGACGAGATCGCCTTCGTCTTCCAGGAAAGCACGCTCTTTCCCTGGTACACGATCATCGAGAATTTCCGCATCGCGCTCAAGCTTCGGGGCGTCGCCAAATCGGAATGGGACGACCGCGCGATGGAGGCGCTGCGCGCGGTGGGCATGGCGAGCTTCGCCCGCCACTATCCCAATCAGCTTTCGGTCGGCATGCGACAGCGGGTCAACATGGCCCGCGGCATTTGCGTTGAAACGAACATCCTGTTGATGGACGAGCCCTTCGCCGCGCTCGATGAGCAGAGCCGCATGGTGCTGGGCGAGGATCTGTCGATCCTTCTGGCCAAAACCGGCAAGACCATCGTCTTCGTCACCCACTCGCTGGCGGAAGCGGTGTTTCTGTCCGACCGCATCGCGGTGATGACCGCGCGCCCGGGCCGCATCAAGACCATCGTCGACGTCAACGAGCCGCATCCGCGCGCGCCCGACTTCATGCTCGCGCCGCGGTTTGGCGAATTGCGCAACGACCTCTTCGCCATGTTGCGCGAGGAAATCCGCGTCGCCATGGCCTCGCAACGCGATCCCGTTGGCGGGGGCGTGACATGAAAAGCGACGTCGTCGCCCAGCGCACGATACAACTGGCGTTTCTCGCAATCGCCGGCGGCGCCTGGTGGTTCGCCACGTCGTCCGGCGCGATCAGCCGCCTGTTCCTGCCCGCGCCCGACGCCGTCTATGCCGCGCTGTCGCGCCTCGTCGGCACGAACCAGTTCTGGAACGCGGTGCAAATCACGCTCGCCACCATCGCGAAGGCCTATGGCCTGGCCATCGTCGCGGGCGTGCTGGCCGGCTACCTCGTGACGCGTTCGCGATTCTGGATGGAGGTGTTCGAGCCCATCATCGCGGGCCTTTTCACGATTCCGATCACCCTGTTCTTTCCGATGTTCATTCTGTTTTTCGGAATCGGGCCGGGCTCGAAGGTCGCCTATGGCGCGACCTACGCCTTCTTTCCCATCGCTTTGAACACCATCGCGGGCCTCGCCGGCGCCGATGAAAAATATCTGCGCGCCGCCCGCTCCATGGGCGCGTCGCGCTTCGACGTGTTCCGCCACGTCCTTTTACCGAGCGCCTTCCCTGTCCTGCTGACGGGATTGCGCGTGGGCTTCTTCATCTGCTTCGCCTCGGTGCTTGGCGGCGAGGCGCTGGCGTCCATCGCGGGCGTTGGCCGCAACATCGCGCTGGCGGCCGAATTGATGGAGTCAGCGCGCATGTACGCCTGGATCACCTTCGTCGTCCTGACCGCCGTTTCGCTCAATCTGCTTGTCACCTCGATCGAGAATCGCGTGGCGAAGGCGGAGGGCATGTCGCGATGAGCGCCCTTGATTCCGCGCCCGCGGAGATCATGGGCATGCCGCGCGGACGCGCCGTCGCGCTGACCCGCTGGGCGATCATCGTCGGCGCCGCGCTGGCTCTTGAATTGTATGGCCGGCTGTTCGCCGACCCCTCGTTCTTCCAGCCGCTCTCCGCCATTGCGCGCGCATGGGTCAATCCGATCATGTCGGACGAGCGCATCGTCGGCGCGCTGGGCATGGCTGTTTTCGAGATCGCGCTTGCCTATGGCCTCTCCATCGTCGTCGGCGCCGCCATCGGCATGGCCATCGGCGGATCGAATTTCGCGCGCGCCAGCTTTCTTCCCATCGTGCTGCTGCTCTACGCGATACCGCAGGTGTCGCTGATGCCGCTGTTCGTGCTCGTGTTCGGGCTCGGCGCGGCGAGCAAGATCGCCTTTGGTTTCAGCCATGGCGTCTTCCCCGTCATCGTCAACGTCGTCGCGGGGATGCGCAACACCAACCCGCTGCACCTGCGCGCCATGCGCTCCATGGGCGGCACGCGCGCCGATGAACTGCGCCACGTGGTGTTCCCCAACATGGTCCCCTCGTTCTTCGTCGGCCTGCGGCTCGCGATGACGATGACCATGCTCGGCGTTATCCTCGCCGAGCTTTACGTCTCCACTGGCGGCATCGGTTATTTCACGCGCGTTTACGCGGAAAACTACAATCCGGCGCCGCTGTTCGCGCTGATCGGTTCGCTGGCGATCATCGCGGTCGCCTTCAATTCGCTGGTGCGGGTCGCCGAACGGCGCCTGATGCCCGGCCGTCGTCCAACGGCCAGACTCAATCTCTCCGGAGCCCGAACGAAATGAATATAGTTGGTGTTGATATTGGCGGCACGTTCACCGATCTCGTCGGCGTGATCGACGGTCGGATCGTCTCGTCGAAGACCTCGACAACCCCGGCCGATCCCAGTCTCGGCGTCGCGGAAAGCCTGCGCCTGGCCGACTGCGACCTGCCCGGCCTCGCCGAACTGCTGCACGGATCGACGATCGCCATCAACACGGTGCTGGAGCGCAAGGGCGCCAAAACCGCGCTGGTGACGACGAAGGGCTTTCGCGACGTCTACGCCATCGGTCGCGGCAACCGCATCGAGGCATTTAACCTGTTCTTTCATCGACCAAAGCCGCTGGTCGCGCGCCACCTGACCTTCGAGGTCGACGAGCGCCTCGACCCAGCGGGCAAGGCGCTGAAAACGCTCGACCCAGCGGAAGTCGCGGCCTTGACGAAAACCCTGCTCGAGGCGGGCGTTGATTCAGTCGCGGTCTGCCTGCTCCATTCCTACGCCAATCCCGCGCATGAGCGCGCGGTGGGCGAGGCGCTGCGCCGCGCCGCGCCCGGCCTGTTCGTCACGTTGTCGCACGAAATCCTGCGCGAATTCCGCGAATATGAACGCACGTCGACGACGGTGCTCAACGCCTATGTCGGGCCGCGCGTGCGCGATTACCTCACCAATCTGGAAAACTGGCTGCGCGGCCAGAAGTTCACCGGCAAGATGCATCTCATGCGGTCGAATGGCGGCGTCATGTCGCTGGCGCAAGCCCGCGTGCAGCCGGTATCGATGATGGAATCCGGCCCCGTCGCGGGCATGATCGCCGCCGGCATCCTGTGCAAGCAACTGGGCATCGAGCAGGCCATCGGCTTCGACATGGGCGGCACCACGGCGAAATCGAGCCTTATCACCCGCGGCGCGCCCGCCGTGGAGGAAGGTTACGTCATCGGTCCCGCGGCCAGCGGACAACCGATGCAACTGCCCGTGGTTGATATCGTCGAGGTCGGCACCGGCGGCGGCTCGATCGCCTGGGTCGACGACACCGGCGGCCTGCATGTCGGCCCGCGCAGCGCCGGCGCCGACCCCGGCCCCGCCTGCTACGGCAAGGGATCGGACACGCCCGTCATCACCGACGCCGACCTCGTGCTGGGCCGCATCAACCCCCAGCGCTTTCTCAATGGCGGCATGAAGCTCGACATCGCGGCCGCGCGCGCCGCCATCAAGAGCAAGGTCGCCGATCCGCTGGGCCTCTCGATCGAGGAAGCGGCGATCGGCATCGCCACCATTTCCGACACAGCCATGTCGCTGTCGGTGCGCGCGGTTTCCGTCAACAAGGGCGTCGATCCGCGCGAGACAACCATGATCGCCTTTGGCGGCGCGGGCCCCCTGCACGCCATCGCCATCGCGCGCGAAATCTTCATTCCGCGCGTCATCATTCCCAAATTGCCCGGCGCCTTCTCCGCGCTCGGCATGTTGATGGCCTCCTGGCGGCAGGACTTCGTCCGCACGCTCGTCGGCCGTCTCGGAAAGCTCGATCACGCCCTTGTCGAGAAGGTCTTCGCGGAACTGAAGGCCGATGGCGAGGCGCAATTGGCGCGCGACGGTATTCCGCGCGACGGCGCGAGCCTCGTCTTCAACGCCGATCTGCGTTACGTTGGTCAGGAGCACGCGCTGCAAATTCCCATCGACAGCCCGGCCATGCTGACGGGCGACATCACGAAGGTGCGCGAATTGTTCCATGTGGAGCATGACCAGCGCTACGGACAGGCGGCCATCGAGGAAGCGCTGGAAATCGTCAACCTGCGTCTCGTGCTGACGGCGGCGCGCGCCGACACCATCGCCGAGCAATCAATGGCCGAGGCCTGGGTTCCCACGGACACGGCCGCCGAAACGACCCGCAAGGTCATTTTCACCGATCCGCTGAAGCCGCTCGACGCGCGTATTCTCTGGCGTCCGTCGTTGCCCGCGGGCTTCGCCTTCGAGGGCCCCGCCGTCATCGAGGAGCCCAACTCGACCATTCTCATTCATCCCGGCGACAAGGTGCGCGTGACCGAGGCCGGTCACCTCATCGTCGATATCGCCAGCGTCGGAGCCCAGTCATGACATCAACGGAAGCTCATCCGATAACCGTCGAGGTCGTGCGCAACGCCATCGTCGCCTATGGCGACGAGATGGCCAACGCGCTCTGCAAGGCCGCCTACAACATGATGATCTACGAGGTGCGCGACTATTGTTGCGGCCTGATCGATCTGCAGGGCCGCATGATCTCGCAGAACCGCGGCGGCCTGCCGATATTCCTCGCCGACCTCGGCATCGCCATCGAGGACGGAGTCAGGCGTTGGGGCCTCGACGGTTTCGCGCCCGGCGACGTGCTCATCATGAACCACGGCGAGACCTGCGGTCAGCACCTCAACAACATCGTCATCTACTGCCCGGTGTTTCACGAGGGCGAGATCGTCGCCTTCACCGCCAACCGCGCCCACTGGGTCGACATCGGCGGCGCGCGCATCGGCTTTGGCTCCTCCGCCACGACGGAAATCTTCGCCGAGGGCATTCAGCTCCGCTCGTTGAAGATCTACGAGGCGGGCAAGCGCAACGAAACGCTCTGGCAGATCATCAACGACAACGTCCGCTTCCCCGACGCGAGCCTCGGCGACCTGCGCGCGCAGATCGCCTCGTGCCAGCTTGGCGCGCGGCGCTATGGCGAATTGCTGTCGCGCTATGGCCGCGCCACGGTCGAGGCCTGCGTCGCGCGCATCTGGGATCAGGCGGACCGCGCCGTGCGCAAGGTCATCGAGCGCATTCCCGACGGCGTTTACACGGCCGAGAGCTTCCTCGACAACGACGGCCGCGATCTCGAAAAGACGCTGCGCGTCAAGGTCACCGTCAAGGTCGTCGGTTCGACCATGTCGATCGACTTCTCCGAGATGAACCCGCAGACCAACAGCCCCATCAATTCCGGCCGCTCGGGCGGCATCGCCGCCGCGCGCGTCGCCTTCAAGGCGCTGACCTCGCCCGATCTCGACGTCAACGAAGGCTGCTTCCGCGCGCTCGACGTCATCCTGCCCGAAGGCACGATGCTGAGCGCCCGCCCGCCCGCGGCGCTCGGCCTGTGGAGCATCGCCCTGCCAACCACCATCGACACGATCCTCAAGGCGCTGGCGCCGGCGTTGCCAACCATGATTCCCGCCGCGCACAAGGGAGACATGGGCGGATGCTCCTTCTACGGCGTCAATGGCGAGGGCCAGCGCTTCCTGCTGATGAACATCTTCGGCGGCGGCTGGGGCGGGCGTCCGCACGAGGATGGCGAGGACGCCTCCGTGTCTGTCTGTCAGGGCGACGTGCGCAACACGCCCGTCGAATTGCAGGAAATCCGCTATCCCTTCCTCATCGAAAACCACCGGCTGCGCGACAACAGCGGCGGCGCCGGCAAATATCGCGGCGGCCTAGGCGTCGAACTCACCTACAAGTGCCTCGTCCCCTGTCAGGTGAACATCAATTTCGAGCGCACCAAGCTGCCGCCGTGGGGCCTGCATGGCGGCGGCAACGGCGGCGCCAATTACGCCATCGTGCGCCACGCCAGCGGCGCGCCCGAGAAGGTCGTGCTGAAGGGCACGCAGATCCCCTTGCAGGCGGGCGATTCCGTCGCCTTCTTCACCGCCGGCGGCGGCGGTTACGGCGATCCGCGCGAACGCGCGCCCGAAGCCATCGCGCACGACCTGCGCGAGGGTTTCGTCACCGCGGCGGCTGAATAGGAGCGCGACATGACGCCATCTCACGCCCATATCGCCCGCTCCGAAATCCTGCGCGAGGAAATGGAGCGCGCCGACATCGACGCCCTGCTCGTCTACGGCAACGCGTGGCACGCGGACTCGCTGCGCTACGCCACGGACTTCGGCATTCAGGAAGGGCAGGCGCTGGCGCTCGTCGGCAAGGATGGGGTAACGACCCTCTTGCTCGACGATCGCGCCGAGGCCGACCGCGCCCGCGCGGAAGGCAATTGCGAGGTTGTCTTCGCCCCGAAACTCATCGAGGCCGCGCGCGACCTGCTGTCGCGCGCCGGCAACAGGCGCGTGGCGGCGACGCCGTGGCGACTGATGCCCTATGGCCTGACGCGCGACGCCCGCGATCTGCGCATTTCCGATGGCGCCGCCTTGCTTGAACACCTGTTGATGGGCAAGCGCGAATTCGAGCTCGCCGCCGCTCGTCGCGCCGCGGCGCTCGCGGACGAGGGCTACAAGGTGTTTCGCGACGCCGCCCGGCCCGGCCGCAAGGATTACGAACTCATCGCCGAGATCGAGGCCTTCTTTCGCGCTCATCGCGTGCCCGAGAATTTCATGATCATCGGCGTCGGCGGCGTCGAGGTGCGCGGCATGGCCCCGCCCGTCGGCAAGGTCATCAAGGAGGGCGACCTCGTCACGACCGAACTGACGCCCTGCGTCGATGGCTATTACGCGCAAGTCTGCCGCACGCTGGTCAGCGGAACGCCGAGCGACACGCAACTGAAGTCCTTCGCCGTGTTTCAGGAAGCGCTGGAGGCCGGCCTCGCGGCGGTCAAATCCGGCGTTCCCGCGAGCGCCATCGCGAAGGCCGAGAATGACGTGTTCCGCGCATACGGGCTCGGCGACTACGTCACGTCCGAATATACGCGCGTGCGCGGCCACGGAATCGGCCTCTTCCCCGACCAGAGACCGCAAATCCTCGAGGACGTGCATCTGCCGATCGTCGGCGATTCCACCATCATCGTACATCCCAACACCTATCATCCCGACGCGGGCTACATGGTGCTCGGCGACACGATCATCGCGCGCGCCAATGGGCACGAATGCCTCGGCGGCCTGTCGCGCGAACTTTTTTCCGTTCCGGTCCGGGGGTAAGGCATGCGCCGCGGTTATTATGGTTGGGACGAGTCCGAATTGCCGCTCGCCGCGCTCGCGGCGCGTCGCGCGCGCCTGCAAACAGCTATGGCTGGCGCGCGCCTCGATGGCTTGGCTTTTTACACCAACATCGCCCGCCCGGCCGCGGTGTCGTGGCTGACGGGCTTCACGCCCTATTGGTCCGAGGGCCTGCTGTTCGTCGGTCGCGTGGGCGAGCCTGAATTCGCCACGGCCTTGTCCAAGCGCGTCGCCGAATGGATGCGCGCGGTGACGCCCGTCGGCGCCTTGCTGACCACGCCGAAACCGGCGGAATATTTCGCCAAACGTCTCGCGAACGCGAGCGGCCCGCGCCGGCTGGGCGTGCTGGAGCTCGACATGCTGCCGGGCGGACAGGCCGCGGAAATTCTTGCTGTCGCGCCCGACGTCGAACTCGTCGACGCCACGGATCTGTTCCGCGCCGCGCGCCTGCAACGCGACGACGCGGAACTGGGCCTGTTCGCCCATGGCGCCGTGATCGCCCGCGAGGCGCTGGCCCATATCGATTCATCGGCGAGCCGCGACGCCTTCGCGCTCGTCGGCGCCATCGAGAAATCGGCGCGCGACGCCCGCGCGGAGGATGTGCAGGTCACCCTCGCGCCCGACCTCGCCCGCGACGCGAGTTTCATGCGCGTCGACCGCGCGGAAGCCGTTGGCGAAAGCTTCGCCATCCGCGCCTCCATCGCCTACAAATCCACGTGGGTGCGGCGCGCGCGCTCCGTCTCGACCGACGCCGCGCTGGCGTCGCGTTTCGCCGCGCTGGAGGGCGCGCTCGATACGCTGATCGCCCGGCATGATCCGACGCGCCCCATCGGCGCCCAACTCGCCAACGCGCTGCATGCCGTGCCCGGCGCGTCGCTCAAGGGCTGGACGCTGGAGGATTGCCGCGGTTCCTATCCGCTGGAAATCGTCGCTGGCGAGGAGATCGGCGACGCGACGGCGGGCGCCTGCTCGATCCTGACCGTGCATGCCCTGATCAACGGCGTGAACTGGATCGCCTCGCGCCCGATCTAGCGCCCCGCGCGCTGGACCGGTCTCCGATTTGCATCGATGATGGCGGATCATTTCGATCGAGGACCGCCGCCCATGCGCACATGGATCAAGAACCCGCTCGCCGTGCTCGCCGAAAACGCGGGTGGAGGCCTCGTCGTCGAAAACGGCGTGATCGCGGAACGGGTGCCATCCGGCAAGGCGCCGGCAAGCCCGGTCGACGCCACGTTTGACGCCAGCGCGCACGTGGCGATTCCCGGTCTCGTGAACACACACCACCACATGTTCCAGACGTTGACGCGCGCGCACCCGGCGGCGATCAACAAGGAACTGTTTCCCTGGTTGCAGGCGCTGTTTCCGATCTGGTCGCGCAATCTGAAGCCCGAGGGTTTCCGCCTCGCCTCCCGTCTCGCGCTCACGGAATTGCTGATGTCCGGCTGCACGACCGTGTCGGATCATCAGTATCTCTATCCGCCGGGTCTCGACGCCGCGATGGACATTCAGGCCGAGGAGGCCGCTGCCCTCGGCGTGCGCATGACGCTGACGCGCGGCTCGCTGAACCTGACGGCGGAGGAAGGCGGCAACGCGCCCGAGGGCGGCGTGCAGGGCGTCGATGAAATCCTCGCCGACTGCGAACGCGTGATCGGCCGCTATCACGATACGAAGCCGGGCGCGATGACCCGCGTGGCGCTCGCCCCCTGCGCCCCGTTCAACGTGTCGAAGCGCCTGATGATCGAATCCGCCGCGCTCGCCGCGCGCCATGATTGCCGCATGCACACGCACCTCGCCGAAACGCGCGACGAGGTCGATTACTGCAGCGAGAAATTCGCCTGCCGCCCCGTCGATTATCTCGAGGAGGTCGGCTGGATGAACGACAAGGTCTGGCTCGCCCATGGCATTCATTTCAACGACGACGAAGTCGCGCGCCTCGGTCGCGCGCGCGTTGGCGTCTGCCATTGCCCGACGTCCAACATGGTGCTCGCCTCCGGCCAGTGCCGCACCAAGGAGCTTGAGGCGGCTGGATCGCCCGTCGGCCTCGGCGTCGATGGCTCGGCCTCGAACGACAATTCCAACCTGATGGAGGGCGTGCGCCACGCCCTGATGAGCAATCGCCTGCTTTACGGCGCCTCCGCGGTCACGCATTTCGACGCGCTACGCTGGGCGACGGAAGGTTCCGCGCGCTGCCTCGGGCGCGACGACATCGGCGCGCTCGCCGTCGGCAAGCAGGCCGACATCGCTTTCTACAAGCTCGACGAACTCCGCTTTTCCGGCGCGGGCGATCCACTCGCCGCCCTCGTGCTGTGCGGCGCGCATAGCGCGGATCGAGTCATGGTCGGCGGCGAATGGCGGGTGATCGACGCATTGCCCGTCGGCGTCGATGTCGCGCGCCTGCGGCGCGAACATGGCGCGGCGGCGCGGGCCTTTCTCGAAAACTACTGAACGCCCTCTCGCGCCTGCAACAATTGCGCGACGGTCGTCGCCGCGATAACGGCGGGCGCCTTGTCCCTGAGCACGGGCGCGCCAATGGGGCAGACCAGCGCGCCAATGACATCGTCCGCAAGTCCAGCGGCGCGCATGCGCGCCTCGAAACGCGCGCGCTTTGTCGCCGAACCGATCAATCCGACATAGGGAAAGCGCCGCGCCGCGAGCGCGCGCGTCGCGATATCGAGATCGAGCGGATGCGAATGGGTCATGATCAGAACGAACGCGCCATCCGGCGCCGCGTCGATCTCGGCGGCGCAATCGCGCGCCGCGACGGGCGTGACATTGCCGGGCATCGCGGCCGGAAACATGTCGGCGCGCGCGTCAATCCATCTGACGGCGAAGGGCAAGGGCGCCAGCGCCAGCGCCAGCGCGCGACCGACGTGCCCCGCTCCGAAGAGTAGCAAGGGCGTTGGCGCCTCGCGTTCGCCGGCGAAGCGCGCGATGAGCGCGGACAGGTTATCAGCGCCAAACGTTTCGATCGTCAGCCGCACGCGGCCACCGCAGCATTGGCCGAGGTCGGGGCCAAGTGAAATGACCCGCGTTTCGATAACGCTTGGCCCACGCGCCAAAGCCGCGCGCGCGTCCTCCAGCGCGCCCCACTCCAGCGCGCCGCCGCCAATCGTGCCCTGAAAGCCGCCGGACGGACGCACCACCATGCGCGCGCCCGCGTCCCGCGGACTCGACCCCTCGACGCCGACAATGGTGACAAGCGCCGCCGCGCCTTCGGCGGCGAACGCGTCACGCAGTTGCGCGAGGATGGACATCACGCGCCCGCGAGCGCTTGCGCCGCCATCAAAATGCGTTCGGGCGTGGCGGGCGCGTCGAGCGGCACGAAGCGCCCCGGCGCGATGGAATGCAACGCGTCGAGAACGGCCGAATAGACGGAAATCGGCAACATGAGCGGCGGCTCGCCCACCGCCTTGGAACGATAGATCGTCGCGACGCGATTGGGCGATTCCAGAAGATCGCAGCGAAGATCGGCGGGAACATCGGAGGCGACGGGAATCTTGTAGGTGGAGGGCGCGTGGGTCGTGAGTCGACCCTTGTCGTCGAACACCAGTTCCTCGGTCGTCAGCCAGCCCATGCCCTGAACGAAACCGCCCTCGATCTGGCCCTTGTCGAGCGCGGGATTCAGGGAGCGGCCGACGTCATGCAGAATATCGACCCGCTCGACCTTCATCTCGCCAGTCAATGTATCAACCGCGACCTGCGCGCAGGAGGCGCCATAGGCGAAATAGAGGAATGGCCGCCCCTTGCGCGCCGCGCGATCCCATTCGATGAGGGGCGTCTTGTAAAACCCGGCGTGAGACAGCTGCACACGCGCCTGCCGGCATTTTTTCGCGAGCTCGGGAAACGACAGGCTCGTGTTGCCGATGAACACGACGCCGTCGCGGAATGCCACGAGATCGCGCGCGACGCCATATTCCTCCATGGCGAAGGCGATCATGCGTTCCTTGATGGCGCTCGCCGCGATTTGCGCGGCCATGCCATTGAGATCGGAGCCCGAACTCGCCGCCGTCGGCGAGGCGTTCGGCACTTTCGCCGTATTCGTCGCGGTGATGCGCACCCAGTCGAGCGGTATGCCGAATTCCTCGGCGACCACCTGCGCCACCTTGGTGAACAGGCCCTGCCCCATCTCCGTGCCACCGTGGTTCAGATGCACGGAGCCGTCCTGATAGACATGCACCAGCGCGCCCGCCTGATTCATGTGGATCAGCGTGAAGGAAATGCCGAACTGGATCGGCGTCAGCGCGATGCCGCGACGAATGATCGGATTGCCGGCGTTTTCGGCGGCGATGGCGGCTCGGCGTGCGCGATAGTCGCTTGTCTTTTCGAGACGCTCGATAAGATCGACGAGAACGTCGGGGTCCTCGACCTTCATGCCATAGGGCGTGAGATCGCCGCCGGGCCGATAGAGATTGGCCTTGCGCACGTCGAGCGGATCGCGACTGGTCTCGTGCGCGATGGCGTCCATCACGTGTTCGATGGCGAGCATGCCTTGCGGTCCGCCAAAGCCGCGGAAGGCAGTCGCCGAAACCGTGTTGGTCTTGAGGCGTCGCGTCGCGACGGCGACCGTGGGAAGAAAGTAAGCGTTGGCGGCATGAAACATGGCGCGATCGACGACGCCCGGCGACAGATCGACCGAGCAACCGCATCGCGCGTTGAGCATGACGTCGTAAGCCTCGATGACGCCGTCGTCGTTGAAACCGACGCGCCAGTCAGCACGAAAATCATGGCGCTTGCCGGTCATCACGAAATCATCGTCGCGATCAAGCCGCAGCTTGCACGGCCGCCCCGTCACGCGCGCGGCGAGCGCGGCGAGCGCCGCTGTCTGCGCCGCCTGACTTTCCTTGCCGCCAAAGGCGCCGCCCATGCGCCGCGTCTCGGCTGTCACGAAGGCGTCAGGCATGGCGAGCACGCGGGCGACGATATGCTGAACCTCGGTCGGGTCCTGTGTCGACGTATGCACGTGCATCTCGCCGGCCTCGCCGGGAATGGCCAGCGCCGCCTGCCCCTCGAGATAGAAATGTTCCTGCCCGCCGATGTTCAGTTGGCCCGCGAGCCGGCGCGACGCCGCGGCGATCGCGGCGTTCACATCGCCACGTCCGAAGTCGTAATCCGGCAAGACCTTGGCGTCGGCGGCGATGGCGTCGTCGATCGTCAGCAGCGGCGGTTCGGCCGCGATCTCGACATTCGCCAGCCTTGTGGCGCGTCGCGCGATGTCGCGAGAGATCGCGACAACGATGAACATGACCTGTCCGTGAAAAACAACGTCGCCATCGGCGAACAGCGGATCGTCGCCGAACGCGGCGGAGGTGTCGTTCTTGCCCGGCACGTCGCGCGCGGTCAGAACCGCGACCACGCCCGGCGCGCGACGCACGGCGTCGAGATCGAGCTTGATAATTCTGCCGCGCGCGACATTGGAGAGGCCGGGCGCGATGTGCAGCGTGCCCTCGGGCTCGCGGATGTCGTCGATATAGGCCGCCGCGCCGCGCACATGCAGATGCGCGGAATCATGGGGCGTCGGCTTGTTGACAATGGCCAGGGGGACGGGTGTCTCGTCATTCGGCGGCATGAGCCCATCCCCGACGCGCGAGCCGCGTTTTTTCGATATCGGCGCCGCCGATTTCCATGAACGCCTTGCGCAGCAGGTTGCGCGCGACGAGCGAACGATAGGCGGAACTGGCGCGCATGTCGCTCAGCGGCGCGTAGTCGGCGGCCAACGCGTCGAGCGCGACGCTCCACGTCGATTCCGCGTCGAGATCGAGCCCCACGCAGGCGGCCTCGGTCCTCGGCGCGCGGGCCGGCGTGCCGGCCATGCCGCCATAGGCGATGCGCGCCGCCGCGACGCGCCGACCATCGAGCATCAAATGGAACGCCCCGAGCACGGCGGAAATATCCTCGTCGAAACGCTTGCTGATCTTGAAGGCGCGAAACGCCGACGACGGCGCGAGCGCGGGGACGGTCAGTCGCCGCACGAATTCGCCCGGAGCCCGATCCTGCTTGCGATAGGCGATGAAAAAATCCTCCAGCGGCAATTCGCGCGCGCTGTTTCCCTTGCGCAACTCGACGCGCCCGCCAAGCGCGATCAGACAGGGCGCGAGATCGCCAATCGGCGACCCGTTTGCAATGCTGCCGCCGACCGTGCCCGAGGCCCTTACCTGCGTGGAACCAAAACGGCGCATGATCTCGCCAAGGTCGGCGTGAACGGCCGCGAGCGCGGGCGCGGCCTTGTCCAGCCTGACGCCCGCCATCAGCGAGAGACCTTCCACGCCTCGATCCATCGCGTCGAAGCCAGCGATGCGTCCGGTCCAGATGATCTTGCGCGGATCGCGCAGCCCCTTGGTGATCCAGAGGCCGACATCGGTCGCGCCCGATACGATCAGCGCGTCCGGATGATCGGCGTAAAGCGCGGCAAAGGCGTCCTCGCTCGCCGGCGCGGCGAAAAAAGCGCTCGCGTCGCCGACCATGACGTCGACGCCATCGGCCAACGCCTCGATCGCCACGCGTCGGCTTTTTTCGGCGCGATTGAATTGATCCTCCACCGGCGCGGCGCAAACCTCCAGCGCGGCGTCGACGATGGGCCGATAACCCGTGCAACGACAGAGATTGCCCGCGAGTTGATCGCAGACATCGTCGCGCGTCACGGGGCGCGCGCCATCGTGCTGAAGCGCGAACAGGCTCATCACGATGCCGGGCGTGCAGAACCCGCACTGGGACGCGTGGTGGCGAACCATCGCGTCTTGCAGGGGATGTGGCGTCGAGCCGTCAGCCAGATCCTCGACGGTCAGTACCTCGGCGCCATCGGCCTGTCCCAACAGCAGGATGCAGGCATTGACCGGTTCATGAACCAGTTGTCCTTCGCGAATGCGGGCCAGCACGACGGTGCAGGCGCCGCAATCGCCATCGGCGCACCCTTCCTTGGTTCCGGTCGCGCGCTTTTGCACGCGCAACCAGTCCAGCAGCGTCTCCCGCGGCGGCGCGTCGAAGATCTCGACGGGCGCGCCACGAAAGATGAACCGGATCGACGAACGGCGCGTCATCGATGACTCCGCTTACTGCGGCAGCTTGTCGTCGATGCCCTTCACGTAGAAGTTCATGCCGAGCACCTGCCCGTCGGAAAGGGCCGTGCCGCCCTTGCACTCAACAGCCTTGCCCGTCTGATCGTAAACCGGGCACTTGAACGGATTCAGGGCGCCCGACGCGATGGCCGCGGTCGTCGCCTCGGCCATCTTCTTCACGTCATCGGGCATGTTGGTGAACGGCGCGAGATTGACCATCTTCGCGCCAATGCCGCCCCAGGTGTCCGTCGACTTCCACTTGCCATCGAGCACGAGTTGCGCGCGCTGGGTGTAGTAGCCGGACCAGTTGTCGACGATGGCGGTCAATTGCGCCTTGGGCGCGAACTTGATCATGTCGGACGCCTGACCGAAGCCGAACTTGCCGGCCTTCTCGGCCTCCTGCAACGGCGCCGCCGAATCCGTGTGCTGCGTGATGATATCGGCGCCCTGCGCCAGCAACGCCTTGGCGGCGTCGGCTTCCTTGCCCGGATCGAACCAGGTGTTGGCCCAGACGATCTTTATCTTCACGTTGGGATTGACCGACTGCGCGCCGAGCAGGAACGCGTTGATGCCGCTGACGACCTCGGGAATCGGGAAGGACGCGACATAGCCGATGATGTTTGACTTGGTCATCTTGCCGGCGATCTGCCCGATGACATAGCGGCCTTCATGGAACTTCGCCGAATAGGTGGCGACATTCTCGGCGCGCTTGTAACCGGTGGCGTGCTCGAACTTGATGGCGGGGAATTTCTTGGCGACCTTGAGGGTCGGCTCCATGAAGCCGAACGAGGTCGTGAAGATCAGCTTGTGGCCGGAGCGGGCCAGTTGCTCGATGGAGCGCTCGCTGTCGTTCTCCGGCACGTTCTCGAGGAAGGTCGTCTCGACCTTGGCGCCGAGCGCCTTGGCCATCGCCTGCCGGCCCTGATCATGCTGATAGGAATAGCCGAAATCGCCCACCGGGCCGACATAGACATAGCCGATCTTCAGCTTCTCCTGCGCGAACGCGCCGGACGCCAGACCAAAAGTGGCGACCGCCGCCACCGCGAATGAGCGCGAAAAACCCAACATGTTCCTATCTCCACCCTGAAACCGGAAAACCCGCTGCCTTCCATTCCCCGATCAATGAGCAAGTCGCGTGCCGGACGCGACTTGCCTTCGATTGGGGCCGGGGCGCGAGCCTATCCGCGGTCCAGCGCGTCCGCAACGCGGGCTATTTGGGCAAGGCGTGGCCGCCCGGCCCGCTCAGCCAGACGAAGGATTTCGTCGCCGGGTCGTAGCGGGTGACGTTGGCGGCTTCGGCGCCCAGTCCGCGCTCCGGGTATTTCTTGAAATCATAGATGCCATCGATGCCGGGAAAATCCTGGAGGTTGGCGATGTAGTCGCGCAATTGCGCGGCCGTGCCATCCGGACCGATCTTGTTCAGGCCGGCGACGGTGATGAGCGCCACGTCCCACGAATTGGCCATTGAGTTATCCGGCTTGATGCCGCGCGCGGCGACGGCGGCGTGCATGTCGGCCTGCGCCTTTTCCACGCGCGGATCGAGTTCGAACAAGCCCTTGTGGACTGGCCAGAGCGACGACGGGAGCGTCAGTTGCCGGGGCAGGAAGTCCGCCCACTGGGTCATCTGCGCGACCGTCTGGTTGCCGCTGGTTGGGGCGATCGGAATATCGAGGCCCGCCTGTATGGCGCCCTTGAACACGGTCGCCACCGGCGATCCCGTCGACCACGTCAGCAAGGCCTGCGCGCCCGATTGCTTGATATGCTCGATCTGCGCGGTGACGCTGATGTCGGTCGGGTTGAAATGCTCGAAGGCGACGAGCTTGAGGCCGGCGTTCTCGGGCCGCGCCATGGCGGCCTTGATGCCCTCGTCGCCATCCTGCCCGCTGGCGTCGGTTGTCTGCAAGGCGGCGATTTTCGTGTAGCCCGCCTCGCGGAAGTAATTGATCGTCGCCGCGATCTGGTCGAGCGAGGACGCGCCTGCCGAAAAGGAATAGGAGCCGGCCTGCGGATGCATGCCCGGCGACAGGCAGTAGTGAACGGGGCCATTCTTCACGATGGGCGCGATGGCCCGGCACATGGCGACGAGGCTGGAGCCCAGAACGACCTTCGGCTTGGTCGGCATGATCTCGTTCATCAACTGCACCGCGACCTGCGGGCTGGTCTGATCGTCGTGATAGACGAACTTGAGATTCTGACCGAGCACGCCGCCGTTCTTGTTGATGACGCTGGCCGCCGCCTCGAGACTGTCCTGCTGGCCCTTGCCGGCGAAGGCTCCGCCGCCGCTCGTCGGGATGATGACGTGAACCTCGTAGTCGGCCGCGCGCGCGCCGCCGCCCATGCCCGCGACGATTCCCGCCGCCGCCGCGACGGCCAGCAAATTGGAACGATTCAACATTGGACGCTCTCCCCGGAGCGCGATGCGATTTCGCGCCCTCAATGGCTTATTTAGGCCCTTTGGGGCAAAAAGGCGACTTGTGAAGGCGACGCGCCGGTCTCTCGACTCCCGGCTGATTCCGGCTATTGTCCGCCCCAGCGAAAACGAGAAAGACCGGCGTCGGGGCGGGACCGCGACCTCGGAGAGGATGATCGCAATGAAGCAGACCAAGAAATCGGCGAAGCCCGTCAAGGAATACGCCGACATTCCCGGCACGATCGTGTTCGACGCAGAGCAGTCGCGCATGGGCTATGGCATCAACATGCTTTGCATGTCCCTGATCAAGGAAGAGAACCGCAAGGCCTTCAAGGCCAACGAGGCGGAATATCTCAAGGCCTACAAACTGACGCCCGAGCAGACCGAGGCCGTGCTGAAGCGCGAGTGGAACCGGATGCTCGAACTCGGCGGCAACATCTATTTCACGGCGAAATTGGGCGCGACCGACGGGCTGTCGTTCCAGCAGATGGCCGCGAAGATGACCGGCTCCACGCAGGAGGAATACGCCAGCATGATGCTCGCCGGCGGACGCCCGGTCGATGGCAATCGCAGCAAGTCGGAGTGGAAGAAGTAACATGGCCAAGATCATCGCGGGCGTCTGCTCCTCCCACGTGCCGGCCATCGGCGCGGCTCTCGACAACGGCAAGTCCGGCGAGCCCTACTGGCAGCGGGTTTTCTCGGGCTTCGAACCCTCCAAGAAGTGGATGGAGAAGGCCAAGCCGGACGTCTGCATCATCGTTTACAACGACCACGCGTCGGCCTTTTCGATGGACATCGTGCCGACCTTCGCGCTGGGTTGCGCGGCTGAGTTTCCGCCCGCCGACGAGGGCTGGGGCCCGCGCCCCGTGCCGACCGTCAAGGGCCACCCCGAACTCGCCGCCCACATCGCCCAGTCGGTGATCCTCGACGAATTCGACCTGACCATCGTCAACAAGATGGAGGTCGACCACGGCCTGACCGTGCCGATGAACCTCATGTTCGGCCAGCCCAAGGAATGGCCCTGCCCGGTCATTCCGCTGGCGGTGAACGTCGTGCTGTTCCCGCCGCCGACCGCCAAGCGCTGCTTCAAGCTCGGTCAGGCGATCCGCAAGGCGGTGGAATCCTATCCCGAGGATCTGAATGTCGTGATCTTCGGCACGGGCGGCATGTCGCACCAGATTTCGGGTCCGCGCGCCGGCCTGATCAATTCGAAGTTCGACAAGGCCTTCCTCGACGGCATGGCCAAGGATCCCAAGAAGCTGACGCGCCTCAAGCACGTGGAGTTCATGCGCGAGGCCGGCGCCGAGGGCATCGAAATGGTCATGTGGCTGATCATGCGCGGCGCCATGGATGACGACGCCAAGGAAGTCTATCGCTTCTACACGGTGCCGGCGTCCAACACCGCGGTCGGTCACATCATTCTCGAAAACCCCGGCAAGATGGGCGGCAAGAAGAAATCCGCAGCCAAGAAGCCCGCCGCTAAAAAAGCGCCCGCCCGCCTCGCCGCCGAATAGCCGGCGCGACGCTGACCCAACACCGGCGCGCGCCTCATGGGCGCGCGCTTTTTCGTTTGACGCCGCGCGCTTGCCGGCTCGGGCGCTTTGCGACACATTCCCCGCGCTTTTGGCGGTGGGGAATGTCATGCGGTCTTTCGGAACTGGCGTCGGTCGCGCCCTCGTGGCGCTCGCCGTCCTGGGCGCCCTGGGCGGGTCGGCGCGCGCGCAGGATTCCGTCGCCGCGTTCTATCGCGGACGCACGGTCACGCTGGTGATCCCGTCGTCGGTCGGCGGTGGCTATGATCTCTATGGACGTCTGGTGGCGCGTCACCTCGGGCGATTCATTCCCGGCAATCCCACTGTTAACCCCGCCAATATGTCGGGGGCCGCGGGCGTCGTCGCGGCGCAGTACATCTACGCCGCCGGCGCCAAGGACGGGACCGCCATTGGCGAGCTTTACCCAAACGCCGTCATGGAGCCGCTGCTGGGCGACAAGGGCCGCGTCAAATACGATTCCCTGCGCTTCAACTACATCGGCAGCCTGAACAGCGACGCCTTCATCTGCTTTGTCCGCGCGGGCGCCGAGGTCAAATCGTTCAAGGACGCGCTGACGAAGGAGGTTGTGCTCGGCGCCACCGGCGTCGGCGGCCCCAGCACCGACTATCCCGCCATGTACAACAACCTGCTCGGCGCCCAATTCAGGATCGTCAACGGCTATCCGGGGATCACCGAGGTCGGACTCGCGCTTGAAAAGGGCGAGATCGACGGCACCTGCGGATCGAGCTGGTCGGTGATGACGACGGGCCATCCCGACTGGCTGCGCGACGGCAGGATGCGAGTCATCGCGCAAGAGAACAACAAGGCGAGCCCCGCCATCGCGGCGCTCGGCGCGCCGCTCACCATCGAATTCGCGCCGACGCCCGAAAGCCGCGCCATCCTCGATTTCGTCTTCGCTCAATCCACCTTCGGACGGCCCTTCGTCATGGCGCCGGAAACACCGCCCGAACGCGTCGCGGCCATGCGCGCGGCCTTCGCTGCGATGGTGGCGGACAAGGATTTTCTCGCCGAGGCCGACAGGTTGAAGCTCGAAATCATCGAGCCGATGGATGGCGCCCGCCTGACGCAAACCATCGAGCGGCTGATGGCCACCCCCGCGGACATTGTTGAAAAGACAAGGGCCGCGATCGTCGTCAAACGCTGACGCGGCGCGTTGACGCCCGGCCCGCGTCCGCTAAAACACCGCCAAAGCCACGCGCCCGGAAACGAGGAACCCCATGGAAACCGTCACCATACCCCTGCTTCAGCAGATGAAGCGCGAAGGCCGCAAAAGCATCGGCGTCGTCGCCTGGGACTACCCCACGACCCGCTTCGCCGAGCGCGCGGGCGTTGATTTCATCTCCATTGGCGACAGCGTCGGCGCGAACCTGTGGGGCCACGACAACCCCTTGCAGGTGACGCTCGATGAAATCCTCGTGTGCTGCAAGGCCGTGCGCCGCGCCGCCACCCGCGTGCTCGTTTCCTGCGACATGCCCTATGGCCCCCTGCAGGAAGGCGTCGACAGCGCGCTGAAAGCCGCCGTGCGTATCGTCAAGGAAGGCGGCGCGGACATGATCAAGCTCGACGCCGCCGCCGACTTTCCCGAGGCCGTGCGCGCGCTGACCAAGGCGGGCATTCCCGTCTTCGCGCAGTTCGGCCTGACGCCGCAGACCGCCATGCGCCTCGGCATTCCCTACAGCGCGCAGAACTCCGCCGGCGCGCAGGCCACCGCCGAGGCCGCCGCCAAGCTGGTTGAAGAAGCCAGGATGCTCGAAGTCGCCGGCGCCGTCGCGCTCGACTTCACGAACTCTGGCCCCGTCGCCGGCAAGGCGGTCGTCGAGGCGGTGAAAATTCCGGTCATCGGCGGCTTTGGCGGCGGCCCCTGGCTCGACGGGCGCGTGCGCCTCGCCCAGACCGTCCTTGGCTATGGCGAGAAGTGGATCGACTCCAAGACCGACACTTATTTCAACACCGCGCGCGGCACGATCGAGGCCTTCGAGGCGCTGGTCGCCGACGCCCGCGCCGGCAAGCAGATCAAGGGCTGACCCCATGGCCTTCGCCGATATCGATGGTATCCGCACGCGCTACGAAATTCACGGCGAAGGCCCGGCGTTGCTGATGTACGCGCCCGCCGGTTTCGACGCGACCATTGAAAAATGGACGACGCAGGGCGTCTACGCCAAGGTCAAGCCGCTCGAAAACCTGTCGAGGCACTTCAAGTGCATTGTCTTCGACCGGCGCGAATGCGGCCAGTCCGGCGGACGCATCGAACGCGTCACCTACGCCCATTACGTCGCTCAGGGGCGCGGCCTGCTCGATCATCTGGGCATCGAGCGCGCCCACCTGCTGGGCGGCTGCATGGGCGTTTCGCCCGTCGCCCTGTTCGGCGTCATGCATCCCGAGCGCGTCATCAGCATGGTGCTGTACTGGCCCGTCGGCGGCGCGCGCTACCGCATGACCGCCCACCAGCGCTTTGCCGAACATCTCGCCTATGTGCAGCGCGAGGGCATGGCCGGCGTCGTCAAGCTGGCGCGCGAGGGCGGCAAGGCCTTTGGCGCCGACCCGCGCGGCGGCCCGTGGGCCTCGGTGTTGCAAACCGACGAGGCCTTCGCCGAGACATTCGCGGCCTTCAACGTCGAGCGTTACAAGCAGATCGTCGCCGGCTGGTCGCGCACCATGTTCGATCGCGACACCGCGCCCGGCGCCGAGCCCGAGGACATGATGGGTTGCGATATTCCCGCCCTCATCGTGCCCGGCCACGACGCCTCGCACGCGACCTCGTCGGCGCGCTTCTACGAGGAATGCCTGCCGAAGGCGGAATACTGGGACGTTCCGGTCGCCGCCCAGACCGAGGAAGCGACCGCGCCGCGACTGGTGGAGTTCTTGAAGCGAAACGCCTGAGGCGCCGATCGCGCCTGTTCCAACGCGCTGGTATGTGGTAAAAGACGAATATGAGCGACACTGATATCGCGCTTTCGCCCGTCATGCCCTCCGCGACGCCCTCCGACGCGGACGTCGCGGCTTGGGCCTCCCTGCCACGGGATGAACAACTGCGCCGCCTGCGGCAAAGCCTGACCGAAGGTGATTGTCGGATCGCAACGTCCGAATCCACGATGGAAATACTGGCCGAGGCGCGCCGCCGGGTCGACGCCAAGCATGGCTGAATTCCGTCTCTCGCAACGCGCGCGGGACGACCTGATCGACATCTATTTCGACGGCGCGGAAAAATTCGGTCGATATCAGGCAGAGGCCTATTTTTCGGGCCTCGAACGGTCGTTCGGCCTGATCGCCGACTTCCCCATGATTGGCGTGTCTGCGGACGAACTCGTCCCCGGACTTCGCCGGTTTCGATTTCAGTCGCATGTGATTTTCTACACGATGGAAGCCGGTCACGTTTTCATTCGAGCGATCGTTCATGGACGCCAGCAAGCGCGACCGGCGCTATTTGAGTGACATAGCCACCGGCGGCGCCACGCCGCCACCGCGGCGCCACCTCGGCGCCCGACTACCCCACCAAACCCCACGTTCCCCTGGCGAAGATGTCCTCGACGGACACCTTCTTCGTGATGATGCCCTGCGACAACGCGTGGCCGATGAGCGTCTCGATGACCTTGCGATTGGGCTCGATCCCGTAAGGCAGGGGATCGGCGGCGCCGGCGGCCATCACCTTCAGGTGGATGTTGTCGGCGGCGTCCAGCGTCTCGATCTTGCCGGCCTTCAAGGCCTCGACATAAAGCCGCTTGGAGGCGGCGAAGGCGTTGAAGATATCGGCGGCGAGATCGGGGTGCTTTTCCAGCAACTCGTCCTTGATGACGACGAGGTGGTTGATGGGATAATGGCCGTCACGCTTGAACGCGGCGAGGCCCGCGTCGAGCGCGTTGGGGATCAGCGGCGCGACGTCGGGGTGCTTCACGTCGACGCCGATGGCGCCGGCGAGCTCGCCCGAGATCAGCATGTCCTCCATCTTCTTGCCCGCCTCTATGGGCGTGACGTTCGACGGCGCGACATATTCGGCGACATGCTCGTCGCCCGACAGCACCCAGGTCACCTTGGAGAGATCGAGACCATATTCGCTCGCCATGATGCCGCGCGCCCAGACGCCCGTCGTCACCGTGTAGCCGCGGTTGACGCCGACGCGCTTGCCTTCGAGATCCTTGGGAACCTTCACGCCCGCGTTCTTGTTGACGAGGATCGCGCCGTGATGGAACTGGCGCACCAGCGGCACGGGAATCGCGGTCATTTTCTTGCCGTGCTCGCGGGCGCAAACATAGGTCGTGATCGCCATCTCGCAGATGTCGAACTCGCTTGCGCGCACCATGCGGCGGAACGCGGCGATCAGTGGATCGACCTCGACGAATTCAAGCTCGCAGGTGGCGGGCTTCACCACGCCTTCCTTGAGGGCGCGATTGTTGCCCTGCGTGCGGGTGACGGTCTTGAATTTCGGCAAGGACATGGCGTTTCGCTCCTGATCTCGGCTGGATCGCTTCGGGACGCTCTCTAGAACAAATCCCGCGGGCCGGAAAGGCGCCGGTCAGGGCTTGAACGAGATGACCTCGCCCTTGTTGGCGCCGGCGCCGGATACACAGATCGGCGAGCGGTAAAGCGGCGCGAGGAATTTCGTGTCCGGCATTTTCTCGCGAATGCGATCGAACAGGGGTTCGACGCCAAGGTCGAGCCAGGCCGGCGGCGCCGCGTCGTGGTGGGCCGGCAGGAACAGCTTCGGCTTGAACAGCTCGATGAAGGGCATCGTGTATTCGATCTGCGTGTCGGCGACCGCGTGCACCTGGTAGGCGACGATGGCGACATCGACCGGTCCCAGCTTTTCCGCCAGCGCGCGAACGCCCGGCGTGATCGGCCCGGAGCTGCCGATCAGCACGGCCTTGAAGCCCGAGGGGAAGGTGATGGCGAAGGCCAGCGTGCCCTCGGTGATGATTTTCGGATCGAAGTTCCCGAGTGTGCGCACGTAGGCGGCGAGGTTCTTTTCCTCGCCGGTATAGGGGGCCGAATCGTTGGCGTAGAGACTCGCGTAGATGTCGGTCAGGCCCGGCTGGATGGTCGAGTGCTGCGCCAGCGCGACCTCGACGGTCGCGTCGCCATATTTGAGGCTTTCGCCGCCCTTGGCGAGCACGAGCTGGCTGTCGGCGACCCCAAGTTTTTTCGCGGTGTCGATGGTGATCGGCGCGCCGATGACGGGCGCTCCGGTCTGGCGCGCGACGGGCGCGATATCGGAAATATGATCAAAGTGCGCGTGCGAGACGAAGATCGCCTCGGCCTTGTTCACCTCGGCCGCCTTGAAGCCGACCCTGTGGCTGCGCGGCACGCGGTCGAAATACGCGTCGAACAGATAGACCTTGCCCTTGTAGGCGAATTCGTAATTGGCGTTGGCCAGCCAGCGGATGACGACCGTGTCGGAATCGGCCGGCGGCAGGGGTCCGCCGATGACCGCGGGCACATGGGAATCGCAGGCGACGGGCTCGGCCGCGCGCGCCGCGCCCGAAACGCAAAGCGACAAGGCGAGCAGGGCCGCCGCGGATGGAACGAGGGAATTGAACGCGCGCATGGTGCCTCCCGTCGCGCGGGCGTGATCAGCCGCGCTTGAGGTCCATCATGGCCGCGCGACGGATCGCCGGCAAGCGCCGTTTCAGGCGGCCAGCAACCGCTGCACCTCGTTGACGAGGTCGCGCAGATGGAAGGGCTTCGACAGGATTTTGGCGTCCTTTGGGGCGTTGTTGTCAGGGTTCAGCGCCACGGCGGCAAAGCCCGTGATGAACATCACCTTGATGTCGGGATCGAGTTCGGTGGCCCGGCGGGCCAATTCGATGCCATCCATCTCCGGCATGACGATATCGGTCAGGAGCAGTTCGAAGGGCTCCTCGCGCAGGCGGTTATACGCCGACAGGCCGTTGTCGAAGGAGGCGACGTCATAACCGGCGTTCTGCAAAGCCTTCACCAGAAAGCGGCGCATGTCGTTATCGTCTTCCGCCAGAAGGATTTTGGATGACAATGGGGACTCTTCGGTCATTTCCGCCTCGATTCGAGCATACCACGCCATATGGCTCCGGCGATGGTAAACAACCCGTGAAAATCGGGCTGGAATCGCCGCGCTGTTCATCATTTTCCACAAGTGTGTTCGGTATGGACAGACGCGCGCGGCAAGGGCACATTGACGCGTCGATTGTTGGAGACCTCATGCGCCTGACCGACGTCTCGTTCAATGCGCCAGCGCCATACGGCGGCGCGACGGGCGTGCTTGGTTTCACGCCGCCCTTCGAGACGCTCGAACCCGCCGCCCTGACCTCGGCGCTGGTGTTTTCATCGCCACATTCCGGCAGCCAGTATCCGCAAAGCTTCCTCGATGCGACGCGCCTCGACGCGCTGACCCTGCGACGCTCCGAGGACGCGCATGTCGACGACCTGTTCGCGAGCGCGAGCGATGTCGGCGCCCCGCTGTTGCGAGCCTGCTTTCCCCGCGCCTATCTCGATCTCAACCGCGAGCCCTACGAACTCGATCCCCGCATGTTCGAGGGGCGGCTCCCGCCTCATGCCAACACGCGTTCCATTCGCGTGGCCGGCGGGCTGGGCACCATCGCCCGCGTCGTCGGCGAGGCGCAGGAGATCTACGCGGCGCGCATGCCCGTCGCCGAGGCGCTGGAGCGGATCGAACTGCTCTACAAGCCCTATCACGCGATGCTCGGCGGCCTGATGCACCGCGCCGCCGGTCTGTTTGGCCACGCCGTGCTGATTGATTGCCATTCCATGCCCTCACAGGCCGCGCGCGGCGCCCGGACGGAGGATTACCCCCGCGCCGACATGGTGCTGGGCGACCGCTACGGCGCGAGTTGCGATCCTTTGCTTGTCTCTGTCGCCGAAAGCGAGTTGCGCCGTCTCGGCTATGCCGTGTTGCGCAACAAGCCCTACGCGGGCGGCTACATCACCGAACACTACGGCTCGCCATCGTCCGGCTGGCACGCGATCCAGATCGAGATCAATCGCGGGCTCTACATGAATGAAAAAACGCTGGAGCGAGGCCCCGGCTACCAGAAGCTGAAGGACGATCTCGCCACGCTGGCCAGGTCGCTCGCGTCGGCGGTGGAGATGATTTCGGCCCATCGGGCGGCGGCGGAATAAACCGTCGCGAACACGCTCCCAAAAAGAAAGGAGGCCGCTCGTTTGCACAAGCGGCCCCAAGTCAAGGGAGGAAACGCCCTGGAAGGGCGATGCGACCGGCAAAGCCAGTCAGCGGTTCGTATATGGACGATCATGCCGGATAAGGCAAGGCCGCTGACCGAACATTTTCGTGATATTGGGGTTTTTCTGGCGTCATTCGCGGACGCCACGTTGCTTCCAGGCCCGGAAAAAGAAAGGAGGCCGCTCGTTTGCACAAGCGGCCCCAAGTCAAGGGAGGAAACGCCCAAGGAGGGCATGTGCAGCAGCGCTGCACCGCAACAATATGCTACCGCACCGCACAAAATGTCAAGCGGGTTTGTGAATTATTTTCGCGCGCCGCGTCAGGATTGACCGCGCTTCCACGAACCATCTGAAATCAAATGTTTTTCAATGGATGCGGGTCAACGGCCCGCATGTAGAGCAAGGCCGCGATCGCCATCTCGATGGCCAGCACCGCGAAAACAGCCTGATAGCCGGTGGCTGAATAGACGCGCGCGCCATCCTGGATTCGCACGCCAAACGCCTCGATCACCAGACCGGTCAGGGTCTGCTGGAAAAAGACGCCGCCCATGTTGCCGATGTTGAGCAGGGTAAGCCCGCGACCCATTAGCTCGGGCGGGAACAGCGACCGCCCATGGGCGGTCAGCACGGGCGTTACGGCGAAAAACAGGGCGTAAACGACCAGAAAGGGCGTCAGCCACGGGCCCGATGGCGGCGCCAGCGCGGCGATGGCCAGCATGCCAACGCCACCGCACACGCCGATCAGACCGGGAATCCGATAGCCCCGGAACAGGCGATCCGCGCCGCCCCAGATGAACAGCCCGATGACCTGGGCCAGAACCATGGCGAAAAGCACGCCGCCACGCTGGTCGAGCCCCATGCCATGGATTTGAGCAAGCCACGGGCCGCCCCACAGGCCGACGACGGTGACGAAGCCGGAATAGGTCGTCGCCTGCATCAGGAACACCGGCCAGAACGAGCGCACCCGCGCCGCGGCCGCGACCCCGCGGACGAGATCGCCCAGCGTTTCGCGCCGTTCGGCCCGGACCCGACGGGAATCGGCGTCCTCGCGCACCAGCAGGACGACCAGTAGCGTCAACAGGGCGCACAACGCGCCAACCGCCATGAACGAGGCGCGCCAGCCAAAGCGCGCGCTCGCCGCCGCCAGCGGCGCCGTCGCGGCGAGCGAGCCCAACGTGCCCGCCCCCATCTGCACGCCGGTCATGGTGGCGAATGTCTCGGGCGGGAATCGTCGCGCGTAGATCGCCAGCGCGCCCATGAAGAAACTCGAACATCCCGCGCCGATGAGCAGTCGCGCCCCGACCAGCGTCGCGAAATCCCGCGCCAGTCCGAAGAGAACGGCGCCCGCCACCACCAGAACAGCCGTGCCCACGATCGCCGCCTTGGGGCCAAGCCGGTCAATGGCCATGCCGACGGGAATCTGCATCAGGGCGAAGGACAAATAGAAAATCGCGCCCAGCAAGCCGAGCGCCGAGGCGTCGAGATCGAATTCCCGCGCGATATCCGGTCCGATCACGCCAATCGCGTTGCGGAAAAACTGGCTGACCGAATAGATCGCCACCAGCGCGGCCACCAGCGCGACGCCCGCGAACGCGCCCTTGCCGCCTTCCTGCCTCAAGCGCCCTCGCCTCCGCCTCGCGGCTCATGTATCAAACGATCCACGACCTCCTAACAGGGAGGCGACAGGGACAACAGGGGCGCCGCGCGGCATGAAGCCAGTTGAATTCGGGGATTTCGTCGAGCGTCTCGCCGCGGCGTCCGGCGAGGCCATCCTGCCCTTCTTCCGCACCTCCATCGGCGCGGAGGACAAGTCGCGCGGCGGCGTGTTCGATCCGGTGACGGAGGCCGACCGCGGCGCGGAAAGCGTCATGCGCCATCTCATCAAGGCGCAGTTCCCCGATCATGGAATCATCGGCGAGGAATTCGGCGAGGACAAAGCCGACGCCGACTACGTCTGGATTCTCGACCCCATCGACGGCACCAAGAGCTTTATTTCCGGCATGCCCGTCTGGGGCACGTTGATCGGCCTCCAGCATCGCGGCCAGCCGGTTTACGGCATGATGCACCAGCCCTTCACGCGCGAGCATTTCCTTGGCGACGGCGCGAGCGCCACGTGGCGCGGCGTCGGCCCCAACGGCAAGCCCGCCGAGCGGCGCCTGCGTACACGGCCCTGCGCCGACCTCG
Source organism: uncultured Hyphomicrobiales bacterium (assembly GCA_903861645.1). Classification (GTDB taxonomy): domain Bacteria; phylum Pseudomonadota; class Alphaproteobacteria; order Rhizobiales; family Beijerinckiaceae; genus Terripilifer. The sequence goes on from CAIOVE010000066.1 coordinate 71,324, forward strand.
CCCACGCCACGTTGATGACGACCCATCCCGCCCTGCTCGCCGAGGGCACGCTCGACGCCTATCGCCGCGTCGAGGAAAAAGTCCGCCTGTCGCGCTATGGCGGCGATTGCTACGCCTATTGCATGCTGGCCGCGGGACACGTCGATCTCGTCATCGAGAGCGGCCTCAAGGCCTACGACATCGCGGCGCTGATCCCCATAGTGCAAGGCGCGGGCGGCGTGATCACCACATGGAACGGCGGCGACGCGGCGAAAGGCGGCGCCATCATCGCCGCGGGCGACAAGCGCGCGCACGAACAGGCGCTGGCCTTGCTTGCGGGGTGAGAATTACTCCCCGCTCAGCGCCATGTCGTCGCGATGCATCATCTCCGCGACGCCGGGAACGCCCAGAATACCCTCGATGTCGCGCGAGTTTCGGCCGATGATCTGGCCCGCGTCGCCGGAATCATAGGCGATGAGACCGCGACCGATTTCCGCGCCCGTGGGATCGCGCAGGACCACGCAATCGCCACGCTCGAACGAGCCCTCGACTCGCGTGACGCCCGCCGGCAACAGGCTCTTGCCCGAGAACAGCGCGCGCGCCGCGCCCGCGTCGACGTGCAGCGCGCCGCGCGGCTCGAGCGAGCCCGCCAGCCATTTCTTGCGGGCGCTCAGCGGCGTCGACGGCGTCAGGAACCACGTGCAATTGCCGCCATCCGCCACGCGGCGGATCGGATGATCGACGCGCCCGTCGGCGATGATCATGTGCGCGCCGCCGGTAATGGCGATCTTCGCCGCCTCGATCTTGGTGCGCATGCCGCCACGCGACAATTCAGACGCCGCGCCGCCAGCCATCCGTTCGATCTCGAAGGAGATACGCGGCACGACGGGAATGAGTTGCGCGGCGGGATCGAGATGCGGCGGCGCCGTGTAGAGCCCGTCGACATCCGACAGCAGCACAAGCAAGTCCGCGCTCGCCATGGTGGCGACGCGCGCGGCGAGGCGGTCATTGTCGCCGTAGCGGATTTCCGTCGTCGCGACCGTGTCGTTCTCGTTGATGACGGGCACGGCGCGCATGTCGAGCAGGCGCCCCAGCGTCTCGCGCGCGTTGAGGTAGCGCTGGCGCTCCTCGGTGTCGTGCAGCGTGACGAGAATTTGCCCGGCCGTCATGCCGCGCGCGCCGAGCGCCCGCGCCCAGGCGCCGGCGAGCGCGATCTGTCCCACCGCGGCGGCGGCCTGACTGTCCTCCAGCCGCAGCGCGCCGCGGGGCATACCGAGCACGGTGCGACCCAGCGCGATGGAGCCCGACGACACCACCAGCACGTCGGCGCCGCGCGCGTGCAGATCGGCGAGATCGTCGGCGAGCGCCTCCAGCCACGCGGCCTTCAACTCGCCCTTCGCCTGATCGACGAGCAGCGACGAGCCAACCTTGACGACGATGCGACGGAACGAGGCGAGGGCGGGAGCTGTTGTCATGCCGATCGTCCGCTCAGGGCTCCCATGCCGCGGTCTTTTGCGCGCCGGCCTCTACCGCGCGCGCGGCGGCGATATTGTCGGCGAGGCCACGCAGCGCCTCGGTGACGCCGCGATTGGTGGCCGCCGACAGCATCAGCAGCGGCCGGCGCTTCTCGCCCTCGGGAAGCGGCGGGCCGTAGGAGCGCACCGCGCGCTTCAACCGTTCGGTCTGAACCTTCAGCGTTTCCTCGTCGACGGAATCAACCTTCGACAGGGCGACGATTTCCGGCTTCAACTCGATCTCGTGACCATAGGCCGCGAGTTCCTGCCGCACGATGCGATAGGCCGTGCCCGCGTGCTCGCCCGCCGCGTCGACGAGATGCAGCAGCACGCGGCAACGCTCGACATGGCCGAGAAACCGGTCGCCGAGGCCGTGGCCCTCGTGCGCGCCCTCGATCAGGCCGGGAATGTCGGCCAGCACGAATTCGCGATCGTCGATCTTGGTGACGCCAAGGCCCGGATGCAGCGTGGTGAAGGGATAATCCGCGATCTTCGGCCGCGCGGCGCTGACGGTCGCCAGAAACGTCGATTTGCCCGCGTTGGGCAGACCGACGAGACCGGCGTCGGCGATCAGCTTGAGCCGTAGCCAGATCGTGCGCTCGATGCCCACCTGACCGGGATTGGCGCGCCGCGGCGAGCGATTGGTCGAGGTGGCGAAGTGCAGGTTGCCGAACCCGCCATTGCCGCCCTTGGCGATGACGTAGCGCTGGCCGACCTCGGTCAGGTCGAACAGCAGCGTCTCGTTGTCCTCGTCGAAAATCTGCGTGCCCACGGGCACTTTCAGCACGATGTCGGGGCCGCGGCCACCGGCGCGGTTGCGCCCCATGCCGTGCATGCCGGTCTTGGCCTTGAAATGCTGCTGGTAGCGATAGTCGATCAGCGTGTTGAGGCCATCGACGCACACGGCCACGACATCGCCGCCGCGCCCGCCGTCGCCGCCGTCGGGCCCGCCGAATTCGATGAACTTTTCGCGCCGGAACGACACGGCGCCCGCGCCGCCATCGCCCGAGCGCACGTATATCTTGGCCTGATCGAGGAATTTCATGGGCCTGCCTTACCCCGAAGGGCGCGGGGGAGCAATCGCGGGCGTGATTTCAACGCCGCCGCTCATGCGGCGTCCAAGCGCGCTGCCTTCTCCCCGCGGGCGGTGAAAAGGTGGACGAAGGCCGGATGAGGGGCGTAGCCATCCAATGGAAGACCGGGGGCCAGACAAGCGAAGGCGAGCTCGCCTTGTAATCATTCCCCGTCGCGCGTAGAGTGATGCCTTGATGCGGAGATGTTTGATGCGCACCACAATCGATATTGCCGATGACGTTTTGGCGGCCACGCGCGCCATCGCCCGGGCGCGTGGCAAGAGCATGGGCGAGGTCGTGTCCGAACTGGCCCGCGAGGCCTTGCGCAAACCGGTCTCCGGCGAGACGCGCGCGGGCGTGCCCCTGCTGCCCCGCCGCGCTCCGCTGGGCGCGATCACGATTGATCTCGTCAACGAGTTGCGCGACGAGTCGCCATGACGTTCCTGCTTGACGTCAATGTGTTGATCGCGCTCGTCGATCCCGCGCATGTTGGCCATGATCTCGCGCACGACTGGTTCGCGCGCGAGGGGCGGACAAGTTGGGCCACGTGCCCCCTCACCGAGAACGGCTTGATTCGAATTGTTGGCCATCCCCGCTACCCCAACTCGCTGGGCTCGCCAGCGGCCGCGATGGAGCTGCTGAACCGGTTATGCGCCTTGCCTGGCCACGTCTTTTGGGGGGACGCCATCAGCTTGCGCGACGCGCCGAATCTCGACGCCTCGAAAATCCTCGCCCCCGCGCAGGTGACCGATGTTTACTTGCTGGCGCTCGCCGCCGCCAACGCAGGTGTCCTGGCGACGCTCGACAAGCGCCTGCCAACGAACGCCGTTGCCCGCGGACGGGAATATTTGCGCATCATCGGCTGAAGTCGCCGCCCTTGGCCTCGCCATGGATTTAGGTGTATTCAACAGATGAAAACTGGAATTGTCGGGGCGTGGGGCGGCGGAGCGTGAAAAATTCCATTTCCCGGACCCTCGCCGACAAGCGAATTCTGCTGATCGTCGGCGGCGGCATCGCCGCCTACAAATCCCTCGACCTCGTCCGGCGATTGAAGGAACGCGGCGCCAGCGTCCACGCGGTGCTGACGCGCGCCGGCGCGAAATTCGTCACGCCCCTGTCGCTCGCCGCGCTGACCGGCGAACCCGTGCGAGAAGACCTGTTTTCGCTCACCGACGACGCGCGCATGGGGCACATCGAACTGTCGCGCGACGCGGACCTCATCGTCGTCGCGCCCACGACGGCGGATTTGCTGGCCAAGGCCGCCCATGGCCTCGCCGACGACCTCGCCTCGACCCTGCTGCTGGCGACGGACAAGCGCGCCGTCGTGGCGCCCGCCATGAATCTGCGCATGTGGTTGCATCCGGCGACGGCGCGCAACGTCGCCACGCTCAAGGGCGATGGCCTGACCTTCGTCGGCCCGGACGATGGCGAAATGGCCTGCGGCGAATACGGGCCAGGCCGCATGGCCGAGCCGCTGGCCATCGTCGCCGCCGTTGAACGCGCGCTGGAAACACCCACCGCGATTCCCCTGCCGCCCGGCGTGGGCGAAAGGCCCTTGGCCGGGCCGCTCGCCGGCAAGCGCGTGGTCATTACGTCGGGCCCGACGCATGAGCCCATCGACCCCGTGCGCTACATCGCCAACCGGTCCTCCGGCAAACAGGGCCACGCCATCGCGCGCGCGGCCGCCGACGCCGGCGCCGAGGTTGTCCTGATCAGCGGTCCGGTCGCGATCCCCGATCCCTCGGGCGTAACGACCCATCACGTCGAAAGCGCGCGCGAGATGCTCGCCGCCGTGGAGGCCGCCCTGCCCGCCGACATTTTCATCGCGACAGCCGCCGTCGCCGACTGGCGCGTCGACGCGCCCGGCGCGGGCAAGATGAAGAAGGGCGCGGATGGTCCGCCCGCGCTGCGTCTGGTTGAAAACCCCGATATTCTCGCGACCATCGCCGGACGCGCCGCGGCGCGACCGCGACTGGTCGTCGGCTTCGCGGCGGAAACCGATCGCGTGCTTGAATACGCGCGTGGAAAGCTGGCGAAAAAGCGCTGCGATCTGATCGTCGCGAATGATGTCAGCCCGGCGAGCGGCGTGATGGGCGGCGACGAAAACACGGTGCATCTGGTCGACGCGGCTGGCGTCGTCTCGTGGCCGAAGTTGCGCAAGGACGAAGTGGCGAGACGTCTGGTGGACGCGCTCGCCAAACGGTTGACGGGGGCGGGCGGTTGAGCATCACGATCAGGATCAAGCGCCTGCCACATGGCGAGGGGCTGCCCTTGCCCGCCTATCAGACGGATCGCGCCGCGGGCATGGACCTGCTCGCCGGCGTGCCCGCGCAAACACGCGTCATAATCGAACCCGGCGCGCGCGAACTCGTGCCCACCGGCATCGCCATCGAGTTGCCAGATGGATACGAGGCGCAGGTGCGCCCCCGCTCGGGGCTGGCGCTGAAACATGGCGTCACCGTGCTCAACGCGCCCGGCACCATCGATGCCGATTACCGCGGCGAGATCGGCGTCATTCTGATCAACCACGGCGCAGAGGCCTTCGAGATTTCGCGCGGCGACCGCATCGCGCAGATGATCATCGCGCCGGTCACGCGCGCGACGCTGACGGAGGCCAGCGAAATCGAGGCGACCGCGCGCGGCGCCGGCGGGTTTGGCTCGACCGGCGGGATCGCCCGGCCATGATGCTTCTGCCGCGCCGCGCCCTTCTCGCCATAGCCGCGGTCGTCGACGTCGCCGTCCACGCGCGGCCCACGCCCGTCGCCGCCAAGGCGCTGGCGGCCCGGCATGAACTGCCGCCCCGCCATCTCGAAACCCTGCTCCAGCAACTGGTCCGCGCCAAGATCCTCAAGGGCGTGCGCGGCCCGCGTGGCGGTTATGAGCTGGCGCGCGAACGTCGCCGCATCAGCGTCGGCGACATCGTGCGCGCCGCCCACGCCGACCCGGAGGCGGGCATGGATGGCGCCTCCCGCCTGATTGACGACGTCATCGCCCCCGTGGTGAGCGAGGCGGGCGCCGGCTTTCTGGCCGCGCTCGACAAGATCTGCGTGGACGATCTGTGCAATCGGGCGCAATCTGGCGCCGTATTCGAAAAGCTGGATACCGGCTCCGATTTCACAATATAAAAAAGTTATATAAATTATATATCGACAAAATTATGGAATAAGCTAGCATCCGAAGCCTGCAACGAGGGAGATCGCGCGATGTCCACCATCAAGACGAACGGCCGCGGCCGCATCTACGACAGCATCACCGACACGATCGGCGACACGCCGCTAGTGCGCCTGAACCGAATCGCCAAGGAAAAGGGCGTCAAGGCCAACCTTCTGGCGAAGCTGGAGTTTTTCAACCCGATTTCCAGCGTCAAGGACCGTATCGGCGTCGCCATGATCGACGCGCTGGAAAAGGCGGGCAAGATCGTCCCCGGCAAGACCGTTCTGGTCGAACCGACCTCCGGCAACACCGGCATCGCGCTGGCCTTCGTGGCCGCCGCGCGCGGCTACAAGCTGAAACTCGTCATGCCCGAGACCATGTCGGTCGAGCGCCGCAAGATGCTCGCCCTGCTCGGCGCCGAACTGGTGCTCACCCCCGGCCCCGCCGGCATGAAGGGCGCCATCGCCAAGGCCAATGAGATCGTCGCCGAAACGCCCGGCGCCATCATTCCCCAGCAATTCGAAAATCCGGCGAACCCGGAAATCCACCGCAACACCACCGCCATCGAAATCTGGAACGACACCAACGGCGGCGTCGATTTCCTGATCTCGGGCGTCGGCACGGGCGGCACGATCACCGGCGTCGGTCAGGTGCTGAAGGAAAAGAAGCCCGGCGTGAAAATCGTCGCGGTCGAGCCCGAGGATTCGCCGGTTCTGTCGGGCGGCCAGCCCGGCCCGCACAAGATTCAGGGCATCGGCGCCGGCTTCGTGCCCGGCGTTCTCGACCGATCCGTCATCGACGAAGTGGTGACCGTCGGCAACCAGACGGCCTTCGACACGGCCCGCCTGCTGGCGCGCACCGAGGGCGTGCCCGTGGGCATTTCCTCCGGCGCCGCCGTCGCCGCCGCCATCGAGATCGGCTCGCGGCCCGGCATGGAGGGCAAGAACATCGTCATCATCATCCCCTCCTTCGCCGAGCGTTATCTCTCGACGGCGCTGTTCGAGGGGCTGTGAGACAAAGCCCCCTCCCCTTGCGGGGAGGGGGCGACGCGTCACGCGCAGCGCCGCGCCTGCTCGTCAAACCGCCCGGCGGGAAGCCGTGACGCTTCCCGCGACAGGACCATGCGCCGGACGGCCCGATCGCCGCCGCGGGCCGGCGCGAAGACAACGCCCTCGCCCATGTCGACGAACCCGCAACGCGCCAGTACACCGCGCGACGCGGCGTTGCCCGGCAGGCTCGTCGCCTTGATGGCGTCGACGTCGCAGACATCCATGACAAGGCGGGTCAGGCCGCGAACGGCCTCGCTCATCAAGCCCTGGCGATGCCACGACTTGCCAAGCCAGTAACCGAGTTCCAGCTCGCCCTCGCCGACGCGCCACAATCCGATGCATCCGATGGCGTCGTTGGGGCGCCCCTTGGGCGCGAGAACGAGCGTCAGCGCCTCGCCGCCGAGATTGGCCGCGCGCGAGCGCAGGACGAACTCGGCCGCCGCGCCGGGCGGATAGGGGTGGGGGATATGCGCCGTCTGTTCGGCGACCTCGCGATCGCCCGCGAGCGTGGCGATGGCTTCCGCGTCCGAGGCGCGCGGCCAGCGCAGCCACAGCCGCCGGGTTTCAAGCCTGAAAACGTCGTCTCGCAGCAAATCCGGAAACATGACCTGGCTCCGTCGCTCAGCCCGCGTGGGGCGTGAAAAGGAAAGGGGGAGGCTGCTGCCTCCCCCCGGACCCTTTTCGGGCGTTCGGACCATCAGGTCTGGAAGAGACCCTGTCCACCGGAGCTTGGCAGCCGGTGGAGGGCCTTGTCCTCCACCTTATTCAGCGGCCGCCTTGGCGGCCGGGGTAACCGAAATGTAGTTGCGGTTGCTTTTTTGTTTGAAGGATACGACGCCCTCGGCCGTGGCGAAGAGCGTATGGTCGACGCCCATGCCTACGTTCACGCCGGCATGAAACTTCGTGCCGCGCTGACGCACGAGAATGTTGCCCGAACGGACAACCTCGCCGCCGAACTTCTTGACGCCAAGGCGCCGACCGTCGGAATCGCGACCGTTGCGCGAGGAACCGCCTGCCTTTTTGTGAGCCATCTGTCCGCTCCGAAACCTCTATGCGACCGCGCGAGGCGCTGGCCGCCGTCAAAACCGTTGAAACCTTGTACCTGATTTTCCGCCGCGATGGAATTCGCCAGCGGAAAAAAGGTTCAGGCGCCTGCCGAAATGCCCGTGATCTTGACGATCGTCAGATCCTGGCGATGACCTCGCTTGCGCTTGGAGTGCTTGCGGCGACGCTTCTTGAAGGCGATGACCTTGGGGCCACGCGAGTGCTCGACGATCTCGGCCGAGACGGACGCGCCCGCGACCAGCGGAGCGCCGGTGGTGGCCTTGTCGCCATCGACGATCATCAGAACGTCGTTGAACGTCACCTTCTCGCCGGCTTCCCCGGCAAGGGTCATGATTGTAATCGTATCCTCGGCGGCGACCTTGTATTGCTTGCCGCCGGTTTTAATGACTGCGAACATCGTTCGTCCTCGTGTTCAACCCGACTCTGACCGAGTGGCCGGTCGGCTTTTTGGCAGTTAAACCAGCTAACCCGGGCTCGCGCGACCCACCGGAAGCGGGGCAAACGAAAAAAGCGGCTCGCGCCGCCTCCCGAAGCGGGGTCTCTATAGGCGCCGGGGGGCGTTTATGTCAACCGCGCGACCGATTGCGCCGGCCCGCGGCCCGGCCCTATCATGGGGCCAATAACGAGGGAGGAACCCATGGAGCTTCGCGCGCGCTCGCTGCATCCCGTGTTCGCGGCGGAAATCTCCGGCGCGGACGCCAGCCGCCCCTCTCCCGACCTGCGCGACGCCATCGAGGCGATGATGGACCGGCACGCCGTCTGCGTGCTGCCCGGCCAGACCATCGACGCCCACCAGCAGGTCGCCTTCGCGAAAACCTTCGGCGCGCTGGAAAGCCCGCCCCGCGTGCGCGGCAGCCGGGGCGCGCGCACCGAGAAATTCCCGCCGGAAATCTTCCCCATCACCAACCTGACCGAGGATGGCGACATCCAGTCCGAGGACAACGCCGCCCGCCAGTACCGGCTGGCCAACGCCCTGTGGCACACCGACAGCACGTTCCGCCAGACCGGCGCGACCTATTCCATGCTGCACGCCTGTGTCATCCCGCCCGCGGGCGCGGACACCGAGTTCATCGACACGCGGGCCGCCTACGACGCCCTGCCAGAGACGACGAAGCGCCGGATCGACGGGCTGGAGGCAGAACATTCGATCTGGGAATCGCGCGGCAAGCTCGGCGGCTACACGCCGACGCCCGAGGAACTGATCGCCCGCCCGCCAGCGCGCCATCCCCTGGTCAAGGTCAACCCCAACACCGGGCGGCGATCCCTGCTGATCGCCTCGCACGTGTCGCACGTCGTCGGCTGGCCGCGCGACGAGGGCCGCGCGCTGATCGACGAATTGATGGCCTTCGCGCAACGGCCCGAATGGATCTACGCCCACCGCTGGCGGGTTGGCGATCTCGTCATCTGGGACAACCGCTGCACCATGCACCGCGCCACGCCCTTCGAGGATTCGAAATACGTGCGCGATCTCCGGCGCGTGACCGTGCGGGAATTCGCGGCGGCGTGATCGCCGCCGCCCCCGGATTCCCGCTCACCCACCAATATTGAACGCCGCCAGCGCGGCCATGTTGACGATATCGGAATCGCGCGCGCCGAGCGGCACGATCTGCACCGCCTTGTCGAGCCCGACGATCAGCGGCCCGATGACGGTGGCGCCGCCCAGTTCCTGCAACATCTTGGTCGAGATGGACGCGGAGTGGAACGCCGGCATCACCAGCACGTTGGCGGCGTCTGACAGGCGACAGAACGGATAGGCCGCCATCAGCTCGCGGTTGAGCGCCACGTCGGCGGACATTTCGCCATCGTATTCGAAATCGACCCGCTGCGCGTCGAGAATGCGCACGGCTTCCTGCACATGCGCCGTGCGCTCGCCCTTGGGATGGCCGAAGGTGGCGAAGGCGAGCAACGCGACGCGCGGCTCGTAGCCCATGCGCCGGGCGACGCCCGCCGCCTCGATGGCGATCTGCGCGAGCTCGTGGGCGGTCGGCATTTCCGTGATCGCCGTGTCGGCGACAAGGACCGGACGCGCGCGCGCCAGCACCAGCGAGGCGCCGATGAGCCGATGCCCCGGCCGCGTGTCGATGACGCGACGCACCTCCTCCAGCGCGATGGAGAAATTGCGCGTCACGCCCGTCACCATCGCGTCGGCGTCGCCGCGCGCCACCATGGCCGCGGCGAAGGTGTTACGGTCGTTGTTGATGAGGCGCTGGCAGTCGCGCATCAGATAACCCTGACGTTGCAGTCGCTCGTAGAGGAACTGTCCGTAAACATCGTTGCGCGCCGACAGCCGCGCGTTATGAATTTCGATGTTCTTGTCCGACAGATCGAGGCCGGCGGCCTGCGCGTTGGCGCGCACGCGTTCCTCGCGCCCGACGAGCACCGCCTCGCCCAAGCCCAGATTGACGAAGGACACGGCGGCGCGCAGCACCTGCTCCTCCTCGCCCTCGGCGAAGACGACGCGCTTGGGATAGCGCCGCACGCTTTCGAACACGCGCTGCAACGCGCCGGCGACCGGATCGCGCCGCGCCGACAATTGCGCCTTGTAGGTCTTTTCATCCGCGATGGGCTTGCGCGCCACGCCCGTCTCCATCGCCGCCCTGGCGACGGCGGCGGGCACGACGCTGATCAGCCGCGGATCGAAGGGCACGGGAATGATGTAGTCGCGCCCGAATTTCGGCCGCGCGCCCTGATAGGCGGCGGCGACCTCGTCGGGCACGTCCTCGCGCGCGAGTTCGGCGAGCGCGTGGGCCGCGGCGATCTTCATTTCCATGTTGATGGTGGTGGCGCGCACGTCGAGCGCGCCGCGGAAGATGTAGGGAAAGCCAAGAACGTTGTTGACCTGATTGGGATAGTCCGAGCGTCCCGTCGCCATGATCGCGTCGTCGCGCACGGCGGCGACTTCCTCCGGCGTGATTTCTGGATCGGGATTGGCCATGGCGAAGATGATCGGATTTTTCGCCATCGACGCGACCATGGCCGGCGTGATCGCGCCCTTCACCGACAGGCCATAGAAGACGTCCGCGCCTTCCATCGCCTCGGCCAGCGTGCGCCGGTCGGTCTTGACGGCGTGCGTCGACTTCCACTGGTTCATGCCCTCGGTGCGCCCTTCGTAAATGACGCCCTTGGTGTCGCAGAGAATGACGTTCTCCGGCGCGAAGCCGATCGCCTTGATGATGTCGAGACAGGCGATGCCCGCCGCGCCCGCGCCATTGCAGACCAGTTTCGTCTTCTTGATGTCGCGACCCGTCAACGCGAGCGCGTTGATGAGGCCCGCGCTCGAGATGATGGCCGTGCCGTGCTGATCGTCATGGAAGACGGGTATGTCCATCAACTCGCGCAGGCGCTGCTCGATGATGAAACACTCGGGCGCCTTGATGTCCTCGAGATTGATGCCGCCGAAACCCGCCAGATATTTCACCGCGTTGATGAACTCGTCGGCATCCTCGGTGGCGATTTCGAGATCGATGGAATCGATGTCGGCGAAGCGCTTGAACAGCACCGACTTGCCTTCCATCACGGGCTTCGACGCCAGCGCGCCGAGATTGCCGAGCCCGAGAATGGCCGTGCCGTTCGAGATGACGGCGACCAGGTTGCCCTTGGTCGTGTAATCGAAGGCGAGCGCTGGGTCGCGCGCGATGGCGAGCACCGGCACGGCGACGCCCGGCGAATAGGCCAGCGACAGATCGCGCTGCGTCGCCATCGGCTTGGTGGCGACGATCTCGAGCTTGCCGGGGCGCCCGCGCGAATGGAATTGCAGGGCTTCCTGATCCGTGATCGTCGGACGCTTGGGCGTGTGGGTGCTGTCGTCGGCCATGAAGGGCGCTCGCTCCTCGGTGGCTTCCCGACGTTGGGCGCGGGAAGCAATCCCGCGACCTTACAGGCGCGGGACGTCGAACAAAAGCCGCCATTGGTTTGACAGGCGCCCGACGCGGGGCGACCATGCGCGTAAAGGGCGGCGCGCGCCCGACACGCGGAGGAATCGCCATGAAGCACGCGGTCGCGGCGCTGGTCGCCCTGCTCGCCTCGCCATGCGTGGCCCGCGCGCAGGCGCCTTCATGGATCATTCCCGAAATACTGGCGGCGGCGAAGGCCGAGGGCACGCTGACGGTCTATTCCTCGACCAACGAGCAGGAAGGCCTGCCGTTGTGGAAGCTCTACGAGGACGCGACCGGCATCAAGGTCAACTACGTGCGCAACGCGGAGGGACCGATGCTGTCGAAGATCGCGCTGGAGGCGCGCACGGGACAACAATCATGGGACGTCCAGAACGCCGGCTCCGTCAATCAGATCCCGCCCGCCCTCGTGCTGGAATGGGCTCCGCCGCTCGCCAGCGAGATCATGCCCGAGGCGCGCGACCCCAACAAACGCTGGCATGGCGTTTACGCCGGCTACAACGCGCCGCAATACAACACCAATCTCGTCAAGCCCGACGACCTGCCCAAAAGCTACGAGGACTTTTCGCGGCATCGCGAATGGGCCGGCAAGGTCGTCATCGAGGGCACCGACCGCGAATGGATGGAATCGATCTTCATCCATTACGGTCGCGACAGGGGCCGCAAGCTGCTTGAGGACATCGTCGCGACGCTCAACCCGATCGTGCTCGACGGGCATTTCGCCATGGCGCGCCAGATCGCGTCGGGCGAATACCCGATCATGTTGACCAATTACACGATGTTGACGACCAATCTGAAGCAGCAGGGCGCGCCGACCGATTATCTGCCGCTTGATCCCGTGTCGGTATGGTTCGGCATGGTCGGCGTCAACAAGAACGCCCCGCACCCGAACGCGGCGAAACTGGCGGCGAATTTCCTGCTCAGCCGCGAGGCGCAGGCGTTGTCTTCCACCCTCGGCGGGCGCATCCCCACGCGACCCGACGTGGCCTCGAACCCGCCCGACGTGCGCGCCCGCCTTGGCCAGAAAAAGCTGATCTTCCTGCAACTGTCGGCCGATCAGGCGAAGGCCTCGCAAAAGACCTTCGACGAGATATTCAGAAAGCGCTGAGACTCAACCGACCTCGACGACGACGCGCCCGCGCACCTTGCCGTCGAGAATGTCGCGGGCGGTGTCAATGACGCGGTCGAAGGGAATCGTGGTCGTCATCGCGGCGAGGCGCGCGCCATCGAGATCGCGCGCCAGGCGCGCCCACGCCTCGATGCGGCGGGCCATCGGACACATGACGCTGTCGACGCCCAGCAGCGACACGCCGCGCAGGATGAACGGCGCGACGGTCGCCGGCAGGTCCATGCCCTGCGCGAGGCCGCAGGCCGCGACGGCGCCCGCGTATTTCGTCTGCGCCAGCAGGTTGGCGAGCGTGTGCGAACCAACGCTGTCGACGCCCGCCGCCCAGCGCTCCTTGCCGAGCGGGCGGCTCTTCTCCGACAGTTCCTTGCGCTCGATGATTTCGGCGGCGCCAAGGCCCCTCAGGTAATCGGCTTCCTCGGGACGCCCCGTGGAGGCGATCACCGACCAGCCCGCCTGGGCCAGTAACGCGACCGCGACCGAGCCGACGCCGCCCGCGGCGCCCGTGACGACGGCCGGACCATCGGCGGGCTTCAATCCATGCCGTTCGAGCGCGAGCACGCACAGCGCCGCCGTCAGGCCCGCCGTGCCGATGGACATGGCTTGCGCCGCGGACAGCCCCGCCGGCAGCGGCGCGAGCCAGTCGCCGCGCACCCGCGCGCGTTGCGCGTAGCCGCCGAGATGCGTTTCGCCAACGCCCCATCCCGTCAGCACGACCGCGTCGCCCGGCTTGAAGCCGGCGTGGGCGGAGCTTTCGACCACGCCGGAAAAATCAATGCCGGGGATCATGGGAAAGCGTCGCACGACGGGCGACTTGCCGGTGATCGCGAGTCCATCCTTGTAGTTGACCGTCGAATGGGTGACGCGCACGGTCACGTCGCCGTCCATCAGGTCGGCGTCGTCGAAATCCACGTAAGACGCCGCCGTGCCGGTCTCGGTCTTGTCGATGCGGATGGATTTGAACGTCGCCATTTCGTGCCTCCGGCCAGATGTCGGCGGCGACTTTTGGCTTGGGAACGCGACGCGTCAATAGCCGCGTCGCCCGGTCCGGCGCGTCTTTGGTCTAATCCGTCAGGCGGCGGCGAGCGCCTCGCCGCGCGCGACCGGCTTCTCGACGATCGGCAGATTGACGAGGGCGGAAAACACGCCAAAGCCGATGGAAAGCCACCAGATCGGCATGTAGGAGCCCAGCGACTCGCGCGCCCAGCCGGCGATCATCAGGCCGGAGAATCCGCCGATCTGATGCGACAGAAAGGCGAAACCGTAAAGCGTGGAGAAGTAGCGCGTGCCAAACATGACACCGATCAGCGACGACGTCGGCGGCACCGTCGACAGCCACAACAGGCCGGACAGCGCGCCGAACAGATAGGCCGACCACGCCGTCGGCGGCAGCATAATGAACATCAGCGTCACCAGCGCGCGCGACAGATAGATTCCCGACAGCACCCAGCGCTTGGGGAAGCGCCCCGACAGCCAGCCCGACGACAGCGATCCGAAAATATTGAAGATTCCGACGAGCGCGAAGGCCCAGTAACCGACCTGCGGTGGAATGCCCGCCTCGACGACGTATTTTTGGAAATGCACGGTGACGAAGGCGAGCTGAAACCCGCAGGTGAAGAAGCCGAGCACCAGCAGCACGTAGGAGCGGTGGTGGAAGGCCTCCACGAGGGCCTCCCGGAACGATTGTTGCGGCCCGACGGCGATTTTCGGCTGCGACTTCATCGGCGTGGACGCCACGAACTGGCACAGGGGAATGACGAAAAGCATCAGCGCGCCGAAGGCGATCGTCGTTGTCTGCCAGCCGAGGTTTCCGACCATGCCGCCCGCGATCGGCGAGAACAGAAACTGCCCGAAAGAGCCCGCCGCCGTGCCCGCGCCAAAGGCGAAGGAGCGCATGTGCTCCGGCACCAGCTTGGCGAGCGCGCCGATCACGAGGTTGAACGAACAGCCCGACAGGCCAAAGCCCATGAGCAGGCCGGCTGTCAGGGTGAAACTCAGCGGCGTCGACGCATAGGCCATCAACGCGAGCCCGGACCCGTAAAGAATAAGTCCGATCGTCAGCACGCGGGCCGAACCGTAACGGTCCGCCATCGCGCCGGCGAAGGGCTGGCCCAGACCCCAGAACAGATATTGCAAGGCCATCGCATACGAGAAGACATCGCTGCCCCAGCCGCGATCCTTGAGGATCGGCAACTGGAACACGCCCACCGCCGAGCGCGGCCCGAACGTGAGAATGGCGATGACACAACCGAACATGATGATCATTTCGGGCGGCAGACGCCGTTGCGCCGGCGGCGCCCGTTCGGTTGTCGATGTCGACATTTGCTGTCCTGGAGTTCTTGTTAATTGGGACTTTCGCCCCTCCCTCCACCTTTTTGAAGGATAGGGGGGCCAATGGCAACCTTGAGCCATGTCGCTCGCGCGGACGTGAATTGGCGGGATCGCATGGCTCGGGTACCAATATCAATGGTCGCCGGGGAGCGACTTTTGGGGGGAAAGCCATGCTTCGTAAATCCTATTTGATCGCCGCCGGCCTGCTGGTCACCGCCACGTGGAGCCTCGAGGCCCGCGCGCAGGCGGCGAAGGAGCCGATGACGTTTTTCGTTTCGAGCGTCGGCTCGGGCAAGGGCGCGGACCTCGGCGGCCTCGCGGGCGCGGACGCCATCTGCCAGAAGCTGGCGACGGACGCCGGCGCGGGCTCGTTGACCTGGCATGCCTATCTGAGCACGTCGAGCTACAAGGGCGGAACAATCGTCAACGCCCGCGACCGCATCGGCAATGGCCCATGGCACAACGCCAAGGGCGAGCTGATCGCGCATAACATCGACGAGTTGCATGGCAAGAACAGCATCGTCTCGAAGCAGACGGCGCTGACCGAAAAAGGCGCCGTCGTGAATGGCCGCGGCGACACGCCCAACCAGCACGACATTCTCACGGGTTCGCGGCCCGACGGCACCGCGTTGCTCGGCGCGACGGACTCGACCTGCTCGAACTGGACGAGCGGCGCGGACGACGGCTCGGCGATGCTGGGCCACCATGACCGCACCGGCCTGAGCCTCGATCCGCCCATGCTGTCGTGGAACTCGGCGCACCCGTCGGCCGGGTGCAGCCAGCCGAAACTGGTGCAGACCGGCGGCGCGGGCCAGCTCTATTGTTTCGCGGTTCGCTGAGCCAGAATGGGGGCCATGAACGAGTGGCTCCCCGTCGGCGTTGAATCATCCAGCGCCCCCGAACGTCCCGCGTCGCGACCTCGAATCGCGGCGCGGCTGGGCGGCGTCGCCAGCCGCCTTGGCAAATACGCCCTCGATCTGGTCTATCCGCCTTCCTGCCTGTCGTGCCGGGCGGCGGTGGAGGCGCCGGGCACGCTCTGCCCGACCTGCTGGAACGCGGTGCGCTTCATCGACCGCCCCTATTGCGAACGTCTTGGCACGCCCTTCGCGCAGGATCTGGGGCCTGGCCTGCTATCGCCCGAGGCGATCGCCGATCCGCCGGTCTGGGCGCGCGCGCGCGCCGTGGCGATCTACGACGACGGCCCGGCCCGCGCCCTGATCCAGCGTCTCAAATATTATGACCGAATGGAAATCGCCCGCCCGCTCGGCCGTTGGATGACGCGCGCCGGCGCGGATATTCTGGAGGGCGCCGACCTGCTCGTCCCCGCGCCATTGCACCGGTTGCGGCTCGCGGGGCGCCGTTTCAATCAGGCCATGGCGCTGGCCGCCGAGGTGTCGCGCCAGACCGGCGTACCCGCCGATCCCCTCGCGCTCGAACGCGTCAAACCGACGCCACCACAGGTGGGCCTGTCGAAGATACAGCGCGCCGCCAACGTGCAGGGCGCATTTCGCGCGCCCGACGAGGCCCGCCCCCGACTGGAGGGCCGCCGGGTCGTTTTCGTCGACGACGTCCTGACCTCGGGAGCGACAAGCAACGCCGCGGCGCGCGCCCTGCTGCGGGCCGGCGCCGCCAGCGTCGATGTGCTGGTCTTCGCCCGCGTCGTGGTCGCGGGATGAAGATATTGTGACGGGGCGACGACTTCCCATATAAGGGGCTCGAAGGAAGCCGACATGCCCAGCGTCACCATCTACACCAAAATGTACTGCCCTTATTGCGACGCCGCCAAGGAGCTGCTGCGCAAGAAGAGCGTCGCCTTTGACGAGGTGTCCGTCGATGGCGACCGCGTCGCCCAGCAGGCCATGGCGGCGCGCGCCAACGGGCGATCGACCGTGCCCCAGATTTTCATCGGCGAGACCCATGTCGGCGGCTGCGACGATCTTTACGGTCTCGAACAGGCGGGTCGTCTCGACGCCCTGCTGTCGGCCTGACGCGCGCCCATGATCAAGTATTCGCTGATTTGCGAGAACGACCACGAGTTCGAGAGCTGGTTCGCCGGCGCGGATTCTTTCGACACGCAGGTCAAGCGCGGCTTTGTCGAATGTCCCGAGTGCCAGTCGCGGCTGGTAACGAAGGCGCTCATGGCGCCGGCGGTCTCCACCTCCAAGCGCAAGAACGCGACGCGCGCCATGGCCGCCATGGAGAGCGCGGCCGCGGCGGCCGCCGCCGCCTCGCCAACGCCCGCGACGCCCGCCCCGGCGGCGGCGCCCATGGCGCTCGTCGACGAGAAACAGCGCGAGATGCGCGCGATGATCCGCGAGCTGCACCAGAAGCTGACGGAAAATTCCACCGACGTCGGCGAGAACTTTTCGAAGGAGGCGCGCGCCATGCACGATGGCGAGACGCCGCAACGCTCGATCCATGGCAAGGCGACCTTCGAGGAGGCCCGCGCGCTCGCCGAGGAGGGCATTCCGGTCCTGCCTCTGCCCGCCCTGCCCGACGACCGGAACTGACCGGCCTACCGGCCAATCCATGAAATCAGGATCGGCGCGACAATCGACGTCAGCAGGGCGTTGAGGCCAATGGCGACGCCCGCGAAAGTCCCGGCCACCGGATCGACCTGAAAGGCGCGGGCCGTTCCGATGCCGTGCGAGGCGAGGCCCACGGCGAAGCCCCGCGCGCGAAAATCCCTGATCCCCAGCGCGTTCATCATCGGCGTCACGATGATGGCGCCGAGAATGCCCGTCGAGATCACCAGCACGGCGGTCAACGCGGGGTCGCCGCCCAACTGTTCGGAAATCGCCATCGCGACACCCGCCGTCACCGACTTCGGCGCGAGCGAAATCAGCGTGCCACGCGGCGCGCCAAGCCAACTCGCGATCAGGATGGCCGAACCGCAGGCGACGACAGAGCCGACGACGAGCGCCGCCATCATCGGCGCAAGCGCGCGCGCGACCACGTCGCGGTTTTCATAGAGCGGCACCGCGAGCGCGACGGTCGCCGGCCCGAGCAGGAAATGGATGAATTGCGCGCCCTCGAAATAGGTCGCGTAATCGGTGCGGGTCGCCGCCAGCAAGACGCCGATGATCCACACCGAGTGCAGCACCGGATTGGTCAGCGGCCGCCGCTGAAGCGCGCGGGAAACCGCGTCGACGGCGGCGTAAACAATGACCGTCACCGTCAGCCACAACAGCGGCGGGCGCGACAGATAGACCCACAGCGCGAAATCGCCCGACGCCATCAGCCGCCTCCCGTGAGGCGCGACACAAGACGGAACGTCGCGACCGACGCCAGCAAGGCCAACACGGTCGAGACGACGAGCGCGGCGGCCAGCGCCACGCCGTTGGCGGCGAGAACGTCGAGGTTTCGCACCACGCCGACGCCGGCGGGAATGAACAGCAGCGACAGATGGGCGAGCAGGCTCTTGCCCGTCGTCTCGACCTCGCCCGACGTCAGGAATGCGGGCGCCCATGGGCGCGCGCGGTCGCGCGCGACGAGAACAACGAACAGCAGCGCCATGCCGAGAACCGGGCCCGGCACGGGCAACGCGAGGCTCCGCGCGATCGCCTCGCCGACCAGCTGGCAGAACAGGATGAGGCCGAGACTCGCGATCATGCCGGCGATCAATCCTTGCGGGAGCGGAACTCCATCGCCTTGAACAGCGAGTCGAACGGCACGCCCAGCCCCGCGAAGAATTCGGCGGCGCCCTCCTCGCGGTCGACGATCGAAACGACGAGCGCGACCTCGGCGCCCGCCTCGCGGCAGACCTCGATCGCCTGCGCCGCAGATCCGCCGGTGGTGGTGACGTCCTCGAGAATGGCGACCTTCTTGCCGGCGAGGCTTTCGCCGCGCGCGAGGCCCTCGACCAGCTTGCGCGCGCCGTGGCCCTTGGCCTGCTTGCGCACGACGAAACCGCTGACCGGCTTGCCGTCGGCGACCGACACCGCGACGACCGAGCCGGTGATCGGCACCGCGCCAAGCTCGAGGCCGCCGACATGCGTCGCGCCGGAAGCCGCGACCTTCTCCAGCAGCATGTGCGCGATGGTCGCCGCGCCCTCGGGATGCAGCATCGAGGGCTTCATGTCGAAATAGTAATCGCTCTTGACGCCCGAGGCCAAGGTGATCTCCCCGCGCCCGAAGGAGCGGCGATAGATGATGTCGGCGAGCCGCGCGCGCGCATCGGCAGTGGTCATGGTCTTGCCCCCGGTTTCATGCGGGGCGACACAATCAGCCGTCCGCCCGTCGGTCAACTCGCGGCGTGGCGGAACGGCGGCTTATTCACCGTTCCCTCGCCGCCTCCCCTATTCCGCCGCCAGCCGGGCAGGCGCGGCGCCGCCCGCGCGAAAAGCCGCCAGCAGGGCGGCGCGCTCGGGCGCCGTCGCCGCGGCCGACGCGACGCGCACGTGACCGAAGCCGCGGATTTTTTCCGGCAGGGCCGCGAGCGCGACGGCGGCGGCGTGGCGATCCGCCGTCAGCCCCGCGATCACCTCGTCGAGCAGGGCCTCGTAGTCGGCCAGCGCGCGCCGCTCCGCCTTGCGTTCGGCGAGATAGCCGAAGGGATCGAATGGCGTGCCGCGCAACCCCTTCAGCGCGGCGAGCAAGCGAAACGCAGGAATCATCCAGGGGCCGAAGGACGTCTTGACCGGGCGACCCTTCGTGTCGCGACGCCCGAGGATTGGCGGCGCGAGGTGGAATTCGAGACGCAGGTCGCCCTCGAAGGCGGCGGCGAGCTGACGCGCGAAGGAACCATCCGTGTAGAGCCGCGCGACCTCGTATTCATCCTTGATCGCCATCAGGCGGAAGAGCTGGCGCGCGACCGCCTCGGCGAGGCCGGCGGAGCCCGGCGTCCGCGACTTTTCGGCCTCGGCGACGGCGCGAACACGCGTGGCGTAACGCGCCGCGTAGGCGGCGTTCTGGTATCGCGTCAGAAAATCGACGCGCCGCGCGACAATGTCGTCCAGCGATTCCGAAATGTCGCGCGCGGGCGCGGATGGACGCGCGGCGGCCGCCAGCGCCGCGACGCCATCCGGATCGACGCAGGCGCGGCGACCCCACGCGAAGGCGTTCTTGTTCATCTCGACGGCCTCGCCGTTGAGTTCGAGCGCGCGCAGGATCGAGGCTTCCGCCAGCGGCACGAGCCCGGCCTGCCACGCGTGGCCGAGCATGAA
Organism: uncultured Hyphomicrobiales bacterium; assembly: GCA_903861645.1. Lineage (GTDB taxonomy): Bacteria > Pseudomonadota > Alphaproteobacteria > Rhizobiales > Beijerinckiaceae > Terripilifer. The sequence goes on from CAIOVE010000066.1 coordinate 91,672, forward strand.
CATGTTGGCGCCGATGGAGTTGCCAAGCAGCGCCGCCGCGATGCCAGTCGCGTCGATGAAACGCGCGTTGTCGCCAGCCGCCTCGCGGATCGTCTTGCGAATGCGCGCCGTCGGCAGGCGAAAATCCGCGTCGCGCGCGAATTCGCCCGGATAGACCTCCGCCGTGTTGACGATGAAGCCGGTGCGGTCGAGCTTCGCCGCCGCGAGCACGTTCTTTTGACCGGCGACGACGAGATCGCAGCCGAGCACCAGATCGGCCTCGCCCGCCGCGACGCGAATGGCGTGAATATCCTCCGGCGCGCGAGCGATTTTCACATGGCTGAAAACGGCGCCGCCCTTCTGCGCGATGCCGGACATATCGATCGCGCCGCAGCCCTTGCCCTCGATATGCGCGGCCATGGTGAGCACCGCGCCGATGGTGATGACGCCCGTGCCGCCAACGCCCGCGACGAGGATTTCAAAGGGATGCGGACCAAGCTCGGGAACCGCCGGAGCCGGAAGGGTGGAGACGTCGACGCGCGCGCTGGCGCCGACGGGCGCGAGTTTCCTCGGGCGCGCGCCATGCACGGTGACGAAGGACGGACAGAATCCATTGACGCAGGAAAAATCCTTGTTGCAGTTCGACTGGTCGATGACACGCTTGCGGCCGAACTCCGTTTCGAGCGGCTGCACGGACACGCAATTCGACGCGACGCCGCAATCGCCGCAGCCCTCGCAGACCAGTTCGTTGATGATGACGCGCTTGTCGGGATCGGGAAAGGCGCCGCGCTTGCGGCGACGGCGCTTCTCCGCCGCGCAGGTCTGGTCGTAGATCATCACGCTCACGCCATCGACCGCGGCGAGTTCGCGCTGCACGTCGTCGAGATCATCGCGATGATGAATGGTGAGACCGGCGGGCCACGCCATGCCCGGCGGATATTTGTCGGGTTCGTCGGTGACGAGCGCGATGCGCTGAACGCCTTCGGCGGCGACCTGTCGCGCGACGCGATCGACCGTCAACCCGCCCTCGTGGGCCTGCCCGCCCGTCATGGCGACGGCGTCATTGAACAGGATTTTGTAGGTGATGTTGACGCCCGAGGCGACGGCGAAGCGGATCGCCAGAACGCCGGAATGATTGTAGGTGCCGTCGCCGATATTCTGGAAAATATGCTTGCGCTTGGAGAAGCGCGCCTCGCCCACCCAGTTGGCGCCCTCGCCGCCCATCTGCGTCAGGCCCTCGGTGTTGCGGTTCATCCACAAGGCCATCGTGTGACAGCCGATGCCCGCGCCCGCGCGCATGCCCTCGGGCACTTTCGTCGAGGTATTGTGCGGGCAACCCGAACAGAAGGTGGGATTGCGCCGCGCCGCCTCGCTCGCCTGCGCGAGCATGGTTTGCGCCTGCCGCAGGCGCGACAGATTGTCGGCGATATCGGCGTCATCGGGATGAAAACGCTGGACGCGCTCGCCGATCGCGATGGCGATATCGTTGGTGTCGAGCGACGCCTTGACGGGGAACAGCCAGTCGCCGGCCTCGTCGCGCTTGCCGACGATGACCGGCGGATTGGCCGCGCCATAAAGTTCCTCGCGCAGTTGAACCTCGACCAGCGAGCGCTTTTCCTCGACGACGATGATGAGTTCGAGCCCGCGCGCGAACTCCCTCAGTCCCTCGGGCTCGATGGGCCACGCGCAGCCGAGCTTGTAGAGGCGCACGCCGAGATCGTTGGCGCGGGTCTCGTCGACTCCAAGATCGTCGAACGCCTGACGGACATCGAGGTAGGACTTGCCGAGCGTGATGACGCCGATGCGCGCGTTGGGTCCGCCGGACATGACGATCCGGTTGAGCTTGTTGGCGCGCACATAGGCAACGATCGCGTCGCGCTTGTGGTCCTGAAGGCGCGCTTCCTGCGCGAGGAAGGGATCGCCGGGGCGGATGTTGAGCCCACCCGGCGGCGGCGTGTAATCGGTGGGCGCGACGGGCGAAACACGATCGATCGAGCCATCGACGGAGGCCGTCGATTCGACGACCTCCTTCACGCATTTGAGCCCTACCCAGACGCCCGCGTGGCGCGACAGGGCCCAGCCGTGCTGACCGTAATCCAATAATTCCTGCACCCCGGCGGGGTTGAGGATGGGAATCATGATGTCGAGGAGATGAAATTCCGATTGATGCGCGGTGGTCGAAGATTCCGCCGTGTGATCGTCGCCCATCAGCAGCAGCGCGCCGCCATGTTTCGACGTGCCGGCGAGATTGGCGTGACGGAAGGCGTCGCCCGAGCGGTCGACGCCCGGCCCCTTGCCGTACCAGATGGCGAAGACGCCATCGAACTTGCCCTCGCCGCGCATTTCCGCCTGTTGCGTTCCCCACACGGCGGTCGCGGCGAGTTCCTCGTTCAGGCCGGGCTGGAAGACGATGTCATTTGCGTCGAACTGCCGGCGCGCGCGCATGAATTGCTGGTCAAGACCGCCCACCGGAGAGCCGCGATAGCCGGAGACGAAGCCCGCCGTGTTCAGACCGGCGCGACGGTCGCGCTCCTTCTGCAACATCAGGAGGCGCACGATCGCCTGCGCGCCCGAGAGAAACACCCGGCGCTTCGACAGGTCGTATTTATCGTCGAGGGAAACCGCCGCCGGCTCCGGCCGCCGTGTCGCGGCTTCCTGGCTTCCCGCCTCGATGGTCATCGACTGCTCTCCCGCGCCCGCGACTCCGCGGGTCAATTCATGGCGTCGGCACTATGGCGCCAAATGGCGCCAATTCAAGGACGCGGGCCGCGGCGCGCGATGGCCGCGCGACCAACGCGCTTGCCTCGCGCGCGGCGCGCTTCTAGCCTCGCGCCATGGGAACGACGCGCCGCTGGATGGAACTGACCTGGCCCGACTTTCAGGCGGCCGACATGGAGCGCGCCGTCGCCGTGCTGCCCGTGGCCGCCATCGAGCAACATGGGCCGCATCTGCCTGTTGGCGTCGACGCGCTCATCATGGAGGGCTATCTCGACCGCGTGATGGAGCGCCTGCCCGAGGAGTCCGGCGCCCTGTTCCTGCCAATCCAGTCCATCGGAACCTCGCGCGAACACGTGGCGTTTCCCGGCACGCTGACGCTGACGCCCGAAACGGCCCTGCGCGCGTGGATCGAGATCGGCGAAAGCGTCGCGCGCGCCGGGTGCCGCAAGCTCGTCATCGCCAATTCGCACGGCGGCAACAACGCGCTGATCGACATCGTCGCGCGCGAGTTGCGCGTGCGTCGGAACATGCTGGTCGTGCCCGCCTTCTGGCATCGCTTCGGCTATCCCGACGGCCTGTTCGGCGGCCACGAGCGCCAGCATGGCATCCACGCCGGCGACATCGAGACGTCGCTCATGCTGGCCTTCCGCCCGGAGCTCGTGCGGACCGACGAGATCGACCATTTTCGACCCGCGAGCGTCGAAATGGCGCGCGACTTTCAATGGCTGCGCGCCACGGGCCCGCAGGGCTTTGGCTGGATGGCGCAGGATCTGTCGCCTTCGGGCGCGATGGGAGACGCCACGGCCGCGCGCGTCGACAAGGGCGAATCGGCGGCGGATTACGGCGTCACCGCCTTCATCGAGTTGCTGGCCGACGTCGAGGCCTTCGATCTGTCGCGCCTCGCGGAAGGACCGCTCGATTAGCCCGTTAAGGGCAGCGTCCAGGTCTCGCTGACTGCGCGCGATCCCGACCGCAGGGCGACGCGAACATCCGCCGTGACGCCAGGGGGAACCTCGACATCGACGCTCGCGCGGAACCCCTCGATGTGGGGATTGACGTCCAGCGCCGAGGCGGCGACGCGTCCCGCGCTAACCGTCGCGACGATTTCGACCGACGCGGGGTCGCCGGTGAAATAACCGAGATCGCCGCCGGAAAAGTCGATCATGAAACGACGGGCGCCCGCGCCCGCCATCTCGCCGCCGGAAGCCGGCGACGTCTGGAACGTATTCACCACGCGGCCAAATCCGCTCGCGCCGCGCGGCTCGAGCGTCGCGTGAACGCGATAGGCGACATTGATCGGCTTGCCCGGCTCGCGCGCGTCCGCGCCCACCCAGGAAACAAAAACGTTCTGCCCGCTCGCGTCCGTGGCCGGCGTTTCCAGCAGTTCGACGCGGCCATCGCCCCAATCGCCAACCGGCTCGACCCAGTAGCCGGGCCGCCGCTCATAGACCTGCTTCAAATCCTGATAGTGATCGAAGGCGCGATCCCGCTGGATCAGGCCGTAACCGCGTGGATTTTTGTCCATGAAGGAAAAGCGGCCGCTCGCGGATGGATTGCGCAGCGGCCGCCAGACCCGCTCGCCGGCGCCGGTGAACAGGGCAAGGCCATCGGAATCGTGAATTTCAGGCCGGAAGTCGCCCGCGAGGCGGCGATCATTCTCGCCGCTCAGGAACATGGAGGCGATGGGCGCCAACCCGAGCTGGCCGCCCAGGCGGCGGGGGAAAATCGTCGCCGAAATATCAAGCTTGGCCGCGCCATCCGGCGACACGTCGAACCGGAACGCGCCCGTGACCGATTCGCCATCCAGCAACGCGAGGATCGTGACGCGCGTGGCGTTGGGTTCCGGAGCCTGAATCCAGAATTCGCGAAAGAACGGAAACTCCTCGTTCCCCAGCCCCGCGTTGACCGTCAGCGCCCGCAGCAGAGCGCCGGCCCTCTGGCCCCGCCCGAGAAACGTGAACGAACTGGCGCTGGTGAAGGTCAGCGTGTCGTCGAAGGCGCGCGGATCGTTCAGCGGAAACCGCAACCGGAAGCCGGCGAACCCGAGATTGAGGGGCAGCGGCTTGTCGAATTTGACGCGGCCGTAGTCGAAGAGACTGGCGGCGTAAGGTATCGGCGTGGCGATGCCGTCGCGGATGAGATTGACCGTCACGGGCCGGGCGGAACGCCCGTCCAGATGCATGGTCTCAAGGCGGAACTGACTGCCCTCGCCCGCGAGGAAGGCGCGCTCGGGCCGAAACCTGATCTCGCGCGCCAGCGCCGGGTCGAGACGCGCCAGCGGTTCGGGCAAGGCGGGCGCCGGCGCGAGCGGCGCGGTCGACAGGTCGCGGGCGCGCCGGACGACATCCTCGAAGGAAAAGCGCGGCGGCCCCGCCGGCGGTGCCGCCGACGTCGTCTGGGCGCGCGCCATGGGCGCCAGTCCCGCGAGCGCCAGCGAGGCGATAAAACCGCGTCGGTTTGCCATGCCCATGATTGAATCCAGCCCCGCGAGCCATCCCGCCGGCACTGTCACTAAAACGCTGGCGTGGCGCCCGCAAGGCGCGAAAACGGCGGCGCGGCGGCGGCGACGGCCAAGCCACGCCCGGCGCGTGGGGAAAAGTAAGTCGGGGTTCAAAAAACGCTTGCGCGAATCCAAATTCGGCGTATTGAACGGCCTGCCCAAATCGCACGTGCCTGTGGTCGTGTGTCGGTTGGCGGGGATCCGGACAAGAGGCCGGTTAACCGTCAGAAAAAACCGGCAGCCGGAGCGAACCGGCGAACCCCGCCAAACGGGGGACGCGACTTAAAGCAACGACGGACCGGGCTTTTTCGTCTCTGTTGGCCTCCAAAGCCAACGTACCGAAGAGGCTAGTCTATCTTGCCGGGCGTGCGGACGGGACCTCATCCCTTCCAAACGATGGCCACGACATCCTTGGTCGATGCGTTCACGCATCTTCCGGGGCGGACGTGTCCGACGGCGCATCACCCGGTTGGCCTTGCGGCCAGCCATGGATGGCGTTGAAGCCAGCGGATCGCGTCTCCATCGCGCGTTCGCGGGCCCGACTCCTCCTCCGAAGCCATTTGCTCTGGCGCGGTGAACCCCGCGCCCTTCGAAGGGATGCCGCGATGACCGATCGTATCCAACAATTCCTGCGCGACCGCCGTCGTGACGGGCTCGACGATGGACCGTGCATGGTCCTCGACCTCGATGTCGTGCGCGACAATTTCACGTCCTTCGCGAAGGCGCTTCCCGACACGCGCGTGTTCTACGCCGTCAAGGCGAACCCCGCGCCGGAGGTGCTCGACCTGCTCGCCCGCCTCGGCTCCTGCTTCGACACGGCCTCGCTCGTCGAAATCCAGCAGGTTCTCGCGACCGGCTGCGCGCCCGACCGCGTGAGCTTCGGCAACACCATCAAGAAGGAGCGCGACATCGCGCGCGCCTACGAGCTGGGCATTCGCCTGTTCGCGGTCGACTGCGAGGCCGAGGTCGAGAAGATCGCGCGCGTGGCGCCGGGCTCGAAGGTGTTCTGCCGCATCCTCTGCGATGGCGACGGCGCCGAATGGCCCCTGTCGCGCAAGTTCGGCTGCGCGCCCGAGATGGCCACGCGCGTGCTTGAGCACGCCTTTCGTCTGGGCCTGCACGCCTATGGCGTGTCGTTCCACGTCGGCTCGCAGCAGCGCAACCCGCGCATGTGGGACGGCGCGCTGAAGTCCGCCTCGGGCATCTTCAAGGAACTCGCCGAACGCGGCATCCATCTGTCGATGGTGAACCTCGGCGGCGGTTTCCCGACGAAGTACCTGAAGGACGTGCCGGCGGTGCGCGCCTATGGTCAGGCGATCTTCCGCTCGCTGCGCAAGCACTTCGGCAACCGCATCCCGGAGACGATCATCGAGCCGGGCCGCGGCATGGTCGGCAACGCGGGCGTCATCGAGGCGGAAGTCGTCCTGATCTCGAAGAAGGCCGACACCGACGCGGTGAAGTGGGTGTTTCTCGACATCGGCAAGTTCAACGGACTGGCCGAGACCATGGACGAGATGATCCGCTATCCGATCCGCACCGAGTTCGACGGCGATGACGTCGAACCCTGCGTGCTCGCCGGTCCGACCTGCGATTCGGTCGATGTGCTCTACGAGAAGGACCCCTATTTCCTTCCCGTCAGCCTCGAGATCGGCGCCAAGGTGCTGATCGAGGGAACCGGCGCCTACACGACGACCTACTCGGCCGTCGGCTTTAATGGCTTTCCGCCGCTGAAGTCCTACGTCATCTGACGTTCCGGTTCGCGGCCAGCCCGCGAACCTCCAACGGTTATTCACCCTTGTTCCGATCGGCGCCGCGCGAGCGGTGGCGCGAGGATTGTCTTGCCCGACGGAGGCAACGATGACCTTGATGACGCACGACCATGCCCTGACCGACGCCGCCGCGATCATGATCCGCGACGAGCGCGCGACAGACGTCGCCGCGCGCGAGCGATTGCTCGACGCCGCCTTCGGCCCCGGCCGCCGTCGCAAGACCAGCGAGCGGCTGCGCGAGGGCCGCGCCCCCGCGCGCGGATTGTCGCTTGTCGCGATGGATGGCGACCGCCTCGTTGGCACGATTCGCCTTTGGCATGTCGACGCTGGCGGCGCGCCCGCGCTGTTGCTCGGTCCGCTCGCGGTCGACGCGTCCCATCGCTCGCTCGGCCTTGGCGCGCGGCTGATCGGCGAGGCGTTGTTTCGCGCCGCGCGCGATGGCCATCGCGCCGTGCTGCTCGTCGGCGACGCGGCCTATTACGAGCGCTTCGGCTTCAGCCGCCACGGCGCGCGCGACCTCGCCCTGCCCGGCCCGGTCGACATTGAGCGCTTCCTCGCGCTTGAATTCGTGGCGGGCGCGCTCGACGGCGCGCGCGGCAGGGTCGTCGCGACCGGAACGCCGCTCGCCGCGCGGGATCGCAAGCGCGCGGCGTGAATGCCGAAATGGCGGCTACTCGGCCGCCTGTTCGCGGAAGGTTTCGACCGCGTTGAGCTCGGTCCAGTTCATCGCGGTCGGGATCGTCGTCGCGATGGCGCGGATATTGGGATATTGCTCGCGCGCGATATTCCACGGCGCGGGCTTGCCGGCCTCGAAATCCCTGACCGCGTCGAGCAACATGCGACGCACCTGCACGAGGATGACATCGGCGCGCCCGAGTTGCTCGCCCGAGCGATCGACCAACGCGCCCATCGATTCCTGAATGATGAAATCCTCGAAGGGCACCGAACGCGGAAAGCCGCTGAAATGGCGATCCATCGATCCGCGGTCCTGATGCCAGAGGTTTTCAGGCCCGCCGAGATTGGACGCGAAGTTATCGGGGTCGCCGCTGCTGCCCGCGAACAAGAGCTCGATCGTTTCCGGCGTCAGGGGCTTTTGCGTGTCGTACATGATGTACCATTCGGCGTCCCATTCATCGTCGACGGGCACCGTCGCGCGGCCCGAGCAGGGCTCGTCGACCGCGTGCGGAATAAAGGTGAAGAACGGCAGCACGAGTTCGCGAATGCGTGCGTAGGTCTTGCCATCGCCGAGATCGCGCAGCGCGCCCTCGCGCAGGCCATAGTTGGTGACATGCATTTCCGTGCGCGGCGCCTTGTGCGCGGCGGCGAGGCCGAGATCGCGCGCGCTGATGGCGGTCGGCTTGCCCGCGTTCAGGAACCCGCTGTGCAGGATGCCGACATGCGACGCGTCGATATGCGCCTCGAGGCCTTGCAGCCAGTTGTAATGCACGAGCGCGCGCCGCGCGCACACATGACTGTCGGGCAGGTTGTTGAATTCGAATTCGGGGAACGGCGGCGGCTCGGCTTGCTTGCCGAGATACACCCACACCATGCCGCCCGCCTCGCGCGCGGGAAAATGACCGACCTTCAGCCGCGCGGCGAAGGCGTCGCGGGTATCGGCGGGCTCGGCCGGACATTCGACGACCTTGCCATCGACGCTCAGTTTCCATCCATGGAAAATGCAGCGAAGGCCGTTGTGTTCATTGCGCGCCAGCGCCATCGACGCGCCACGATGCGGGCAGGCCTCGTAAATAAAACCGACGCGGCCATCCGTGCCGCGCCAGGCGACGAAGTTCTCGCCGACGAGACGCACGCGTTGCGGCGCGCCATCCGCGACGAGCGAGGCGGAGCGGCACGCCGGCATCCAGTATTCCCTGAGCATGCGCCCCATGGGCGCGCGCGGTCCGACGCGGGTGAGAAGTTCGTTGTCCTCGACCTTCAGCATGGTTTCCTCCGGGTGCGCGGCCGGCGTTGCCCCGGCTCGCGATCTCGCGATCTCGCGATCACGATAATCAACTTCGCGCCGGTTTGCATCTGGATTTCCCCCGCGCGGGGACGCTTGTCGCGCCCGGCGGGCTCGCCTAGTCTCGCCGCAACAAAACGATGGGGAGGAACGCGCGATGGTTCTCACGCGGAGAAACTTGCTGACCGGCGCGACAGGCGCTGTCGCGACGGCGGCGATGGGCGGCGGGGTTCGCGCGGCAGATGGGCCGGAATGGACTCCGGTGATCGAGGCCGCGCGCAAGGAGGGCGCGCTCGTGCTTTCCACCGGACTGGAAAGCCCGGTCATGCGCGTGATCTTCAGGAATTTCGAGGCGAAATACGGCGTTCGCGTCGACTCGCTGGTCGGAAGGCCGTCGGAGGTGCGCGAACGCATCCGCGTGGCGAAGGTGGCCGGTCGCCAGCAGGTCGACGTCGTCTTCGGGTCGGAGGCGCTGACGAACATTCGCTACAACGAGGACAAGACAGTCGCCGAAATTGATCCGATCCTGCAAGCCGATCTCGCCCGCACGACGCTCAAAAGCGCGACGCCCTTCCTGCCGCAGATCACGATCACCTATGGCCTGCTGGTGAACACCGCGATGGTGAAGCCGGAGGACATGCCGCGCGGCTTTTTCGATCTGCTCGACCCCAAATGGAAGGGGCGCATCCTCATCGACGACCCGCGCACCAATGGTCCCGGCCACATCTTCTTCATCGGCACGCGCGTGCTGGGCGAGGCGCGTCACGCCGAGCTGCACAAGGGTCTAGCGGCGCAAAATCCTACCTTCGTCGTCGGCACGCAGGAAGCCGCGCGCAAGGTGGTGCGCGGCGAATATCCGGTGCTCGTCGCCTTCACCCTGCCCGACATCACCGCCCTGCCCGGCCTGCCGGTCAAGCCCATCGCGCCCGTCGAGGGCTGCCCCTACGTGCCCTATGGCAGTTCGGTCGTCATGGACGCGCCGCATCCCAACGCCGCGCGGCTGTTCTGCCATTACAACTCGTCGGACGAGGCCCTGCTGGAATATGCAAAGGCTGGCTTTGGCGTCGGCGTTCATTCGGTGGTCGAGGCGACCCCACCCGCCGTCCGGCCATTGATCGAGGTGAAGCTGCTGGGCACGACCGACCCCAAGGGGCAGGACGAGGCGCTGCGCGCCGCGCGGACAATCTACGGCTGAGACCGCGCGACGCCTCGGCGTATGACGCCACGATGACGACGATGATCGGGAAAACGCGGCCGGCGCGGGGGTTTTCGCGCCGCGAAGGTTGACCGGAGGGGCGCGCTTTCCCATAAGACGCGCAACCTTTTGGCCCCTCGGGGCGCAGTTGTCGCGGAGTAGCCGACATGACCACCTGGCCCGTTCACGCCGAAATCACCGGCCCGATCGTGATGATCGGCTTTGGCTCCATCGGCAAGGGCACGCTGCCGCTCATCGAGCGTCATTTCAAGTTCGACAAGTCGCGTTTCGTCATCATCGATCCCAACGACTCCGGCCGCGAGATCGCCGATCGCCACGGCGTTTCCTTCCTGCCGATGGCGATCACCCGCGAGAACTATCGCGAAATCCTGCGCCCGCATCTCACGCGCGGCGGCGGGCAGGGATTCTGCGTCAACCTGTCGGTCGACACGTCGTCGCTGGCGATCATGGAATTCTGCCGCGAGATCGGCGCGCTTTACATCGACACCGTGGTCGAACCCTGGCCCGGCTTCTACTTCGACAAGTCGGCGGGACCGGAAGCGCGCACCAACTACGCGTTGCGCGAAACCGTGCTCGAGGCGCGCCGCAAAAACCCCGGCGGCTCGACCGCCGTGTCCTGCTGCGGCGCCAATCCCGGCATGGTCTCGTGGTTCGTCAAGCAAGGCCTTCTCAACCTCGCCGCCGACATGGGCGACAAGGGCGCCGAGCCCAAATCGCGCGCCGAATGGGGCGCGCTTGCCCAGCGTCTCGGCGTCAAGGGCGTCCACATCGCCGAACGCGACACGCAACGGGCCAAACACCCCAAGCCGCAAGGTGTGTTCGTCAATACATGGTCGGTCGAGGGTTTCGTTTCCGAGGGCATGCAGCCGGCGGAACTCGGCTGGGGCACGCACGAGAAGTGGCTGCCCGCCAACGCCAGCCAGCACAAGGCGGGCTGCGGCGCGGCGATCTTCCTCCAGCAGCCAGGCGCCAACACGCGCGTGCGCTCGTGGACGCCGACGGCGCAAGCGCAATACGGCTTTCTGGTGACGCACAACGAGTCGATCTCGATCGCCGATTACTTCACCGTGCGCGACGCCGACGGCAAGGCCGTCTATCGCCCGACCTGTCACTACGCCTATCACCCCGCCAACGACGCCGTGTTGTCGCTGCACGAAATGTTTGGTCAGGGCGGCCGCGTGCAGGACAAGCACCACATCCTCGACGAACATGAAATCGTCGACGGCATCGACGAGCTCGGCGTGCTGCTCTACGGCCATGGCAAGAACGCCTACTGGTACGGCTCGCAACTGTCGGTGGAGGAAACCCGCCGCATCGCGCCCTATCAGAACGCCACCGGCATGCAGGTGACGTCGGCCGTTCTCGCCGGCATGGTCTGGGCGCTGGAAAACCCGAAGGCCGGCATCGTCGAGGCGGATGAGCTCGACTTCCGCCGCTGCCTCGAGGTGCAGACGCCCTATCTCGGCCCCGTCGTCGGCGTTTACACCGACTGGACGCCGTTGACCGACCGTCCCGGTTTCTTCCCCGAGGACATCGACGAGAGCGACCCCTGGCAATTCCGCAACGTGCTGGTGAGGTAGACTTCCCGGCGCTTGCCCGCGGCCGCGGAACGCGACATCATGCCCCAAATAAACGATGGGGGAGGATGCCATGCTTCTGAACAGCCGGGATTGCGTCTGTTGTCCGCCTTTGTCGCCCGCGGGATCGGCGCGCGCCTCGCGCCGTTCGTTCATCGCCGGCGCCATGGCCTGCGCCGCGGCGACGCCGACGAAGGTCTTTGCGCAAGCCAGGGCGCCCGCGCCGGGCGCCGGCAAGGTGAAGCCGCGCCGCATCGACCTGCATCATCATTTCCTGCCGCCGAAATACATGGCGGAGGAACACGAACGCCTCAACATGACGCATGGCAACCTGTCGTCGAACGCGCTTCTGTCGTGGTCGCCGCAACAGACGCTTGAAGTCATGGACGAAGCCGGCATCGAAGTCGGCATGGCCTCGATCTCGACGCCGGGCGTGTGGTTCGGCGACGTCGCCGCCGGCCGACGCCTCGCGCGCTACTGGAATGATTACGCCGCCGAGCAGATCAAGACATACCCCGGCCGTTTCGGCCTGTTCGCCACCCTGCCGCTGCCCGATATCGAAGGCTCGCTGAAGGAGATCGAATACGCGCTCGACGTGCTGAAGGCCGACGGCATTGGCCTTCTGACGACGTACGACGGCAAATATCCCGGCGACCCGGCGTTCAGGCCCGTGTTCGAGGAACTGAACCGCCGCAAGGCCGTGGTGTTTTTTCATCCCACGGTTGCGGCCTGCTGCGGCTCCATCCTGCCCGGCATCATCCCGCAGGCGGTGGAATATCCCTTCGACTCCACGCGCGCCATCGTCAGCCTGCTGTCGAGCGGCACGATTTCGCGGCTCACGGACATCAAATGGGTGTTCTCGCATGGCGGCGGCGCGACGCCGATGCTGGCGGGGCGCATGGCCGAAACGCTCGGCACGAACAAGACCTTCGCGCCGCTGTTCCCCAATGGCGTCGCCGCCGAGCTGCGCAAGTTCCACTACGACACCGCGAGCGCGGTTTCCAAGGGATCGCTGACCGCGCTTCTTGAAATGGTTCCCGCCAGTCAGGTGATGTTCGGCTCCGACGCGCCCTTCGTGAAGGCGCATGAAGGCGTCGAGGGCCTCAATCGCTTCGCGCTGAGCGAGGCGGACCGCGACGCCATCGAACGCGGCAACGCCCTCAAGCTGCTGCCGCGCCTGAGCGCCTGAACGAGCATCGATCGGGGAGATTCGCCATGCAGCCTTTATCCCGCCGGGCCTTTCTGTCGGCGACGGGCGCCGTCGCCCTTTCCGCGCCCGCGCGCGCGCAGGCGACGCGTTGGCGCGCCCGCATCGGCGTGCTGCAAACAACCGGCGCGGGGCCGATGTATATCGCCGCGGTCAAGGGACACTTCGCGCGCGAGGGCATCGACGCTGAGATTGTCGCCTTCGACACGGCGCAGCCGCTCGCCGTGTCCATCGCCGCCGGCGATCTTGATTTCGGCGCGACGAGCTTCTCGTCCGGCTTCTTCAATCTGGCGTCGCAGGACGTCGTTCGCATCATCGCCGCGCAGGGCCGCGATCAGGCGGGTTTTCCCAACAACGGCCTCGTCGTCACCAACACGGCCTGGGAAAAGGGCCTGCGCGATTTCCGCGACATCAAGGGCCGCTCGGTCGGCGTTCCCACGCTGGGCTCGGCGCCGCATTACTGCGTTGGATTGCTCGCGCAAAAATACGGCTACAAGCTCGCCGATCTCGACGTGCAATTCCTCAAGGGCACCCCGAACATCCTTGCGGCTATTTCCTCCGACCGGCTCGACTCCGCCATCATGCCCTCGACCTACGCCCTGTCGCTGGTGCGCGAGAACCGCGCGCGGCTGATCGGATGGATTGGCGACGTCACGCCCTGGCAACTCGGCGCGGCCTACACCTCGAAGGAACACGCCGACGCCCGGCCCGATCTCGTCAACGGGTTCCTGCGCGGTTACCGGGCCGGCATGCGCGAGTACGCGGACGCCTTCATCTCGCCGGAGGGCAAACGCGTGGATGGCGCGACGGCCGAGTCCACGCTCGCGCTCATGTCGAAATCCCTCGACCAGCCCGCCGCCCTTCTGCGGCAGGGGATCACCTATGTCGACCGGGAAGCGCGGCTCGACGGGCCCGACGTGCGCCGGCAGGTCGCCTGGCACCGGGCGCAGGGGCTGATCGAGCGGGACGTCGACGTCGACGCCCTCCTCGACCAGCGTTATGTGAAGCTGTTGCCCGTTTAGGCGGTCGGGGGGCCTCGACATCCCCGCCCACTTGGTCTATTAGCCGCGCCTCAACTGAAAACAGCGTCGCGAAACGCTCGCCCGATGGGCGAAACAGCAAGGATTGAGACAGTGGTTGATATTATCAAGGAAATCGACGAAGCGCAGATGAAGGCGCTGAATCCGACGATCCCGACCTTCGCCCCCGGCGACACGGTGATCGTCAACGTCAAGGTCAAGGAAGGCGATCGTTCGCGCGTCCAGGCCTATGAAGGCGTCTGCATCGCCCGCAACGGCGGCGGCATCAACGAGAACTTCACGGTCCGCAAGATTTCCTACGGCGAAGGCGTCGAGCGCGTTTTCCCGATCTTCTCCCCCATGATCGACTCGATCAAGGTCGTCCGTCGCGGCAAGGTGCGGCGCGCCAAGCTCTATTATCTGCGCGATCGTCGCGGCAAGTCGGCCCGCATCGCCGAGAAGCAGGACACCGCCGCCGAGCGCGCCGAGAAGCAGGCGGCCAAGGCGAGCGCCAAGGCCGCCGCCAAGAAGGCCTGAGCCAAAGGAATTCATCAACGCCTCCCTCGGGAGGCGTTTTTGTTTGGAGCGGGCGCCCATGTCGACCGGCTTCTCCCTCATCCTGACAACGGCCGCGTCGGACGCGACCGTCGCGGCGATCACAGATCGCCTGCTTGGCGACCGTCTCGCCGCCTGCGTTCAGACCATGCCGATTTCCAGCGCCTACGTCTGGAAGGGCGTGATCGCCCGCGACAACGAAAAGCTACTGCTGATCAAGGCGAAGTCCGCCGACTGGCCCGCCATAGAGGCCGCCATCCGCGCGACGCACGATTACGAAACGCCGGAAATCATTCGTCTCGACATGGCCGACGCCTCGCGCGCCTATCTCGACTGGATCGTCGATTCCACCCGCTGATCGATGAACCGATCCAGATCAAGGCGATGCTTCGTCCGGCGCGACATGATGATCGTGGAGGGCGTCGTGGTTGGCGACGTCAAGCAAGCAAGAAGGAAGCATCATGAGCGAGCATTTTCACGCCGTCGTCTGGATCGACCATCGCGAGGCGCGCGTGTTCCACTTCAACGCCGAGGACGTCGCCAAGCTGGTGATTCACCCCGACAACAAGCACGTCCACCTGCACCACAAGGCAAACGCCATTGGCGCGGGTCACGCGGCCGAGGATCACAAGTTCCTGGCCGCCGTCGCCGAGGCGATCGGCGCCGCGCATGAAGTTCTCGTCACCGGCCCCGGCGGCGCGAAGACCGAATTGGTCAAGTATATCTCCAAGCACGAGCCCAGGCGGCTGGACACGATCAAGGGCGTTGAATCCTCGGATCATCCAACCGATGGCCAGATCGTCGCGCACGCCCGCAAGTATTTCGGCGCGATCGATCTCACCACGCCTCAGAAGGCCTGATCGCCGTGGGCCCGCTTGGCGTCGCCCGACGCATTGCGATCATGCTCGCGCTGCTCTGCGGCGCGGCGCCGGCGGCTCTGGCCCAATCGACCGACGCGGGCGACGGACGCAAGCTCGCGCAAACATTCTGTTCGGCTTGCCATCAGGTCGAGCCGGACACGACCATGCCGAGTCCCAACGCGAATGCGCCGGCCTTCGCGGCCATCGCCGCGACGCCCGGCATGACGGACCTGGCCATCCGCGTGTTTCTGCGCTCGCCGCATCCGACCATGCCGAATTTCCTGCTGTCGGAAGCGGAGATCGATGGGGTCATCGCCTATATCGGACGCTTCCGCGCGAAATAACGATGCGCCGCCTCACAACGGCGCGTTCAACATCCAGCGATGACCAAAGGGATCGCGAAAGACCGCGAAGCGCGTGCCCCAGAAGGAGTTCGTGGGCTGGGATTCGCCCTTGGCGCCCAGCGCGGTCGCGCGAGCGAAGGCGTCGTCGACCTCGGTGGCGGCGGCGAATTCGAGGCTGACCGACATGGTGACGGGTTCGCCCGGAATGGGCGAGCGTATCGCGCCGAATTCGGGGAAAGCGTCGGAAATCATCACCGCGCCGCCGTTGATCTCAAGCTCGCAGTGCAGGATGCGCATGCCGTCGAGGGCGGGCATCAGGGCCTTTTGCCGCGCGCCGAGCGCGCCCACGTAAAAGGCGATGGCGGCGGCCGCGGGCGAGGCGGTTAGATAAGGCGCCACTTTCGGTCGTTCGCTCATGCGGGCAAGATTCCGGGACGCTTTGCGCCTTGAAAAGACACCGAAATCCAGCGCTTGGCAATGGCCGGCGCATATCGTGCTTTCATCTTGCGCGCGATGCCTGTAAAGACAGCGCGGAATCCATCGGAAAGCCGCGCAAGCGGCAAGGGAGCCCCCGAAATGGCGCCGACCAAAGCCCGCACGCTCTATGACAAGATCTGGGACGACCACGTCGTCGAGGCGGACGCCGACGGCACGACCCTGCTCTACATTGATCGCCACCTCGTTCACGAAGTGACCAGCCCGCAGGCCTTCGAGGGCCTGCGCCTCTCCGGCCGCAAGATCCGCGCGCCCGAGAAGACCCTGCTCGTCGTCGACCACAATATCCCCACGACCGACCGCACCCAGCCGATCGAGGATCCCGAGAGCAAGGCGCAGATCGAATATCTGGCCGAGAACGCCAAGATTTTCGGCCTCGAATATTATGACGGTCGCGACATCCGTCAGGGCGTCGTGCACATCATCGGTCCCGAACAGGGCTTCACCCTGCCCGGCACGACGATCGTCTGCGGCGACAGCCACACGGCGACCCACGGCGCCTTTGGCGCGCTGGCGCATGGCATCGGCACGTCCGAGGTCGAGCACGTGCTCGCCACGCAGACGCTGATTCAGAAAAAGTCGAAGAACGTGCGCGTGACCGTCAACGGGAAAATCCCCGCCGGCGTCACCGCCAAGGACATCATCCTCGCCATCATCGGCGAGATCGGCACGGGCGGCGGCACCGGCAGCGTCATCGAATACGCCGGCGAGGCAATTACCGCCCTGTCGATGGAAGGCCGGATGACCGTCTGCAACATGTCGATCGAGGCGGGCGCCCGCGCCGGCCTGATCGCGCCGGACGAAAAGACCTTCGAATACCTCAAGGGTCGCCCCAAGGCGCCGAAGGGCGCGGCCTGGGAGCAGGCGGTCGCCTTCTGGCGGACGCTCAAGACCGACGAGGGCGCGCATTTCGATCGCGAGATCGTGCTCGACGCGGCCAACCTGCCGCCGTTGGTCACCTGGGGCACGAGCCCGGAAAACGTCATGTCGATCAACGGCACGGTGCCGCGCGTCGAGGACGGCGAGACCGAGGGCAAGCGCAACTCCATCGCCCGCGCGCTCGACTACATGGGCCTGAAGGGCGGCGAAAAGATCGCGGACATCTCGATCCAGCGCGCCTTCATCGGCTCCTGCACCAACGGGCGCATCGAGGATCTGCGCGCCGCGGCCGCCGTCGCGCAGGGCAAAAAAGTGCATCCGACCGTCAACGCCCTCGTCGTGCCGGGCTCCGGCCTCGTCAAGGCGCAGGCCGAGGCCGAAGGTCTCGACAAGATCTTCATCGAGGCGGGCTTTGAGTGGCGCGAGCCCGGCTGCTCGATGTGTCTGGCGATGAACCCCGACCGGCTCGCGCCGGGCGAGCGTTGCGCCTCCACCTCGAACCGCAACTTCGAGGGCCGTCAGGGCTTCAAGGGCCGCACCCACCTCGTGTCGCCCGCCATGGCCGCCGCCGCAGCCATCGCCGGCCACTTCGTGGACATCAGGACGTTTTCCTGATCCGACGCGGAAGGCATCCAAAGTTGCAATGGCCCGGCGCGCCCCGCCGGGCCTTTTTTTGACGTTTCGGGGCGCGCCATGAAATTAGGCCATCATGCCGGCGCCAATCCGTGCTTGTATGAAGGATGACACATTCAAATCCCCGCGCGCTTTTCCCGTTGAAGTCCCCATCCCTTGCCGACATCGAGGCCATGGCGGACGCCGCCTACGCGGCGCTGCCCGAGGCGTTCCAGCGTCTGTGCGAGGGCCTCGTGATCCAGGTAGAGGATTTTCCCGACGAGGAGACGCTCGACGAGATGGATTGCGAGACCGAATTCGACCTGCTTGGTCTGTTTCGCGGACGCGGCATGCCACATCGCGGCGCGGTCCCCGAAACCGGCGAGTTTCCCAACATGGTCTGGCTTTACCGCCGCCCGATCCTCGATTTCTGGGCGGAAAACGACGAAACCCTCGGCGCCATCGTCAACCATGTGCTGATCCACGAAATTGGCCACCACTTCGGCTTGTCGGACGCCGACATGGAGGATCTCGAACAGGGCGTGAAATAGCCGATACCAGCGAGTCGCTATGATGCTTCGTGTAAAGCGCAGGGGAACGTGACCTCCTCGGCGTCGAGCGCCGCGTCGAAACGACCGCAATGACCGCCTCCCTCGGCCGCCGAGGCGAAATATCGGCATCCGGCGCAGGGGAAAAATCCCGCGCCGGCGCCGCCCGCCAGATCATCGGTGATATGCGCGAGGGCCTGTCCCAGCGCGATGGCGTGCAGTGGCTGCAGGCGCCCGATCGCCGAAACGACGCTCTTCATCGGATCTGCCTCCAGCCTTGCGACGCCTTCCCGTGTCAGATCGAGTCGCACGGCGCGGCGGTCGCGCGGGTCGGGCGCGCGCGCCACCAGCCCCTTGCGCTCCAGCGCGATCACCGTTTGCGACGCTGTTCCCCGCGTCGTGGCGAGCCACAGCGCCACGCCGCTGGGCGAGCGCGAAAAACGGTTGACGCTCGCCAGACACCGCAGCGCATCCCATTGCGCGGGGTTCAGACCCGCCTCGTTTTCGCGTTCACGCAGGAGACGACCAATGCGTTCAAGGGCGCGGCTGGCCCGAATGGCCGTGGAAGGAGGCGAGGACATAAGCAATGCTAGCGACTCGTTAATTAACGGTTTGATAATTTCATGCGCTGAATTGGTTTAAAATGCGGGAGACACGCCTTTCGGAAGAGATATTAGCGAGTCGCGTTCTTTTTCGGCGATCGATCGAAGGTCAGAAGCGACTTCCCTCGCCGCCGTCGCCTTGCTAGAAGCCTCCCATAACGGCTTTCCCGCCTCGAAGGACACGACCGGCCATGGACAAATTCACGACACTCGAAGGCGTCGCGGCGCCGATGAAAATCCGCAACATCGACACGGACATGATCGTGCCGAAGCAGTACCTCAAGACCATCAAGCGCACGGGTCTGGGCAAGGGCCTGTTCTCGGAGATGCGCTACAAGGAGGATGGCTCGGAGAACCCCGATTTCATTCTCAACAAGCCGGCTTATCGCAACGCCAAGATCATCGTCGCCGAGGATAATTTCGGCTGCGGCTCGTCGCGCGAGCACGCGCCGTGGGCGCTGCTGGACTACGGCATCCGCTGCGTCATCTCGACCAGCTTCGCCGACATCTTCTTCAACAACTGCTTCCAGAACGGCGTGCTGCCGATCAAGGTCTCGCGCGAAGACCTCGACAAGCTGATGGACGACGCCGAGCGCGGCTCGAACGCCACCCTGTCGATCGACCTGGAAAAGCAGGAAATCCGTGGCCCGGACGGCGGCGTCGTGAAATTCGACATCGACCCCTTCCGCAAGCATTGCATGCTCAACGGCCTCGACGACATCGGCCTGACCATGACGAAGGCCAAGGCGCTCGATGGCTACGAAAGCCAGCGGAAGGCCGAACGCCCCTGGATGTGAGCGCCTCGCGCGCGGACTCAGAGTTCGAGAGCGCCTAGATCGACAACGTCGCGCCCGGTGGGCGTGACGCCCCGCGCCCGCGCCTCGATCCGCCAGCCCCGAGCCGTCCTGTCGACGCGATAAAGATGATAGCCGGCCAGATGCCTCGCGGTGCCCGGCACCGCCGAGGCGGAGCGCACGCCAACCACGGGCGCGGGACCGGACGGTCCCGGCAGATGCGCGACATGACCGCGATGATTGTGGCCATGCGCGATCAGTTCCGCGCCGTGCCGCGCGATGACCTCTTCAAACGCGCGCGCGTCGCGCAGACCCCTCCCCGGCGTGGCCCCGCCCCGCCACGGTGGATGGTGGATCATCACCACCCGCGCGAGGCCGCGCGCCCGGCAGTCGTCGAGGATGAGCGCGAGACGCCGGAGTTGCGGAGCGCCCACGCGACCCGACGCGAGAAATGGCGCCGTCGGCACGCCGGAACTGACGCCGATGAACGCCACCCCCGCCCTTTCCCTCACGTAGGGAAACGCATGCGCCCCGCCATGATCGCCCGCCATCCAAGGCGCGAAGGTGGACCCGAGCAAGGGCAATGCGCTGGCGACATAGGCGTCGTGGTTGCCCGGCACGAAACTGACGGCGCCCGGATCGCCCAGCATCGCCATCCACGCGGCGGCGGGCGCGAATTCGCCGGGCAAGGCGATATTCAGGGCGTCGCCCGTCATCATCACATGATCCGGCCGCTGGGCGCGCAAGTCATCGACCACGCGCGCGAGCATATCCATGTCGTGGATGGTCCGGCGACCGCGCCAGTTGAGAAAGCCGGTCAGGCGCTTGCCGATCAGTTCGCGCGCCCGGGGCCTCGGCAGCGGACCGAGATGGGGATCGGAGAGATGGGCGATCAGCAGGCTCACGGGCGCTCTGTCGCCGCTCCGGCGCCACAGGTCAAGAAAATAGGAGGGGACGGGCCACGCCCATCCCCTCCGGTCGTGTCGAAATCAGGCGACCAGCGGGCGCAAGGGCGAGCCGGGCTTGAACATCGAGAAATTCTCGGCGACCGCGTCGAGGCCCCAGACATGGCCGGCGCGCTTGACGAACAGGAAGATCAGCACCGTCGAATAGACGATATGATAGTCGACGATGAAGTTATTGGTGTTCTCGATGTAGGGCCATTCCATGTGAGCGGTCCAATACATCAGCAACAGGGCCACGCCGCAGAGCGAACTGACGCGCACCATGAAGCCGACGAGCAACGACAGACCAATCAGCAGATGGCCGTAACTGACCAGAAACGTCAGCACCGGATCGATCGATGGCGCGGTGAACACGGCGTAGACGTCGTGAAACGTCTTTGTTTGCTTGAGGAAGGCGGCCGCGCTGAATTTCGGATTGAAGACCTGATGCGACGCTGCGTAGAGGAAGGTCCACGCCATCAACATGCGGAAGATGAAGGCGAACGAACGGTCCGAGGCGCTCGTGGGAACGGTGTCTGACATGGGGTCGATGCTCCTGAATGAGACTGCGACCAAAGTAGCGCCCACCCGAACCATCGCCTTGATTCCGCGCAAACATATTGTCGTCATGTCCACGGTCGGCGGCTTTCGGGGCGATCAATCGATCACTGGCGTCGGCCGCCGAGCCGGGCTAGCTTGGTTTCGGCATGAACATTGCTGACCAATATCCGTTCATTCGACCGACGAGGACTCCATCATGAAGCCCGCTTTCGCCTCACTGTTTGCCCTGATGCTCGGCGCGGCCGCCATCGCCAACGCGAGTTCCGCGCGCGCCGAGGCGCTCGATGACATTCTCGCCGCCAAGGTCATCAAGATCGCCGTGCCAACCGATTATCCGCCTTTCGGCGCCATCGGCTCGGACATGCAGCCGCAAGGCCTCGACATCGACATGGCCAAGCTGATCGGCAAGGAATTGGGCGTCAAAACCGAACTCGTCGCGGTTTCCAGCGCCAACCGCATTCCCTATCTCCAGTCGAAGAAGGTCGATCTGGTCATTTCCACCCTCGGCAAGAACCCGGACCGTGAAAAGGTCATCGACTTCTCCGCCGCCTACGCGCCGTTCTTCATGGGCGTGTTCGGCGCCAGGGACGTGGCGGTGACCAAGCCCGACGAACTCATGGGCAAAACCGTCGGCGCGACGCGCGGCGCGCTGGAGGAGCAGGAGTTGTCGAAGCTCGCGCCCGCCTCGACCACCATCAAGCGCTACGAGGACAACAACGCGACCGTCGCCGCCTACGTTTCGGGACAGGTCGATATCTTCGCCTCGGGCAACGCGGTCGCCGCCGTCATCGCCGACCGCAGCGCCGCTCGCGCGCCGACGCTTAAATTCGTCATCAAGGACAGCCCCTGCTTCATCGGCCTCAACAAGGACGAGCCAAAACTGCTCGCGAAGGTCAACGAAATCATCGCCAAGGCCCGCGCGAGCGGCGAAACCGAGCGCATGTCGCAAGCCTGGCTGAAAGCGCCCTTGCCGCCGGGATTCTGATCCGTCTCGCGGCGTTGGGGGCGTCGGCGACATGATCTACAAACTGCAATTCGTCGATTTGCTGCCCTATTGGGACGTGCTGGCGCGCGGCCTCGTGTTCACGATCGTGCTCACCTGCGTATCGACGGCCGCGGGCGTGGCCGTCGGCACGTGCGGCGCGTCGGCGCGCGCCTTCGGTCCGCGCTGGCTCGCCGGCGTTGTCGCGGCTTACGTCGAGATCATTCGCAACACGCCCTTCATCGTTCAACTGTTCTTCGTCTATTTCGGCCTGCCCACGCTAGGTCTCAAGTTGACCGAGGCCGAGGCGGCGTTTCTCGCCATGACGATCAATCTGGGCGCCTATTCGACGGAAATCATCCGCGCGGGCATCGAGGCGACGCCCAAGGGATTGATCGAGGCGGGCGTCAGCCTCGCCATGACGCGCATGCAGGTCTTGCGGCATGTCGTGCTCAAGCCAGCCTTTCAGAAGACCTGGCCCGCGCTCGCCTCGCAGATCATCATCGTCATGCTGGGCTCGTCCGTCGTCTCGCAGATCTCCGCCGAGGATCTGACCTACGCGGCCAACTTCATCCAGTCGCGCAACTTCCGCGCCTTCGAGGCCTATTTCGTCGTGGCGCTCGCCTATCTCCTGCTCGCGATCACCGCGCGCGCGTTGCTGCGCGGGCTTGGCGCGCGGCTGTTTCCGGGCGCGCGATCATGACCGATTTCAGCGTCTGGGTGATCTTTTCCAATTTGCTTCTGGCCACGCGCTGGACCATCGCCCTGTCGCTCATCGCCTTTGTCGCGGGCGGCGTCGTGGGGCTCGCGCTCCTGTTCGCGCGCATGTCGAAATTCCGGCCGCTGGCGAAATTCGTCGCGCTCTATATCGAGTTCTTTCAGGGCACGCCGTTGCTGATGCAACTGTTCATGCTGTTCTTCGGCGTCGCCCTGTTTGGCGTCGAAATCAGCCCGTGGACGGCGGCCTCCCTCGCGCTGACCTTCTGGACGAGCGCGTTTCTCGCTGAAATCTGGCGCGGCTGCGTGGAGTCGGTGCCCAGAGGGCAATGGGAAGCCGGCTCCAGCGTCGCGCTGAGCTACATGGAGCAGATGCGTTACGTCATCCTGCCGCAAGCCATGCGCATCGCCGTGCCGCCAACCGTCGGCTTCTCGGTGCAGGTCATCAAGGGCACCGCGCTCGCCTCGATCATCGGCTTCGTGGAACTGACGCGCGCCGGCACGATGCTGAACAACGCGACGTTCCGGCCCTTTCTCGTCTACTCGCTCGTGGGTCTGATTTATTTCTGCCTCTGCTATCCCTTGTCGTTCGCCGCCAAACGGCTGGAAAGGCGCCTCAATGCCGCTCGTTAGCATCCGCGACGTCCGCAAGCGCTTCGGCGAAAACGAAGTGTTGAAGGGCGTTTCCGTCTCGGTTGAAAAAGGCGACGTCGTCGCCATCATCGGCCGTTCGGGATCCGGCAAGAGCACGTTGCTTCGTTGCGTCAACGGGCTCGAAACCCACGACTCCGGCTCGATCGTGGTGGACGAGACCCCCGTTGATAACGCGCGCACGGACATGCGCGAATTGCGCAAGCACGTCGGCATGGTGTTTCAGCAATTCAACCTGTTTCCGCATCT
Organism: uncultured Hyphomicrobiales bacterium; assembly: GCA_903861645.1. GTDB lineage: Bacteria > Pseudomonadota > Alphaproteobacteria > Rhizobiales > Beijerinckiaceae > Terripilifer. The sequence goes on from CAIOVE010000066.1 coordinate 115,410, forward strand.
GACGGCCGCCGGCAACGTCATGCTCGCGCCGCGCGTCGTCAATGGCGTGAGCGAGAAGGAGGCGCGCGATCTCGCGGCCGCGATGCTCGCCAAGGTTGGCCTGTCGGAAAAGATGGACGCGTGGCCAAGCCAGCTTTCCGGCGGTCAGCAGCAGCGCGTCGCCATCGCCCGCGCGCTGGCGATGAATCCGAAGGTACTGCTCTGCGACGAGATCACCTCGGCGCTCGATCCCGAGCTCGTCAACGAGGTCTTGCGCGTGGTCGAGAAACTCGCGGCGGAGGGCATGACGCTCATTCTCGTCACGCATGAAATGCGCTTCGCGCGAGACGTCGGCACCAAGCTCGTGTTCATGCATCAAGGCATGGTGCACGAGGAAGGCCCGCCGAAGGAACTGATGGCCGCGCCGCGAACCCCGGAACTCCGGCAGTTCATCGGCGCGATCGCCTGACCCGCTAGGCCCCGCCGATCAGGATGCCGACGGCGAGCACCACGACGCCGCCCAGCACGATCTGGAACACCGCCTGAAGGAACGGCGTGTCCATGTAGCGCGCGCGCACCCACGCGATCGCCCAGAGCTCGATGAAGACGACGACGCCCGCGATGCCCGTCGCGTACCAGAAGGCGTTCGGCCAGGAATCCGGCACGAGGTAGGGCAGCGTGTGGCCGAGACCGCCCAGCGTCGTCATCAGGCCGCAGATGCCGCCGCGCAACCACGGCGACCCGCGTCCCGTCAACGAGCCGTCGTCGGACAGCGCCTCGGCGAAACCCATGCTGATGCCCGCGCCGATCGACGCGGCGAGGCCCACGAGAAAGGTCTCCCAGTTATGATGCGTGGCGAAGGCAGCCGCGAACAAGGGGGCCAGCGTCGAAACCGAGCCATCCATGAGGCCGGCGAGGCCCGGCTGCACATATTGCAGCACGAACATGCGATGCCGGGTCTTGTCCTCTTCCTCGCGGACATTTTCCGTAAGCACGGACTTTTCGAGTTCATGCGCGTGGGTCTCGTGACCCTGTTCGACCTCGGCGAGATCGCCGAGCAGCTTGCGCACCTCGACATCCGTCGTCAGCGTCGCCGCCTTCTGGTAGAAGCGCGCCGCCTGAAATTCCATCGCCTCCGCTTCCTTGCGGATGGTGTCGAGCGGCAGGTTCGACGTGAGCCAGATCGGGCGACGCTTGAGGAAGCCCTTCACGTCCTCGCGACGGATGGGCGGCAGCTTCGGCCCGAAACGCGACTCGTACATTTCGAGCAACTGGCGGCGGTGGTTGGTCTCCTCCTCCGCCATTTCGTCGAAAACCTTGGCGGAGCCGGGATAGCGTTCGCGAAGATCGTCCGCGAATGTCATATAGATGCGGGCGTCCTCCTCCTCCGAGGCAATCGCGACCGCGAGAATCTCGCGCGGCGAGAGTTCGGAAAAGGCTTTCATGGGAGGCTCCGAAACAGTTTGGAATCGTTCTAAACACTTAGGCGGCGCGGTTCAATACGCGTCGAGGGGAACTCCGGATCACGCCATGCCCGCCAGATCGCCCAGGCGCCTCTTGTCCTATCTCGCCTATCGCGTGCGCCACGTACTGCATCGCCTGACGCGCCCGCTCACAATGGGCGTCCGCGCCGTGGTCATTGACGCGCGGGATAACGTGCTGCTGGTGCGACACACCTATGTGGCGGGCTGGCATTTCCCCGGTGGCGGCATCGAGCCCGGAGAAACGGCGCTGGCCGCCCTCGCCCACGAGTTGGCGGAGGAAGCCAACATCGAGATGACCGGGGCTCCCGCGCTGCATGGCGTCTTTTTCAATGATTACGCCACCGAGCGCGATCACGTGCTGGTCTATGTCGTCAGGGCGTTCCGCCAGACCGCGCCGCGCGCGGCCGACATGGAAATCGTCGAGGCGAAATTCTTTCCGCGCGACGCTTTGCCCGAGGGAGCGACGGGGGCGACGCGCGCGCGACTGTCGGAAATCCTCGATGGCGCGCCCGTTCCCGAGAAATGGTGATGACGGAACTCAGACGCCGCGGAACAGCTTGAAGCGGCGCGCGATCTCCGCGGCGATAACGGATGTCGCGTCGAGCGGCGCGTGGCGCCAGAGGTCGATCCTTCCATCCCAGCGTCGCAGATAACCGCCAGCGATCAGCCCGTCGAGATAGCGGCGCATTTTCGGATGGCCGCCCGTCGGCTCGATGACATAGGCGGGCGCGTCCGTGGCGAGCGCCTCCGACACCATGTTGACGCTATCGCCCGTGACGATGATCGCATCGGCGTTGGCGATCATGTGCGCGTAGGGATTGTCGCCGTCGCCATCCCAGAAAAAGCCCCGCCCGCCAGCTTCCGCGACCGCCGCGCGCACGGCGGCGCGCGTCGCCTTGCCTGTGCGCCGCGAGGGCGTCGCCATCACGCTGAAGCCTAGGGCGACCAGCGCGCGGATGGCGTCAACGAGGCGCGCGTCATCATCCGCGGAAAAACGGTAATGCGCGCTGGGTCCGCCAATGATCACCGCGGCGCGCGGCGCCGGCAGCGCGGCGATGCGCGGATCGGGGCGCGCGCGCGCCGCCGCCAGCAGGCCCGGACCCAGCGGATGCGGCGTCGTCGGCGTCACGATCACGTTTTCGCCACGCAGGCGATCATGTTCAGGCGCCCAGATCAGATCGGCGAGCGACGCGCCGACGACAGGGTCTTCCATGAACACGGTGAAGGTCTTGCCGCGCGCCGCCGCGCGCAACCGGCGCAGATAGGGAACGGTCTTGCGGCCCGAGGCGATGGCGATGTCGGGAAACGGCGGCGCGATGGGGCTTGCCGAACGGGCGGGGGCGTCGCGAGGATCGATGGGGCCGAACGGCGACAGGGCGCTGAACAGGCCCGAGGTCCGCACGGGCCGGATCTCTGGTTCAAGCCCGAGGGCGCGCGCCACGCCAAGGCAGTGGGATTGGTGGCCGGCGCGGCCCGAACCCAGCACCCAGGCCGTCACGCCGGCCGGCAGAAGCGCCTCCGGCGCCGGCGCGCTCATGCTCAGATGAAAACGACCTGCATGATTTCGTAGCTCTTGCCGCCGCCGGGCGCGATCACCTCGACGGAATCGCCCACCTTCTTGCCGATGAGCGCGCGGGCGATGGGCGAGGAGATCGAGACCTTGCCGCTTTTGACGTCGGCCTCGCTGTCGCCGACGATCTGGTACTTCTTCTTTTCCTCGGTGTCCTCGTCGATGAGGGTCACGGTGGCGCCGAACTTGACCGTGTTGCCGGTGAGCTTGCCGACGTCGATGACCTCGGCGCGCGACAGCTTGTCCTCGAGTTCCGCGATGCGGCCCTCGTTCAGCGACTGCGCTTCCTTGGCGGCGTGATATTCGGCGTTTTCCGACAGATCGCCATGACCGCGGGCTTCCGAAATGGCCGCGATGATCTTTTGCCGGTCTTCCTGCTGGCGACGCTTCAACTCTGCTTCCAGAGCGGCGTAACCGCCGGCGGTCATCGGAATCTTTTCCATAATCCTGTCTTTCCATGTCTGGCTTTCCCCACCGGTCCATCCGGCCGGGAAAAGCGCGCCGCTCGCGGCGCATGGCCCCGCGAACGCTATCGTTCAAAATGGGAAAATCCCGGCCCGACCCTCCGGGGTCAGGCGAAATAATCCTGCAATGCGCGCACCTGAAGGTCGCCGCCCTTGTAGGCCTTGACCCCCCGCGCCGCCGCGATGGCTCCCGCTAGAGTGGTGTAGTAGGGCACCTTATGCAAGAGGGCCGCGCGCCGGAGCGAACGGCTGTCGGAGAGCGCCTGCGAGCCTTCCGTCGTGTTGAACACAAGCTGGACGCCGCCGTTCTTGATGGCGTCGACCACGTGCGGCCGTCCCTCGGACACCTTGTTGATCTTCTGCGCGGGAATGCCCTGCGATTGCAGGAAGCGCGCGGTGCCGCCCGTGGCGACCACCTTGAAGCCGAGGTCGGACAACATGCGCATGGCGTCGACCACGCGCGACTTGTCGTCGTCGCGCACGGAGACGAACACGGTTCCACCCGTCGGCACCTTTGTGCCGCCGCCGAGCTGGCTCTTGGCGAAGGCGACGTCGAAGTCGCGATCGAGACCAATGACCTCGCCCGTCGAGCGCATTTCCGGCCCGAGCACCGTATCGACGCCGGGGAACCGCGCGAAAGGAAACACCGCTTCCTTGACGCCCACGTGCCCCAGCTCGCGCTGAACGAGATTGAAGGACGCCAGCGTCTCGCCCGACATGATCCGCGACGCGATCTTGGCGATCGGCAGGCCAACGACCTTGGCGACGAAGGGCACCGTGCGCGACGCGCGCGGGTTGACCTCGAGCACGTAGATGTCGCCGTCCTTGAGCGCGTATTGCACGTTCATCAGGCCGCCGACCTGAAGGCTGCGGGCCATTTGCGCGGTCTGCGTCTCCAGCCGCGCGATTGTCTCGGGCGACAGCGAGCGCGGCGGCAGCGAACAGGCGGAGTCGCCCGAATGGATGCCCGCTTCCTCGATGTGCTCCATCACGCCGGCGATGAACACGTCCTTGCCGTCGCACAGACAATCCACGTCGACCTCGATGGCGTCGGCGAGATAGCGGTCGAACAGCAGCGGATTCTTGCCGAGCACCGTGTTGATCTGGCCGGTCTTGTCGTTGGGATACCGCGCCTTGACCTCGGAGGGGATCAGGCTGGGCAACGTGCCGAGCAAGTAATCCTCGAAGGCCGCCTGATCGCGAATGATCGCCATCGCCCGCCCGCCGAGCACGTAGGAGGGACGCACCACCAGCGGCAGCCCGAGTTCCGCGCAGATCAGCCGCGCCTGTTCGACGGAATAGGCGATGCCGTTCTTCGGCTGTTTCAGGCCAAGCCGGTCGAGCAGGCGCTTGAAGCGGTCGCGATCCTCGGCGAGGTCGATGGAATCCACCGACGTGCCGAGAATGGGAATGCCGGCCTGCTCCAGCGCGTGCGCCAGCTTCAGCGGCGTCTGGCCGCCGAACTGCACGATGACGCCCTTCAACGTTCCGTTCTCTTTTTCCTTCGCGAGGATTTCGAGAACGTCCTCCGCCGTCAGCGGCTCGAAATACAACCGGTCGGACGTGTCGTAATCGGTCGACACGGTCTCGGGGTTGCAGTTGATCATGATCGTTTCGAAGCCGGCTTCCGACAGCGCGAAACAGGCGTGGCAGCAGCAATAGTCGAATTCGATGCCCTGCCCGATGCGGTTGGGTCCGCCGCCGAGGATGACGATCTTGTTGGCCGCGGACGGACGGGATTCGCACGCCGGCGCTCCCGCGAACGAGGACTCGTATGTCGAATACATATAAGCCGTCGGCGAGGCGAATTCCGCCGCGCACGTGTCGATGCGCTTGAACACCGGCCGCACGCCGAGCGCGTGCCGCGCCTCGCGCACGCGCGCCTCGGTCTCGCCCGTCAGACCAGCGAGCTGCGCGTCGGAGAAGCCCGCCGCCTTCAGCATCCGCAGATTATCGGCGTCGCCGGGCAAGCCATGCGCCTTGACGCGCTTCTCAAGCTCGACGATTTCGGCGAGCCGCGCGATGAACCAGGGATCGAACTTGCACGCCTCGTGAATTTCGCGCGGGTCCATGCCGAGACGCAGCGCCTGCGCGACGACGAGCAGGCGATCGGGCGTCGGGCGGCCCAGCGCCGCGCGGACCTTGTTCATGTCGTCGCCAAGACCGAGCCCCTCGATCTCGACGGGGTCGAGGCCGGTGAGGCCGGTTTCCAACGAGCGCAGGGCCTTCTGCAGGGATTCCGCGAAGGTGCGGCCGATCGCCATCGACTCGCCAACCGACTTCATCGCGGTCGTCAGCAGCGGTTCGGCGCCGGGGAACTTCTCGAAGGCGAAACGCGGCACCTTGGTGACCACGTAATCGATGGTCGGCTCGAAGGAGGCCGGCGTCGCGCCACCGGTGATGTCGTTGGCGATCTCGTCGAGCGTGTAGCCGACGGCGAGCTTCGCCGCGACGCGCGCGATGGGAAAACCCGTCGCCTTCGACGCCAGCGCCGACGAGCGTGACACGCGCGGATTCATTTCGATCACGACCATGCGGCCGTTGGCCGGATTGATCGCGAACTGCACGTTCGATCCGCCGGTCTCCACGCCGATCTCGCGCAGCACCGCGATCGAGGCGTCGCGCATGATCTGGTATTCCTTGTCCGTCAGCGTCAGCGCCGGCGCGACGGTGATGGAATCGCCCGTATGGACGCCCATCGGATCGACGTTCTCGATGGAGCACACGATGATGCAGTTGTCCGCCTTGTCGCGGACGACCTCCATCTCGAATTCCTTCCAGCCGAGCACGCTCTCCTCGATGAGCACCTCGGTGGTGGGCGAGGCGTCGAGACCGCTCTGCACGATGTCGATGAATTCGACCTTGTCATAGGCGATGCCGCCGCCCGTGCCGCCGAGCGTGAACGATGGGCGGATGATCGCCGGCAGGCCGATGTCGTCGATGGCTTCGAGGCCTTCCTGCAGGCCCTTGGAAATATAGCGACGCTTGCGCTCGGCCTCGTTGGAGTCCCAGTCGCGCCGATAGGCTTCCAGCGCGCGGGCGCGCTCCTGCGGATCGGCATGCGCGGCGGAAACCTTTTCCAGGCCACGATTGAATTCGTCCTTGTCGGCCTTCTTCAGGTCCGAGGCGTTGGCGAGGCGCGAGCGCGGCGTGGCGAGGCCAATCTTGGTCATCGCCTGCCGGAACAGTTCGCGATCCTCGGCCTTGTCGATGGCCTTGGCGTCGGCGCCGATCATTTCGACGTCGAAGCGCTCCAGCACGCCGGCCCGCTCCAGCGACAGCGCGCAGTTGAGCGCGGTCTGGCCGCCCATGGTCGGCAGCAGGGCAAAGCCCTTGGAACGGTCGCCCCGCTCCTTCTCAATGATCTTGGCGACGATCTCCGGCGTGATCGGCTCGACATAGGTGCGGTCGGCCAGATCGGGGTCGGTCATGATCGTGGCGGGATTCGAGTTGACGAGGACGATCCGGTAGCCCTCCTCGCGCAACGCCTTGCAGGCTTGCGTTCCCGAATAATCGAACTCACAGGCCTGGCCGATGATGATCGGCCCCGCGCCGATGATCATGATGGTGGAGATGTCCGTGCGTTTCGGCATGAGCGTCCATTTCGCGCGCGCAAAAAAAGGCCGCGCCCTCAACCCTGAACGGGCGCCGGCGCGTCCTTGCGAAAACCCTCGCGGGTGGGAACCCAGATCGGGCGATCGAGCGGGAAGCGCCCCGGCCCGAAGTTGCGGTCATTTAGACGAGATTTGCCGCCGGGGGAACCCCCTCCAGCCGGTTATGCCCACGAGATTGGCGCCAGGGGCGTCATTGCCGGTCCGCGACCGATTGGCAATCGACAAGCGCGACGGCCCTCGCTAGACCCCTTTCATGCCCCTGATCAAACAGTTCATCACTTTTTTCGGCGTTGGCGTTGCCGCCACGATCACCGACTGGAGCACGTTTTTCGTGCTGGGCCAGTTCGTCGGCGTTTCCAATGTCTATGCGGCGCTGATCGCCTATTGCTGTGGCGGACTGATTTCCTACACCCTTAACCGGATGCATACCTTCAACAGCGACCGCACCCATCTGGAAGCGGGCTGGCGCTTCGCCGCGGTCATGGCGATCGGCTTTTCCCTGACGGGCGTCTTTGTCTGGCTGTTCGCAGACCGCCTGGGCCTGCCGCCCATGGTCGCCCGCATGTTGTCGACGGGCATTGTCTTTTTCTGGAACTACCTCGCCCACAAGATGTGGACCTTCGCCGAAAAGCGCGCCTGACGGCGGCCAGCGGAGAAGAGCGGGGCCAAACAATGGCCCCGCTCCGCCTGATCATCAATCCTCGCGCTTGTGCTCGTGTTCGTCCTCCTCATCGTCTTCCGCGATGATCTGGACCGGCTCGAGCGCCACGGCGGCGATGACGCCGGCGCGGATTTCGTCGTTGGTCTCGCCGTACCAGACACAATGAACGCCCGTGTCGTCGACGCCCACGACCGTCATGGCCGGTCCGCCCGACTTCAGTTGAACCACTTCGCCCGCATGAAATTCCATGGTGATATTCCCTGTTCGAGGTCGCCGAGCCATTCTGGCGAGGGTCGGTAACGGGAATGTCTCGGTTTCAATACGGTCGCGTCATCCAGCCGACGCGCCGCCGTCATGAAGCGGCGCCGTCTGCCGCAACGCCTCGCCCAGAACCATGGCGGCGGCGACCGCCACGTTGAGCGACCGCAGACCCGCGCGCACGGGGATGATGAGACGGGCGTCCGCCGCCGCGTGAACCTCGGGCGGCGCGCCAGCCGATTCGCGACCGACCATCAGCACATCGTCCGGTCGAAAGGCGAAGGCGGTGTAGGCGGTTTCACCCGTCGTGGTCAGCAGCACGAGCCGACGACCGGTTTCCGCTCGCCACGCCTCGAAGGCGCTCCACGAGGCGTGGCGCGCGATGTCCACGTGGTCGAGATAATCCATGCCGGAGCGGCGAAAGTGCCTGTCGGAGACCGGAAACCCGGCCGGCTCGACGATCGCGGCCGACACGCCAAGGCAGGCGCAGGCGCGCAGCATGGTGCCGGCGTTCTGCGGGATGTCCGGCTGGAACAGGGCGAGCGTGAGAGCCATGCCCCCGACTAGCATCGCGCCCGGCGCGCGTCATCCACGACCGCGTGGCGGGCGGGGTCCGCCCGCTATGGACAAGCCCGGCGAACGGTGCGAAATACCGCCCGATTATGGGCATCGGGCGCGACCTCGCGCTCGCGCGAATGTTAGCGCGAGCGGCGAAGAGTCGCATTGCGGCGCCTTATCGCTCCGAATACGCACGGACGGCTTGTCTGGAGCGCGGTTCGCGCAACGAAGAACCGCCCAGCGCGCATCAACATCGCGCGCCGGCCAAAGGAATGAGAGGGATTTCTCGTGGCAAACGCATCGACTGTGGATGAACCAACACGCCGGGACATGCTGTTCATAGCCACGGGCGCGGCCGCCGCCGTTGGCGCCGGCGCCGTCGCCTGGCCGTTGATCAACCAGATGAACCCCGACGCGTCCTCCATCGCCGCCGGCGCGGCCGTCGAGGTCGACCTGTCGGCCATCAAGGAAGGCCAGATCGTCACGATCAAATGGCGCGGCAACCCGATCTTCGTCCGTCACCGCACGAAGAAGGAAATCGAGGACGCCCAGAACGCCAATCTCGGCGAGATGCGCGATCCGCAGACCGACGCCGCCCGCGTGAAGAAGCCCGAATGGCTGGTCCTGATCGGCGTCTGCACCCACCTCGGCTGCATCCCGCAGGGTCATGACGGCCAGTATGACGGCTGGCTCTGCCACTGCCATGGCTCGGTTTATGACACGTCCGGCCGCATCCGGCAGGGGCCCGCCCCCCGCAATCTCGAGGTGCCCGCCTACACGTTCCTGTCGGACACCAAGCTCTCGGTCGGCTGACCGGTTCGCCCCGCCGGCCTCCCCGCGAGGCCGCCCGTTTCCCGCCATAGCCCGATGCAAGAGACACTTACATGAGCGGACCCTCCACATTCGTCCCCAAGAGCGCCCTCGGCCGGTGGTTTGAAAGCCGCCTGCCCGTCATGGGCCTCGTTCATTCCTCCTTCGTGGCCTATCCGACGCCGCGCAACCTCAACTACTGGTGGACGTTCGGCGCCATCCTGAGCTTCATGCTCGGCGCGCAGATCATCACCGGCGTCGTGCTGGCGATGCACTACACCCCGCACGTCGACATGGCGTTCAACTCCGTTGAATCAATCATGCGCGACGTGAACTGGGGCTGGTTCCTGCGCTACGCGCACGCCAACGGCGCCTCGATGTTCTTCATCGCCGTCTACGTGCACATGCTGCGCGGCCTCTACTACGGCTCCTACAAGGCGCCGCGCGAGGTGCTCTGGATCCTCGGCGTCATCATCTACCTGTTGATGATGGCCACGGGCTTCATGGGCTACGTGCTGCCGTGGGGCCAGATGAGCTTCTGGGGCGCCAAGGTCATCACCAACCTCTTCTCGGCGATCCCCTTCGTCGGCGACACGATCACCACCTGGCTCTGGGGCGGTTACTCGGTCGACAACCCCACGCTGAACCGCTTCTTCTCGCTGCACTATCTGCTGCCCTTCATGATCGCGGGCGTCGTGATCCTGCACGTGTGGGCGCTGCATGTCGTCGGCCAGAACAACCCCGACGGCGTGGAAGTGAAGAACGTCGAGAAGGACACCGTGCCCTTCACGCCCTACGCCACGATCAAGGACAGCTTCGCCGTCGTGGTGTTCCTGATCCTCTACGCCTGGTTCATCTTCTTCACGCCGAACTTCCTCGGCGAGGCGGATAACTACATCATGGCGAACCCGCTGGTGACGCCGCCCCACATCGTGCCGGAGTGGTATTACCTGCCATTCTACGCGATCCTGCGCGCCGTCCCGAACAAGCTGCTCGGCGTCTGCGCGTTGTTCGGCGCCATCCTGATCCTCGCGTTCCTGCCCTGGCTCGACACGTCGCGGGTGCGCTCGGGCAAGTATCGCCCGGCGTTCAAGGTGTTCTTCTGGCTGTTCGTGCTCTGCGCGCTGGGCCTCGGCTACCTCGGCGCCCAGCCACCGGATGACGGCCCGGTTCTCGCCGCGCGCATCCTGTCGCTTTACTACTTCGGCTTCTTCCTCGTGATCCTGCCGCTGCTCGGCCTGTTCGAGACTCCCAAGACCCCGCCCGCGTCGATCGCCGACGCGGTGCTCGGCAAGGGCGCCTCGGGCGCGAACCACTGAACCGGCCGGGAGACAGACCAATGAACATCCTGAAAAAACTCGGCCTTGCCGCCCTCCTGACCGCCGGCGTCGCCCTCACGGGCGCCGCTTTCGCCGCGGAGCATGAAACCAAGACGCCCGAACGGCAGAGCTGGTCCTTCGCCGGCCCGTTTGGCAAATACGATCAGGCACAGTTGCAGCGCGGCTTCATGGTGTTCCGCACCGTGTGCTCGAACTGCCACTCGGCCAACCTGCTCGCGTTCCGCAACCTGTCGCAGCCCGGCGGCCCGGAATTCTCCGAGGCGCAGGTCAAGGCGCTGGCGGCGGAATACACCGTCAAGGACGGTCCGGGCGACGACGGCAACATGTTCGATCGCCCCGGCCGCCCCGCCGACCGCTGGGTGCCCACCTATCCGAACGCGGAGGCCGCCAAGGCGACCCTCGGCGCCGCCCCGCCGGACATGTCGGTGCTGGCCAAGGCGCGCAGCTATGAGCGCGGCTTCCCGCTGTTCATCGTCGACGCCCTGACCCAGTATCAGGAGCATGGCGTCGATTACATCTATTCGCTCATCGCGCTGGGCTACAGCGATCCCAAGGATCCCAACCACAACGACTACTTCCCCGGCGGGCACATTGGCATGGCCAAGCCCCTGTCGGACGATCAGGTCGACTACACCGACGGCACGCCCAAGACCGTCAAGCAGTACACCCGCGACGTCGCGGCCTTCCTGATGTGGATGGCCGAGCCGAAGCTGGAGGACCGCAAGAAGACCGGCCTGCGCGCCATGATCTTCCTGATCATCTTCGCGGGCTTGCTCTACTTCACCAAGAAGAAGGTCTGGGCCGACGCGCACTAGCCCGCGGCGCCAACGAGCAAAATAAAAAAGGCCCCGGAAACGGGGCCTTTTTCTTGCGCCTGTCATGCAATCACCGGGCGGCGGGCTTCATCATTTCGGGATGAAGGATGAGCTTCTGCACGCGCCAGTTCAGCACTTCCGCCACGTAAAGTTCGTTCTCCGACGGGCAGGCGATTTCATGAATCCAGCCGAACTGCTTCAACTGCTTGCCCGCCTTGCCAAGCACGCCGATGATCTTGCCGTCGAGCGTGAACTTGTACACGCGCCCGGGGAATGAATCGGCCGTGTAGAGGTACTGCGTCGGCCCCGGCGTGATGCACACGGCCCACGGCGCGCCCGGCATCTGCGTCATGTTGCCCTGATACCCCTGCAAGGTCGGGGGTTGATTGCCGATGGCGGGTTTGGCGTCGGGCGGCAATGGCAGGTCGATGGAGATCGCCCGCAGAAATTTTCCCTGCCCGTCGAACACCTGAATGCGCCGGTTGCCGCGATCGGCGACGTAGATATTGCCCTTCGCGTCCGCCGCGATGGAATGCGGCGTGTCGAACTGGCCCTCGGCCTTGCCCGGCGATCCCCACGACGTCACCCAGTCGCCATTCTTGTCGACCTTGCCGACGCGCGAGTTCCAGTAGCCATCGGAGATATAGGCGTTGCCCTCCGGATCCCACGTCACATCGGTCGGCTGACGGAAACGTCCGTTCTCGAAATTCGTCGGCTTTGGCTGGCCCGCGCGCTTGTAGGGTTCGGAGTCCTCGTCCGACGCCTCCGTCTTGCGACCGAACACCTGCTCGACCCGACCTTGCGGATTGAACTTCACGATCATGTCCGAGCCCTTGTCGACGGCCCAGATATTGTCGTGGCTGTCGACGCGCACGACATGCGCGAAGGACCACGCGTAAAGGTTCTTGCCGATTTCGCGGATGTAGCGTCCGTCCGGCCCGAACTCCAGCAATTGCGACGCCTGCGCGCGATAGGCCGCGCCCGTGACATTGCCGCGATGAAAAACAAACACGTGCTTTCTTGAATTCACCGCCACGCCCGCGCCTTCGCCCAGATGCATGTCGTGCGGCAGCTTCAGGAAATTCGGCACGGACTCGAAGGGAATTTCCGGCGGGCTCTGACTTTGCGCCCGGGCCGCGGTAACGGCCGGCGCGCAAGCCAGCAGCAGGCATCCAGCGAAAGCCAGTTTCATGGGTTCCTCCCTTTTGTAACCAGTCAGGTTGTCAAATTGCCACGACATTGATCGTTTGAGAAGCGAGGCGGGCGACGACGCGCTTGATGCAGCGCAACATGGCTCGCCTCGAAAACATGCGATATTCTGCGGGTCAACCCGTGGAGATGGCGATTGTCCGACGAGGCCCTTCCACTGAAAACTCAAGTTCGCCCCGCGACGAAAAGCGGCGCGCGCGCAATCCTCTCCGGCCTGTGGTCGCATCGCTGGTTCGCGTTGGCGGCCATCGCGCTCGTCGCCGTCGGCGGCTGGCAAGCGGGACGCGCGCTGCTCGGACCAGCCGTGGTCGTCGACATCGTCAGGCGCGGCGATCTCGTGCGCACGGTCGTCGCCAGCGGCCACGTGGAAACGCCGTTCCGGGTCGAGATCGGCGCGCAGATAACCGGCGTCGTGCAGGACGTGCTGGTCGAACAAGGCCAGCGCGTCACGCGCGGACAGCCGCTTATCGCGATCGAGGCCAGCGAATTGAACGCCGCCGTGGTGCAGGCGCGCGGCGTCGTCGCGCAGGCCGAGGCGCGCGTGCGCCAGATGGATGAATTGACCTTGCCCTCGGCGCGCGAGACGTTGGCCGAGGCGCGGGCGAACCTGCTGAACGCGCAGGCCACCTTCGATCGCACCGCCGATCTTGAACGGAAGGGATCGACGACGCGCGTCGCGCTCGATGACGCGCGCAAGGCGCTCGATGTCGCCAGGGCGCAGGCACGAGCGGCGGAGTTGCAGGTTTTCACATCGAGCCCGAATGGCAGCGCTTACGTCATGGCGCGCACGCAACTCGATCAGGCGCGCGCGAGTCTCGACACCGCCACGTCGCGACTGTCCTACGCGACCATCGCCGCGCCCCGCGATGGCGTGCTCATCAGCCGCAGCGTCGAGCGCGGCGCCATCGCGCAACCGGGCAAGGCGCTGATGGTGCTGGCGCCGGACGGCGACACCCAGCTTGTCCTGCAAATCGACGAACGCAATCTCGGATTGATCGCCTTGGGACAGCCGGCGGTGGCGTCCGCGGACGCCTTTCCCGAGCGGCGCTTCGACGCGCGCGTGAACTACATCAATCCCGGCGTCGATCTCTCCCGCGCGTCGGTCGAGGTGAAATTGACCGTTCCCGATCCACCCGCCTATCTGCGGCAGGATATGACGGTGTCCGTCGACATCGAGGTCGCGCGGCGCGCCAATACGCTCGTCTTGCCCACGCGCTCGTTGCACGACGGACTGTCCAACGCGCCATGGATCATGGGCGTGGCGGAAGGTCGCGCGCGCAAGACGCCGGTGCGCGCGGGCCTGCGCGGCGTCACGGACGTCGAAATTCTCGAAGGCGCGAAGGAAGGCGATCAGGTCATTCCCGCGACCTCGGGCGTGCTGACGGGTCAACGCGTGAGACCCGTCGCGCCATGAGCCGCTGGACGCCCTTTGAATGGATCGCCGCGACCCGCTTTCTGCGCGAAGGCCGCATGCAGACACTGTTCATCATTGGCGGCATAGCGATCGGCGTCGGCGTGATCGTCTTCATGTCGGCGATGCTCGCCGGCCTCGAAATCAACTTCATCAAGCGCGTGCTGACCTCGCAACCCCATATCCAGATATTGCCGCCCGACCAGATCGCGCGCCCGTTGCGCGGCGGTCAGCGCGTCTTCGAGGACGCGGTCGTTCAACGGCCGAGCCAACGTATTCTCTCCATCGATCAATGGGCGAAAATCCGTCAGGAGCTGCTGGCCATGCCCGAGATCAGAACGGTTTCACCGACGATGGCGGGCTCCGCGCTCGCCGTGCGCGGCGACGCGAGCCGGTCGATTTCGCTCAGCGGCGTCGAGCCGGAAACCTACTTCGATATCGTGCGCGTGCCCGACTACATCGTCGACGGACAGGCGCGCCTCGCCAGCGACGACATCGTCATTGGCGTCGAACTCGCGCGAAACCTTGGCGCCTCGGTGGGCGACAAGCTGAATGTCAGCGTCGCCTCGGGCGCGGCGCGCGCGCTCACTGTCACGGGCCTCATCGACCTCGGCAACAAGGGCGCGAACCAGCGCACCGCCTTCGTTGCCTTGCGCACCGCGCAGTCATTGCTTGGCATGATCGGCGGCGTGACGACGCTCGACTTGTCGATCGCGGACATCTACGTCGCCGACACAATCGCGCGCCAGATTCAGGCGTCGAACGATGTCGAGGCCGATAGCTGGATCGCCACCAACGCGCAGTTCTTCACCGCCATGCAGGCGCAGAAGTCCACCAATACCCTCATACGCGTGTTCGTTGGCATGTCCGTGACCTTCGGCATCGCCGCGGTCCTCGTGGTGTCGGTGATCCAGCGCTCGAAGGAGATCGGCATCCTGCGGGCCATGGGCGCGTCGCGCGGCCAGATCATGCGCGTGTTCCTGTTGCAGGGCGGCCTTCTGGGCTTCGTCGGCTCGTTGTTCGGCTCGGCGCTCGGCGCCGCCGCGCTGATCTACTGGCACGCGGTCGCGCGGCAGGCGGACGGCACGGAGCTGTTTCCGCTCATCATGGAAAGGCAACTCTTCATCATCACCGCCGCGGGCGCGACATTGACCGGCCTCGTCGCCGCGATGGCGCCCGCCCTGAGCGCGGCCAAGCTCGATCCCGTGGTGGCGATCCGTGGTTGAGGATGTCATTCGCCTCGAAAAGGTTGGCAAGGCCTATAACCTTGGCCTGCCCAACGAAACCGAGGTGCTGCGCGACATCGACATGAACGTCGCGCGCGGCGAGTTCGTCGCCATCATGGGCCCGTCGGGCTCCGGCAAAAGCACGCTGCTCAACATCATCGGACTGCTGGACCGCCCGACCGCCGGTCGCCTGTTCATCAATGGCGCCGATACGAGCGCGCTCGACGAGGCGGCGATCACGCGCCTGCGCGGCCACGTGATCGGCTTCGTCTTCCAGTATCACCATCTGATCACGGCGTTCACCGCGCGCGAGAACGTCATGATGCCCATGCTTGTGAACGAAGGCTTTCCCAACGCGGCGATGGAGCAACGCGCGAACGAACTGCTGGATCGGGTGGGACTGCGAAAAGTCGCGCATCATCTCGCCAGCAACATGTCCGGCGGCCAGCAGCAGCGCGTCGCCGTCGCGCGCGCGCTGGCGATGAATCCAGATCTGGTGCTAGCGGACGAACCGACCGGCAACCTCGACACGACGTCGGCGGACGGCGTTTTCGATCTGTTGCGTCAGGTGAACAGGCGGACGGGCACGAGCCTCGTCATGGTCACCCACAACATGGAACTCGCCAGACGCTGCGACCGCATCGTCGAGGTGGTCGACGGGCGCATCGCGGGCTGACGTCACGCGAAAGTGAAATCCGGATTCAGCCCCGGATGGGCTCGACCCTGAGCGCGGCGCGCACGAAGTAGAACAGCATGACCATGCCGAACAGCCCGCCCGCGATCTCGAACGCGAGGCTGAAGGCGCGCGGCAACTGGAAAATGCCGCCCAGCGCCCAACCGGCGGCCCATGACACGCCGACCAGCTCCGTGCCCACCAGAATCGCGACGCTGACGATGGTCAGCGCATTGCGCCAGTTGATCGGTCTGGGATCGGCCAAGGGTGGAAACTCCGCACGGACATTGCATGCCACGACGATGCACCTATACCAAGCATTGAACCGCCGCAACAGGACGCCCCATGAGTTCGACAGAGGTCTTTTCCAGCGCCGCCACGGCCGCCCCCCATCGCCTCGCCGCGGAAGCGGGTCGCGACATCATCGCCCAGGGCGGCAACGCCATCGAGGCCATGCTCGCGATGGCCGCGACGATCGCCGTCGTCTATCCGCACATGAACAGCATCGGCGGCGACGGTTTCTGGCTGATCCACGAACCCAAGGGCCGCGTGCGGGCCATCGAGGCCTGCGGGTTCGCCGGCGCAAGGGCGACGATCGAGCGCTACCGCGCGCTTGAGGTCGACGTCATCCCCGCCCGCGGCCCCAACGCCGCCCTGACCGTGCCCGGCGCCATCGGCGGCTGGATGCTCGCCCATGAACTCGCCGCCTCCATGGGCG
The DNA here is from genome assembly GCA_903861645.1 of uncultured Hyphomicrobiales bacterium. Lineage (GTDB taxonomy): Bacteria > Pseudomonadota > Alphaproteobacteria > Rhizobiales > Beijerinckiaceae > Terripilifer. The sequence continues at coordinate 132,200 of CAIOVE010000066.1, forward strand.
CGCGCCTGTCGCTGGCGGATTTGCTCGCCAACGCGATCCGCCACGCGCGCGACGGCGTCGCGGTCTCGGCCAGCGAGGCGCGCACCCGCCCGCGCGATTCCGCCGATCTCGCGGCGCAGCCGAATTTCGCCACGACCTATTTCGTCGACGGCGACCACCCCAAGGCGGGCGTCGTCCGCCGGTTTCCGGCGCTGGCCGCCACCTTCGAGCAACTGGCGAGCGCCGGCCTCAAGGATTTCTATCGCGGCGACATCGCCCGCGAGATCGCAACCGATCTCGACAAGATCGGCAGCCCCGTTACGCGCGAGGATCTGCGGACCTACGAGGCGCAATGGCGCCAGCCGCTCCGCCTCGCCCTCAAGGGGCATACGCTGCACAACCACCCGCCGCCGACGCAGGGACTGGCGTCGCTCATCATCCTCGGCGTTTTCGACCGGCTGGGCGTGACGCGCGCCGATTCCTTCGAGCATATCCATGGATTGATCGAGGCCACCAAGCAGGCCTTCCGCGTGCGCGACACGTTCGTGACCGATTACAACCGCCTCGCCGGCGATCCCGACGACTTCCTGACGGCGGCGGCGCTGGCCCGCATGGCCGGCGACATTTCGATGAGCGTCGCGGCGCCCTTCCCGCTGCCGCCCGCCAATGGCGACACGGTCTGGATGGGCGCGGTCGACAAGGACGGCCTCGCCGTCTCCTACATCCAGTCGGTCTATTGGGAATACGGCTCGGGCTGCGTACTGCCACGCACCGGCGTGCTCATGCAGAACCGCGGCCTGTCGTTCTCGCTCGACCCGAAGGCCCTCAATCCCCTGCAACCGGGACGGCGACCGTTCCACACGCTGAACCCAGCGCTGGCGACCTTCGCCGATGGCCGCGTGATGCCCTATGGCACGATGGGCGGCGATGGCCAGCCGCAGACGCAAGCGCAGGTTTTCTCGCGTTACATGTTCGGCATGGGGCTGGCCGAAGCCATCGACGCCCCGCGTTTCGCGCTCGGCCGCACATGGGGCGCGGCCTCCTCCCTGCTGGCGCTGGAAAGCCGCTTCGACCCCTCGCTTGTGCGCGCGCTCGAGCGAGCCGGCCACGAGGTCGCCGTGCACGCCGATGGCTACGCCGACACGTTCGGCCACGCGGGCGGGCTCATCCGCCACGCGCGCGGCCATGTCGAGGCGGCGCACGATCCGCGTTCGGATGGCGGCGCGTCGGGGCTCTAAAGTCCCGCCGCCTGATAGCCGAGGCAGAGCGCCACGCCGAGGAACATCACGAGAAAAGCCGCCGCGAGCTCAAGCCCGCGGGCGACGAGTTCGCCGCGCCGCGAGGTTCCGCCGGTGACGCGCAGCGCCGCGCTCTTGGCGAAAACCGCCAGCGACGCCAGCGCGCCCGTGGTGATCGCCGTGCCGAGCGCCATGGCGAAGGTCGAGGCGACCCCGGCCCAGAAAAGGCCCTGCGCCAGCGCGAAAACCAGCACGATGATCGCGCCCGAGCAGGGACGCGACCCCGCCGCGACGACGGTGAGCGCCGCCTCGCGCCACGAGAAACGATCGCCCAGCGTGCGCGGATCGGGCATGTGGAAATGTCCGCAATTCTCGTCGTGAATATGCGACTCGTCGGCGTCGACCGCCTCGCAGGCGAAACGCGACGCGACCGCGCCGACGGCCGCCGCCGACAGGGAGGCGGGCGGCGCGTTCCACGCCGCGAGAAACGCGCGACCCTTGCGCCAGACGAGCCAGGCGCCCAGCGTCGCGATGCCCGCGAAACTGGCGAGTTCCACCAGCGCGGCGGCGTCGCGCATGCGTTGCGCCGTGGCGTGCAGCAGAAAGGCGAGCCCGCCAACGATGGCGATGGCGACGACGCCCTGAAGGATGGCCGCCAGGAAGGAAATAACGAGACCACGCCGCAACGCCCGCTCGTTCGCCAGCATGTAGGAGGCGACCACGGCCTTGCCGTGGCCCGGCCCAGCGGCGTGAAACACGCCATAGACGAAACTCAGGCCCGCCAGATACCACGCCGCGCCGCCATCGCTCCGCACGGCGCGCACGGCGGCGCTCAGGCCCCGCTCGAAGGCGATTTGCTGGGCGATGATCCAGCCGACAACGCCGGTTCCCGCGCCGCCGCCCTCGGTAATGCCGACATTGAAGGGGTTTTTCGCCTGCGCGAACGCCTCGCCCGCGACAAGCATCGCCGTCGCCACGAGGGCGAGGCCGATGATCAGACGGGCGCGCGGCGATTTCACGGGCAGGCGACGAAAGCGCGGTCGGCGAGACGCAGGGCGAAATCCTCGCCCGGCGAGAAATTGTCCGTCATCGCCTGATTGAGCTTCTGCTGCTCCTTTTCGTCGAGCGCGTGAGGCTTGGTGACGCTGATCGAGCATCCCTTGGGACCGCCCTCAAGCGAGACCGACGGGCCCTTTTCAAATTCAAACGCCACGAAATAGGAGGGATCGTAGACCGCGAAACTGAAGACCTTTTTGGTTTCGGCGGGCCGCGCCAGAGGCAGGGTGAAGTGCAGCGTCGCGACCTGATCCTTGGCGTTGTAGGTCATGGAAAAATCGCGCGGATCGCCGAAAGCGACCTTCTTGCCGGCCTGCTTGGAGAAGGTGAAATATTCGAATTCCTTGAGGGAATCGACGTTGGTCTGCGCGACCGGCTGCAACTCCTCGCTCGTCGGCGGCTGACCGTCCTTGCCCAGATTGGCCGTCACGAAGGCAGAATACATATCGTCAAAGGTCCAGTGATGCCGGATGGCGGTGATCTTGCCATCCTCGCCCAGAACAGCCTCGGCCTTCACCGAAACCCACACATGCGGATGAGCCAGCGCCGGCGCGACCATCGGCGGCGCGACGAAAGCCGCGGCCAGCGCCAACGCCAAAAGCGATTTCCTCATGCTCGAACCCACCTTCGCCCGCCTGATTGAGTCGCTGGAACGATAAGCCATCAACCGCGCGATTCCGGCGCGAACATGGCGAACCTCCGGGTATGTCTTTTCAAGGCGAAAATGACCCCTATGTGGCCGACACGCAAGTCGCGACGGCTCGCGCGGTCTTGCCAGCCTCGCGCGAAACCGCGACAACTGGCGAACCATCACCCGAGGGCCCGCATCGGCCGCTGGAGGCGTCGTGAAGCAGACTGGATTCCTGAAATCGCTCATTCCGGGCCTCGTCGCCCTCGCCTTCTGCGCCGCGAGCGCGCGGGCCGCCGACAAGGTGACCTTCGGCACGAACTGGCTGGCGGAGGCCGAGCACGGCGGCTTCTATCAGGCCGTGGTCGACGGCACCTACGCCAAATACGGCCTCGACGTGAAAATCCTTCCCGGCGGCCCGCAGGCCAACAACGCCCTGCTGCTGGCGACGGGCAAGATCGAATTCTACATGGGCGCCAACATGATTCAGGCGCTGACAGCGGTCGAGCAGGGCGTGCCGACGCTGGCGGTTTCATCGCTCTTTCAGAAGGATCCGATCATCCTGATGTCGCATCCCGGCGTGGGCCTCGACAGGTTCGAGGATCTGCCCAAGGCGACCGCTTTCGTCGGCAAGGAAAACCTCACCTCGGTCTATCAATGGCTGAAGCTCGCCTTTGGCTTCAGGGAAGAGAAGGTGAAGCCCTACACCTTCAACCCCGCGCCCTTCATCGCCGACAAGAACGCCATCCAGCAGGGCTATCTCACTTCCGAACCCTACGAGATCGAGAAGCAGGCCGGCTTCAAGCCGAACGTCTTCCTGCTCGCCGACCATGGCTATGATTCATACTCCACCACGATCGAGGCGCGTCGCGACATGGTGGAGAAATCGCCCGATCTCGTGCAGCGCTTCGTCGACGCCTCGGCGATCGGCTGGTACAATTATCTCTACGGCGACAACAAGGCCGCCAACGCCGCGATCCGCAAGGACAACCCCGACATTCGCGACGACCAGATCGCCTATTCCATCGCCAAGATGAAGGAATACGGCATCGTCGATTCCGGCGACACGCTGACGCAGGGCATCGGAGCGATGAACGACGCGCGCATGAAGAGCTTCTTCGACAAGATGGTTCAGGCGAAGGTCGTCAAGCCCGACCTCGACTATCGCAAGTCCTACGATCTGCGCTTCGTCAACAGGAAGGTTGGCCTCGACCTCAGGCCCAAGAACTGAATGGCGCCGATCGTTCGGCTGCGCGGCGTCGGCAAGTCTTTCGCCAATGGCGTGACCGCGCTTGAGGGTCTCGACCTCGACGTGCGCGCCGGCGAATTCCTGAGCCTGCTCGGCCCCTCTGGTTGCGGCAAGTCGACGGCCCTGCGCATGATCGCGGGGTTGGCCGCGCCGACGCGCGGCGACCTCGTCTGGCGCGACGCGACGCGCCCGGAAGTCGGCTTCGTGTTTCAGGAGCCGACGCTCATGCCCTGGGCGAACGTGCGCGACAACGTCTGGCTGCCGCTGCGCCTGCGCAATGTGTCGCGCGCCGCCGCGGCGGCGCGCATCGACGCCGCGCTGTCGATGGTGGGCCTTGGCGGCTTCGCCGGCTCCTATCCACGCGAGCTTTCGGGCGGCATGAAGATGCGCGTGTCCATCGCGCGCGCGCTGGTGTTGCGGCCCGCGCTTCTGTTGATGGACGAGCCCTTCGCGGCGCTCGATGAAATCACGCGACTGAAGCTCAACAACGATCTTCTCGCGCTCAAGGCGGAACTCGACACCACCATCGTCTTTGTCACGCACTCGGTTTACGAGAGCGTCTACATGTCGTCGCGGATCGCGATCTTCGCGGCGCGTCCGGGGCGGATCATCGAAACCATCGAGATCGACGCGCCCGCGCGCCGCGACGAGGAGTTCCGCCTGTCGGCGGCCTACGCCGACAATGCGCGACGCGCGTCGGCGGCCCTGCATGGCGCGATGGAAGCGGAGGCGCGGCCATGACGCGACAACGCCTGCTCGACTGGACGCCGCCGGTCATCGTGTTCATCGCCATGCTCGGCCTGTGGGAATTCATCGTCTGGTTCAACGCGATCCCGCCCTACGTGCTGCCGGCGCCGTCGTTGATCGCGCGCACGCTCGTCAACGACTGGGACACGCTGTTCGCCTCCATGCTGGTGACGCTGCGCATCACCTTCGAGGCGTTGGTCGCGGCCGTGGTGGGCGGCGGCCTTCTCGCCCTGCTGTTCGCGCGCTGGCGCTGGGTCGAACGCTCGTTCTTTCCCTTCGCCGTGGTGTTGCAGGTGACGCCCATCGTCGCCATCGCGCCACTGTTGCTGGTCTATCTCGAGTCGGAAACCGCGGTGCTCGTCTGCGCCTTTCTCGTGGCGTTCTTTCCGATCCTGTCGAACACCGCGCTCGGCCTCGCTTCGACCGATCACAACCTTGTCGACCTCTTCGATCTCTACAAGGCGTCTGGCTTCCGCCAGTTGATGCTGCTGCGCCTGCCGGCGGCCCTGCCCTATTTCCTCGGCGGCTTGCGTATCGGCGGCGGCCTAGCGCTGATCGGCGCCATCGTCGCGGAAATCGCCGCTGGCTCGGCGGGACAGGGCGCGGGTCTCGCCTATCGCATCGTCGAGTCGGGCTTCCGCCTCAACATTCCCCGCATGTTCGCCGCGCTCACGCTGATCTCCGCGACGGGCATCCTGATCTTCCTGCTCTTCAGCGCGCTGTCATGGGCGCTGCTGTCGCGCTGGCACGACAGCGCGCGGGATCGCGGCGGCTAGACCGCCACGGAATGGCGCGCCTTGCCGCCATGCAGATAAGCGTCGAAAGCGGCCGCCGCGAGGCGCACGAAGGGCTTGCCGGCTTCGGTGACCCGCACCACGCGGCCCTCGCGCGTGACAACGCCGTCGCGCTCCAGCGCGTCGAGTTCGTCCTGGGCGTCGTCCAGCGCGCCAACATCGCCGGCCAGCCGGCGCGCGAGCGCGCCATAGTCGAGCGCGAAGTCGCACATCAGGCGCTCGATCGCCGAGGCGCGCAATCGATCGTCGTCGGTCAGTTCGAGGCCCTTCACGATGGCGGGCTTTTCGGCGTCGACCGCGCGCCGCCAGCCCGCGACATCCGGCGCGTTCTGGATGAAGCCTTGCGGCAACTTGCCGATGGATGACGCGCCCAGCGGCAACAGCGCGTCGGCGACATCGGTCGTGTAGCCTTGAAAATTGCGGCGCAACGTTCCCCCGCGCGCGGCGATCGCCATGTCGTCGTCGGGCCGCGCGAAATGATCGAGGCCAATCGCCTCGTAGCCATGCGCCTCCAGCGTTCGGCGCGCGAGATCGGCCTGCGCCAGACGCGCGCTCGCGCCCGGCAGGGCCGCGGCGTCGATCAACTGCTGATGCGACTTGAACCAGGGCACATGGGCATAGCCGAAGATGGCGAGTCGCGCCGGCGCGAGGCCCGCGGCCAGCGTCGCCGTGCGTCGCACGTCCTCCTCGGACTGGTCGGGCAGTCCGTACATGAGATCGAGATTGATGGCGCCGATGCCCGCCCCGCGCAAAAGGCGCACGGCGTTTTCAACGACCTCGTAGGGCTGCGGACGACCGATCTGCCGTTGCACGTGCTCGTTGAAATCCTGCACGCCGAGGCTGGCGCGCGTCACGCCAATGGCCGCGAGCCCGGCGACGAGCGGCGCGTCGACCGTGCGAGGATCGAGTTCGATGGCGTGTTCGGCGATGGCCGATAGATCGAACGCCCCCGCCACCCGCGCGGCAAGCCGGCCAAGCCGCTTCGGCCCCAGCAGGCTGGGGGTTCCTCCACCCCAGTGAATATGGGTGACGCGGCGCGCTCGCGTGGCCCGCGCGAGAAGGTCGATCTCCTTTTCGAGGGTGGCCGTGTAATCGTCGAGCGGCGCCTCGCGGCGAACCGCCTTCGTGTTGCAACCGCAATAGGTGCAGATGGCCGAGCAGAACGGCACATGAAGATAAAGCGACAGGGTCGCGTTATCAGGCAGATCAGCCAGCCATTGCGTGGCGCGCGCCGCGCCGGTGGCGGCGTTGAAATGGGGGGCCGTCGGATAGCTCGTGTAGCGCGGCACGGCTCGTTCGGCGAGGATCAGGGCGCTTTCGGATGTAGCCATGGTCGCATATTCGACGGCCAGACCCCGCGACTCATTGACCCGCGTCAATGATTTGCGCCGGACGGCCACTTGAGGCAGTTTGCGCCCCCGACCCTAGGGAGAAAACGGATGAACCGCCTGACACCGCGCTTTTGCGCCCTGGCTTTGCTGGCCGCCCTGTCCGCGACGCCCCTCGCCGCGCAGACCTATCCAGACCATCCCGTGCGGATCACCGTGCCCTTCGCGCCGGGCGGCATCGCCGACATCACGACCCGCATCGTCGCCGACAACCTGTCGAAAAAATTCGGCCAGAATTTCATCGTGGACAATCAGCAGAGCCCCGGCGGCATCATCGCGGCCCGCGCGGCGCTTTCAGGCGGCGCCGATGGCCACACGCTGACCCTGTTCACCAACGGCACCGCCATCAGCGTCGGCCAGTTCAAGAACCTGCGCTACGACCCCATCAAGGAATTCACGCCGATTTCCGGCCTCGGCTATTTCGATTTCGCCTTCGCCACGGCGGGCGACGGCCCCTACAAAACGCTTGAGGATTTCCTCAAGACGGCGCGCGAGAAGCCGGGCGTGCTCAACGTCGGCACCGTCGCCATCGGCAGCACGCAAAACCTGTCGGCGGAACTGTTCAAGAGCATGGCGGGCATCGACGTGCGCGTGGTTCCCTATCGCACGACGCCGGACCTCATCGTCGCCGCCATCCGCGGCGACGTGGCGGTGATCCTCGATTCCCCGGCCTCGATGAAGGGCAATTTCCAGGACGGCAAATTGCGCGCGCTGGCCATTTCCGGCGCCAGGAAGTCTGAATACCTGCCCGGCGTGCCGAGCGTCGCCGACTCCGGCGTGCCCGGCTTCGACGTGCCTTCGTGGAACGCGCTCTACGCGCCCGCCGGCACGCCACAAAAGGTCATCGACACGCTCAACAAGGGGCTGATGGAAATCCTCGGTTCCCCCGAGACGAAAAAGCAGTTGTTCGATGTCGGCATCACCGCCTATCCGACAACGCCCGACGAGATCGGGGCGAAACTCAAGACCGAAATCGTCCGCTGGAACGACGTCATCACCAAGGCGGGCATCGAGCGTCAGTAACGGCAATCAAACGGGCCACGCGGGCGCGCCGCCGGGTCGCGACGAAAGACGGTTGCGAGGCGCCATGTTGACATCGGCGCCCCACGTGGCGATAGCACCGCCACAAAGGGAGGCCGCCCCGTGACCAAGCCAGACGTTCTCATGCCCGTGCCCCTGCCCGCTTCACTCGGCGACGGGTTGGCGCGCGATTTCAACGTGGTCCGACCCTTTGAAACGCCCGATCCGGAAGCAACCCTCGCCCGGATCGCGCCCACCCTGCGTTTCATCGCGACCGGCGTGCCCGTGATCGCCGATGGCGTCAGCCGGCCGATCGACGCGCCCTACATGGCGCGTTTTCCCCGGCTCGAACTCGTCGCCAACATGGGCGTCGGCTACGACAACATCGACGCGACGGCGGCCGCCGCGCGCGGCGTGGTTGTCACCAATACGCCAGATGTGTTGACGGAAGAGACCGCCGACGCCGCCTTCGGCCTGTTGCTGGCCGTCATCAGGCAGTTGCCGCAAGCCGATCGTTATCTGCGGTCGGGCAAGTGGCTGGACAAGGCGTTTCCCCTGTCGGCGAGCCTTCGCGACCGCGTCATGGGAATCGTCGGTCTTGGCCGCATCGGCAAGGCCATCGCGCGCCGCGGCGAGGCCTTCGGCCTCAAGGTCGCCTACCATGGCCGTCGCCGTCAGGACGATGTCGCATGGCCATTTTACGCCGATCTCGCCGAGATGGCGCGCGCCTGCGACATCCTGATGATTTCCACGCCCGGCGGCCCGGGCACGCGCGGTCTTGTCGACGCCCGGATTCTGGACGCGCTCGGCCCCAGTGGCGTCGTCATCAACATCGCGCGCGGCGGCATTGTCGACGAGGACGCGCTGATCGCCGCCCTGCGGGAGCGCCGGATCTGGAGCGCGGGTCTCGACGTCTACGCGGACGAACCGCGCGTTCCGGCCGAACTCGTCGCGATGGAACAGGTTGTCCTGCTGCCGCATGTCGGCTCGGCTACGGGCCCGACGCGCGACGCCATGGCGCGACTTGTGGTCGACAACCTGCGCGCCTTCGCGCGAGGCGAGGGGCCGCTCACGCCTGTCGATGAGACGCCTTGGCGCGGGTAAGCAATTCAGGCATCCTTGTCGCATTATCCCTGATCATTGCACATTTGATTCGCACTGGAGTTCGTCGCATGAGGCCAGCGACCCCCTCGCGTCCATCCAACAAGCCGATCCGGCGTCTGGCGCTGGCGAGCGCCCTGGCGCTTTGCTTGCCCGTCGCGATCGGCGTTTGCGCCGAAATGGGCGGCGCCGCGGCCATGGCCGGCCCTTGGGAAATCGCCTTGCACGACACGCCTCGCAAATGCGGTCTCGTGCTGCGGCCGGAAAAAACCGACGCGGCGGATCTGACCGTCGCCTTGCCGGCGGGATGCCGGCGCGCCATGCCGGTGCTCGTCGATGTCGGCGGCTGGTCGGCGTCCAACGACAGCGAAGTGCTGCTCGACGACCGGGTGGGCAAGCCCGTGCTGACATTCCACGTCGGAACCAGCAACAGTCTGCTCGCCACGGGCCCAGAGGGCGAGACCTATGAACTCACGCCCACGGGCCAGCAAAGGATCGCGCAGGCCGGCGGCATTCAGGCCGCGCCACGCGCGAACGCGCCAGCCGTGCTCACCCCATCCGCGACGCCGGCCGCCGCTCCGGCAAAACCACAACCGGTCCAGCTCACGCCCGCCACGCAAGCGACGACGGCGAAACAGCCGGAGATAACCACGAGCGCCGCGCCAACCCATTACGCCGGCAAGGTCGGCGACCTCGCTGGTCGATACGTCATCCTGCGCGCGGGCGCGGAAGGCGGCAAGGATATCGGCTGCATGCTCACGCTGGATGATCGCGCGCGCGGTCCCGGCGGCTTCAAGGCCCAGCTCGCCCCCGCCTGTCGGGACAACGGAATCGTCGTTTTCGAACCCGTCGGGTGGCATTTCGAACGCGGCAAGCTCGTGCTCACCGCGCGCAAGGGACATTCGGCGGCTTTCGATTATCACGCCGACGGTTCATGGTGGAAGGAAGGCAAGGATTCCGGCAAGGCGCTCGGCGTCCGGCACATGTGACCAGGCGTGGGCTTGACCGCCAGTTTTGCAATTTTTTCATAAGCCCGTAAAACGCCCCCGGACGATTGTGGGTCCGGGAGTTCATATTGTTGAGAATTTCAGTATCCGTCTGCTGCTTTTTGTTTGCAACCGCCGCCGGCCACGCCGCCACATGGACCGGCAAGGCCTCATATTACGGCCTGCGCGGGAGAACCGCGAGCGGCGCGCATGTCGGCGTCATGACAGCCGCCCACCGCAGCCTGCCATTTGGTACATCGCTGCGCGTCACCAACCTGAAGAATGGCCATAGCGTTGTCGTTCGCGTCAACGATCGTGGTCCTTTCGTGCGCGGCCGGATCATCGATGTTTCGACACCAGCGGCCGATGCGCTTGTTCGGAAAACTCAAGGATTGGAGGCGCATCCACACCCGCTATGACCGATGCGCACATACCTTCATGTCCGCGATCTGCATCGCCGCAACTGTAATCTTCTGGATGTGATCAATGAGTCCTGAGCCTAAATTATCTCGGTCATGACGATAAGATGTAGGGACGAGGGGGATTCTAAGGGGATGCTGATAGACGAAAACAAGCAGATTTCAACCGTTCACCTGGATGTTGCTCGGCATTTCTTTCAACCAGAGTATTACCTGTCCCAAGTGCAGGACCCGGCAGCGATTGGCGATCCGCTGGATCATTATCTTCGGATTGGTTGGCTCAGTGGCCTCGATCCTAATGAGTGTTTTTCCACGAGCTTTTATCTAAAATCCAACCCGGATGTTGGTAAAAGCGGCATTCATCCCTTCATACATTTTTTAGAACACGGCAACCACGAACGCTCTGGCTGCCTGCCATTTTATGAGATTCCCCTCAACGATTTGGAAGATGCGGATACCTATGCGGCATGGTGCTCGCGTTGGAGGTATTACCGGTCAATGATGACCCACCTGAAGCCGACCAGGTCGTTATTCACGATGTTCACCGTAGTTCTTCTCGAGGGCAAAGGTGCGGCCGCAAGCTTAGCATCACTGATGGCGCAGGATTACGCCAATATAGAGATCCGGCTTATTGGCAAACACAACGCGGCCGAAAGACAGAGGGACTTCAGCGCATTTCATAGTCTTATGATCGAAGACTGCAGCAGCTTCGCTGATTATGTACAACGAGATGCAGGTCAGCTTGGCTGGCGAGGAGATTTCATTGTCTTCCTGAAGAGCGGCGCGACACTTGATACCGACTTCTTCTCACAGGTGAATGCGCTATTATGCGCTATGCATGAACGAAAGGGCGAAGTGCCCGCCCTAGTTACGGCCGATTTCGATCGGATAAACACATCAGGAACATGCAGAGAACCCACGTTTCTTCATGGGTGGGACCCCGATTGGCAACTCGCGACGGACGCAGAGACAGGCAATATTCTGTTTGGCCGCGACCTTCTCATCGATACCCTAAAAACTGGGCGCTCTTGGACTGTCGGCGATCTCGTTAATGCCTACGCGTCGCGACCCGACTGGCTGACAACAGCCCATCTTGCGGGGCCGCTGCTGCACCTGCCGGCGTCGACATCCCGCACCGCAGAGCCACGCATTGCCGCACAGTGCACCAATGCCGACGAAACTCTCTCGATCATTATCCCCAACAAGGATCGCCCCGAGCTTCTGAACGCTTGCTGCCGTTTTCTAGCCGAACCGCAAAGCCGGAAGATCGAGCTCATCATCGTCGACAATGCCAGCAGCGATCCCGCGTTGATGTTATTGTATGAGCGTTTGCAGAAAGCATATCATGCGAAGATCATCTCAATGAACACGTCGTTCAATTACTCTCGCATGATTAACGTCGGCGTCGCAGCGAGTTCCGGCGATCTTCTTTTGTTTCTCAACAACGATGTAGTTATTCCAGATCAGGCTACACTGTCAAAACTGTGTGCGGAAGCCGCGCGACCCGAGGTCGGCCTCGTTGGTAGCCTGTTGACCTATCCAGATGGATCCCTGCAACACGCAGGCATGCTCTTCTCGACCTTGCCCGACGGTCAACTTTCCGCAACGGGACATGCATATCGTTTTGCGCCCACACAATACCCATGCCCGTCCGACCCCTGGAACGCGCCTCGCAACTGGCAGTCTGTGACTGGCGCAGTCCAATGCTGCCGACGCAAGGTTTACGATGAAGTAGGCGGCTATGATGAGATTGACCTTCCGATCGAATATAACGATGTCGATTTCAGTTTGCGCGTGAGGCAACTTAGGTATCGTGTTCTATGTCTTCCCTTACGGGGCATAGTCCACGACGAATCCGCAACGCGGAGATATCTCGAAAAGTCTTTTGCCGAGCATGCCAGCAAGGCTGCCCATCGCTTGATGCAAAAGCGCTGGCCGGAGGCGTTCGCGCGCGACCCCTTCGCCAATCCTTTCTTGAACATAGTGGAACGATGGCCACCTTGTGTCAGAGATTTTCAGACGCAGCTACCAAGTCTGAAGTCCCGGAGAGTGATCCACCCCATTTGACCGTGTCCACCCTAGAATACGTCTTTTGAGACAGAAGAGGAACGCAATGGTGAGGTGACCTGCCCCCGAACTTTCATCCAGCGGCTTTTAGAGTCCCGTTCTTTTTTACGCCGTTTGGCGCGGGTGTAGCAAACTGCGATCGGCGGAGCTGGTCAGGGTTGCGCAGCCGATCGCAGTTTGCGGAGAGACTGGCCGC
>CAIOVE010000067.1 GCA_903861645.1 uncultured Hyphomicrobiales bacterium
CGATTAAAGTGGTACGTGAGCTGGGTTCAAAACGTCGTGAGACAGTTTGGTCCCTATCTGCCGTGGGCGTAGGAGAATTGAGAGGATTTGTCCCTAGTACGAGAGGACCGGGATGAACACACCTCTGGTGGACCTGTTGTGGCGCCAGCCGCAGTGCAGGGTAGCTATGTGTGGACGGGATAACCGCTGAAGGCATCTAAGCGGGAAACCCACCTCAAGACGAGTTCTCCCTCGAGAGCCGTGGAAGACGACCACGTTGATAGGCCGGGTGTGGAAGCGCGGTAACGCGTGTAGCTTACCGGTACTAATAGCTCGATTGGCTTGATCGTTCTCATTAATCAATGCCCGTCATCGCCGCCCAAAAGCGGCAAGACAGCACCGATAAAAACTCCAGTTTTGCTTCATCCGCTTTTCGCCGGCCTGGTGGCCCTTGCGGAGTGTCCAGACCCGATCCCATCCCGAACTCGGCCGTCAAACGCTCCAGCGCCAATGGTACTATGTCTCAAGACCTGGGAGAGTAGGTCGTCGCCAGGCCTGCAAAAATCGGATAATCCTCAATACGATGAAATCAAAAACGGCGGTTCCCTCGCGGGAGTCGCCGTTTTTGTTTTGGCGCTTGTCCGATTGTCAGCCGCCGAGATGAAACCCCTGCAGGCTGGTCAGCAGGCTCTCGCTGAATGAGCCGGAGGCGGCACCCGAGGCGAGATTGGCGGCGTTCGCACTGACGATGCCGGACAAGACCGTCGTCGCCGCGTCTGGCGTTGCACCGCCGCCATTCGACGTGGAGAGCGATGTCGACGCTCCGGACGACGGGCCATAAACAAGATCGTACATGGCCGTGAAACGTTCGGTCAGTTGAGTCACCTTCGCGGGATCCGCGAGATCCGTCATGGGCACGAGCTTGGCGATCGTCGCGGCCTGCGCGTCTATGTCGGAAGCGCTCGACGCGGGCGAGAGTCCGAAGATCGTTTGCACGACCTGCAACAGGTTCTTGTCGCCGAGAAGTCCGTAGGAATTGGTGATTGTTGGCGCGACGCGCTGAAAGTACAGCGCGAGCTGCACGCCGACATTCTGCTGTCCCTCATCCGTTTCGAGCTGTTGCTCCACATAGTCGGCCGAGGTTGTCGCCACGGCGCTGGGAGTTGAAAGGGAAGCCGCGCCCTTGCCGCCGAAATCGAAGGCCGCGGCGAACGCTTTCCAGCGTGGATCGCCCAGGGTGTTGGCCAGGCTCTTGGGATCGGTGACGCCACCCGCGAGAACCTGCTTGATCAGCGCGGTTGAATTGATCTGATCGCTCAACCCTTGCGAGGCGAGCGCATAGGACAGCAGTCGGTAATTACCAACGAGATCATCGATTGATTTAACGGATCCGATATTCGCCGCGTAATAGGTGGCGGCGCTTTTTACCGCGGGCTCGGCCGAGGTCATGGCCTGCATGCGGGGCAGGTTCTGGGTCACCTGCAGAAAGCTTGATGTCGTGGTGGTCATGGCAGGTCTGTCTCCTTGCGCGCGAACCAATGCCTGAGCGCGCATTGCAACGATCCAGACTTGCGTGGAGCCATCGCGGCCGAGATTGCCTAATAGGCGCGAAGGATCCTTTGCCAGAACGTGCCGCCCGCGTATTTACGGCCGACGACGAAATAGACAACGATCAGCGCGAACAGGAGCAGCGCCGGACCACCCTCGAGATTGAAACCTCCATCGGTGGATTCGCCGGTCATCTTGCCGATAATGTATCCACCGACGATGAAAATCGTGAAAAAATCCAGAATAGCGGCAAATACCTTGCGTGGCGCCGAGGCGGGCCTTGCTGGATCGGACATCGTGTCATTTCCCTTGGGTTGATGTTGAACGCGTGTCGCCGACGCGTGGCCGGCGCGATGAAAAACCCCGCTCCGGCGACGGAGCGGGGCGATTTTTCTTCCCGAATGGCTTTGCCGATATCCCAGAGGGGACGTCACAAGAAGCAAAATCAGTCGAAGGTGATTTCGTTGTCGTGCAGATAGACGTTGGTCGCCTTGCAGATGTCGATCCCGATGGGGTCGTCCTTGACCTCGCCGCCGCCCTTGCCGAGCCAGCCAACGCGCAGCGTCTGCCGGCACTTGCCGCCTGGCTTCGAGAACTCCATTTTCGACGAGTCGCCCGGCTTGAGCCTGCTGCTCATCCAGTTCGTGCTCCAGCCGCTGCCGTCATTGGTGTAAAAACCGACGACGGTATTGCTGTCCGTTTCATTGTGGACCGTGAATACGCCATTCTTGCCCGTGCCATCGGCGGCAAGCGCTGAAGTCGCCGACATCACGCCGGCAATGACCATAATTTGGGTAACGCCCAGCAGCGTCCCTGTCAGCCCCAATTTAATCATCAACCCCTATAGTTATATATCTGACGGTCATGATTGTAAGAAAAAGGAAAAATGACTGTCAATCGCGGCGCACAATAATTATTGTGCCTATTTATTGTGCACTATACATGCTCGACGGCGACCACGCCGGGGATTGCCTTGATGGCGCCAGCGATCTGCGGCGTGACATTGAATCGACCGGGCAAACGGATTTCAATTTCGCCGGCTTGCGGCGCCAGCATGAGAACGATCGATACCTCGCCCTCGCCACGGCCGCCCAATCGCTGCGACAGGGAGGGCAGGGGCTCCTCGTCGCGCAGGAAGATGCGCAGTCCCTTCTGCACGCGGTTGGCGGCCTCCTCCAGACGCTCGACCATGGTGATGCGCGCGCGCACGTCCTCGCCGTCCACGGTGGCCTGCAAGGTCACGAGAACAGCGGCGCCTTTTTCGAGCAGGTCGCGGAACTGGTTCAATCCCTCCTGAAACATGATGGCCTCGTATTGGCCGGAGGGGTCCGACAGGGTCACGATGCCCATTTTCGAGCCGGACTTGGTGCGGCGCTCCATGCGGTCGAGCACGGTCGCGGCGAGCCGCGCCGCGGTGGCGCCTTGCTTGACCGCGCGGGCGAAGTCGGCCCAGCGTTCGACGCGGAGCTTTTTCAACACGCCGGCGTAATCGTCGAGCGGGTGGCCGGAAAGGAAGAACCCGACCGCCTCGAATTCGCGTCGCAGCCGCTCGGACGGCGGCCAGCCCGCGGCTTTCGGGGCGGTGAACTTCTCCGAGTCGCCGCCGCCGAAAAGCGCCGCCTGACCGGCGATGCGTTCCTCCTGCACGCGGTTGCCGATCGCCAGCATTTGTTCGATCGCGGCGAAGGCGCGGGCGCGTTCAGGCTCCAGCTCGTCGAAGCCGCCCGCCGCGGCGAGGCTTTCCAGCACCTTCTTGTTGATCTCGCGCGGGTTGAGCCGGCGCGCCATGTCGCCGAGGTCGCGGAAGGGCGCGTCGCCGCGCGCCGCGACCAGCGCCGCCGATTGGCCCTCGCCGACGCCCTTGACGGCGGACAACGCGTAGCGGATTGCCAGCGCGCCGCCCTCCGTCGCGTGCACGTCGAAATCGACGCCCGAGCGATTGACCGAGGGTGGATCGACCTGAATGCCGAGACGCCGCGCCTCGTTGCGGAATTCCGCCAGCTTGTCGGTGTTGCTCTTGTCGAGCGTCATCGAAGCCGCGATGAATTCGACCGGGTGGTTCGCCTTGAACCACGCGGTCTGATAGGCGATCAGCGCGTAGCAGGCCGCGTGGCTCTTGTTGAAGCCGTAGTCGGCGAATTTCGCCAGCAGGTCGAAGATTTCGTTGGCCTTGGGCTTTGGAATGTTCTTCTCGATGGCGCCGCGCACGAAGCGGTCTCGCTGCGCGTCCATCTCCGCCTTGATCTTCTTGCCCATCGCGCGGCGCAGCAGGTCGGCCTCGCCGAGCGAATAGCCCGACAGAATCTGCGCGATCTGCATCACCTGTTCCTGATAGATGATGACGCCGAAGGTTTCCTTCAGGCAGGGCTCGATCATGGGGTGAATGTAGTCGGCTTCCTGCTCGCCGAGCTTGACGGCGCAGTAGGTGGGAATGTTCGCCATCGGGCCGGGACGGTAGAGCGCGACGAGCGCGATGATGTCCTCGATGCGGTCGGCGCGCATGTCGACAAGCGCCTTGCGCATGCCCGCGCTTTCGAGCTGGAACACGCCGATCGTTTCGCCGCGGCCAAGCATCTCGTAGGTCTTCTTGTCGTCGAGCGGGATGGTCGCGAGATCGACCTCGACGCCGCGACGCTTCAACAGCGCGATCGTCTTGGCGAGCGTCGTTAGCGTCTTGAGACCGAGAAAGTCGAATTTGACGAGGCCAGCGGGCTCCACCCATTTCATGTTGAACTGAGTGGCGGGCATGTCCGATTTGGGATCGCGATAGAGCGGCACGAGTTCGTGCAGCGGCCGGTCGCCGATGACGATGCCGGCGGCGTGTGTCGAGGCGTTGGAATAGAGGCCTTCGAGCTTGCCGGCGATTTCGAGCATGCGCCCCACGCGTTCGTCGGATTCCGCCGCCTCGCGCAGGCGCGGTTCCAGATCGAACGCCTGTTGCAGCGTGACGGGGTTGGCGGGGTTTTGCGGCACGAGCTTGGCGAGCTTGTCGACCTGGCCGAGCGGCATTTCCAGCACGCGCCCGACGTTGCGCATGACGCCGCGCGCGAGGAACGAACCGAAGGTGATGATCTGCGCGACGCGATCCGCGCCGTAACGATCGCGGACGTAGCGAATGACCTCGTCGCGCCGCTCCTGACAGAAGTCGATGTCGAAGTCGGGCATCGACACGCGCTCGGGGTTGAGAAAGCGCTCGAACAGCAGGCCAAAACGCATGGGGTCGAGATCGGTGATGGTCAGCGACCACGCGACCAGCGAGCCCGCGCCCGAGCCGCGGCCCGGACCGACGGGAATATCCCGCGCCTTGGCCCATTTGATGAAGTCCGAGACGATCAGGAAGTAGCCCGGGAATTTCATGCGCGTGATGACGTCGAGCTCGAAGTCGAGCCGCTCGACGTAATCGCTGTCGCCAAAGCCCGGAGCCGGGCCGTGGGCGGCGAGGCGGGCGGCGAGGCCCTCATGGGCCTGCCGGCGCAGTTCGGCAGCCTCGGCGGTCTCCGCGTCCGTCGCGTCGCCATCGCCCGTGGTGAAGCGGGGCAAAATGGGTTTGCGCGTCAGCGGCCGGTAGGAGCAACGCATCGCGATCTCGACGGAACTGGCGAGGGCTTCCGGCAGATCGGCGAAAAGCGCCATCATCTCGGCGCGCGTCTTGAAGCGGTGTTCCGCCGTCACCTGTCGGCGGCCATCCTGCGACACAAGCGCGCCGTCGGCGATGCAAAGCAGGGCGTCATGGGCCTCGTAGTCCGACCGCGCGGCGAAGAAGGGTTCGTTGGCGGCGACAAGCGGCAAGTCATGCGCGTAAGCCAGTTCGATCAGGCGCGGTTCGACGCGCGCCTCCAGTTCGGTTCCGTGGCGCTGCAATTCGACATAGAGCGCCCCGGGAAACAGCGCCTTCAGCCTTTCAAGCCGGCGCGCCGCGACGTCGGACCGTTCGGCGGCCAGCGCCCGATCGATGGGGCCGCCGGGGCCGCCGGTGAGCGCGATAACATCGGTCGTGTCCTCGCACAGGCAGGCCCAGGTGACATGCGGCGTATCGCCGGGTCCGGGATCGAGCCAGGTGCGCGTGGCGATGCGCATGAGGTTCATGTAGCCGCGCTCGGTGCTGGCGATGAGCACGAGCGCCGCGCGGCCAGCGCCGTTAATTTCCGCGCGGCCGGAAAAATCCGAACTGTCCCCGAAATCCACCGTGATCTGCGCGCCGATGATGGGCTGAACGCCCTCCTTGGCGAGCTTTTCGGAAAACTCCAGCGCGCCGAAGAGGTTGTTGGCGTCGGTGATCGCCAGCGCGGGCTGGTCGTCGGCCTTGGCGAACTTGGCGAGGGTGGCGATGGAGAGCGCGCCCTCGCGCAACGAAAAGGACGTGTGCACGTGCAGATGCACGAAGCCGACCGCCTTCTGGATGGCCTCGATGGTTTCGCGCGCTACGACGTCCGACATGATTCGCCCCGGTGATAGTGGGCATAATGCTGCGCCAGCGCGGCGCATGAAAGGCA
Organism: uncultured Hyphomicrobiales bacterium; assembly: GCA_903861645.1. GTDB lineage: Bacteria > Pseudomonadota > Alphaproteobacteria > Rhizobiales > Beijerinckiaceae > Terripilifer. The sequence continues at coordinate 6,021 of CAIOVE010000067.1, forward strand.
GGCTGTGGACGGTTGATCCACATAGTGGCGCGTCGGCCCGCGTTCAATGCCAGGGATCGAGAAGGGCGACTCCTGTCGACGCGAAATCGCCGGTGTTGCGCGTCGCGACTGTCATGCCGTGCGTCAGCGCCGTCGCGGCGATCAGGGCGTCGCGTTCGCCGCGGGGATCGGGGATGTGAAGGCGGGCGCACCGTCGCGCAACGGCGGCGTCCACCGGCAGTATGCGCCCGTCGAAAGCCGGCATGACCTGTCCATCCAGCCATGCCCGCAGCAACGCGCCCTGATCGGCGTCGCGACGTTCCATGCGCAACACGCCAAGCTCCAGTTCCAGCACGGTGATGGCGGAGATATGCAGGGACGCCGTGTCGACGCTCTCGGCCCACGCGACGACGCGCGCGTCGGCCTTGCCCGACCCAACTTTCCGAAGTTCGGAAATGACATTCGTATCCAGAAGAAACATCAGGCGATATCGGCCGCGCGGCTATTTATAACGGCCTTGGGCGGGTCAAAATCCACGCTTGCCGTGTCGGGCATGGCGAGCAGTTCCGTGATCCGCGAACCGTGGCCGACGAGGCGTTGGTAATCCTCGATGCTCAACAGCACATGGGCGGGCTTGCCCCGGTCCGTGATGAAGACGGGCCCCTTGTTGGCGGCCTTCTTGGCGCCGCTGGCGTCCTGATTGAACGCGCGGCTCGACAGGGTCGTGATGGCCATCGCGAAGCTCCGGTGTGGCGCGCGAGAATGTAGATATATTACTACATGCCGGCGAGGTCATCAACAGGATCGGTTGGCGCGCGCCGGCGGCAGCCTTCGCGGAGGTTCAGGCGAAGCTGAAGGCGCTGCTGGGGGTGTAGGCATGAGGCGACTAGCCCCTCACTCCCACTCGATCGTCCCCGGCGGCTTCGACGTCACGTCATACACGACACGGTTGATGCCCTTCACCTCGTTGATGATCCGCGTCGCGGCGCGGCCGAGCACGTTCATGTCGAAGGGATAGAAATCCGCCGTCATGCCGTCGACCGAGGTCACGGCGCGCAGCGCGCAGACGAAATCATAGGTCCGGCCATCGCCCATGACGCCCACGGTGCGCACCGGCAGCAGCACGGCGAAGGCCTGCCAGATGGTGTCGTAAAGCCCGGCCTTGCGGATCTCGTCGAGATAGATGGCGTCGGCCTTGCGGAGAATGTCGAGCTTTTCCGGCGTGACGCCGCCGGGGCAGCGGATGGCGAGGCCGGGACCGGGGAAGGGGTGGCGCCCGACGAAGGCGTCGGGCAGGCCGAGTTCGCGGCCAAGCGCGCGCACCTCGTCCTTGAAGAGTTCGCGCAGCGGCTCGACCAGCTTCATGTTCATGCGGGCGGGCAGGCCGCCGACATTGTGGTGCGACTTGATCGTCACCGACGGGCCGCCGGTGAAGGAAACGCTCTCGATCACGTCGGGATAAAGCGTGCCCTGCGCGAGGAAGGCGGGCGCGCCCTTGCCGTCGCTGGCGATCTTCTTTGCTTCCGCCTCGAACACGTCGATGAAAAGCTTGCCGATGATTTTCCGCTTGGTCTCGGGATCGGCGACGCCGGTGAGTTCGCCGATGAACAGCGCGCTCGCGTCCACGTGGACGAGGGGGATGTTGTAGTGGTCGCGGAACAGGGTCACGACCTCTTGCGCCTCGCCCATGCGCAGCAGGCCGTGGTCGACGAAGACGCAGGTCAGCCGGTCGCCGATGGCCTCGTGGATCAGCACCGCGGCGACAGCGGAATCAACGCCGCCCGACAGGCCGCAGAGCACCCGCCCGTCGCCCACCTGATCGCGGATGGCCTTGATCGCCTCGCCGCGGAAGGCGGCCATGGTCCAGTCGCTCTTGAGGCCGGCGACCTTGTGCACGAAGTTGGCGATCAGACGCGCGCCGTCGGGCGTATGCACGACCTCGGGATGGAACATGGTGGTGAAGATGCGCCTGTTCTCGTCGCTGGCGATGGCGAAGGGGGCGTTCTCGCTGACGGCCTTGACGGTGAAGCCCGGCGGCAGGCGCGTGACGCGGTCGCCGTGGCTCATCCACACGGGATAGCGCTGGCCAACTTCCCACACGCCGTCGAACAGCGCGCTCTTTTCCTTGATCTCGATGTCGGCGCGGCCAAATTCCGCCGCGTGACCGCCCTCGACCGCGCCGCCAAGCTGGATGGCGGTGGTCTGCTGGCCGTAGCAGATCGACAGGATCGGCACCCCGGAGGCGAAAATCACGTCAGGCGCGCGGGGCGAGCCCTCGTCGGTGACCGAGCAGGGGCCGCCCGACAGGATCACCGCCTTGGGCTTGAGGGCGTGGAAGGCCTTTTCCGCCGACTGGAACGGCGCGATCTCGCAATAAACGCCCGCCTCGCGCACGCGGCGCGCGATCAACTGGGTGACCTGTGAGCCGAAATCGACAATCAGGGTCTTGTCGTGATGGCCGATGATCTCTGCGTGGGCGTCGGGCGCGGGCATAGGGTCCAGTCCTTGCGCTAAAGGTCCGGATTAGCCGACCCCTCCGCCGCGCGCAATCGCGCGCTCGGCGCGCCCGCCGCTTGTGAACGGATTTTAACGGGCATTCGAGCAATTGGCTTGAACGTCCCGAAACAGGCGCGGGGTAGGTTCCGTTCCGTAAGACGCCTCGCGCGTCGTGGATTGGGGCGACGGCCATGACGATTGATTACCGGACGGCGCAGGCGGGTCTGCTGTTTTCCGAGGGGTTCGAGCCGGGCGCGCCGATGACGCTGAAGGAGCGTCGCGCGCGGCGCGAGGTTCTGTTCGCCGAAAGCGTGGCGTCCAGCATGCGCCGCCGCGGTCTCGCCGTCGCGCGGGCGCTGCGCCCCGCCAGCATCGGCGGCTTGCCCGCCGGGCTCGACTTCGTGCTGCGCGAGCGCGCCATCCAGCCGGCGGGCCTGCCCGACCCGGCCCACGCCCTCGCGCGCCCCGACGGACTCTGCGGCCTTGTCGCCGAACCCAACGCCGAGCTGGTGATGGAAGGCTTCGCGCGCGGCCTGTTCCCCGCCGCCGATTGCGGCCCGCTCAAGTGGTGGGCGCCATCCCAGCGGCAGGTCTTGCGTCCGGCAAGCTGCCGCCTGCCGACGGGCGCGCGCCGGTTGCTGCGCGGCGGCGAGCTTGTTTTCGAGATCGACGCCGATTTCGACATGACCATCGCGGCGCACGCCCGCGCGCGGGGCGGCTGGCGTTCGGGCCGGTTGTTGTCGCCGCGCGGGTTGAGCGTGCTGGCGGGTCTCGCCGATCTCGGCTACGCGCACGCCATCGACGTCGAGAACGCGCTGGGCCGTCGCGTCGCCGGCGCCTTCGGCGTGGCGGTCGGGCAGGCCTTCGTGACGCTGGGCGTGTTTGGCGAGGACGCCGATCTCGCCGATGTCGCGCTGGTCGTGCTGAACCGCCATCTGAAGGAAAAGGGGTTCCTGCTTCACGATTTCGTCGGCGATGGCGACGTCGCGCATCTCGGCTTCGCGCCGATGGAGCGGGACGCCTATCTGCGCGCGCTCACGGGCCTCGACGATCTCGGGCGCGCCGAACGCTGGAAAGTCGATCGCGCGCTGTGCGGGCGGGCGGCTCCGGCCACGCTTGGCGAAAAACTGCCCGCGCCGGTTCCCGATCGCGTCGATCCGGATGCGTCCCCGCGGGCCATCGCGGCCTGAGCGGTTTCAGGTCTTGACGACCGACGTCACGTAAAAGCCGTCCGTCCCCGTGGTGAACGGGGAGAGGCGAATGCCCGGGCCGAATTTCGAGGCGTATTCAGCCAGTTTCGGCACGCCCGCCAGTCGCGCCATGTGCGTCGGGTCGCGCGGCAGGAAGTCGCCGTGGCTCGCGAGGAAGGCGGCGACGCGGTCCTCGTCCTCTTCGCGCAGCAACGAGCAGGTCGTGTAGCAGATCGAGCCGCCCTTTTTCACGTAACGGGCGGCGTTCGCCAGCACCTGATCCTGATCCTTCATCCGCTGTTCCAGCGCGCCGGGGCGCGTGCGCCATTTGGCGTCGGGATTGCGCCGCCACGCGCCGACGCCCGTGCAGGGCGCGTCGACGAAGACCAGATCGCACTTGCCCTCGAGATCGGCGAGCACGTCCTCCTTGCCGCGCGGGGCGCGGGTCTGGATGTTGCGCACGCCGGCGCGCTCCATGCGGGCGAAGATCGGCATGAGCCGGCGGCCGTCCGTGTCGGTCGCGTAGATCTGCCCGGTGTTGTTCATCGCGGCGCCAAGCGCCAGCGCCTTGCCGCCGCCGCCCGCGCACAGGTCGAGCACCTGCATGCCCTCGCTCGCGCCGGCGAGCAGGCTCGCCAGTTGCGACCCCTCGTCCTGCACCTCGACGCGGCCGCGGGCGTAGGCGGGTTCCGCCTGCAACGCGGGCGCGCGGCCATCGACGGGAATTTCGATGCGCAGGCCGATCGGCGACAGCGCGGTTGGCGCGGGATGCAGATGGGCAAGCTGTTTCAGGGCGGCGTCGCGATCGCCATGCAACGTGTTGACGCGCATGTCGACCGGCGCGCGCTCGGCCAACGCGCGGCCCTCGGCCACCGCGTTCTGGCCGAACACCGCGGCGAAGGCGCCGGCGAGCCATTCGGGATAATCGCCACGCACGTGGTCCGGCGCGCCGTCGAGCGACGCGCTGGTCAAGCGCGCCTTTTCAGCGTCGCTCAGGGGCGCGGGCGCATGACCCTCGCCATTGAAAAGAGCCGAGATCGCGCCGAGATCGAGCCCGCGCGCCTCGCGCAGGGCGCCCAGCATGATCGCGCGCGGCGTTTGCGCGTCCATCACGTAGGCGGCGGAGGATTTGCGGCGAAGCGCGTCGAAAACGAGGCCAGCGATGGCGGAGCGGTCGCCGGAGCCCGCGAAGCGATGGGCCTTGCCCCAATCCTTGAGGGATTCGGCGGCGGGCTCGCGACGCGTGACGAGAGCGTCGAGGACTTCAATCGCGGCGGCGACACGGGCGGCGGGGGTCATGGCGGGCAATCTTTGAACGTGGATGGGGGTCGCGGACCCTTAGAGCAAAGGGCCGGCCAAAGCCAATCCGACGCTCAGGGACCGAAATAGACGCGCGCCGCGAACCAGATCCACATGATCAGCAGGACCAGCGCGCCAGCCACGAAGGCGGCGAACCGGGCGAGGAGGTGATTGGTGGTGACGTGGATGCCCGCGTGAACAAGTCGCAGCGCGACGAACAACCATTCCAGCGTCACTAACAGGGTGGATTGGATGTCCATGCCGATGGCCAGCGCGACCAGCGCGTAAAACAGCAGCGGCAATTCAAGCTGGTTGTGAAACGAGCGGTCGATCTTCGTCACGCGCGGCGGCCAGGCCTGCTGGCCAAGGGCGATATCCTTGATCCTGACCGCGCGGTCGCTGACAGCCATGAAACGCGCGCCGCCCATCCAGAACAGCAGCGCGAAGGTAAGGGCGATCAGGATGAAGACAGGGGTCAGCAAGGGTTGGTTCATTCGTGAACCATAGGGCGTCTCGCCGGCGCGCGTCAATTTCGTCCCGCCGCGTGCGTCGCCGGAAACAAGAACGGCGACCGGAGGGTTCCGGTCGCCGTCTGCTTCCATCCGACGTGGGGGACGTCGGCGGAGGAAGTATCGATCAGTAGTTGCTGAGTTCCTCGGTGCGATCGAACATCGCCTTCTCGCCCTCGGTCTCGCGCGGCTGCATGAAGACCTCGCCATCGGCGGTGGTCTGAACCGTCTGCGTCTGGGCGGCGGCCTGATGGTGGACGCGCTGGGCGGCGGAAGCGGCGGTGGCGGCGCCCATGATGGCGACGGCGACGAGCGCGCTGGCAAAACGAATGTTCATTGTATTACCCTTTATTTGGGTCAGCCCGCGATTACGGGCTGATTACTGCGCCCCCCGGCGTGTTTTTGGTTTATACCCGTCATGCTGCGGTGCAACTTAAATATTTGTAATGTTCATTCACCGTGAAATCACGCCTATGTGAAAGCGGATACTTGAATAATTACATATTTTTAACTTGTCGCGATTTCGCCGAAGCGGGATCGCGCGCCGTCGATTCGTCCGGCATGCGCCGATGTTCGGCGCGCGGTTTGTCCTCTTGGTGAAATCGGCCTCGCATTGGCGGTCGCCACGTGCTAACCGCCTGTGTTCACGTCCGCGGGGCGGACCATGGCTCCCAAGCATATCCGGAATTGAGATGGCCGATATTTTCCAGGAGGTCGATGAGGAAGTCCGGCGCGACAAGGCGCTGGAATTCTGGGGTCGCAACCAGAAGTACGTCATCGCCCTCGCCGTGGCGGTGATCGCCGCCTCGGGCGGCTGGCGCTATTACCAGAACGCCACCCGCGCCGCCGCCGAGGCGGCCGGCGCCCGCTATGAGAGCGCGCTTCAGCTCGCCAAGGACGGCAAGGCCGCCGAGGCGGACGAGGCCTTCCGCGACGTGATCGCCCAAGGGCCCGGTGGTTACGCGCTGCTGGCGCGGTTCCGCTCGGCGGCCAATCTGGCGGCGAGCGATCCGGCCAAGGCGGTCTCGATCTATGAGTCGCTTGCCAACGACAACGCCGCCGACGCGGCCATGCGCGATATCGCGCGGCTTCGCGCGGCGATCCTGCGCATCGACACCGCCGACCTCGCGGAAATGCGCACGCGCCTCGAACCGCTGGCGCAGGTTGGCGGGGCCTTCCGGAATTCCGCCCGCGAATATCTCGCCATCGCCGCGTTCAAGGCGAACGACCTCGAAACAGCCGGCAAATGGCTCGACGCCATCGTGGTCGATCAGCAGGCGCCCGCGCAAATCCGCGCGCGCGCCGAGGCGCTGCTCGGCCTCGTCAGCTCCGGCAAGCCGAAAGGATAGACCCGTCCGACGCCGGACGGGGTTTGAGTCATGTCATTCACAATCGCCATCATCGGCCGCCCCAACGTCGGCAAATCTACGCTGTTCAATCGCCTTGTCGGCAAGAAGCTCGCGCTCGTCGACGATCTGCCGGGCGTGACGCGCGACCGGCGCGAAGGCAAGGCGCGGATCGCCGATCTCGAATTCACCATCGTCGACACGGCCGGTCTCGAGGAAAGCGATTCAGCGACCCTCACGGGCCGCATGCGCGCGCAGACCGAGGCGGCCATCGTCGACGCCGACGCGATCCTGTTCATGATCGACGCGCGCGTGGGCGTGACGCCGACCGATCAGCATTTCGCGCAACTCGTGCGGCGCGCCAGCAAGCCGATCATCCTTCTGGCCAACAAGGCCGAGGGCAAGGTCGGCGAGGCCGGCGCCATCGACGCGTGGAAACTTGGCCTCGGCGAGCCGCTGGTGTTTTCCGCCGAGCATGGCGTCGGCATCAACGCGCTCTACGAGGCGCTGCTGGAGGCCTTGCCCGAGCAGACCGCGCTCCCGCGCTTCGAGGAAGACGAGGACGAGGCGCGCCCCGAATTCGACGATGACGAGGATGGCAGCGAACTCGACATCACCAAGCCGCTGAACGTCGCGGTTGTCGGTCGCCCGAACGCCGGCAAGTCGACGCTGCTCAACCGCATTCTCGGCGAGGATCGTCTGTTGACGGGCCCGGAGGCGGGCATCACCCGCGATTCCATCGGCGTTGAATTCGAATGGACGCGGCGCGATCACACCAAGCGCAAGATGAAGATGTTCGACACGGCGGGCCTGCGTCGCCGCGCCAACGTCGTGCAAAAACTCGAAAAGCTCGCCGCCGCCGACGCCATCCGCGCGGTGAAGTTCGCCGAGGTCGTGGTCGTGCTGCTCGACGCGACGATCCCCTTCGAGAAGCAGGATCTCACCATCGTCGATCTCGTGGCGCGCGAGGGCAGGGCGCTGGTGATCGGCCTCAATAAATGGGATCTCATCCCCGAGCCCGACAAGAAATTGCGCGAGTTGCGCGAAGAAGCCGACCGGCTGTTGCCGCAGGTGCGCGGCGCGCCAGTCATTCCAGTCGCGGGCCTGACGGGAACGGGCGTAGACAAGCTCATGGAAGCCATCTTCAAGGTCCATGAAGTCTGGAACATGCGCATTGGCACCGGGCGTCTCAACCGATGGCTGGCGCCGGTCATCGACCGCACGCCGCCGCCCGCCGTCTCCGGCTTTCGCATCAAGATCCGCTACATGACGCAGCCGAAGGCGCGTCCACCGTATTTCGTCATCTTCGGCAATCAGCTCGACGCGCTGCCGACGAGCTACGAGCGGTTTCTGATCAACGGATTGCGCGAGACGTTCGGCCTGCAGGGCGTGCCGATCCGCATTAGCAAGAAGGGCTCGAAGAATCCCTTCCACGATCCGAGCAAGCGACGCATCAAGTAGGCGAGAGATCTCCTACCGCGTCGACCACGCGAGCCATGCGGCGACGCCGACAAGCGCGCCGGCGAACAGCTTGCCGGAAACGCCCATGACGCGTGGGTTGGCGAACACAGGCCGCAGGTAGCCCGCCAGCGAAACAATCGTCACGTGGATGGCCGTCGCCACGAGCACGTAGAGGGTCGACAGCGCGGCCGCCTGGGCGGCCATGTTCGAGCCGGGATCGAGAAACGGGGGTAGAACGGCGATGTAGAAAATCGCCGCCTTCGGGTTGAGCAAATTCGTGATCAGACCCTTCACGAAGTAACGCTTGTCGCCGTTGGCGGGCGTCTCGTCGCGGGCGACGTTGTCCCGCCAGGCCTCCCACGCCAGCCAGCAGAGATAGGCGACGCCGCCCCAGCGCAGAACGGCGAAAACACGCGGCGAGGCGGCGACGGTTTCCGCGAGGCCGAGCGCGGCGGCAAGGCCGATGATCTCGAGACCAAGCGCCACGCCCGCGATCGCCGCGAAGCCGGCGCGATGGCCATCGCGCGCCGAAACCAGCGCGAGATAGGTCATGTTGGGGCCGGGAGTCAGCTCGATGAGCAGACATGTCAGCGCGAATTCAATGACCGTCTGGAGTGCGATTCCCATCGTTCCGCCAACAGGTCATCGGCGTCACGCCGGCTCGCGAAAGCTCTTCACGCTGTCCGTTTTGAACTCGTAGAATTTGCCGGTCTGGCTCCATTCGGGCGCGCAGAGATCGGCGACGCGCGCGGCGAATTCGTCCGGCGTCTTCAACGTCATGGGGTCTTCGCCGGGCATCAGCGTGGCGCGCATGCGCGTGCGCAACGGGCCGGGGTTGGCGACCATCACGCGCACGCGCGACGTGTTGGCGGTTTCGGCGGCATAGGTGCGCGCCAGCGCGTCGAGCGCGGCCTTGGAGGTCGCGTAGGGGCCCATGTACGGCGTCATCTCGGCCTTGCTGCCCGCGCCAGAGGTCACGAAAACCGCGCGGCCGGCGTCCGACGCGCGCAATAGCTCGTCCATCGAGCGGATCAGCCGCCAGTTGGCGGTGACATTGACCGCGAAGGTTTCCTCCCATTTCGGCGGATCGACATGGGCGAGCGGCGACACCGGCCCGAGAATGCCGGCGTTGGCGATGAGAATGTCGAGCTTCTTCCAGCGCTCGTGGATGGCGAGGCCGAGGCGGTCGAGCGCGGCGAAATCCTTGAGGTCGCAAGGCGCGAGCGTCGCCTCGCCGCCGAGCTTGCGAATCTCGTCGTCGAGTTCCTCCAGCGCGCCCTGCGTGCGGCCCATCGCGATGACATGCGCGCCGCGTCGCGCGAGCTCCAGCGCGATGGCGCGACCGATGCCGCGCGTGGCGCCGGTGACGAGGGCGATGCGATTTTTCAGCGACGACATAACGAGCTCCAGACCGTTCAAGACAGTCTAGCGGCTCGCCGCCGATGTTGCACCCTCGCGCACCTCGAAGGCGAAATGAAAGGCCGGCAAGTCCTCGCCGGGGTGGTCGGCGGCGTATGTCAGTTGTGGGATGCGGAAATTGTTGGGCCTGATTTCCTCGCCCTTGTAGATGGCGGGATAGACATCGATGAAATGCCAGCCCGGCGCGCCGGCGCCGTTGAGAAACACCTCGACGTCGCCCTGACTGTTCAAGCCGCAGGCGTAGCCGATGTAATTGTTGTCGTAGACGATCGTGTGAATGTTCGCCGTCTCGGTCCAGCCGACGCCCTTGAGGTGCACGGAGAAGGGCGTGCCGGCGGGGCCGGCCGCCGCCGTGAGGGGCAGGGCGCTCGGCAGGATCGTGAAAAACCCTTGCTGGCTGGCCGGGTCGTCCCTGATCCAGACGCGATGGGCGCCGCCGAGATCGTCGGGCGCTTTGAACGCGAAGGCGATGTCGCCGCGCGCGTCGGCGGTTGCTTGCGCAATGTCGCGCGCGGCTTCGTCGAAGCCGCCGCCGCCGACGCGATTGCCGCTCATCGTGCCGAAGGCGAGGGCATAGGTCTTGCCCGGCGTCAGGCCCTTGCCGCGAACCGTCACCGGCGCGTCAAGCGCCGCGAAGGCGGGCTCGACGACGAGCGCGCCTGGCGCGGGCAAGCCCCGCGGCGCGGTCTGGGTCTGCGCCGAGGCGGGCGGCGGCAAGACCGGCGCGCCCGGCGTCAGCTTGAAGGACGCCTCGAAGCGTGGCCGGTCGGGCCGCGGATTCTGCTGTGGATTGAGATAGGGGAAGGTGAACTCCCCGTGGATCAGTTTCAGCACATGTTCGCCGACGGCGCCCGTGGCGGGAATCGTGAAGCGCGCCGAGCCGTGCGTTGCCACCGCCGACACCCAGCCGACGAAGGCGTTGTCGTAGGCGAGATCCCAACTGTTTTCGAGCTGGCGCCAGCCGATGCCCTTGACGTCGATTGTCACGGGCGCGCCGGCGGGCGCGGATTTCGGCGACACGTCCCAGCTCATGTCGAGATTGAAGCCCGCCTGGGTCAGCAGGCGCTTGCCCTGTTGAACGACGATATCGTGCGCGTAGCCGAAGTCCTCGGGCGTCGTGAATTCAACCGAGAAAGCCCCGCTGGCGTCGGGCGTCGCCACGGCGATGCGATAGGCAGCCGGAACATATTCGCGTCCGTGGTATTCGCCGTTGCCGACCTTCCAGCGGCCATTCACGGTCCGCCAGACGAGATCGACCGGCTGGCCGGGCGGAAATCCCGCGCCGGCGACCCGCACCTTGCCGCCAACCGGCGCGTGGGCGGGCGAAAGGGAGAGCTTTCCGACGTAGCCGCCCGAAGGCTCGCTGATATCGACCACCGGACCAAGATCGGCGGGAGCCGCCTGCGCCAGAGTCGTCGCGCCGAGAAGCGCGACGGCGCAAGCGAGTCCCCGGACGCCGTTCACGCGCCTAGTTCTCGACGACCGTGATCTGGGAAGCGGCCACCTTGAAGGGGCTCCAGTCCACGGTCTTGCCGTCAAGATCGGTTACGACAACCTTGTAGGACAGCGAACCCGTCGGCTGATTGTCCGGCACGATCCAGCCGCCCGACCAGAACCAGTCGGTCGGATCCTTCGGCGGATGCTGATGATAGGACATGGGTGACTTTTCGCCATTGGAAAGCACGATTTCGATGCTTTTCACGGCCTTGTTGTCGAGCGGCTTGCCTGTCTTGGGATCGACGAGGCGGATGCGGAACAACATGGTCTCGCCGCGCTTGAAGCGGCTGTTCAACACACAGCCGGGGCCTTGCGCGCCGGGACCGGCGCCGCGAACGACATCGCCTTCAAAAACGAATTTGGGGCCTTCCTGAGCGAAGGCGGGAGCCGCCGCGCCGAGCGCGATCATCATGCCGGCGATTTTAATCGCGTTCATCTTCCAGACCCTCCAACCATGGCTTCGATTTATTATTGCCGAAAGCATAGTCCGGAAGCAGGTTCTGGAAAAGTGAAATTATCCTTGGAAATCCGCCATATGGCGGATCACGCCGTTTCAGCCAGCAGGGAGAGCTGCTTGCGGCCGCTTTCCTCCGCCAGATCGGTCAACTGGGTCGGATAATCCCCGGTGAAGCAATGGTCCGTGAACTGCGGGCGGGCGTTGTTGCGGCCATCCTCGCCCATCGCGCGATAGATGCCGTCGACCGAGAGAAACGCCAGCGAATCAGCGCCGATCATGGCGCGCATTTCCTCGAGCGTATGATTGGCCGCGAGTAGTTTTTCGCGCCGCGGGGTGTCGATGCCGTAGTAATCGGGGTGGGTGATCGGCGGCGAGGAAATGCGGAAATGCACCTCCGCCGCGCCGGCCTCGCGCATCATCTGCACGATCTTGACCGAAGTCGTCCCGCGCACGATCGAGTCGTCGATCAGCACGATGCGCTTGCCCTTGACGACGGAACGGTTGGCGCTGTGTTTCAGGCGCACGCCGTTTTCGCGGATTTTCTGGGTCGGCTGGATGAAGGTGCGACCGACATAGTGGTTTCGCACGATGCCGAGCTCGAAGGGAATGCCTGACTCCTGCGCGTAGCCAATGGCGGCGGGCACGCCTGAATCAGGAACGGGCACGACAACATCGGCCGGGAGGCCCGACTCGCGCGCCAGTTGCGCGCCCATGCGCTTGCGTACGTCATAGACTTGGCGGCCATGCACGACCGAGTCGGGCCGCGCGAAGTAGATGTATTCGAAGATGCAGGGCCGCATCGGCACGGGCGGAAACGGCTTGTGCGATTCGATGCCCGTGGGGTTTTCCGCCGTCTTTTCGGAAATGACGACGATTTCGCCATTCTCGACATCGCGCACGAAGCGCGCGCCGATGATGTCGAGCGCGCAGGTCTCCGACGCCAGAATATAGCAGCCGTCGAGTTCGCCCAGCACGAGCGGGCGGATGCCGAGGGGATCGCGCACGCCGATCAGTTTCTTGTTGGTCAGCGCCACCAGCGAATAGGCGCCCTCGATCTGCCGAAGCCCCTCGATGAAGCGATCGAGGATGCGTCCCTTGCGGCTGCGCGCCACGAGATGAAGAATAACCTCGGTGTCCGATGTCGACTGGTAAATCGCGCCCTGGCGCACGAGATCGCGCCGCAGGGCGAGGCCGTTGGTCAGGTTGCCATTGTGGGCGACGGCGAAGCCGCCGGTGTCCAGCTCGGCGAACAGCGGCTGCACGTTGCGAAGAATGGTTTCGCCCGTCGTCGAATAACGCACGTGGCCGATGGCGGCCGTGCCCGGCAGGCGCTCGATCGTCGCCCGCGATGAGAAGTGGTCGCCAACGAGGCCCATTCGGCGCTCGGTGGAGAAGCGCTTGCCGTCGAAGGCGACGATGCCCGCCGCCTCCTGACCGCGATGCTGGAGCGCGTGCAGGCCGAGCGCCGTGATGGCCGCCGCCTCCGGGTGGCCGAAAATGCCGAATACGCCGCATTCCTCGCGCAGGCGATCCGCGTCGGGATCGAAATACGCGTCATGCGAATCCGCGCCGGCCGGGCTCATGATCATGTGATCGGCTCCATGCATCGCTCGTGTCCTGGGTTACCGATCATATAGCGCGTCGCGTCGGATTTGCCGACTCGACGCGGATCACAAATTTGCAACGGAGTCAGCGCGTGGCGGGCGCGACGGTCCGGACAACCGAGGCGCTGGGGGCGGGCGGCGCCGCCTCGGTGCGCTGGCCCGGACGCACGGGCGCGGGCGCGACGGGGGCGGCCTTGTCGGTGTCTGGCTCTGGCGGCGGATCCTCGTTGACCCCGCCCTTCTGTTTCTTGAGCACGCTTGAAATCGTGGTGTCGAGATTCTCGGGCAGCATGCCTTGCAGCGATTGGCCCGTCGCCTCGAGCCAGGCGCGGGTTTTCGAATTCTGCACCCAGGTCGGATAGGACTTCTCCGGCACGAGCCAGGCGAAGAAAACGAAGGCGATCACGCAAAGCAGATAGCCGCGGCCGGCGCCGAACAGAAAGCCGAGCGACCGGTCGAGCGCGCCGATTTTCGAATCGAGAATGGCGTCGGAAATCTTGACCGTGATGAAGGAGACGATCACCAGCGTGACGAAGAAGATCGCCGCCGCCGAGGCGGCCATCTGGTACTGTTCCTTCGAGATATACGCCTTCAAATAAGGCATGCCGAGCGGATACAGATAATAGGCAGCCGCCGCCGCCGCCGCCCATGACAGGATCGCCAGAACCTCGCGCGTGAACCCACGCAGCATCGATAGCAGCGCCGACAGAAGGACAACCGCTATCAGGGTCAGGTCGAGATAGGATGGCATGCGTAAAGGCCTCGTGTCGCGCCGCGTGGCAAACAAATCATCCGCCGTCGAGGCAAGGCTTATAACGAAGGGCATGGGCCCCGTCACCCCGGCATGAAATCTTGAGCGCATGGGTTGCTTCCGGGGAGAAACTCCGTCATACACCGCCCCGTTAGCTCCGGCCGGGGGCTGAACGGAAGGGTCGCGCGCGTCGCGATCAGGGCCGCAAGGTCCGCCTTCCCGTGTCTCCGCCTTCGATCAGAATTCCGTCGAGCCTTTCTCCGGGCTTGAAGGGCTCCGCGCCGGCGCTGAACAGAACAGAGAAAGGCAAATCATGGCTCTTTACGAGCACGTTTACCTGGCTCGGCAGGACGTCACGGCCCAGCAGGTCGAGGCGTTGACCGAACAGTTCAAGGGTATCATCGAGGCGCGCGGCGGCAAGGTCGCGAAGATCGAGTACTGGGGCGTCAAGTCGCTCGCCTACCGCATCAAGAAGAACCGCAAGGCTCACTTCACGCTGTTGAACATCGACGCGCCGTCCGCGGCTGTCGCCGAGGTCGAGCGTCTGCAGGGCCTGAACGAAGACGTTCTTCGCTTCCTGACGCTGCGCGTCGAGGAACACGAGGAAGGCCCGTCGGCCATGACCCGCAAGCGCGAGGACAGCGACCGGGATCGTGACGACCGTGGCGACCGCCGTGGCCCGCGTCCCGACCGTGGCGATCGTCCCGATCGCGGCCCGCGCCGTCCGCGCGATGATGCGTCCGTTGGAGGAGGTTACTGATGAGCAACACGACCACTTCCGCTCCGGGCCGTCGTCCGTTCTTCCGTCGTCGCAAGTCCTGCCCCTTCACGGGCCCGAACGCGCCGAAGATTGACTACAAGGACACGCGTCTTCTCTCGCGCTACATCTCCGAGCGCGGCAAAATCGTCCCCTCGCGCATCACGGCGGTTTCCGCCAAGAAGCAGCGCGAGCTCGCCCAGGCCATCAAGCGCGCGCGCTTCCTCGGCCTGCTGCCCTACCTGATCGGTTAAGGGCGCCTGTCCCGCTCGCGGGACGGATGACGTCGGCCGCCCCGGATCGTCCGGGTCGGCTTGGTTGGGCGAAACGTTTGATCGTTTCGCCCTAACCGCTCGAAAGGCGGGACAGCTCGGCGATGTTGCAGCAAATCATCATGGCGCTGGGCGCGGGCCTGGCCTCCGCGATCCTCTTCGTCGTTCCGGCGAAGGGGTCGGCGCTTGCGCTCGCGCTCGGCCTGATCGCGCCCCTGCCGCTGATGATCGCGGCGTTGGGGCAGGGCGAGCGCATCGGCGCCGCCACGGGCGTTCTCGGCGCCGCCGCCATCGCCATCGTGCTCGATCCGCATGTCGGCGGCTTTTATCTCATCACGGTCGCCATTCCCGCGCTTTTGCTGTGCGGCATGGCTCGCCGTCCCGTGCTGGGCGCGCCCGGCTATCTCCTGATGGCCTGCGCCGTTCTCGCGACCCTGCTCGCCTGGTCCGGCGTGGCGCTGGAGGCGCTGACCTATCCCTCGCTCGACGCCGCGCTCGAGGACATCGTCAACCGGCTGACGCCCATCGCCGCGTCCATCCTCGGCGCGCCAGAAAATCCGTTGAGCGGTCTCGATCCGCGCGAATTCGCGACCTGGGTCGCGCTTGGCATGACGCCCGCCGCCGCCGCGTGGGGCGTCGCCGGACTCGCCATCAATCTCTGGCTCGCCGCGCGCATCAGCGCCATTTCCGGTCAGTTGCCGCGGGCCTGGCCGGACCTTCCCGCCACGCTGCGTCTGCCCCGCTGGGGTTTCGCGCTGCTGGCTGGCGCGCTCGCCGCCTGCGCCGTCGCGGGCCTCGGCCGATTGCTGGCCTCCGCCGCCGTCGCTGCGCTTGTGGTCGCCTTCGCGCTGCACGGGCTGGCGGCGCTGCATGCTTTGACCCGCGGGCGCTCTGCCCGTCCGGCCATTCTGGTCGGATTTTATACGCTGTGCTTCGCGCTTTTTCCCTGGCCGCTGCTCGTCGCCGCCGGCCTTGGTCTCGCCGACGTCGCGCGTCCGTTCCGACGGGCGCCAGCCGTTTCCATCCAACCCAAGTAAACCATCGAACGGAGAACAATCATGGAAGTCATTCTGCTAGAACGCATCGCCCGCCTTGGCCAGATGGGCGAAGTCGTGCGCGTGAAGGACGGGTTCGCCCGCAATTTCCTGCTGCCGCAGGGCAAGGCCCTGCGCGCTAACGAAGCCAACAAGAAGCGCTTTGAATCCCAGCGCGCCCAGCTCGAGGCCCGCAACCTCGAACTCAAGAACGAGGCCGTGAAGGTCGCCGAGGCGCTCGATGGCAAGTCCTTTGTCATGATCCGTCAGGCGGGCGAGACCGGCCAGCTCTACGGTTCGGTTTCCTCGCGCGACGTCGCCGAGGCGATTTCGGCTGGCGGCGTGACCGTGCATCGCAACCAGATCGCGCTGCTGTCGCCGATCAAGACCCTCGGCCTGCACGTGCAGCCGGTGCACCTGCATCCGGAAGTCGAGGCCAAGGTCACGATCAACGTCGCCCGTTCGGCCGACGAAGCCGAGCGTCAGGCCAAGGGCGAGGAAATCAACACCCGCGTCGAGACCTCGATGGACGATCTCGGCCTCGAGGTCGGTCAGGCGCTGGCGGAAGCCGGCGGCAGCATGGGCGACCGCTAGTCGCTTCCAGCCTTCATTCGCGCGGTAAAGACGCCCGGAAGCCCATGCTTCCGGGCGTTTTCGCGTCAAGGGCTGGCGGCTATTCCGCCAATTATTTTTCGTCGCCTGTTGAAAGCGGGATGAGCGGGGTCCGGGCGTCGCGCCGGCCGGATGGTCGTGCGATGGTGCATCGAATGCACGTTCCGGTGTAGAATTTCCGTCTGTCCACCCAAGCCCGTTCTCGAATCACTCGCGAGCCCATGTCCGCCGTTGAACCATTGACGGGCCGCGCCGGCTTTTTCCCGGCCGCCGCCACCGAAACCCCCGCCTATCGGGTCGCGCCCCATAACGTGGAGGCGGAGCAGGCCCTGCTGGGCGCAATTCTCGTCAACAACGACGCCTATGACCGCGTGTCGGACTTCCTGCGTTCGGAGCATTTTTCCGAGGAGCTGCATCGCCGCGTCTTCGAGGTCGCGTCGCATCTGATCCGCTCGGGCAAGCTGGCGACGCCGGCCACCCTCAAGACGTTTCTGGGCGAGCACGATCTGGGCGGCGTGACCGTGCCGCAATACCTCGCCCGTCTGGCGGCCGAGGCGACGACGGTCATCAACGCGCAGGACTACGGGCGCGTGATCTACGATCTCGCCGTGCGGCGCACGCTGATCAATATCGGCGAGGATGTGGTCAACACGGCCTATGACTCGCCCTTCGACATGTCGCCGCGCGAGCAAATCGAGGACGCCGAGCGGCGTCTTTACGAGGTCGCGGAGCAGGGGCGTTACGAGGGCGGCTTCCAGTCCTTCTCCTCCGCCCTGACGATCGCCGTCGATCTCGCCGCCAGCGCCTACGCCCGCGACGGCAAGCTGTCGGGCGTCGCCACGGGCATGGACGATCTTGATCAGAAGATGGGCGGCTTGCAGAAGTCCGATCTGATCATCGTGGCGGGCCGCCCCGGCATGGGCAAGACGGCGCTTGCCACCAACATCGCCTTCAACATCGCCCGCGCCTACGAGGCGGAGACGCGCGCCGACGGCACCCAGCACGCCGTCAACGGCGGCATCGTCGGGTTCTTCTCGCTGGAAATGTCGTCCGAGCAGCTGGCGACCCGCGTCATCGCCGAGCAATCGGGCGTCGCCTCCTACAAGATCCGCCGCGGCGATATCACCGAGCGCGAGTTCCAGCAGATTTCCGCCGCCGCGCGCGAGATGCACGTCGTGCCATTCTACATCGATCAGTCCGGCGGCATCTCGATCGCGCAACTCGCCGCCCGCGCGCGGCGCCTGAAGCGCCAGAAGGGTCTCGACCTCCTGGTGATCGACTACCTCCAGCTTCTGTCGGGGTCGAAGAAGGCGGGTGAGAATCGCGTTCAGGAATTGACCGAAATCACCACTGGTCTCAAGGCTTTGGCGAAGGAACTTAATGTTCCGGTTATGGCGCTTTCCCAGCTTTCGCGTCAGGTCGAGGCGCGCGACGACAAGCGCCCGCAGCTCTCCGACCTGCGTGAGTCCGGCTCCATCGAGCAGGACGCGGACGTCGTGATGTTCGTGTATCGCGAGGAATATTACCTCAAGAACAAGGAGCCGCGGCCGGGCACGCCCGAGCACATGGAGTGGCAGAACGCCATGGAGCGCGCCCACGGTCGGGCCGAGGTCATCATCGGCAAGCAGCGCCACGGCCCCACGGGCACGGTCGAGTTGGCCTTCGAGGGCGAGTTCACCCGCTTCTCCAATCTGGCGCGCGAAGACTCCCTGCCGGAGCGGATCTGACGTGCCCGAAGCGCCGGCGGCCCCGTCTCGCGCGTCGACGCAGGCGGTCCTGACGATCGACCTTGGCGCGCTGGTCGCCAACTGGCGCAAGCTCGCCGATCTCGCGGCGCCGGCCGCTTGCGCGGCGGTCGTGAAGGCGGACGCCTATGGCGTCGGTCTCGAGCCCGCCATCAGGGCGCTGGCGAAGGCGGGCTGCTCGACGTTCTTCGTGGCGCAGGCCAGCGAGGGCGCGCGGGCGCGGGCCGCGCTGGGCGCCGCCTCGCCCCATCGCATCCACGTGCTGAACGGCCTGCTGCCCGGCGATGACATACTCGCCGCCCATGCCGAGCATCGGCTGACGCCGGTCCTGTGCGATCTCGATCAGGCGCGCGCCTGGGCGGCGTTTTCCCGCGCGCGCGGCGAGCCGGCGCCGGCCGCCTTGCAGATCGACACGGGCATGAACCGTCTGGGCGTCGGGTTGGCCCAACTCGATGACGCGCTGGCGGTCGAGGGGCTCGCCATCGACCTCGTGATGAGCCACATGGTTTCCTCCGAGGATGCGGGCGACGCCCACAACGCCCGGCAGATCGCCGCCTTCCGCGCCGCGCGCGACCGGTGTCCCGGCGTCGCGGCGAGCCTCGCCAATTCCTCGGCGATCTTTCTGCCGGCGCGCCCGTGCTTCGATCTCGCGCGTCCCGGTTACGCGCTCTATGGCGGCAACCCGACCCCCGGCCAGCCAAATCCGATGCGCGCCGTCGTTCGTCTTGAAGCGCGGATCATCCAGTTGCGCGCCATCGGCGTCGGCGAAACCGTTGGCTACAATGGCCAGTGGACCGCGCGGCGCCCGACCCGTCTCGCGACCATTGGCGTCGGCTATGCCGATGGCTTGCCGCGCGCCCTGATGGCGACGGACACGCGGCCGGGTGGCGAGGCGATGGTCAGGGGCGTGCGATGTCCCTTCGCGGGCCGGGTCTCCATGGACCTGACCGTCATCGACGTCACCGACGCGCCCGCCGATCTCGCGCCGGGCGACATGGTCGAACTCATGGGCGAAGCCATTACGGTCGACGAGATTGGCGCGCGCGCGGGCACCATCGGTTACGAGGTGCTGACGGCGTTGGGACGGCGATACTTCCGCCGGTACGTCGGAGGATAGGGCAGACCGCGCCGGCCCATCCCGACGCCGATCGGCCCGCCCCATTTTCGCGCCGTGGCGCGACACGCGTTTTTAAGTCAAATGCGTCGAGCTTTCATCGATCAAATTGACGGGTTCGTAACGCGTGCCGGATCAGGGTTATCCACAAGCAAAACCCAGTAACCCCGGACACGCCGCCATGCGGGCTTCATCCCTCGACCCTTCCTTCATGCCACAGGCCGATGCGCGGCTGGTGCGCGACTCCAGCATCGAGCGCGCTCCCGCCGCGCGCCGCGCCATCTACCTTGGCGCGCTTTCGCTGATGTTCGGCGTTTGCGCCGTTCTGGCCTGGGCCAGCCTCGGTCGCCTTTGAAATCGAACGATCCATCTTGACTTCGTTATCAAGGTAAAGGCGCGATTAAATTTCAAGTGTTCGGCGCATCAGCGTGTTTTCGCATCGTCGGGTCTGTGTAATAGTCGCCCCGAAATAATTCAGCAGGGTGGCAAATGGTCGATCGGAATCGAGCCTTTTTTGGCGCGCGCGCGCGCAGGTCGGCCCTGGCTTTCCTCACTCCGCTATCGTTGCTCGCCGCATCGGCTCCCACTTTGGCGCAAGCCCCACCCACGCCGGCCGTGCTGGTTCAACCGGCGGAGATGCGCTCGCTCGCCCGCCGCGCCGATTTCATCGGACGCGTTGAAGCCATTGAAAAGGTTGATTTGCGCGCCCGAGTCTCCGGCTTTCTGGGGCCGAGGCAATTCAACGACGGCGACGCGGTGACCGCCGATCAGGTCTTGTTCGAGATCGAGCCGGAGTCGTTTCAGGCGGCCGTCGCCCAACGGCAGGCGCAACTTGAATCGGCCAAGGCCACCTTCGACAACGCCGATACCCAGTTGCAGCGCGGCAAGGAGTTGATCAAGACCAACGCCGTCGCGCAGACGCAGCTTGATCAGCGGATCGCCGATCAGGCGCGCGCCGCCGCGGCTGTGAAGGAAGCGCAGGCCGCGCTCGCCGACGCGCAGATCAAGCTGTCCTACACGAAGATCAAGTCGCCGATTTCCGGCCGCGTCGGTCGTCCCGCGGTCACGCCCGGCAATCTCGTGGGGCCCGACAGCGGCGTGCTCGCTACGGTCGTGCGCGACGACGAGGTCAACGTGCTGTTTCCCGTCAGCCAGCGCGAAATACTCGACGCGCGCCGCGCCGGCGGCGACGCCGCCGACATCAAGGTGTCCCTCAAGCTGGCCGACGACTCCATCTACGGGGAAATCGGAAAGATCGGCTTTCTGGATGTCTCCGTCGACGCCAAGACGGACGGGCAGGTTGTTCGCGCCACGTTCAAGAACCCGAAACGCTTGCTGACCGATGGCCAGAGCGTGCGCGTGCAGCTTGAACGAACGGCGGGCGAGGAGTCGGTCGCGATCCCGCAGGCGGCCATCGCCATGGATCAGGGCGGCGCCTATGTCTTCGTGGTGTCGCCGACCAATCAGGTCGAGCAGCGGCGTGTGAAGACAGGGGTTCAGCGCGACGGGCTCGTCGCCGTCGAGGCCGGCGTGAAGGCCGGCGATCTCGTCATCGTGCAGGGCCAGCAGCGCGCGCGCCCCGGCCAGACCGTCACGCCCCAGCGCGTCGCGAAGTGACGGGAGCCTGATGTGATCTCCGCCGTCTTCATTCGCCGTCCGCGGCTCGCCTTCGTCATCTCGATTGTCATCACGATCGCGGGGATCATCGCCTATTTCGCCCTGCCGGTCGCGCAGTTCCCCGACATCGTGCCGCCGCAGGTGCAGGTGACGGGTTTCTATCCGGGCGCGGACGCGGGCGCCGTCGAGCAATCGCTCGGCCAGATCGTCGAGCAGGCCGTCAACGGCGTCGACAAGATGCTCTACATGAAGTCGACGTCGGGCGGCGACGGCAGCTATTCGCTGCTGGTCAGTTTCGAGGTTGGCTCCAACCCCGACCTCAACGCGGTCAACGTTTCGAACCGCGTCAATCAGGTGATTTCGCAATTGCCGCCCGAGGTCCAGCGCGCGGGCGTCACGGTAAAGAAGAAATCCGCCGCGCTGTTGCAGGTCGCGGCCTTTTATTCGCCCAAGGGCTCGCGCGACGCGTTGTTCCTTTCCAACTACGCCACGATCAACGTGCTGGACGCGCTGGTGCGCGTGCCCGGCGTCGGCGAGGCCGTGCTGTTCGGCCCGCTCGATTATTCCATGCGCGTCTGGCTCGACATGGATCGGCTGTCGAGCCTCGGCCTGACCTCGAAGGACGTCGTCGGCGCCATCCAGTCGCAAAACGTGCAGGCCGCGGTCGGCCGCATCGGCGCCGCGCCCATCGTCGACGAGGTTGATTTCCAGATCAATCTCACCGCGCGCGGCCGCCTGACAAGCGTCGAGGAATTCGAGAACATCGTCGTGCGCGCGGCGGGCTCGGGTGCGCTGGTGCGGGTCAAGGACGTGGCGCGCGTCGAGTTGGGCGCGAAGACGGGCGACTCCGAAACACGCTTCAACGGCAAGCCGGCCGCGGGCATCGGCGTCTATCAGGCGCCCGGCGCCAACGCGATCGCCACGGCGGAAGGCATCAAGAAGGCGCTGGCCGAGATCGCGCCGCGCCTGCCGGAGGACGTGTCCTACGAGATCATGTACGACTCCACCGTCTTCGTCGAAAAGACGCTGGAGAGCGTCAAGCACACGTTGATCGAGGCCTTCCTGCTGGTCGGCGTCGTCGTGTTCGTCTTTCTCGGCAGCCTGCGCGCCACGATCATTCCCATTCTCGCCGTGCCCGTCGCACTTGTCGGCGCCTTCGCGGCCATGCTGGCGCTGGGTTTCTCGCTCAACACGATTTCGCTGCTCGCCCTCGTGCTGGCGATCGGCATCGTGGTCGACGACGCCATCGTCGTCGTCGAAAACGTCGAACACGTGCTGGAGCACGAGCCCGATCTGACGCCGGCGCAGGCGACCGAAAAGGCCATGGGCCAGATCACCGGGCCCATCATCGCGATCACCCTCGTGCTGCTTTCGGTGTTCGTGCCAACGGCCTTCATTCCCGGCATCACCGGTCAGCTCTACAAGCAGTTCGCCGTCGCGGTCTCCGTCGCCATGGTGATTTCTGCCATCAACGCGCTGTCGCTGTCGCCAGCCTTGTGCGCGCTGATCCTCAAGCGGCGGGCGCCGCCGCGCGGCGTGATGAAGGTTCTGCAAAACGGCATCGACAAGGGCCGCGACGGCTACGCCGCGCTGGTGCGGCCGCTCGCGCGCCGGGCGATCCTGTCGCTCGCGCTGCTGCTTGTTTTCGCCGGCTCCGCGGGTTGGCTCGCCAACATCGTCCCCACGGGCTTTCTGCCCGAGGAGGATCAGGGCGCCTTCATGGGCGAGGTGCAATTGCCCGACGCCGCGGCCGTGCAACGCACCACGCGCGTGCTTGAAACCGTCGAACAGCGCCTGATGTCGCGGCCGTGGACGCAGAGCGTGTTCGCCGTCACCGGCAAGAGCATTCTCGATGGCCTCGCCTTGCCCAACAAGGCGTTTTTCGTTGTCTCGATGAAGCCCTTCGAGGAGCGCAAGGACGCGTCCATGTCGGTCTTCGCCGCGCTCAACGAAATGCGCGCGATCTTCAGCACCGTGGCGGCCGCCTATGTCGTGCCGTTCAACCTGCCGCCCATCATGGGCCTTGGCACGGGGTCGGGATTTGAATTCCAGTTGCAGAGCCTGACAGGCGCGCGACCGGAGGAAATCGCCGCCGTCGCGCGCGGCCTGATGATCGCCGCCAATGGCGATCCCCGTCTCAAGAATGTCTTCACGACCTTCAGCGCCTCGACGCCGCAGGTTGTCGTCAAGATCGACCGCGAAAAGGCGCAGACGCTGGGCGTTCCAGTCTCCGACATTTTCAGCGCCTTGCAGACGTCGCTGGGCGGCAGCTACGTCAACGACTTCAACCTGTTCGGACGCACGTGGCAGGTCAAGGTTCAGGCCGACGCAGCCAGCCGCATGAATGTCGACGATATCTTTCGCGTGCAGTTGCGCAACGCCGCGGGCGACATGATTCCGCTGCGCGCGGTCGCCGACGTGGAGATGGCCACCGCCGCGTCATCCATCGTCCGCTACAACAATCTGCGGTCGGTTACGCTGAGCGGCGGTCCCGCGCCGGGGCGCTCGTCGGGCGAGGCCATCGCCGCGATGGAGGACGTGGCGCGCGCCAGTCTGCCGCCGGGCTTCGCCTTTGAGTGGACGGGCACCGCGTTGCAGGAGAAGGCCGCCAGCGGCCAGACGGCGGGCATTCTCGGCCTCGCCGTGCTCTTCGCCTATCTGTTCCTCGTCGCGCTCTACGAAAGCTGGATGATCCCGGTCGCCGTGTTGCTGTCGGTCGCGGTCGGCCTGTTCGGCGCGATGCTGGCGCTTGAACTGACGGGTCTGGACAACAACGTCTTCGCGCAGATCGGCATCGTCGTGCTGATCGCGCTGGCCGCCAAGAACGCCATTCTCATCGTCGAATTCGCGATGGAACAAAGGCGCGAGGGACACCCCATCGTCGATGCCGCCATCAACGCAGCGACATTGCGTTTCCGCGCGGTGATGATGACGTCCTTCGCCTTCATCCTCGGTCTCGTGCCGCTGGTGCGCGCGACGGGCGCGGGCGCGGCGACACAACGCGCGGTGGGCATGTCGGTGTTTGGCGGCATGATCGCGGCGAGCCTCGTCGGCATCCTGCTGATCCCCGGCCTCTATGTGATTTTCCAGATGGGCCGAGAAAAGGCCCATGCCCTCGTTGGCAAGCCCATCGCGCCCGTCGAACCCGCGCAACCGCCGGACCATTAAAAATCCCGCGATGACCGGGTCATCGCGGGATGATGTTGTTTAAGGCGCCCGGGACTCAGGCGGCGACGAGCTTGTGCTTGCCCTGGAAGTGCGGGGCGACTTCCGACATGAAGCGCGCCATCTCGTCCTTCACCTGCGGGTGCGGCTTCATGCCGACATTGAAGTAGAGGATGACTTCCTCGACGCCGGCGGCCTCGACCTTCTTGAGCGTGTCCGTGATCTGCGCGGAATTGCCGAGCAGCACGGCGTTGGCGTTGAGGCCCTCGGGCTTGGCCTGATGCAGCTTCTCGACCAGGTCCACCATGTAGAGATAGCTCTTGGGGGCGGTGGCGCGATCGCCGGGCAGGGCGGGGATGACGCATTCCTTGTAGTAGCGAATCTGCCGCTCGCGCGCGGCCGCCTCGCTCTTGTCGTCGTCGTAAAAGTGGATGAAGTAGCTGCACATCAGCTTCTTCTTCTTCTGACCGTATTTGCCGCAGGTGTCCTCGTAGAGCTTGTTGACGTCGGCGAGACCGCCGAACGTCATCACGGCGGCGAAGGGCGCCACGATCAGGCCGTAGCCAAGCCGGCCGGCGAGCTCGATCGAGGGCTTCGAGAACGAGGCGACATAGGCCGACATCGGATTCTGCACCGGGTTAGGCGTGATTTCGAGATCCTCGAACTGGTAGTACTTGCCCTTGTGGGAAACCGGACCCTTCGAGCCCCAGAGCTTGTGGAGGATTTCCATGCCCTCCTCGAAGATCGCCTGATTGTTGGCGAAGTCGCCGCCGAAGGGAATGTATTCGCGCTCGTCATAGCCGCGACCCGAGGCGAAATCGACGCGCCCGCCGCTGATGAGGTCGAGGGTCGCCCACGTCTCCGCCACGCGGATGGGGTGATGGATCGGCAGCACGGTCACGGCTGGCGCGAGACGGATGTTCTTGGTGCGCGCGGCGATGAAGGCCAGCAGCATTTCCGGCGACGAGTTCACGCCGAGCGTCGAGAAATGATGTTCGCCGATCCACGCAGAATGATAGCCGAGCTGATCGGCGTAAAGCGCCTCCGCCAGAATGTCCGAGACGAACTGGTTCGGTTGCCGCGGGTTGTTGGCGTAGTGATTGTCGCTGAGCGTGAAGTAGCCGAAATCCATCAAAACCTCCCATACCGGCGCCGGATCTCAGGCCCGGGCGCGACAACGTATTTTTAGCATCTGGTTTGCCAATGTCAAACTCATTAGCTATTGTGCAATGAAACAGCCGGGGAAACGGAAACCGCCATGGACGCGTCATCGCCCAAACGCCGGGGCATCCAGTCCGTTGAAATCGGGCTTGGCGTCCTGTCCGCGCTCGCCGCCAGTCGCGGCCCCGCCAGTCTTTCCACCGTGGCGCAGGCCTCGGGCCTGTCGGCCAGTCAGGCGCACCGCTATCTCGCCAGCCTCATCGCGGCGGGCATGGCCAAGCAATTGCCGGGCACGGGGCTTTACGATCTGGATTCAGGCGCCATTCGCATCGGCCTCGCCGGTCTCGCGCGGCTCGACGTTTTCGCCGGCGCGGACGCGGCCGTGGCCGACTTCATGCGCCAGACCGGTCGCACCTGCCTCGTGGCGGTCTGGGGCGACGCGGGCGCGACGGTTGTCCGGTGGTTTCCTGGCAATCCCGCGGTCGTGACCTCGCTGGCGGTCGGCTCCATCCTGCCGCTGCTGCACTCGGCGACGGGCCATCTGTTTTACGCCTTCGGCGACCGCCACGTGATGGACGCGCGGGCGCGCGAGGATTTGCGCGGCAGTCGCGCGGCGGCGGCGCTCGATCTCGACGCGCTCAAGGCGCGCGTGCGGCGTGACATGATCGGCCGCGTCGACGGCGATCTCATTCCCGGTTTGCGCGTCGTCAGCGCGCCTGTGTTCGATCTGCAGGGACGCATGGTGCTGGCGATCACGTCGATCGCCAGCCCGGCGATTGATCGCGAGGGCGACGTTGAAGCGGAGGCGGCGTTGATCGCCGCCTGCCGCGATTTGACCCTGTCGCTGGGCGGGCGCTGGCCAGCGCCTACTTGAGGCGCGCGCGCGCGGCCTCCAGATAGCTGAGGTCGACGTATTTCTTGACGTCGATCGTCTGCTTCAGGAACCCGAGGTCGCGCATGAGGTCGACGCTTTTCTGCGTGCTCTCGATGTTGGGTTGCAGGTTCGGATCGCGGAAATAATCCTTCTGCGTGAACAGCCAGTCCTGGAACAGGGCCGGCGGCGCCTTGGAGAAATCAGCCGCGATCTTCACGGCCTCGTCGTGGTTCTTCGGGTCGAGATACCAGCGCGTGGCGCGCAGCGTATCCTCCATGAAGTCCTCGACGGCGGCCTTGTTCTTTTTCAGGAACGCGTCGCGCGCCACCCAGAAGCCAAGCTCCGACGGTCCCAACGCGTCCTTCTGGTCGAACAGATGGACGGCCTTTTCCTTGAGCTCCTTGTCGAAGGAGAAGGGCGCGCCGAGCGAGATCAGATCGGCCTTCTTGTCGAGCAGCATCGCCTTCATGGCGCCGAAGGGCGCCTCGACGATGGTGTAATCGCGCTTGTCCTCGAGGCCGGCCTTGCGCAGCATGGCGCGCACGCCGATGTCGATGGCCGCGCCCGTGGAGTTGACGGCGATCACCTTGCCCTTGAGATCGGCGACCGTCTTGATGCCGCTGTCGGCGCGCACGAAATATTCGTTGGAATAGCGCCCGTTCGCGCCGTCCTGGAACTCGTCGGCGATGATGCGCAGATCGTCCATGCCGGCGTTGAGCACGCCAAG
The DNA here is from genome assembly GCA_903861645.1 of uncultured Hyphomicrobiales bacterium. Lineage (GTDB taxonomy): Bacteria > Pseudomonadota > Alphaproteobacteria > Rhizobiales > Beijerinckiaceae > Terripilifer. The sequence continues at coordinate 33,107 of CAIOVE010000067.1, forward strand.
CCCGAGCGAGGTGAAGTTGAGCACGCCGACCTCGATCTCGCCGACGGCGAGCGCCGTCACCATGGGCGGCGTGCCCTGATAGCGCACCGGCTCCATCACGTAGGAGACGCCGAAATGCGGCGCGAGTTCCTTCTTGGCGAAGATGATGGAGGCGATGTTCGCCGCGGGCACGATCCACGCCGCGCGGATTTTGACGGGCTCGGCCCGCGCCGGGGAGGCCACGGCGAAGGCCGTGAGAACAAGTCCAGTCGCCAACGATTTCAGGAAGTTCATGCGAGTCTCCAATCCCTGTTTGCCCATGCGAGATGTCATCCGACCGCCGCCACCTCGGCGTGTATCCCGAGCAAACGCGGAATTGTTTCGGGCGGACGACGCCCGAAACCGCATTCCGTGCCGATCAGGAATTGCTTGCAATGGCGTCGCGCCGCCGCCATGCGGCGCAACGTTCCCTCGACGCCATCGGTGTAATGAACGAGACCAAGGCAGATTTCCGTGCCCGCTCGAACCCTGAGATCCTTCAGCGGCGCGAAATAGGCGTCGTCTTCGCGGTCGCGCGGCACGGGCATGTGGAATAGTTGCACGCGTCGCGACAACCCGGCGTCGATGCGGTTGGCCATCGCGACCATGTCGCCCATGTCGGTCGGCTCGACCACGTGGCGGTGGTTGGAATCGCCGTAGCAAAAGTGGAACAGGAGATCGACCCCGTCGGGAACCGCGTCGCCGAAATCGATCAGGATGCGCGCGAAGGTCTCCGTCGACTCGGCGCGGTCGCGTCCATATGGGCTTGTCTCGTTGCGCTCAAGCCGCGCGAACACCGCCGAGGCGACATCGAACTGGATCGCCAGCTTGTCGCGCGGAATCGCCGCCGCAATCCGCGCCAGTTCGCGTTTGACGGCGGCGTTGTAGACGGGGTCAAGCGCCGCGTGCAGTTCGTCCTCGACGAACAGCCACAGGACGGAATGGGCCGGCACGAGATCGACTTGAAACTTCACCCGCGCGGGGATCGTCCCCGCCGCCTGCTGGCGGGCGAATTCCGCGTAGGAGGCGATGGCGTGATCGGCGTAGCCGAGATTGCCGAAGTCGACGTCCCCGGGCTTCACGCCCGCCTTCAGCACGCGACGCATCCGCGGCGGCGCCGTGGCATGAATGCGAAACGCCCGGCCCGAGGGCTCGAAGGCCGGATGTTCCGCGAACAATCCCTCGAGGCCGGCCACCCAGTCGAGACGATCCGCCGTCTCGCCGTCGGGCAGCCAGCGCAAGCGGTCGCCCAGCGCCGCCGACACCTCGCGGAAGACGTCCCGCGCCGAGGCCATGGGAACGCTGCCAACCAGATAGACGTCCCGTCCCGTCATGCAACCGCTCCGTTCCCGTGATCGCCTCGCGCGAAGGGATTTATTTCAGGCGCTTGGCGGCTTCCTCGACGTAGGAAAGATCGATGTATTTCTTGACGTCGAGCTTGCCCTTCACGAAGCCAAGCTGGCTCTGCACGGCGATGTTCGAGATGATCGCCGCCGTGTCTGGAATGAGGTTGGGATCGCGATAGTAATCCTTGTGCGTGAACAACCAGTCGGCGAAGAGCGCCGGAGGCGCCTTGGTCACGCCCGCGACGATCGCCACCGCCTCGTCGTGGTTGGCGGGATCGCTGTACCAGCGCGTCACGCGCATGGAGTCCTCGAGGAAGTCGAGCACCGCGGCGCGGTTGTTTTTCAGAAACGATTCCTTCGCGCCCCACACGCCAAGTTCGGACGGGCCCATGGCGTCGCGCTGGTTGAACAGCGCGTGCGCGTTCTTGCGCAATTCGGGATCGAACAGGAAGGGCGGCACGAAGGCCGCGAGTTCGACCTTCTTTTCCAGCAGCAGCGATTTCATCGTGTTGAGGCCTGCCTCGACAACATTGTAGTCGCGCTTGTCCTCGAGGCCGGCCTTGCGCAGCCAGGCGCGTGCGGCGATATCGACCATGCTGCCGATGGCGTTGGTGGCGATGGTCTTGCCCTTGAGGTCCGCCGCCGACTTGATGGCGTCGTTGCGCACCATGAATTCGTTGGAGTTGTAGCCCTCGACGCTGTCGCGGAACTCGTCGGCGAAAACGCGGATATCCTCCATGCCGGCGTTCTCGACGCCAAGGCTGAGGGAGGTTGAGTTGAGCAGCGCGATTTCCAGCTCGCCAACCGCCATGGCGGTGATCATCGGCGGCGTCGCCTGATAGCGCACGGCTTCCAGCGTGTAGGATTGGCCGAGATGCTTCGCGAGGCCCGGCTTGGCGTTGAAGATCGAGAAGAGATTCGTGCCCGGAACGATGTAGGCCGCGCGAATCTTCAGGGGCTCGGCGCCGGCCGAACCCGCGCCCAGCAACGCCGCGCAAAAGCCGAGCGCCTTCCACAATGCCGATGCCATGACGTTCTCTCCCCCTGTTTGGCGGGAGTAGAGCGGGTTGCCGGGCGGAAATCAATGCGTTCGACGAAGGTCGCGCCTTGACCGCGCCGTCGCGCCATGGTCCCAATCGCGTCATGGGAACGCGGGGGCGTTCGGGGAGGAAGAAGATGTCTGGAAATCGCGCGCGACCGGCGGGCCGCGGGGCGCCATGACGCAGATTGTCATCGACAAGGTTCGGCACATGTACCGGCCGGCGCGCGGGCGGCCCGTTCTCGCGCTGGAGGATGTCTCGCTCGAGGTGGGCGAGCAGGAATTCGTCGCGCTGCTGGGCCCCTCGGGCTGCGGAAAATCGACGCTTCTCTATCTGATGGGCGGTTTCCTGCCGATTGAATCAGGGACAATTTCCGTCAATGGCAAGGCGATCACGGGGCCGGGGCCGGATCGGGGCATTGTGTTCCAGCATTTCGCGCTGTTTCCCTGGAAAACCGTGCTGCAAAACGTGCTCTATGGGCTTGAGCGCCAGAACATGCCGCGCGACGAGCGCGAGGCGCGCGCCCGCAAGTTCATCGATCTCGTCGGCTTGCATGGTTTCGAGGATAACTATCCCTCGCAATTGTCCGGCGGCATGAAGCAGCGCGCCGCCATCGCGCGCACGCTCGCCGTTGATCCCGGCATTCTGCTGATGGACGAACCCTTCGGCGCGCTCGACGCGCAGACGCGCGCGCTCATGCAGAGCGAGTTGCTCGGCATCTGGCGGGCCTCGCCCAAGACCGTGATCTTCGTCACCCACGACGTGCAGGAGGCGGTCTATCTCGCCCAGCGCGTGGTGGTGATGTCGGCGCGGCCGGGCCGGGTAAAGGCCATCATCGACACGAATTTCGACAAGACCGCGCCCGACCTGCTGCGCAGCCAGAAATTCGGCGACATGGTCGATCACATCTGGGGCCTCGTGAAGGAAGAGGCGATCAAGGCGCAGATGGGGCGCGCCACGTGAGCGCGGCGGCCCTCGGCAAGGTTTTTTTACGCTATCTGCCGCTGGCGCTTCTGGCGCTGGCGTGGGAGGCCTGCGCGCGCTTCGAGCTGGTTTCGAGCTCGGCCTTGCCGTCGCTGACCAAGGTCGCCGCCGCCTGGTGGGACCTGGCGAAATCGGGCGACCTCGTCGAGAACGGCGCGGCCTCGCTCTGGCGCGCGGGGGCGGGGCTCGCCATCGCCATTGTCGTTGGCGCCGTGCTGGGCATCGGCATGGCCACGTGGCGCGCCGCCGATGTGGCGCTCGGCCCGCTGGTCGATATGTTCTATCCGCTGCCGAAATCGGCGCTGATCCCCGTCACCGCGCTTTGGCTCGGCTTTGGCGACGGCTCGAAAATCCTGCTCATCGCCATGGGCTGCATGCTGCCGGTCACGCTCGGCGCCTACAACGGCGCGCGGTCGAGCGAGCGCACGCTCATCTGGTCGGCGCGCAGCCTCGGCGCCTCGCGCCTGCGCATGTTGCGCGATGTCATCGTGCCGAGCGCCATGCCGGAAATGCTGAGCGGCATCCGCACCGCGCTGGCGATTTCCTTCGTGCTGCTGGTCGCCTCCGAACTGATCGTGGCGCGCGCCGGGCTTGGCTATCTCATAGGCTTTCTTGGCTCCAACGGCACCTATGACTCCATGTTCGCGGTCGTGCTGACGGTCGCCTTTCTCGGTTTCGTCGCGGACCGGATTTATCTGTTGATCATGCGGAGGGCGCTGGCATGGCGGGAATGAGCCCAACCATGGCCTTCGTCGACGGGCGTCCGCGGTTGCGCATCCGCTTCCGCGACATCGCCGCGCGCTGGGGCGCCGTTGTCGCCCTGCTGGCGCTGTGGTGGGCGTTGAGCCATTCGGGCATGTTCACGCCCTTCATGTTGCCGACGCCCGAGCGCGTGGCGACGCGCATGTGGGATGACGCGCTCGCTGGCGATTTGCCTTTGAACGTCGCGCTGACGCTCTATCGCGCGCTGGCGGGCTTCGTCATCGCCGCGGTGCTCGGCGTGCTGATCGGCGCGGCCATGTCGCGCGGCGGCATCATCGGCTGGTTCTTCGATCCGATCGTGTCCGTTGGCTTTCCCATGCCCAAGATCGCCTTCCTGCCAGTGATCGTGCTGTGGCTGGGGTTTTACGACGTCTCCAAGATTTCGATGGTGGTGTTCGACGCCATCTTCCCGGTGATCACCGGCACGATGCTCGGCATCAAGAGCGTCGAGAAGGAGTTGATCTGGTCGGCGCGCAGCCTTGGCACCGGCGAGAGCGAAATCTGGCCGCGCATCGTCCTGCCCGCGGCCATGCCGCAGATGTTCACGGGATTGCAGGTGTCGCTGCCCATCGCGATGATCGTCGCGGTCGTCGCGGAAATGCTGATGGGTGGCTACGGCATGGGCGGCGCGATGGTGCAGGCCTCGCGCATGGCGGACTCGCCCGGCGTCTTCGCCGGCATTGTCGAGATCGCGGTTGTCGGCTGGTTTCTCGTCAAGGGCATGGCGAGCCTGCGTCGCCGCCTGCTCGCCTGGCACCCCGAGGCGGACACGCCGTCGGGGGTTTGATTTCGCGCATCGCGGCTACTTCGCCGCGGCGGCTCCCGACAGCCGGCTGACCAGCCGGTACAGAAACTCCTTGGCGTCGAACAGTTGCTTCACGCCGACCTGTTCGTTCAGGCCGTGGACGCCGCTCTTGCCTTCCTCTGAAAAAACGCCGGAAACCCCATAGGCGGGCACGCCGTATTTGCGCAGCCATCGGCTGTCCGTGTAGCCGCCCGATTGCGTGGGGATCACCGGCACGCCCGGCCACATATCCGCGCTGATCTGCTCGACCGCTTGAAGGATTTCCGGCGACATGGGCGAGGCCGGACTGTCGACCACCGTGCCAAGGGGGATGACGGCGATGCGATCATCCTTCACCGCCGCCTTGAGCCCGCGCTCCACATCGTCGGGGTTTTCGTCCGGCAACAGGCGGCAGTTGATCGTCGCGCGCGCCGTCTGCGCCAGCGCGTTCTCGGCGTGGCCGGCCTCCAGCATGGTCGCCACGCAGGTCGTGCGTATCTGCGCGTTATAGCCGGGCCGCTTCGACAGTGGCGCGATGACCTCCGGCCTGTTGTCACCCGCGAGCAGCGCGGCGAGCGCGGACTTGACCTCGGGCGCGTCGAGCTTGGTGACGATTTGCAGGTAGGCGCCGGTCACGGGATTAAGTCGCGCGGGAAACTCGTAATCAGCTATCCGCACCAGTCCTTCCGCGAGTCTCGTGATGGCATTGTCGCGGCGGGGCAGGGCGCTATGGCCGCCGGGATCCTTCACTTCCAGACGAAAGCTGCGATAGACCTTTTCCGATAGCTGGATGTTGGAACTGACGGGCTTGCCGTCGCGCAACGTGCCGCCGCCGCCCTCGTTCAGCGAAAATTCCGCGTCGATGAGATCGCGATGGTTTTCGAGCAGCCAGTGCGTGCCGTCGTGCGGCGAATCCGCCAGTTCCTCGTCGGTGGTCAACGCGAGGATGATGTCGCGCTCGGGCCGCGCGCCCTCGTTGCGCAGGCGGATCAGGTTGGCGACGAAGATCGCCGCCATCGCCTTGTCGTCGATGGAGCCGCGCGCGCGAAAATAACCGTCGGCTTCCTGCAACACGAAGGGATCGAAGGCCCAGTCCTCGCGCCTGGCTTCCACCACGTCCATGTGCGCCATCAGCAGCATGGGTTTTTTCGCGCCCGTGCCACGCAGGCGCGCGACCATGTCGCCCTTGCGTGGCCCCGATGACAGCACCTGAACGTCGGCCGCGGGAAAGCCCGCGTCGGTCAGCCTCTTGGCCATGGCGGTCGCCGCGACGAGCGTGTCGCCCGTGGATTCCGTCGTGTTGATCTCCACGAGCTCCTTGTAGATCGAGCGAAACAGCGCCTCGTCGCCGGCGGGCTCGGCGCGCGCCGCGCCGCAGGCCAGCGCCGTGCCCATCAAAAGGGTCGATATCACCAGCGATTTGACGGTCATGGATGTTCCCCGGTCCGAAATCCGCCTTACCCTAAGCCAATTCCGGGCCATGCGTGAACCGTCGCGCGGCGCCGGTTTTCCAAACCGGGTTTTGCTGTAATCTGCGGGGATTCTCGGCTCGCCGTCGCGCGCGTGACAATCAGGGGATGGAAATGCCGATCACCCGTCGTGGGGCGTCACGTCTTTTGTCGGGCGCCGCCCTCGCGCTCGCCGCGCCCGGCTCGCGCGCGCAATCGGCCTGGCCCGATCATCCCGTGCATCTCGTCGTCACCTTCATCGCCGGCGGCGCCAACGACATCATCGCTCGCCTGCTCGGCCAGCGCCTGAGCGAGCGTCTCGGTCAGCAGTTCATCATCGACAACCGCGCCGGCGCGGGTGGAAACGTCGGCACGGAATACGCCGTGCGCCAGCCGCCCGATGGCTACACGTTGCTGCAACTGTCGAACGCCGCGGCGGCCAACGCGTCGCTTTATCCCAATCTGGGGTTCAATCTTCTGACCGACCTGACGCCGGTGGCGGGCGTCTACGACGTGCCGTTCGTTGTTGTCGTTCGGCCGGATTTTCCCGCCAGCACGATGGCGGAATTCATCGCCCACGCGAAAGCTCACCCCGGCGCCGTCAAGCATGGGTCGGGCGGCGTCGGCAGCGTGTCCCATATCTCCGCCGAACTGTTCAAGATGATGACCGGCGTCGACATGATCCACGTGCCCTATCGCGGCAGTCCGGCCGAGTTGGGCGACCTGCTCGGCGGGCGCATCGAATGCGCCTTCGATCCGCTGCCGACTTCGTTGCCCTACGTGCTCGACGGACGGCTCAAGGCCATCGCGGTGACTTCGGGCAAGCGCGCGCCGAGCCTGCCGAACGTGCCGACCGTCGGCGAAACGCTCGCCGGCTACAGCGCGAGTTCGCTGACAGGCACCGTTGGGCCAAAGGGTCTGCCGTCCGCCGTCGTCGCGCGGCTGTCGGGCGAGATCAACGCGACGCTGGCCGAGCCGGCGTTTCAGGAGAAGCTCGCCGGCCTCGGCGCGACGCCGCTCATCCTCACGCCGGAAGGCTTCGGCAAGCTGATGGCCGAGGAAACCGAGAAGTGGGCCAAGGTGGTGAAATTCGCCAACATCAAGCCGGAGTGATCGCGCGCGATCAGTGGAAGTCGCGCGATTTCGGCAGGATGCGCGCGTCGCGGGGATGACGATGCCGGGGCGGCGGCGCCAGATGGCGTGCGGGTGGCGCGGGCGTCGGTCCGGTGCGTTGCGTCTCCCACAGATGGTCGAGCCGTTCGGTGTAATCGTAAATGCCGCTCGCCATCAGGTGCGTCACGCCCTCGGCGCTTTTTTGCACGCGCCCTTCGGCGAGCATCAGTCGGGCCGCCATCACCGCGCGCCGGAACGGCGGCAACTGACGCGACCACAGCAGCAGATTGGCGACGCCTGTTTCATCCTCCAGCGTGATGAAGATCGCGTTGCCCTTGCCCGGTCGCTGGCGCACCAGCACGAGGCCCGCCGTCCGCGCGAAGGCGCCGTCGCGCAGCGTCGCGAGGCCGGCGCAGGTCGTCACCCGCTCGCGGGCGAAGGTCTGGCGCAGGATCGCCATGGGATGCGCCTTCAGCGACAGGCGCATGGTCTGGTAATCGGTCGCCACATGCTCGCCGATCGACATTTCCGGCAGCGCCGCGTCGGGCTCCTCGCCGAGTTCCCGCGCCTGCGCCGCCGCGAACAGGGGCAGCGGCGCGTCCTCCGGCAGGCGCCGCACGGCCCACAACGCGTCGCGGCGGTCGAGGCCGATGGAGCGGAAAGCGTCCGCGTCGGCGAGCGCGCGCATCGGGCGGCCATGCAGGCGGGCGCGTCGCGCCAGTTCCTCGACGGAGGCGAACCCGTCGCCGCGCGCGCCAACTAGCCGCGTCGCGTCGGCCTCGTGCATCCCCTCCGCCTGCCGAAAGCCAAGCCGCAACGCGAGGCTTCCATCCGCCGCGCGTTCGAGCGAATTGTCCCAGCCGCTGTGATTGACGTCGATCGAGCGGATCTCGACGCCATGCTCGCGCGCGTCGCGCACGATCTGCGCGGGCGCGTAGAAACCCATCGGCTGGGCGTTCAGCAGCGCGCAGGCGAAGATCGCGGGATAATGGCGCTTCAGCCAAGCGGAAATATAGACCAGCTTGGCGAAGGACGCCGCGTGGCTTTCGGGAAAGCCATAGCTGCCGAAACCCTTGATCTGCTCGAAGCAGTTTTGCGCGAATTCGCGCTCGTAGCCGCGCGCGACCATGCGCTCGACCATCATCGCCTCGAATTCGCCGATCGTGCCGAGGTTGCGAAACGTCGCCATCGCGCGGCGTAGGCGGTTGGCCTCCACGTCGGTGAATTTCGCCGCGACCATGGCCAGTTGCATCGCCTGTTCCTGAAACAGCGGCACGCCCATTGTCTTGCCGAGCACCACGCGCAATTCGTCGGCGGGGCCATGTTCGGGCGCGGGCGCGGGAAAGACCACCGGCTCGCCGGCGCGTCGCCGCAGATAGGGATGCACCATGTTGCCCTGAATGGGGCCGGGCCGGACGATCGCGACCTGAATGACGAGATCGTAGAACTGGCGCGGCTTCAGGCGCGGCAGCATGTTCATCTGCGCGCGGCTCTCCACCTGAAACACGCCGATGGAATCGCCCTTGCACAGCATGTCGTAGGTGGCCGCGTCGCCCGTCGGCGTGTCCGCGAGGCCCCAGTCCTTGCCCTCGTGATCGCGCAGATAGTCGAAGGCCTTGCGAATGCAGGTCAGCATGCCCAGCGCGAGAATGTCGACCTTCATCAGGCGCAGGGTGTCGATGTCGTCCTTGTCCCATTCGATGAAGGTGCGATCCGCCATCGCCGCGTTGCCGATGGGCGCGAGTTCGTCGAGCCGTCCGCGCGTCAGCACGAAGCCGCCGACATGCTGGGAGAGATGTCGGGGAAAGCCGAGGATGCGCGTCGCGAAGCGCACCGCGCGGGCGATGGCGGGATTGTCGGGATCGAGCCCCGCCTGCCGCACGTAGGCGGCGGGAATGTCGTCGCCCCAGCTTCCCCATTGCGTGGCGGCCAGCGCCGAGGTGATGTCTTCCGTCAGGCCGAGAGCCTTGCCGACGTCGCGGATGGCGCTCTTGGGGCGATAGCTGATGACCGTCGCCGCCAGTCCGGCGCGATGCCGGCCGTATTTGGCGTAGATGTGCTGGATGATTTCCTCGCGCCTCTCATGCTCGAAATCGACGTCGATGTCGGGCGGCTCGCGGCGCTCCTCCGAGATGAAGCGGGCGAAGAGCAGGTTGTTCTCGTTGGGATCGACGCAGGTGACGCCCAGCACGTAGCAGACGGCCGAATTGGCCGCCGAGCCGCGCCCCTGGCACAGAATGCCCTTGTCGCGCGCCACCCGCACGATGTCATGGATGGTCAGGAAATAGCGCGCGTATTCGAGCTTGGCGATCAGGGCGAGTTCGGCGGCGAGCAGCTTTTCGACCTTCGCCGGCACGCCGACGGGATAGACCATCGCCGCGTGTCGCCACGTGAGGTTTTCCAGCCAGCCTTGCGGGCTCCAGCCCGGCGGCGCGGTCTCCACGGGATATTCGTAGGTGAGCTGGTCGAGCGAGAAATCGACGCGCGCCAGAAAATTGATCGTCTCCGCGACGGCCTCCGGCGCGTCGGCGAACAGGCGGGCCATTTCGCCGGGCGGCTTGAGATGCCGCTCGGCGTTGGCCTCCAGCAAGCGGCCCGCCGCGTCGATCGTGACGCCCTCGCGGATGCAGGTGAGGACATCCTGCAAGTCGCGGCTCGCCGGGTCGGCGTAGAGCGCGTCATTGGTCGCCACCAGCGGCGTGGCGTGGCGGGCGGCGAGCGCCTTCAGCGTCGCCAGACGGCGGCGGTCGTCGCCACGCCTCGGCATGGTCGCGCCGAGCCAGACCGCGCCGGGCGCGGCCTCGTTCAGGCGCGGCAGCAGCGTCTCCAGCGTGGCGGGATCGCGCGGCGGCATGACGATCAGCAGCAGGTCGCGCGGGTCCGCCAGTAGGTCATCGGGCGTGAGGATGCAGTCGCCCTTTTTCGCGCGCCGGTTGCCCGTGGTCAGCAGCCGGCAGAGCCGCCCCCAGCCGTCGCGGTTGCGCGGATGGGCGACGATGTCGGGCGCGCCGTCGGCGAAGACGAGACGCGCGCCGGTCATCAGCTTGAAGGCGCGCGCCCGCGCCGACAGGGTGGCCGCGTCGAGCGGCGGCTCGGCGGCCGGACGCCAGCGGAACTCCCCCGGCCCCGAGCCCTCGCGGGCTTTTTTCGCGCCCGGCGCGCCATCCTCGCGCAGGTCGCGCAACGCGCCAAAGGCGCGCACCACGCCGGCCACCGAATTGCGGTCGGCGACGCCGAGCCCCGCGTGGCCGAGCAGCAGCGCGGTCAGCACCATCGCCTCGCTCGTCGACGCGCCGCGCAGGAACGAGAAATTGCTCGCGCCGACGAGTTCGGCGTAGGCGCTCACGCGAACAGCCCGTGCATGAACCAGCGCGGCGCGGCGCCGGGCGCGTCGTAAAGCCCCTCGCGAAACACCCAGAAGCGCCGCCCCAGCGTATCCTCCACGCAGTAGTAATCGCGCGTCGCCGCCGCGCCGCCCGCGCGCCACCACTCCGGCGCGATGCGCTCGGGCCCCTCCGCGCGGGCGATGGCGTGACGCACGCGCCGCCAGCGGAATTGCAGCGGCGGACCATCGGGCGTCGCCGCGATTGTCTCGATCGGCTGTGGCGGCTCGAACAGTTGCAGCGGGCGGGCGGGCGGCGCGCCGGCCTCTGGCGCCGGCCAGACCGAGGGCGCGATGGCGCTTGCCGCCGGCGGCGCGTCGAAGGCCCGCGCGGGATCGTGCGTGTCGCGCGCGATGAAGCGCAGCACGCGGTCGCGCCCGAGCCGCGCGACCAGCCGGTCCACGAGGTCGGCGATGTCGGCCTCCCGGTCGGCGCGTCCGTCGAGTCGCGTCTGGCTGGGGGCGAGCGGCTCGGTCGCCAGCGCCGACAGGCGGATGGCGTCGAAGCCGAAACCGGGGTCGAGCGGGTCCGCCAGCGTCTCGAGCCGCAGGCGCAGCAGGCGCGTCAGGCTCGCCGCGTCGCGCGAGCCCTTCGCCATTTCAATGGAAATCCGCCGCGTGGCCCCATCGGCGCGGAAAAAGCTCGCCTCGAAGAACCAGCCGCCCAGCCCGCGCCGCTCCAGCAGCGTGGCGATCCGCTCGGCGAGGGTTGCGAGCACGACCAGCAGGGTCTCGCCATTGGTCAGCGGCTCGGGAAAGCGCCGCTCCGCGATGCAGTCGGGCGCCTGCCGGCGCGGCGTGACGCGAATGTCCTCCAGCCCCATCACCCGGCGCAGCCGCGTCGCCACGTCCGCGCCGAAGCGGGCGGCCAGAACCCGCGAGGGGCGGTCGGCGAGATCGCCCAGGGTTTTGAGCCCGGCGCGCAGCAGCGCCAGCGTGTCCGCCGGCGCGAGCCCCAGCGCGGCGGCGGGCAGGGCGCGCAGGGCGGCGTTGTCGACGCCCGGTCCCGCCACGCCCGGCGGGGCG
>CAIOVE010000068.1 GCA_903861645.1 uncultured Hyphomicrobiales bacterium
AGCCAAGGACTGGGAAAATCTCAACCGAAGAGCGCTCGCGTTCCTGCGCCTCGCGTCAATAAGGCTTATGCTCAGAAAGCTATGCAATCCAGCATGATCTCTCCGGACAGACACTTATAGATTGTGCATTTACGATCTTTTTTTGAAATCGCAGTGTGCCTTGCGCCTAAATTGTTACTCCGTTCGTCTGCTTTATTTCGTTTGAAGCGCTCTAAAACGAAAGTTCTGCTTGGATCTTTCGTTGGGTAGTCCAGTTTGGATTACCTTGATTGCCCCCAGGAACATCATTTGGTGGTGCAGAAAAAGTGCATCGCATTGCATCCTCTCTCGCTCGCCCAATCTCACACCGGCATCGAAACCTGTCCAGCTTCGAATTCGCTTTTCCATAGTTGTCGATATATGCCCCCTCCCCCACCCTTCCCTCCCCCCGCCTCTCGTCCTATGAAGGCGCGAACACGGGAGCGAGACATGGGTGAGTTTGAACGCTGGCAGGGCCGTTACGACGTGCCCGAATATATCTTTGGCGAGGCGCCGAATGTGTTTCTCGCCTCGCAAAAGCATCGCCTGCCGAAATCCGGCAAGGCGCTCGCCGTCGCCGATGGCGAGGGGCGCAACGGCGTCTTTCTCGCCGAGCAGGGTCTCGACACGCTCTCGGTCGATTTCTCCCCCAACGGGCAGGCGAAGGCGCTGGCGCTCGCCAAGAAGCGCGGCGTGACGCTCAAAACCGAACTCGCCGACATCCACGCCTACGCCTGGCCGAGCGAGGAATACGACGTCATCGCGGAAATCTTCACGCAGTTCTCCACGCCGGACGAGCGCGCGGGCAAGTTCGCGGGCATCCGCAAGGCCTTGAAAAAGGGCGGCCTGCTGCTGCTCGAGGGCTATTCGCCCAAGCAGCTCGAATACGGCACGGGCGGCCCCAAGCAACTCGACCAGCTCTATACGATGGAGCTTCTGGAGCGCGAGTTCGGCGGCTTCTCCAGGGTGCTCATCAAGCAATACGAATGCATGATGTCGGAGGGCGGCGCCCACGCCGGCATGGCCGCCGTCATCGATCTCGTCGCGGTGAAATAGGCCGATGCCCATTGCTCCGACCGCCCATGGCGCGCTGCATTACGAGGTCGTCGATCGCGTCGCGCCATGGCGGACGGACAGACCGACGATCCTGTTTCATCATGGCATCGGCGCCAGCGCGGAAATATTCAGCGAGTGGGAGCCTTTGCTCGCCGACCGTTACCGCCTCGTGCGCTTCGACATGCGCGGCTACGGTCGTTCCGTCATTCCCGCGGCCGACGCGGCGTGGTCGGTGGAGCAATTGATCGCCGACGTCTTCGCCGTCGCCGACGCCGCTGGCGTCGAGCGTTTCCATCTCGTCGGCGAATCCATCGGCGGCACCATGGCGCTCGCCGCCGCGCTGGCGCGGCCGGCGCGCGTCGCCACCGTCACGGTGAGCAATGGCGCCCATCTCGGCGCGTCGATCCAGCGCGTCAACATCTGGCGCGAACAACTGGATTCGGTCGGCGAGAGGGGCTGGTCCGACATTTTCATGCGCGATCGCTTCCATGACGACGCGCTGACGCCCGAGCGCCGGGCCTGGTTCGCGGCCCAGCAGGAAAAATGGCCGCGCGCCTCCATCCTCAACGCGCTCGGCGTGCTCATCGGCGCCGACCTGACGCCCCGACTGAAGGATATCGCCTGCCCGGTGTTGCTCTTGCACCCCGATGGCAGCCCATTCATTCCCGTCGCCATCGCCGCCGAACTGCATCGCCTCCTGCCGAACGCCGAGTTGAACGTGTTCGGCCACGCGCGGCATGGCCTGCCGTTTTCCCACGCGCGGCCCTGCGCGACGCTTCTGCGCTCGTTTCTCGACGCCCGCGACGGGAAATGAGCCCCTGGCCTTCGGCTTGATGGCAATCAACGCGCGACGCCCTATCTAGGGGGAGTGAATGGATCGCGGGCGCGCTCGCCCGCCCATCGCAATTGGAACGCCATGACATCAGCCGCCACGCTCGACCCGCGCGAACATGTTTCGCTGGCGATCGAGGGCATGACCTGCGCCACCTGCGCGGGCCGTGTCGAGAAAGTCCTGTGCGCCCTGCCGGGCGTCGAGGCGTCCGTCAATCTGGCGACCGAGCGCGCCGACATCGCCTTTGACCCGGCCGGTTCGACCGCCGCCATCCCCGCGGCCATCGAGGCGGCGGGCTATGGCGTTTCACATGAAACACTGGAGCTCGCCATCGGCGGCATGACCTGCGCCACCTGTTCCGGCCGCGTCGAGAACGCGCTGCGCAAGGCGCGCGGCGTGGTCAAGGCCGAGGTCAATCTCGCCAGCGAGAAGGCCTATGTCGAGGGCGTCGCCGGCCTCATGCGGCCCGCCGATCTCGTCGCCGCCGTCGAGGCGGCGGGCTACGAGGCGACCATCCTGACCGGCGACACCGAGCGCGACGCGGCGATGGAGGCGGCGGAGGCCGGCAAGCGCCGGCTTGAACTCTTCCGCCTCGTGGCCGCGCTGGCGCTCGCCGCGCACCTGTTGCTGCCGATGCTGGGCGCGCCCCTGCCGCCCTGGGTTCAGTTGGCGCTCGCCACGCCCGTCCAGTTTCTCATCGGCTGGCGGTTTTACGTCGCCGCCTTCAAGGCCGTGCGCGCCGGCGCTGGCAACATGGACCTGCTCGTGGCGCTCGGCACGTCGGTCGCCTATGGCTACAGTCTGTGGCTGATGGCCCAGCCGCATGTCCACCACCTCTATTTCGAGGCGGCGGCGGTCGTCATCGCGCTGGTGACGCTCGGCAAATGGCTGGAAAACCGCGCCAAGCGCTCGACCACGGCGGCCATTCGCGCGCTCATGGCGCTGCGTCCGGAGAACGCCCATGTCGAGCGCGACGGCGGCGAGGTCACCGTGCCCGTCGCGGCGGTGGCGCTCGACGATGTCTGCGTTGTCAGGCCCGGCGAGCGCCTGCCGACCGATGGCGTGCTGCTTTCCGGCGCGAGCGCCGTGGATGAAAGCCTCATTACCGGCGAAAGCCTGCCCGTCGACAAGAACCCCGGCGACCCCGTCGTCGGCGGCTCGATCAACGGTCAGGGCCTGCTGCGGGTGCGGACCACCGCGGTTGGCGCGCAATCGACGCTGGCGCGCATCATCGCGCTTGTCGAACACGCGCAGGCGAAAAAGGCGCCGACGCAGCAACTCGTCGACCGCGTGGCGGCGGTGTTCGTTCCCTTCGTGCTCGCCTGCGCGGCGGCGGCCTTCCTGTATTGGTGGCTGGCGCGCGGCGACCTCGCCAATGGCCTCGTCGCGGCGGTGACGGTCATGGTCATCGCCTGCCCCTGCGCGCTCGGTTTGGCGACGCCCACGGCCTTCATGGTCGGCACGGGCGCCGCCGCGCGCGCCGGCATCCTCATCCGCGACGCCGACGCGCTGGAGCGCGCCCGTTCCATCGACACGGTCGCGCTCGACAAGACGGGCACGCTGACGAAGGGCCATCCCTCCATCACCGAAATCGTCGCATCCAATGGCGTCGACCCCGACGACATGCTGCGCCTCGCCGCCAGCGCGCAACGCGGCAGCGAGCATCCCCTCGCCCGCGCCGTGCTCGACAAGGCCGCGAGCATGACCCTTTCGACGCCCATCGGCTATGAAAACCAAATCGGCCGCGGCCTGATCGCCCGCATCGATGGCCGCGCCGTTGTAATCGGCGCCCGGCCCCTGATGGACGACAACGGGGTGACGTATGCCGCGCTCGATGACCGCGCGCGCGCGCTGGAGTCGCGCGGCCACACGGTCATGTGGATCGCCGACGGCGACAAAAAGGAATTGCTGGGCTTCATCGCCGCGCGCGACGATATCAGGGAAAGCTCGAAGCCCGCGATCGTCAGGCTCAAATCGCTGGGCGTCTCGACCCTGCTGCTCACCGGCGACAATGAACGCGTCGCGCGCGCCGTGGCGGATGAACTCGCCATCGACGAAACGCGCGCCGGCATGACGCCCGCCGACAAGGCGGGTGAAATCGAGCGTCTTCGCGCCGCGGGCCGCCACGTAGCCATGGTCGGCGATGGCGTCAACGACGCGCCGGCGCTCGCCGCGGCCGATGTTGGTTTCGCCATGGGCACGGGAACCGATGTCGCCATGAACGCGGCGGGCGTGACGCTCATGCGCGCCGATCCCATGCTGATCGCCGACGCGATCTCGATCAGCCGGGCGACCTACGCCACCATCCGGCGCGGTCTGTTCTGGGCGTTCGTCTACAATGTCGTCGGCATTCCGCTCGCCGCGACGGGCATGCTCGACCCGATGTTCGGCGGCGCGGCCATGGCGGCCTCGTCGGTCAGCGTGGTGCTGAACGCCCTGCTCTTGCGACGCTGGCGGCCCGGCGGGAACTAAAACCGGCGCAAATCCCTTCTTAACCATCCCGGCGCAGACTGACGCTCAGTGTGTTGCGTTCGAGGTCTGTAATGGCGTTGCCGGCGTTCTTTGTGCCGCGGAGCGGAATGTCGCCGCCCGATGGTCTGTTCCACGGCGACCTGTCGCGCCAGCTCGATATGTTGCTGGCGAGCGGCGCCAGCGCCCCCGACGCGATCTTCGCCCTTGGCCACGCGCCCGCGCTGGAGCGCGGCCCCGGCGATACGGCGATCTGGTTTTCCTCGACGTCCGGCGTCGGCGCGAGCCGCCACGCGCGCGCGGCCGCCCATGACGCGCTCATCCAGCTGGCCGGACAGGACGGCTACCCCATGCCGCTGACGCTCTGGTTCAATGGCCTGCGCAAGCGCGTCGCAAACGCGCTGGGAACGCCGGAAGCCAGCGTGTTCCTCACGCCTTCCGTCTGCGAGGGCCGCGCGCTCGCCCGCTTTCTCGCGACGGCGCTGCTGGGCCGGCCGCCCGTTGAAATCGTGACCGCGCCGGAGGAATGTGGCGACCGTCCCGGCGCGCATTGCGCGAGCATCCAGCACGTGCTGGAGCTGCGCGACCCCGAAGGCGCGCCCCTGTCGTCGGAATCCGTGGACGAACAGGCGCTGGATTTCGCCGTTCGCGCGCTGAGCGAGGACGAAACCCTGCTGGTTCACGCCCTTGACATTTCGCGAACGGGCCTTTCCGGCGTCAGCCGCGCCGCCGCCGAGGCCATCCGCCGTTCGGCGCGCGGGCGGGCGCTCATCCTGCGCGACGCCAGCGAGTTTCGCGCCCGCCCGGCCGATCTCGCGGCCGATCTCGAGCGCGGCTTGATGGTGCTTGTATCCGGCGCCCGCTTCATGGGCGGCCCCGCGCCCTGCGCGGCGCTTGTCGTTCCGCCCCAACTGGCGCGCGCGCTCGATGAAGCCGAGCCCTTGTTCGACCCGGACGTTTCGCCCGCCCGCTTCGATGCGCCCGCGTCCTTGCGTCGTCTTTTCGCGGACGGGTTCGACGCTCTCATGAATGTCGGACTTGGCCTGCGCTGGACGGGCGCGCTGGCCGACATGGATCGCTACTTCGCGACGCCGGAACAGACCCGCGACCGAATTCTCGACGCGTTCGGTCGCCGCGCCCGCGCCATGGCGGCGCGGCGCGAATTCGTCGACGTCGAGCCACGATCCATTGATGACGACGACCCGTTGCGGGCGAGCATCGTCGCCCTCTTTCCCCGCGATCCCCGCGGCGGTCGCGTGGGCGCGATTGGCGCCGCGGCCATCCGCGCGGCGATGGCGCTGCCACGCCCGGAAATCGCGGGCGACGCCATTTGCCATCTTGGCGCGCCCGTCGCGACCGGCGGCGGCGCCGTGTTGCCCCTGGCGGCGTCGGCCCCGATGGTGACGGAAATCCATGCGCGCATGAACCGGGGGATTTCCTTCGATCGGGCGACGGCCCCCGTCTGGCGCGATCTCGAAACCCTGTTTGGCAAGTGGGAGGCGCTGTTCGGCTGAATGCGTCGCCGGTGAGCGCAAGCCCAGAATATGCCAGATTCTCTACGATCTCCGTCGCAATTTATTAAATGGCCAGTGCTACTCGAATAATCCTGCGCGACCCCGGCCAACCGACCTTGTGCGCGCCGCGAGAACGTTTCGCGATCAGACGGGACCATGATTGACAATGGCGAACACCGATAGCGCCACGGCGTCGCCGCCGCCCTTCCGGGTGACGGTCGTCATCACCAACTACAATTATGGGCGGTTTCTGCGCGCCTCGGTCGACTCGGTGCTGGGCCAGACCGTGCCGGACGTGGAATGCATCGTTGTCGACGACGGTTCGACCGATGGCTCAAGGGACATCATCGAAAGCTACGGCGACCGGATAAAATCCATCCACCAGCAGAACAAGGGTCAGGCGGCCGCCTTGCGCGCGGGCGCCGCGATGGCGACGGGCGATATCGTCATCAGTCTCGACGCGGACGACTTCCTATATCCACGCACCTGCGAGAAGGTCGTGGCCGGCTGGGGACCGGACGTGAGCTGTCTCAATTACCGGCTCGACGTTTATCACGAGGACGCCAAGACCTCGATTGCCTACCCGACCGAGCCCTTCATGGACGAGGGCCAGCTCGAACGCCTGCAACAATACGGCTACTACCCCTCGCCGCCGATGAGTGGCAACGCCTTCGCCGTTGGCTATGTGCGGATGTTGCTCGACCGCGCCGTTCACATGGATGGCGACGGGGTCGACGCCTACCTGCTCTATTCAGCGCCCGTGTTCGGTCGCGTCGCGCATGTAGACGAATCGCTCGGCGGTTACCGCATGCACGGCAAGAACATTTCGATGTCGTCGGGCCGCAAGACCGTCAAGAATCTCGGCGATCACATCTATTACCAATACTGGGCTGAAAAGAACGCCAGCCGCTTCGCCGCCGAGAAGGGCATCCCCTACCGGCACGACGACCATGTGAAGGGGCCTTACCTGCTGCTCTGGTATCTGTTCGTCATGGATGGCGTGTACAAGCGCTTCGCCCTGCCCCGGCAAGGCCGCCTGATGACAAGCTGGCTGGGGCTGAAGGCCTTCGCCACCTATCCGAACATCGGGCTGGGACGTCGCCTAAAGAACATGCTGCTGGTTGCGGCCCTCGCCATTCTGCCCCGCCCGCTGCGCATGGCCATCGAACGGGGCATGATCGATTACGAGGCGACCTGACCGCGTCTGATCCATTCGCCGCCGTCCGGCGTAAAAGGGGTTGCCAAACCCACGGGAGCCCGCCCATGCTGAACCGTCGCGATCTTATCGCCCTAGGAGCCGTCGGTCTCGCCTCGCCCGCCCTCGCCCAAGGCGTCAGCGCGCGCACCTGTTTCACCATTTCATTCAATCGCTTCAGCGGATCGCCGATCAATCTTGGCGATTACGCCGGCAAGCCGATCCTCGTGGTCAATACGGCGTCGCTCTGTGGCTACACCCCCCAGTTCACCGGCCTGCAAAGGCTCTGGAAGGAGATGGCGCCGCGCGGGCTGATGATGATCGGCGCGCCGTCGAACGATTTCGGCGGGCAGGAACCCGGCGAGGAAGCCGAGATCATGGAAACGGCGCATACCTATGGCGTCGCGTTCCCGATCGTCGCCAAGGTCAAGGTGAAGGTGAAGGGATCGGACGCCCACCCGTTCTATCGCTGGGCCGCCGGGGAGAAGCCGCGCGAGGTTCCGCAGTGGAACTTCCACAAATATCTGATTGGCCGCGACGGCCATGTCGCCGCGTCGATCCCCACCGCGGTCGAACCCATGGATTCCCGTGTCATCTCCGCCATCGAGCGGGAGTTCACCTCCGGTCCGACGGGCTAGATCCTCGCAAAACGACAAGGGCGTCGACGGCGGCGCCGCCGCTTGGCAGCAGCATGAAGGGATTGACGTCGACGGTCTCGATGATGTCGCCGAGATCATGCGCCAGACGTCCAAGCGCGACCAGCGCCTGACAGAAAGCGTCGGCGTCTAGCGCGGAGCCGCCTCGGAAACCCTTCACGAGTTGCGACGCGCGCGTGCGCGCGAGAAGATCGCGCGCCTTCGCCGCCGTGACCGGCGGCGCGACGAAAGCCACGTCGCGAATCAGTTCAAGCAACACGCCGCCCGAACCAGCCATCCCAACAAGCCCCATTTCGGGGTCGCGATGCACGCCCATGACGAGTTCGAGCCCGCCGCGCACCAATTCGCCGACCAGCATGCCCTCCAGCGCGTCGGTGAATCCATGCGTCGCGAGATTGGCCTCGATGCGCGTCCACGCCGCGCCAAGCGACGCCTCGTCGGCGATGTTGAGAACAACGGCGCCGACATCCGATTTATGGGTCAGCTTCGCCGAGACCGCCTTCAGCACGACGGGATAACCGATGCGCTTGGCCGCCGCGCGCGCCTCGTCCAGCGTTCGCGCCAGCGCCTCTCGCGCCACGGGAACGCCATACGCGACGAGCAACCGCTTCGAGGTTGCTTCATCGAGCGCGAAGGGTTCCGATGCGCCGCGGGCAAGCACGCGGACATGCGTGACGATCTCCGCGTCGACGGGCGGCGGCGCCAAGCCGCTCGCGTCGCGCGCCAGCGCCTCGGTTTCTGACAGCCGCGCCGCCGCGCGGATGGCGCGCAAGGCCTTGTTCGCTTCCTGCAGGAAGGAAACGCGCGGCGCGCCATGGCGCAGCGCGCGACTGTAATCGGTTTGGCCGTGCGAGGTCAGCGTGACGAAGGACACGGGCTTGGCCGCGCCCGCAGCGATATAGTCGTTGACCAGCTTGATGTATTTCTCGCCACGCGCCGAACCCGGCTCGCGCGGCACGGCCTCCTGCAGGATGACCATGTCGATATTGGAATCTTCCTGCATCGCGTCGATGCAGGCGCGGTAGGTGTCGGCGCTTTGCAACACGCCGAAGCCGCCATCAATGGGATTTGAGATCAGCGATCCCACGCCCAGCACCTTGTTGAGTTTTTCAATCGTCGCGGGCGCCAGCGCGGGAAACAACAGACCATTGCGCTCGGCGGCGTCGAGCAGCAAGCCGCGATAGGCTCCCGACAGCGTGACCGCGCCGAGACGCGTGCCCCGCGGCGCGCCGGTATGCGCCAGCAATTCGCAAAGCTCCACCGCGTCGTCGAGCGTGTCGGCGCGGATGACGCCCGCTTCAGCGGCGACCGCGTCGAAGGCGGCGACCGAGCCCGCCAGCGACCCCGTATGCGCCAGCGCGGCCTTGCGGCCTTCCTCCGATTGCCCGAGCTTGATCGCGACGATCGACTTGCCCGCGGCGCGCGCGTGCTTGCAGGCGGCGACGAACTCCTCGACGTCGGCGATGGCCTCGACATAGACGAGAATGACCTTCAACGCGTCGTCGCTGGCGAAATAGGCGATGTAGTCGGCGACGCGCAGGCCCGCCTCGTTGCCGCTGGTGATGAGGTAGCGCGCGCTCATGCCGCGTTCCTCGAGCGCCTGATTGACGAAGATCATCACGCCGCCGCTCTGGCCGACGAGCGCCACCTCGCCCGGCGTCATGTTCTGCGGACGATCCTCGGTCAGCGTCACGAACCGCGCGGGCTTGCAGACGTTGCCCATGCAGTTGGGGCCGGACACGCCGATGCCCGTTCGCGCGATGGTCTCGCGCAATTGCTTGCCGAGCGCCGCGCCCGCTTCGTCGAACGCCTCGCCGAAGCCGGATGAAAAAACCGTCGCGCTGCGCGCGCCCGCCGCCGCGCCCGCGGCGATCGCCTCGGACACGCTCGCCGCGGGAACGACAACCAGCAGATGATCGGGCGGCTCCGGCAAGGACGCGAAATCGGGATAGCAGCGCTCGCCGAGAATTTCGTCGCGCCGCGGGTTGATGAGATAGATCTTGCCAGGAAATTCATAGCGCTTGAGATTGTTCCAGGCGCGCAGGGCCCAATTGCCGGGCCGGTCGCTCGCGCCAACGATGACGACATTGCGCGGCGCCACGAGCGCGGCGACCTTTTTACGCGAGGCTTCAAAGTTCAAGACATCACCCTCGTTGCTGGAACGCGCCGCCGCCAATACGCGAACGATCCACGGAAAAGCTAGCGAAACAGCTCGTTGTAAACCGACTGCCATTTCTCGCCGTCGCGCGCGAAGGCGTCCGGCGGCACATAGATCGGCTTGAAACCACCGGCTTCAGGCTTCAGCGTCGGCGTCTTGGCCTGCACGCTCGGCATGGCCGGCAGGTAATCCGCGACGGCAAGCACGCGCTGGCCCTCCTCCGACGTGATGAAGTCGATCAGCAGCTTGCCCGCGTTGGGGTGCCGCGCGCCCTTGACGAGACTCGTCACCTGCAACGGCGCGGCGATCGGGTCCATCTTGATCCAGTCGACGGGCGCGCCCTTCTGCGCGCTGAGCACGGCGTGATGATTGAAGATGGCGAGCGCGATCGGATACTCGCCCGCGATCACCTGATCGAGCACGGCGCGCGCGGTGATGTCGGTGTTGACGATTTCCTGCTTCGCGAACCGCTTGAGCCAGGCAACGCCGGCCTCGTCGCCCATCTGGCGCAGCACCGCGCCGACAAAAATGGGGCCGCCAGCGCTGCGCGCCGTGCTCCACGCCATCTTGCCCTTCCATTTGACGTCGAGCAGGTCGTCGAGTTTTTTCGGCGCGCTGGCGGGCGGCGCAAGCGTCGTGTTGTAACCCGGCGTCAGGAAATACAGGTTCGTCGCGATCCACAAACCGTTGAGGTCTTTCATTTCGGCGGGGTACTGGTCGGCGTGGGCGCTGACATAGGGCGCGACGAGGCCCGCCTTGGCGATCGGCGGCTCCGTTTCGATGCCGTCGAAAACATCCGCTTGCGGTTGCCCGGCCTTGCCCTCGTTGATAATCTTCAACGCGGTCGGAATGGAATCGGCGCGATTGAATTGCACGTCGATGCCCGGATATTTCCGCGTGAAGGCGTCGACGAGCGGTCGCACGGCCTGATTGACGATCAGCGTCGTGTACCAGACCACCTGCCCCTCGACCTTGGCGGCGGCGTAGAGCGCGGCCTCGTCCGCCCGCGCGGCGGGCGCGAGCGCTAGCAGTACGGCGGTCGATATCGCGATCCGGATTTTCATCGAAACAGCTCCCGCGCGATGGCCGCCCATTTGCCCGTCAACGGATCGACGAAATCGGGACGCAGCCACGTCGCCCTGAAGCCGCCATCCTCGGGCCGCAGACCCTTCTTCATCGCGGGCGCCTTGGGCATGGCCGGCAGATAGTCCGAATCCGCGAGCACTTTCTGCCCTTCGTCGGACAGTAGGAACTCGATCAGCAATCGCCCGGCGTTCGGATGCGGCGCGTCCTTCAACAGGCTCAGCGAGTCGAAGGCGACGGGCACCGGCTCCATCGGCAGCCAGTCGGAAGGCGCGCCCTTGCGCGCGCTGATGACCGTGTGATGATTGAACATCATCAGACCAATGGGATATTCACCAGCGATCACCTGATCGAGTATGGCGCGCGACGACGCCTCGACATTGACAATGCGCTGTCCGGCGAGCTTCCGCAGATATTCAAGCCCCCGCTCCTCGCCCATGAACGTGAGGATATTGCCGACGAAGCCGATGGCGCCGGCGCTGGAATTGGGGTTCCACGCCATCTTGCCCTTCCACTTGGGGTCGAGCAGCGCCTCGTAGGTTTTCGGCGCCTCGTCGCGCGACACCATGGTGGTGTTGAAGCCGGGCGAGAACACGAACAGCAGCAAGGCGCGCCAGTAGCCGTCCTTGTCCTTCATCTCGGCTGGATAATCGGCCTCGTTCGGTATGGCGACGGGCGCGACGAGACCCTCGCGGCGCAGGGCGATATTGTTGGTGACGCCATCGAACACATCGGCCTGCATGTGGCCCGACTTGCTTTCGTTGAGCAGGCGGATGGCGGTGGGCCCCTCGTCGTTGCGCGCGTATTCGAGCGTGACGCCGGGATACTTTTTTTCGAAAGCCGCCTTCAGCGGCAGCACAACCTGATTGACGATAAGCGTGGTGTACCAGACGGCCTTGCCCTCGCGCCTCGCGGCGTCGATGGCCGACTGATCGGCCGCGCGCGCCCCGACGCTTGCCGTCAAGGCGACCGCCAGCAGCGCCGCGCGTCGCGCGCCCCCGATGAGCATGTGTTTCCTCCGTCTTTTGTCGCCATCAGACTAGGGTCGACGCCGCCCGTCAGCAAGCGGCAAAACCGACAGGTCCGTTGACCGCGGCGCCGGTCATGCTATGCAGCCGAGAACCACGCCGGAAGGCGTATGAGGGGGAGTGAGGACGTTGGAATTCAGGAATGTCGGCCGTTCCGGCCTTCGCGTATCGACGCTCGGGGTCGGTTGCAACAATTTCGGCGGTCGCATCGACGAGGAGGCCTCGCGCAAGGTCGTCCACGCCGCGCTCGATCTCGGCGTGAATTTATTCGACACCGCCGACGTTTATCCCATGGGAGCGGCGGGCGGATCGGAGGAAATCCTCGGGCGGGCGCTGGGCGCGCGCCGCAAGGATGTCGTCATCGCCACCAAGTTCGGTCTGCCAATGGACCGCGGTCCCGCCAGCCCCAATGGCTCGCGCGGCTACGTCATGCGCGCGACCGAGGCCTGCCTGAAACGCCTGAACACCGATTACATCGACCTCATGCAACTGCATTTCCCCGATCCGCATACGCCGATCGAGGAAACGCTCCGCGCCCTCGATGACCTCGTGCGGCAGGGCAAGGTGCTCTATCCCGGCATCTGCAATCTGCCGACCTGGCGCTTGGTGGATTCCCTGCACGCCGCCGACCGGATGGGCGTCGGCCGGTTCATTTCCAGCCAGAACCAGTTCAGCCTGCTGTCGCGCGCGGTCGAGGCGGAACTGATGCCCGCCCTCGCCCATCACGGGTTGGGGTTGCTGCCGTTTTTCCCCCTCGCGGGCGGGTTTCTGTCCGGCAAATATCGACGCAATGTCGTCCCGCCCGCTGGCGCGCGCCTGACGAGAAACCCGCAACTCGCGGATATGTTCCTGCACGACAGGAACTTCGAATTCGCGGAACGTCTTCAGACATTCTGCGACGCCCGCGGCATGACCATGCTGCAACTGGCTTTCCGCTGGCTGTTGGCTCACGACGTCATTCCAAGCGTCATCGCCGGGGCGAGCAACGGCGAGCAACTCACGCTCAACGCCGACGCCGTCGCCGGCAAGCTGAGCCCGGAGGACAAAGCGGAGGTGGAGAAAATCGCCGCCAACGCGCCGCCCCTGTTCTGGGTGCACTAAGCGCGATCCCGCCGCGACATCGGCGCGCCTTGCGCGTGGCCGCGCGCTGGATATGATTCACGCATGGCGACGCGGGGCCAACCCGCGCGCCTGGCATCGAAGTTCGGGGAGTGAAGCATGGTCACCGCCGCCGAGAACGAAATCCTGACGCGCGTTGGGCCGGGAACGCCCATGGGGCGCATGATGCGCCGCTATTGGCTGCCCGTCTGCGCCAGCGAGCAGGTGGCGCGGCCCGACGGCGCGCCGCTGCGGACAAAGCTCCTCGGCGAGA
Source organism: uncultured Hyphomicrobiales bacterium (assembly GCA_903861645.1). GTDB lineage: Bacteria > Pseudomonadota > Alphaproteobacteria > Rhizobiales > Beijerinckiaceae > Terripilifer. Next base: position 13,382 of record CAIOVE010000068.1, read on the forward strand.
ATTATGTCGTGTTCCGCGACACGAGCGGGCGCGTCGGCGTCATGGAGGAATATTGCATGCATCGCCGCGCGTCGCTGGCGCTGGCGCGCGTCGAGGACAATGGCATCCGCTGCCTCTACCACGGGTGGAAATTCGGCGTTGACGGCGAAATTCAGGAGACGCCAAACCATTGCGATGAGCGCTTCCGTCGTTCGCAACGCGCGCCGGCCTTCCCCGCGCGCGAGGCGGGCGGACTGGTCTGGGCCTATGTCGGTCCGCGCGAGCAGGAACCCCTTTTCCAGAAATACGCCTTTTTCGATGGCCCGGCGGAGAACCGTCTGATCTTCCGGCTCAACATTCCCGCGAATTATCTGCAGCTTTGGGAAGGCGGCGTGGATTCCTCCCACGTGGGAATCCTGCATTGCAATCTCGCCAATCCCGAGTGGAAGATACGCCCGGACTTCGCGCCCGATTTCGACGATTACACATCCGTCGCGCTCGCCAATGGCGACAACGCCCCGGAGATGGAGCTCGAGAATACCGCCTATGGCTTCCACTACGCCGCCAGGCGCAAGGGTCCGCACACGCCCGATGGCGGGGAAACCTACAGCGCGCGCGTGACGACCGTCATGCTGCCGACCGCGCGCATCATTCCGCTGACCTTCTATCAGTTCTTCCTGTTCGAGGTGCCGCGCGACGATGTCAGCACCAGCACCTACATCGTTTGCCATGGTCCAAGGGCGTTCGATCGCGACAAGATGAAGGCGGTGCTTGGCCTCGACAACGAACGCCTCTGGAACGAACGCGACTGCGACTACCGCGCCACCGAGGAAAACCTCTGGGGACAGGATCGAAGCGTGATGGATACCGTCTGGTCCGGCCTTGGCGGCCTCGGGCCGGAGGACGCAAGCATCGGCGTCTCCATGGGCCCCATCGTCGAGCGGCACAAGGAAGTGCTGGTCGCCGCGGACAAGGCCGTGGTGCGTCTGCGCGAACGCCTGCTGGAATCGGTGCGACGACACGAGGCGGGCGGCGCGCCCTTCGGTCTCGACATCGCCGACTATTCACGGGTTCGCAGCCTGCCTGACACCACGATACCCGTCGGCGAGCGCTGGCAGGACCATCTGCCGGACAACATGGGTCTGGGCGCGCGGCCAACCGAACGCGTCAACAACTAGCCATCCCGGGGGATAGGGCATGTTTCTTCGCAACGCATGGTATGTCGCGGCATGGCCGCGCGAGGTGACCGAAAAGCCGCTCGCGCGCACGATCCTCGACGAGCCCGTCGTGCTGTTTCGCGCGAAGGCAGGCAATGCCGTGGCGCTTCACGACATGTGCTGTCACCGCGCGCTGCCCCTGTCGATGGGCCGCATCGTCGGCGACAACATTCAGTGCGGCTATCACGGCTACACCTTCGACGCGACGGGCGTCTGCGTCGACATTCCCGGCCAGACGAACATTCCCGACCACGCGCGCACGCGTTCCTTTCCCGTTGTCGAGAAGTTTCATTGCGTGTGGATCTGGATGGGCGACGCGGAGGCCGCCGACCCCGCGAAGATTCCCGACATCTGGTGGATGGACCATCCGGACTGGAAGCCCTCGACACCCGACATGGCGCCGCTCAAATGCGATTATCGGCTGATCGCCGACAACGTGCTCGACGCGACCCACCTCACCTACGTGCATCCGACCACGATCGGCGCCAGCAGCATCGTCGAGTTCGAGCCGTTGATCGAACACACCGACCGCACGGTGCGCATTTCGCGCTGGATGATGAACCGCCCGCCGCCGCCCGCTTACGCGAAGGCCGGCGGCTTCGATGGCCCCGCCGATCGCTGGGCCGCCGTGGAATACTGGGCGCCCGCGACCTGCGTGAATTTCGCTGGCTGCGTCGACGTTGGCTTCGGCGGCGAGGGCGGAAACATCAAGGCGAGCCCGCGCCGCGTCGAGCTTGTCGCCATCAGCCTGCCGACGCCCGAGACCGCGGGCTCATGCCATTATTTCTTCGCCTTCGCGCGCGCCTTCAGGCACGACGACCCGGAAATGGATCATTTTTTCGGGCCGGGCATGGTGAAGGTGTTCGAGGAGGATTTCAGCATTCTGGAAGCGCAGCAGCGCATGCTGGAGAAATATCCCGACCGCAAGCGGGTCAGCACGATCTACGACCGCGGGCCCTTCCTCGCGCGGCGCATGCTCGACAAGATGATCGAGGCGGAGAACGCCGCCGCGAGAGCCGCGGAATAGGCGCAAAAAAACCGGCGGTCCCCGCGGACCGCCGGTCGTTCCTTGCAAATCGCGCTTACTTCGCCGCGACCGTCGACTTGTAGGTGACGCGATAGATCACCCCGCCGCCGTCATCGCTGAACAGCAGCGAGCCATCCTTGGCGAAGGTCACGTCGACGGGGCGACCCCAGACATTCTCCTCGCCGGCGGTGAAGCCAACGACGAAATCCTGATATTCGCCGGTCGGCTTGCCGCCCTTGAACGGCAGGCGCGCGATCTTGTAGCCGGTATGCAGCGAGCGGTTCCACGAACCGTGCAGCGCGACGAAACCATCGCCCTTCCAGTCCGCCGGGAACATGCCGCCCGGATTGAACGCCATGCCAAGCGGCGCCGAATGGGGCTGCAACAGCACGTCGGGTGTGATGACCTTGCCCTTGAGATCAGGCCGCGTTCCGCCGCCGGGACGCGTGTCCTCATGGTCGCCGATGTAATACCACGGCCAACCGTAGTAGCCGCCCTTCTTGACGCTGGTGACATAGTCCGGCGGCGTGTTGTCGCCGAGCAGATCGCGCTCGTTGGTCGAGCAATAGACCGTGCCCGTGCCGGGTTGCACGGTCAGGCCGGAGCAATTACGGATGCCCGACGCGTAGACCTTCTTGTCCTTGCCCTCGGGCGTGTAGGTCAGCACGTTGGCGCGCCACTCCTCCTTGTCCCAGGCGGAGCCGACGTTGTGCGTCTTTTCCCACTTGGCGAGATCGGCCGGCTTGGCGCCCATGTCGTCGGCGATATTGCCCGACGATCCAACCGCGACATACATCACCTTGCCGTCGGGCGAGAAGGACACGTCGCGCGTCCAGTGGCTGCCGCCGACGGCGAGATCGGACACGATGGTTTCGGCGGGGCCCGCCGCCTTCATATCGCCGACCTTGTAGGGGAAGCGCACGACCTTGCCTTCAAGGCCAACGTAAACCCACTTCGGATTCGGACCCGGCGGATAAAAGGCGATGCCATAGGCGTCCTTGAGGCCAGACGCGAAGGTTTCCGTCGACGCCGCCTTGTCGCCTTCCTTGTTGGCGCGGATGACGCTGATCTTGCCGTCGGGACGGCTTTGCGAAACGAAGATGTCGCCATTCGGCGCGACGCGCAGCACGCGCGCGCCCGTGACGCCCGTGGCGAAGGGCTCGACGCTGAATCCGGGCATGGACTTGAGCGCGGCGTCCGCCGGCTTCGGCACGACCTTGGAGCGGTTGGCGGAAGAAGGCGTTTCCAGCGGCGCGGCGACGTCCTCGGGCAGGATTTTGCGGATCATGCCGGGATTGTCGATATGCCAGTCGCCGAAGGCGGACCGGCCGCCACGATAATCAAGCGCGATGGCCGCCGAAACGCCCGCGATCAGGGCAAGCGCCGAGGTGGCGGTGAGCAGGGTGCGCGTCTTCATGTAACCTCCCGTAAGCTCGGCCGTATGTTGGCCGCCTTGGCGCGGCCTGATGATTGCCCGACCGCGCGCCCGGATCATCAACCCGACCGACGCCGAGGTCAACCGCGGCGCGCGTTGGTCAAAGTCCCGCGAAATATTTCGCCAGACGCGCGCATTCCTCCGCGCTCAACGCTTTCATCATCGCCGACATGGTCTTCTGGTTGGCGCGCTGATCCCGCGCGAAGGCGCCCATCTGGTCGTCCAGATATTCGGCGAATTGCCCCGCGAGACGCGGCGCGATTCCCTCGGGGCTCGCGCCCCCCATCAGATCGGCGCCGTGACAGGCCTGACAGGTCGCCGCCGACTCCGGCGCCGGCGCCTTGGCCACGTCGGCGCGTTGCGGCCACGCCTTCGCGGCGATCAGTTCCGCCGCGCGCGCCAGTTCCTTGAACGGAACCGCCTCGGCCATCGACGACATGATCTGGTTGTCGCGATCGCCGGCGCGATAATCGCGCAACTGTTTCTCGATGTATTTCGCCTGCTGTCCCCAGATGATCGGAATCGTCGGATCCTTCGGCTCGCCGGCGACGCCGTGGCACGACCAGCAGGTTTGCATCGCCGTTTCCAATGGATCGGCGGCGCGCGCGCCGCCCGTGTTCAGCGCGACGCACGCCAGCGCCAACACGGCCCAATCTGACCACTTCATGCCCGCTCCCCGCCGCTTTCCGCGGCCGTGATTGTTCAACTAACGCGTGGGCGTCCGCACGCCCTCGCGCGGCGCGGCGCCCAGATCGACGCAATTCTTGCGACCGGAATCGAGGCACTTCTGCAAGTCCTCGTGCTGCACGAACAGCTTGGTCGCGCCGTAGAGAATCAACAGGAACACGCATAGCGCGACCCCGCCAATGATATTGACGCGATCGCGATGCCTGTCGCGCGCCACCCGCAGCGCCTTTTCAGCGTCCGTTTCCATTCAGTCCTCCCGAACCACCGCCGGGTCGAGGAAATTGCCGCGCATGCGCCGCAGGAATTCCATGAACATCTGGCTCTCGGCGGGCGTGAACCCCTCGAGCGCGCGATCGTTGATGGCGCGCGCCAGCGGCAGGATCGAATCCGCCAACCGGCGCGCCCGCGGACGCAGATGGATGAGCCTTTTACGCTGATCGGCGGGGTCGGCAAGCCGTCGCGTCAAACCCTGCTTTTCAAGTTGCGCCACCACGGCGACGATCGTCGGCCCGCTCATGCGCGCGCGCTGGGCGATCTGCGCCTGCGTCAGGCCATCCTCCTCCCACAGAATGCGCAAAATCGAAAAGGCCGCGATGCCAAGCCCGTGCGCGCGCAATTGCTCGGCGAAATCGCGCGAATAGGCGCGTCGGGCGTCCCAGACGAGATAGCCGATCGTCTCCTCGCGTGGCGCGATGGCGTCGACGCCGGCGTTCACCGCGCGCGTCACGGCACGAGCACCGCGCCGCCGTTGATGGCGACGCCCTGCCCCGTCATGTAGGCCGCGTCGGCGCTGACCAGGTAGGCGGCGAGGCCCGCGACATCCTCCGGGTAGCCGACGCGCCCCATGGGATTGCGCGTCCTCGCCTGCGCGTGCATCGCCACTTCCGTGGTGTTTTCCAGCGGCATGGCGGTCAGCGACTGGCCGGGAATGATGGCGTTGACGCGAATGCCATGCCTCGCCCATTCCAGCGCGAGCGATTTCGTCAGCGACAGGATCGCGGCTTTCGTGGCGGCGTAGTTGGCGCCCTTCGCCGCGCCCTCGATGGCGCGCCCGGACGCGAGATTGATGACCACGCCACGCTTGCGCTCGATCATGCGTGGACCCAGCGTTTTCAGGATGAAAAACGGCGCGGTGATGTTGACCCTGAATGTCAGCTCCCACGCGGCGAGCGACAGATCGACCACCTCGCCACGCGGAAAAACGCTGGCGTTGTTGATGACGCAATAGGGAACGTCGAGCGCCTCGATGGTTTCGGCCGCGCATCGCGCGATATCGTCGGCGTTGGCGAGATCAACCCTGAAAAACAGCGCCGCGCCGCCGTCCTGTTCGACGAGGCGAACAGTCTCCGCGCCCTCGACGGCGTTGATGTCCCACACGGCGATCCGCGCGCCCATGCGCGCCAGACGGCGGGCGAAGGCCCGCCCGAATCCGCCCCCGCCACCGGTGACGATGGCGACATCGCCCGACCGCAGACCATCGCGCTCCACGCCATCCACGCTCATGCGCACCTCCCGAAAGCCTTCGGATCAATAGGTACCTATGAATCGCGTTGACAGGCAAGCTAAAAGCCTGGATCAATGAATCAACATCGCCGCTCGAACCGGCGGAAGGCATCGCCAGGGAGGCGCCACACTTGACCCGAGACTTGCGGCAACACGAGTTGAACGGCGTGACGCTGGGCGTTGAAACCGCCGGCGCGGGACGCGACATTCTCTATCTGACATCGGGCATGTGGTTCGGCGACGATAGCCCGTTCATCGACAGGCTCGCCGCCCATGGCCGCGTGATCGCGCCTGTCGCGCCCGGCTTCGGCCCCGGCGATCCCGGCGCCCGCATGACGACCATCGACGACATCGCCTACTTCTATCTGGACCTGATCGACGCGCTGAAGTTGCGGAACGTTCTGCTCGTCGGCGCGTCCTTTGGCGGCTGGATCGCCGCGGAAATGGCGATCAAGAATTGCCGCGACATCGACGCCATCACGCTGATCGATCCGCTCGGCGTCAAGATTGGCGACCGTGAAACGCGCGATATCGCCGATCTCTATGGCTTGCCCGACGCGGAATTGCGCGCGCGCGCCTATGTCGATCCGTCGATCTTCGTGTCGGACGTCAAGGCCATTTCCGACGAGGAGCTGACCCGCCGCATGCGCGCGCGTGAATCGCTGGCGCGCTATGGCTGGCAGCCCTTCATGCACGATCCGAAACTGCTCGGCCGCCTGCATCGCGTCGACGCCCCCACGCAATTCATCTGGGGGGCGCAAGACCGCATCGTCACGCCGGCCTATGGCCGCGAATACGCGCGTCGCGTGCCCGGCGCGCGCTTCGTTGAAATCGCCAACGCCGCGCACTTTCCACAGGCCGAACAACCCGGAGCGGTTGTCGAGGCCATCATCTCCCATGCCGGCGCGCCGCGCGCCGCCGCACGCTGACAAGGTTTACCACCATGCGCGTCTATCATTTCTCCGAGGAACCCTATCCCGACGCCTGGGGCGCGGAGCGCCCGTCGCTGCGCATCACCTTGCCGAATGAAATATGCGATCCGAAGGTCACGCACCGGCTCTACAACCGCTACATCGACGAGTGGATGCTTGCCGATGAACTCGGCTTCGACATCATGCTCAACGAGCATCATTCAACCGCGACGAGCCTCACCGCCTCGGCGAACATCATTCTGTCGATTCTCGCCCGCGTCACCGAGCGCGCGCGCCTTCTCGTGCTTGGCGTGCCCGTTGGCAATCGGCCCGACCCCATTCGCGTCGCCGAGGAGATGGCGATGATCGATTGCATTTCGCAGGGTCGTCTGGAATTCGGCATGATCAAGGGCGTGCCCTACGAGATCGAGCCGGCGAATTCCAACGGCGTCAGCCTGATGCGACGCTTCTGGGAGGCGCATGATCTCATCATCAAGGCGATGACCACGCATGATGGCCCGTTCAATTTCGAGGGCGAGTTCTTCCATTATCGCAATGTCAACGTCTGGCCGCGGCCTTATCAGCAACCGCGTCCGCGCGTCTGGATTTCAACCGCCACGCCCGCCAACGCGCGCGAGATTGGCCAGAAGGGCCACGTGCTCGCGAGCTTCATGGGCGGCATCGCCGAGACCGTGAAGCTGCACAAGGCCTACGCCGAGGGCTATCGCGCCGGCGGCAATGCCGGGCCTTTGTCCGTGGACAATTTCGCCTATCTCGCCATGTGCGGCGTCGGCTCGACAGAGGCCGAGGGTCGCCGGCGTTGCGATGTCATCGCCGATTACCTGCGCACCAACGCGCAGGTCGCCGACCCCTTCAACAAGCCGCCTGGCTATTTCAGCGTCGAGGCCGCGGTGCGTTCGGCGCGCTCGCTTAACCCGCGCGCCTTCCGCACGCTGTATACGCCGTCGGGCCGCGCCGTTGAACTGTCAACGGCGTCGCTGGATGACTTCATCGAATGCGGCATCGCCTTCGCTGGCACGCCGGATCAGGTCTATCAACAGATCTGCGCGTTCGTGGATGGCATCGGCGGCCTCGGCAATCTGTTGCTGATGGGTCAGGGCGGCAAGCTCGACGCCGCCGACACCACCGACAGCATGAAGCTGTTCGCGCGCGAGGTCATGCCGCGCCTCAAGGAGCGCGAGGCGCGCCGCCCGGCGTTCGAGGCGGCGTGACATTGGCGCGGGCGCGCGCTAGGCAGGACGAAACCATCGGAGGTTCGTCCATGCGAGTCCTGACTCGCGCCCTCGCCTGCGTCGCCTTGCTCGTCGCGAGCGCGGCGGCCCTGGCGCAAGGCGCCTATCCCACGCGGCAGGTCCGCATGGTCATGCCGTTTCCGCCGGGGTCGAGCACCGATATCATCGCGCGCATCATGGCCGACCAGTTGACCAAACGCTGGGGTCAGGCCGTCGTCGTCGACAATGTCGTCGGCGCCTCCGGCAACATTGGCGCGGCGACCGCGTTTCGCGCCGCGCCCGATGGCTACACGCTTTTGTTCGCGCCCCCGACCGCCTACGCAACCAACCATCTTCTGTTCAAGGATCCCGGCTACGACCCGGCCAGATGGTCGCCGCTGGGGCTGATCACGACGGCGCCCTACGTGCTCGCGGCGCGGCCGGATTTCCCCGGCTCGACCGTGCAAGACCTGATCGCCTACGCCAAGGCCAATCCGAGCAAGACCACCTTCGCCTCGGCGGGCGCCGGTTCGACCGTGCATCTTTCGGCGATTGAATTTGGACGACGCGCGGGCCTCGATCTCGTGCATGTGCCCTTCCGCGGCGCGGCGCCGGCGCTGACGGCGGTCATGGCGAGTCAGGTCGATTTTCTGTTCGACGTGATCTCGACTTCCATTCCCGTGCTCAAGGACAACCGCATCAAGGCGCTCGGCGTCGGCTCCGGCAAGCGATCAATATTTCTGCCTGACGTGCCAACCATCGCCGAACAGGGCCTGCCCGATTTCCGCGCGGTTACCTGGTTCGCCGTCGCCGGCCCACCCGGCATGGCGCCCGATCTCGTGGAAAAGATCAACGCCGACCTGCGCGCCATCATCGCCTTGCCCGAAGTGGCCGAGCGCATCCGCCAGATTCAGATGGACACAGCCTCGATGACGCCGGCCGAAACCACCAAATGGTTCAACGATGAGGCGGGCCTTTGGGGCCGCATCATCAAGCAGGCCGGCATCACGCCAAACGACTGACGGCTCAGTGAATTGTCTGGCCGCCGTCGACCAGCATCGTCGCGCCGGTGACGAAGGACGCCGCGTCCGAAACGAGAAAGGCGATGACGTCGCCGATTTCCTCGCATTCGGCCGGCCGCCCCAGCATGATGCGGGCGCGCACGGCGTTCATGTCCACCATGCCCTTGTCGACATAGCCCTTGTAGCGCGGCGAGAGGGTCGAGCCCGGACATACCGAATTCACGCGCAGTCCCTTGCCGCCGTAATCGATGGCGAGCTGCCGCGTGAGATTGACCACCGCGCCCTTGGTCGCGCAGTAAGCGGGCATGCGCGGATTGCCGATGACGCCAAATGTCGAGGCGACATTGACAATGGAAGGCCGCGAACACTTCAGCAGCAGCGGAATGAAATCGCGGCACATGAAATAGACGCTGTCGAGATTGGTCGCCATCAGACGCCGCCATTGCTCGGTTGGCAGCGCGTCGATCGGCGAGGAAAAATTGTCGCCCGCGTTGTTGACGACCGCCTTGACCGCGCCGAACCTGTTGCCCGCCCATCGCGCAAGCGAAGCGACATCGGCCTCTTTCGATACGTCCGCGACAAAGGTCTCGCACAGCCATCCCTTGGCGCGGAATTCATCGCGCGTCGCCAGAAGCGTGCTCTCCGTGCGCCCGACGATCACCGATGTCGCGCCGAGTTCGCACAGCGCGGCCGCCGCCGCCTTGCCGATGCCGGCCCCGCCGCCGGTGATCACCACGGCCTCGCCCTTCATGCCCAGTCTCGACAACATGCCCGCGCCCTCCCTTTTTTGGCGAGGTTAGGCGGGCGGGACCGCGCGGGCAACATGGGCGCCCCGACGAATTGACGGTTGACAGCGGGCCGCCCGAACGGCCACGAAAGCACGACGGAGACTGCCATGATCAAGCTCGACGATATCATCGCCATCGACATTCACACGCACGCGGAAGAGCCTTGCGGCACCCACGCGGACGATGGCTACGACGATTTTCAGGACGCGATGAAGGCTTACTTCAAGCCCAAGCACAATCATCGCCCGACCGTGCCGGAAACCGCCGCGCATTTTCGCGAGCGCAAGATCGCCGCGGTGATATTCCCCGTCGACGCCGAGCGCGAGACGGGGTTCCGCCGATACAATAACGAGGAAATGGCGGAGCTGGCCGCGAAGGAAAGCGACATCCTCATTCCCTTCGGCAGCATCGACCCCGCCAAGGGCAAGGTCGGCGCGCGCGAGGTTCGCCGCCTCGTCAAGGACTTCGGCATCAAGGGCTTCAAGTTTCATCCGACGATGCAGGGCTTTTATCCCAACGATCGCTCGGCCTATGTTCTCTACGAGGCGATTGTCGAGGCCGGCGTGCCGGCCCTCTTCCACACCGGCCAGACCGGCGTCGGCGCCGGCATGCACGGCGGCATGGGCATGCGGCTGAAATATTCCAACCCCATGTATCTCGACGACGTAGCGGCCGACTTTCCCGATATGAAGATCATTCTCGCGCATCCCTCCTTCCCATGGCAGGAGGAAGCGCTGTCGGTCGCCACGCACAAGCCCAATGTCTATATCGACCTGTCCGGCTGGTCGCCGCGTTATTTCCCGAAGATTCTCGTTCAGTACGCGAATTCGATTTTGCGGCACAAGGTGTTGTTCGGTTCGGACTGGCCGGCGATATTGCCCGACCGCTGGCTGGCCGATTTCGACACGCTCGACATTCGCCCCGAGGTGAAGCCGCTGATCCTCAAGGAAAACGCCGCGAAGCTACTTGGCCTCAAGTAGCGCGGCGTCGTCCGCGTTCGTTTCGTCGAGCGCGCGCGTGAGCTTGTCGATCAGCGCGAACAGCGTCTCCTGCTCGTCCCGGCTGAGACCAGAGAGCGCCTGTTCATCGAGCGCGGCCATGGTGGTTCGCACGCTGTCGGCGGCGCGCGAGCCGCGCGGCGTCAGCGCGAAGGTCACCAGACGCCGGTCGCCCGCGGACTCGCCGCGCCGCAACAGACCGTCGTCGACGAGCTGGTTCAGCATCTTGGTGAGATTGGGACGCTGGATGCGCAGCGCGTCGGCGAGTTCGCCATGACGCACGCCGGGGTTCGCGTCGATGGCGAGCAAGGCGGTGGCCGTCGCCGGCGTCAGGCTCAAATCGCCAAACACCTCGCTGGCGCGTTTCATCAGTCGCAAATCCAGCAGCCGAACGGCGAGGCCGAAGTTCGGGCCGATGGTGGAAATGTCCACCGCGTCCCGCGCCGAAGCGCCCGCCGTCGGCCGCCGCGTCGTCATTTGTCGCGCGGCTTGTCCAGCCGGGCGGCGCGCTTTTCGAGAAAAGCGCGCAGGCGTTCAACCGCCTCGGGGCTGGTCTGCGTCATCGCCGCCATCAAGGATTCGAAGAACAGACCATCGTCGTGCGACAGATCCTGTATCCGCGGCAACGCCTGAATGACGGCGAAATTCGACATGGGCGCGTTTTGCGCGATGCGCGCGGCGAGCGTCTTGGCCTCGGCCAGCGCCTGCCCCGGCGGCACGACATATTGCACGAGGTTCACGGCCTCTGCCTTTTGCGCCGATAGCGTGCGACCGGTCAGCATCATGTCGGCCATGCGCGCGGCGGTCATCAGACGGGCAACGCGCACCGACGCGCCGCCGCCGACAAAAATGCCGCGCTGTCCCTCGGGCAGCGCGAAGAACGCCGTCTCGTCGGCGACGCGAATCTGCACGGAAGCGGCCAGTTCAAGGCCGCCGCCGACGACCGCTCCATGCAGCGCGGCGACATAGGGAATCTCGCCCCGCTCGATCTCGTTGAAGATACGATGCCACTTGCGCGAGTGATGAACGCCCTCGAAGGGCGTGCGCTCGGCGTGCTCCGCCAGATCGAGTCCCGCGCAGAAGTGGTCGCCCAGACCGTGGATCACGCCCACCTTGGCCTCGACGGCGGCGCGCTCCACCGCGATGCGCAGGTCGTCGATGAGGTCGTCGCTGATCGCGTTGCGCTTGTCGGGCCGGTTGAGGCCGATCAGCGCGATGTCGTTCTCGAGCTTGTAGTCGACGGTTCCGCGCTTGGTCACTGAATGATCCCGGATTGATTCCCGCGTCCGCCACTTGCAAGGCTGGTGGCCACGGCTAGAATAGTTGTAAAGTATCACGATCTCGACCGCGCGCAAGCCGCGCCACCGGAGGAACACATGGCGGGTCAAGAAAGCGCGCGCGCGCCCATCCGTGTCGCGCGCATGGGCGATTGCCGGGCGACAATCGAAACCCGCGCCAATGGCGAGATGATCGTTCGCAACGTCAATCCGCTGGGCCCCTATCCCAAACGCATGACCGACCGCCTCGATCACTGGGCGGCGGTCGCGCCAGATCGCGTGTGGCTCGCGGGGCGCGGTCTCGATGGTGAATGGCGTCGCGTGACCTATGCCGAGGCGCGGGCGATGGTGCGGCGCCTCGCGGCGGGCCTGCTGAAGCGTGGCCTGTCGGCGGAGCGGCCGCTGATGATCCTGTCGGGCAACGACATCGAACACGCGCTGCTCGGCGTGGCGGCCATGTATGTCGGCATCGCCTACGCGCCGATTTCGCCAGCCTATTCGCTCGTCTCGACCGATCACGGCAAGCTCAAATACATTTTCGACCTGCTGACGCCCGGCCTTGTCTACGCCAGCGATGGCGCCCCGTTCGCCCGCGCGATCGCGAGCGCGACACCCGCGGAAATCGAGGTCGTTGTCGCGCGCAATCCGCCCGAGGATCGCGCCGTCACGCGATTCGACAGCCTCATGGCGGAGGCGGACGACGCCGCGGTCGACGCCGCCAACGCGAGGGTCAATCACGAAACGATCGCGAAATTCCTGTTCACGTCGGGGTCGACGGGAATGCCGAAGGGCGTCATCAACACCCAGCTCATGCTGTGCTCCAACATGGCGATGACCAGCGAGCACTTCGCGTGGCTGATGGACGAGCCGCCGGTGACGCTCGACTGGTCGCCGTGGAATCACACCGCCGGCGGCAATCACGATTTCAATCTCATGCTGAACAACGGTGGCAGCATGTATATCGACGACGGCAATCCCACGCCGCGCGGCGTCGAGAAGACGGTCCGCAACCTGCGCGATGTTTCGCCCACCTGGTACTTCAACGTTCCCAAGGGCTATGACGCGTTGATTCCCTATCTGCGCGCCGACGAAGCCCTGCGCAAATCGTTCTTCAAGGATCTGAAGGTCATGTGGTACGCGGGCGCGGGCATGGCCCAGCATGTTTGGGACGCGCTCGACGAACTCGCCGTGATGGCCACCGGCGAGCGCGTGCTCGTGCTTACGGGCCTCGGCGCGACGGAAACGTCGCCCTTCGCGCTCGCCGCCAACCAGACGATGATTGGCGCGGGCGTCGTCGGCACGCCCGCCCGAGGCGTCGAGATGAAACTCGTGCCCGTCGAGGGCAAATACGAGGCGCGCGTCCGCGGCACGCTGATCACGCCCGGCTACTGGCGCCAGCCGGACCTCACCGCGAAGGCTTTCGACGAGGAGGGTTTCTACAAGTTTGGCGACGCCCTGCGTTTCGTCGATCGCGACGACGTCAACAAGGGCTTCATGTTCGACGGCCGCATCGCAGAGGACTTCAAGCTGGCCACGGGCACCTGGGTCGCCGTTGGTCCCCTGCGCGCGCAGTTCATCGACCAGTGCGCGCCGCTCGTGCACGACGTCGTGCTCGCCGGACTTGATCGCGATTACATCGGCGCGTTGATCTTTCCCGACTTCGCCGCTTGCTGCGAAATCATCGGGCCCGGCGCGCAATCCCTGCCGCTGGAGGAGATCGTCGCGCATCCGCGCGTGCGCGAAAGGATGACGGAATTGCTCGTCGCCCATGGCCGCAAGAGCACGGGCAGCTCAACCCGCGTCGCGCGCGCGATGCTGATGCACGAGGGGCCGTCGATCGACAAGAGCGAGATGACCGACAAGGGCTCGCTCAACCAGCGCGCCGTGCTCGCCAATCGCGCGCACCTGATCGAGCGGCTCTACGCGGAAACGCCGGGCCTCGACGTTCTCCTGGGCTGACGCGCGGCGCGGCCGGGCTTGCCGCGCGCGTTCGCCCATTCGGCGACAAGCAAGTCGCGGAACCGCCGCGCCGCGGGCGACAGATGTCCGCCGCGCCGCTCGACGATGCCCACCGTGCGCGAGATCGAGGGCTCGATGATCGGCCGCACGACAAAGGACGCGGAGGCCACGGGCGGCGTCGCGAGGCGCGGGAGCACGGAAAGGCCCAGCCCCGCTTCCGTCAGGCCCAACGCCGTCATCACGTGGTTGACCTCGTAAGCCCAGTCGAGCCGCACGCGCGCCTTCGTCAGCGCCGCGTCGAGCAACATGCGATTGCCGCTCGCGCGGCTGACGCCGATCAGGCGATGGCCTTCCAATTCGCGCCAGGCAATGGCGTCGCGCCGGGCGAGTTCATGATCCGGCCCGCAGGCCAGCACGAAATCATCCTCGAACAGCGGCGTGAATTCGAGATCGCCCTGCGAAGCGCCGACGAAATTGATTCCGAAATCCGCTTCCCCCCGCGCGACGCTTTCAAGACCGCTGTTGGCTGATTCATCCAGAATGCGAAAACTCACGCCGGGCTGCATGGCGTTAAACCGCTCGATGACGCGCGGCAGGAAATAGAACGCCGCCGTCGGCACGCAGGCCATGACGATGCGCGCGCCAGACCGTCGGTCGAGACCGCCCACGTCGAGGATCGCCCGATCGAACTCCTCGACCAGTCGGCGAAACGCCGGCTCGAAGCCACGCCCGACCTGCGTGGGCGCGACATGGCGCGTCGAACGCTCGAAAAGCTTGGCCCCCAGCACCGCCTCCAGCGACTGGACACGACGCGACAAGGCGGGCTGCGACAGCGCCATGGCGTCCGACGCCTTGTGGAAGCTACGGAGGTCGAAAACAGCCAGAAAGGCGCGAAGATCGCCAATTTCGGGATTAATGCTCATCACGCATCAATATTTGACTTATTTGCAATTTACAAATCGCTCCGGCTGCCCCAACCTGCCGGCGGATGGAAACGGAAACGGGGGGATATCGCATGGATCGCAGACATTTCATGGCCGGCGCCTCGGCGACGACAGCGGCGACCGTTCTGCCCGCGAGCGGCGCACGGGCGGCGGTGAATTTCGCCAACCAGACCATCACCATTCTGTGCCCGTTTGGCGTTGGCGGCGGCGGCGACCTCTGGTGCCGTTTCATCGCGCCGTTTTTTGCGAAATACTTGCCGGGCCAGCCCAACGTCCTCGTCAAGAACGTGCCGGGCAGCGGCTCGATATCCGGCGCGAATCTCTACGCGGCGACGGCCAAGCCCGACGGCCTCACGGTGCTCAACACGTCCGGCTCGACGCAGTTTCCCTATTTGCTCGGCCAGAAGAACGTCAAATACGATTATCGCCAGTTGCGCTTTTTCCTCGCGGGCCCGACGGGCGGCGCCGCCTATATCTCCACCAAGATGGGCGTGTCTTCCCTGAAGGATCTCGGCAAGCTTAAGGGCGTCAAATTGCATTACGCCAGTCAGGGACCGACATCGCTCGACCTCGCCCCCGTTCTCGCCTTCCGCCTGCTAGGCCTCGACGTTCAGGCGATTTTCGGCTTCCCGAGCCGCGGCGAGGGACTGATGTCGTTCGAGCGCGGCGAATCCGAGATCGACTATCAGACCACGACCGCCTACCTGCGCAACTCAACGCAGATCATCAAGAAGGGCGAGGCCACGCCGCTGTTTTCCTTCGGCGCCTTCGATGAACACGGCAAGTTCGGTCGCGATCCCAATTTTCCGGAATTGCCGCATCTGGCGGAAGCCTACGAGATCGTCTTCGGCAAGCCGCCGTCGGGCATCGAATGGGAGGCGCTGGAAGCCTTCGTGCTCGCTGGCTTTCCCGCGCAAAAGCTGATGCTGCTGCAAAAGGGCACGTCGGACGAGATTGTCGAGGCCTACCGCGAGGCCGTGCGCAAGATGCGCAAGGACCCCGAATATCTCGCCAAGCGCGACGAGATCATCGGCGAATACGAACAGGTGACAGACGCGCCCGGCGAGGCGCTCTACCAACGCGCGACGTCAATCACGCCCGCCGCGCGCGAATGGGTGCGCGATTATCTCGTCACCAATTACAAGGTCGAGTTCAACTAGCGCGCGGCCCCCGCGCGCAACCCCCCAACGTCGCCCAGCGCGATCATTGTCCAGGAAACCATATGTCCGCCACGATTATTGATTCCGTCATCTTCCGCGACATGTTCGGCGCGGCAGACATGCGCGAGGTCTTCTCTGACGAACGCCGCACGCAATACTATCTCGACATCGAGGCGGCCTTGGCCCGCGCGCAGGCGCGGCTTGGAATCATTCCACAAGAGGCCTGTGACGAAATCGTGCGCCACTGCCACGTCGAGCAGATCGACATGGCGAAACTCAAGACGACGACGGAGCGCATCGGCTATCCCATCCTCGGCGTCGTGCAGCAGATCGTCGCGCTCTGCGACAAGGGCCTCGGCGAATGGTGCCATTGGGGCGCCACCACGCAGGACATCACCGACACCGCCACGATCATGCAGATCCGCGCGGCGCTGGAGCTCGTCGAGCGCGACATTCTCGCCATCGCCAATTCGCTCGCCGACCTCGCGAAAAAATACCGCGACACGCCGATGGCCGCGCGCAGCAACCTGCAACAGGCGGTGCCGATCACCTTCGGCTACAAATGCGCCGTGCTTCTCGCGGCCTTCCATCGTCACATCGAGCGCCTGCGCCAGTTGAAGCCGCGCGCGCTCGTCGGCGAGTTCGGCGGCGCGGCCGGCAACCTCTCGTCGCTGGGCGACATGGGCCTGAAGGTTCAGGCCGAACTGATGAAGGAACTGGGGCTCGGCCAGCCCGAGATCGCGTGGCACACGACGCATGACCAGATCGCCGAGGTCGGCTGCTTCCTTGGTCTCGTGTGCGGCACGCTCGGCAAGATTTCCATGGACGTGAAATTGATGATGCAGACGGAGGTGGAGGAGGTGTTCGAGCCCTTCCACGAGGGTCGCGGCTCATCCAGCACCATGCCGCAAAAGCGCAACCCGATCTCGTCGGCCTATATCCACGCCAATATTTCCATGGTGCGCCAACACGTCGCCGCCCTGCTCGACGCGCTCGTGGCCGATCATGAACGCTCGACGGGTCCATGGGAAATCGAATGGATTTCCCTGCCGGAGATTTTCTGCCTCTCCGCCGGCGCGTTGAAGCAGGCGCGCAATCTCGTCGCCGGCCTCGAGGTCAACCCAAAGGCCATGCGCAAGAACCTCGACATCACCGGCGGTCTCGTTGTGTCGGAAGCGGTGATGATGGGCCTTGGCCCGGCGCTCGGACGCCAGCGCGCGCATGATCTTGTCTATGACATCTGCCGCGACGTCATCGCCACCGGCAAGCCCTTCCTCGATCTGCTCGCCGCCAACAAGGAAATCGCCGCGCACATGACGCGCGAGCAACTGGCGCCGCTTGTCGATCCCGCGAACTACCTCGGCCAATGCGGCGAGATGGTCGACAACGTGCTGGCGACCCACGCCCGCGTGATGAAATAGACGACCGGGGCGAACATGACCAACGTCGATATCGACCATCTCAGAAGCTGGATTGGCCGCGAGGAAACAGTCGAGGACAGCGTGACGCGCGTACCCATCCGCGCGTTGTCGGCGACGCTCGATCGCGACGATCCCGCGCCGCGCGATGGAGACATGTTGCCGCCGCTGTGGCACTGGCTCTATTTCCTGCCCGTGCACCGACAATCGGAGATCGGCCCCGACGGGCATCCCACGCGCGGCGGCTTTCTGCCGCCCGTGCCGCTGCCGCGGCGCATGTGGGCCGGCAGCCGGTTCGAGTTCCGCGCGCCCCTGCGCATTGGCGAGAATATCCAGCGCGTTTCGCGCATCGCCGACGTGACCATGAAATCGGGCCGCACCGGGCCGCTTGTCTTCGTGCTCGTGCGCCACGAAATCACCGGCGAGCGCGGCGGCTCGTTCACCGAGGAGCACGACATCGTTTATCGCGGCGAGGCCCTGCCCGGCGAGCCAGCGCCCGCGCCGAAGCAGGCGCCCGCGACGTCGGCTTGGCGGCGCGACATCACGCCCGACGACGTGCTGCTGTTTCGTTATTCCGCGCTGACCTTCAATGGCCATCGCATTCATTACGACCGGCGCTATGTGACGGAGGTCGAGGGCTATCCCGGCCTCATCGTGCATGGGCCGCTGATCGCGACGCTGCTGATGGACCTCCTGCGCCGAAACACGGACGCGTCGGTTAAGTCCTTCACCTTCCGCGCGATGAAGCCGCTGTTCGATATCGCGCCTTTCGCGGTTTGCGGCGGCCCGACCGACAATGGCGACGTTTCGCTCTGGGCGCGCGACGCCGAGGGCAACCTCTGCATGCAGGCGGAAGCCACGCTCGCCTGAACCGCGTTCAAGAAAGACTCCGATGCGCACGCCCTCAGCCGCAACGAAACGCCCCGGTCCGCTTGCCGGCACGACCGTCATCACGCTTGAGCACGCCATCGCCGCGCCCTTCTGCACGCGCCAACTCGCCGACCTCGGCGCGCGCGTCATCAAGATCGAGCGGCCGGGCGTTGGCGATTTCGCGCGCGCCTACGATACGCGGGTCAAGGGTCTCGCCTCGCATTTCGTCTGGTGCAACCGCTCGAAGGAAAGCCTGACGCTCGATGTCAAGCACAAGGGCGCGCGACGCGTGCTCGACGCGCTCGTGTCGCGCGCCGACATCGTCGTGCAAAACCTCGCGCCGGGCGCGGCGGCGCGGCTCGGGCTGGGCGCGGCGGAATTGCGCGCGAAGCATTCGCGCATGATTGTTTGCGATATTTCAGGCTATGGCGACTCCGGGCCTTATCGCGACCGCAAGGCCTACGATCTTCTGATCCAGAGCGAGGCGGGTTTTGTCACGACGACGGGATCGGCCAACGAGCCCGCGAAGGCCGGCATTTCCATCGCCGATATCGCCGCGGGCATGTACGCCTATTCCAATATTCTGGCGGCGCTGTTGCAGCGCGGCGTCACCGGCGAAGGCGCCCATGTCGAGGTCTCCATGCTGGAGTCGCTCGGCGAGTGGATGAGCTTTCCGCTTTACTACGCGTTCGACGGCGCGCCGCCGCCGCCGCGCGCCGGCGCCGCCCACGCGACGATTTATCCCTACGGTCCCTTCGCCGCGGGCGATGGCAAGGTCGTGATGTTCGGTCTGCAAAACGAGCGCGAGTGGGCGATCTTCTGCGCCGATATTCTCGGCGACGCGGCGCTCGCGACCGACGAGCGCTTCTCCTCCAACATCAAGCGCGTGGCCAACCGCGACGCGCTGAAGGCGATCATCCTCGATCGCTTCGCCGCGCTCACGGCGCCGCAAGTCGTCGCTTTGCTCGACGCCGCCGGCATCGCCAACGCCAATGTCAACGAAATGCGCGATGTATGGGCGCATCCTCAGCTTGCCGCGCGCGACCGTTGGCGCGATATCGGCACGCCGCAAGGCGTCATACCCGCCCTATTGCCGCCAGCCACGCCCGACACGTTCGACGCGCGCATGGACCCGGTGCCAGCGCTTGGCGAACACACGGACGCGATCCTCGCGGAAATCGGTCTGACTGGCGCCGAGATCGCAACGCTGCGTTCGGAGGGCGCCATCTGAGGTGTGGCGCGCCCGCGCCGAGGGAAGCCATTCGATGAGCTGGTTCGTTGATTTGACAGGCTTCGAGGAGACGACCTACGAGGAAACGAGGTCGCGGTTCAGCCTCGATGGCGAATGTTTGACGTCGAAAGTCAACGGGAAAAGCTGGTCGATCGGCGCCTTTGAGATGACGTCACTGTCGCGGCTGCGACAGTTGACGGAAGACCTGCCTTCGCAACGCTCGACAATGCGCATCGAGGTCGGCGACGTTCGTGGGATGCACGCGCGCGCGGCATTCGCGGGCGCGATGTTCCAGGTTGCCTCGCAATTCAACGCGCTAGAAATGATCAAGCCGGAAGTGACGCCCGAGGAAGGCGTGACCCGCTACGCGGGCGATAACACGCAAGGCCCCGCCTGCGCCCTCGCCGCCGCGCCCGCGACCATCTTCCGCAACTATTTTGTCCCCGTCGGAGGGCGGGAAGGCCAGACCCGCGACCGACAACTTGACGGGCTGGCCACTATTGGCGACGTGCTCGCCGCCGCGCTCCATCGCCCCATCGGGTCTCTATGGGAGATGCGCAACGGCTACGCGCTGTGTGAGAGGGATGGGCTCGTCGCCATCAACGCGTATCTACGGAACCTCGATGAAAACGAGCTGGACGCGTTGCGCGGCAACCTGTCGATCGGTCTGCAACGTGGCGTGGAAGTCACCCAACCTGGCGCACCAGCGGGGCATCGCGTGTCGCAGGCGTTTTGCTCGGCGCTGCCCATCGCCTACACGCGCATCCGCGCCCACGACTGGACGCCTTTCGCAAACCTCGTGCTGGAGGCCGCCTATGAAGCGACGCTGCGCGCGGCGATGATCGCGGCAAGCCAGGGCGGCTCGAATATCGTGCTCCTGACCACGCTTGGTGGCGGCGTCTTCGGCAACCAACGCCATTGGATATTCGACGCCATCGCGCGTGCATTGAGGGTGACCAAAGGCGGCGGCCTCGACATACGCGTTGTGAGCCATGGCCAGCCTTCGGCCGATCTCGTCGACTTTATCGGGAGCGTTACCTGAAGACGGCCTGATTGGCGCGCGCGCCATGGAATCCCGCGCGGAAGCCGGATACAATGACCGCCTCAACGGATGGAACGCCCATGATCATCGATATCTTCACGCATATCGCGCCAAAGTCATTCCTCGATCGCATGAACGAGCTTGGCCCGCGCCTCGGCAACATCGTCAACCGCCTGCTCGCGGTCAAACCCCTGTCGGACCTCGATCTGCGTTTTCGCGACATGGACAGCGTGCCCGATTACCGGCAGTTGATCTGCCTGCCCAACCCCTCGCTGGAGGAAATCGGCCCCGCCGACACCGGTCGCGAACTGGCGAAAATCGCCAATGACGAACTCGCCGAACTCTGCCGCAAGCATCCCGACCGCTTCGTGGGATTCGCCGCCGCCGTGCATCTCGACGATGTCGACGGCGCCATTCGCGAGGCCGACCGCGCCATTCACCAACTCGGCGCCAAGGGCGTGCAGACCTACAACCACATCTCCGGCCACCCGCTCGACGAACCGCGCTTCCGGCCGTTTTTCGAGGCCATGGCGAAATGGGATCGACCGATCTGGCTGCATCCGACGCGCACCGCCAACATGATGAAGGACTACGCCAGCGAGGACAAATCCCGCTACGAAATGTGGTGGTGTTTCGGCTGGCCCTACGACACGTCCGTCGCCATGACGCGCCTCGTGTTCGATGGCCTATTCGACCGGCACCCCGATCTCAACATCATCACCCACCATTGCGGCGGCATGATACCCTTCTTCGACGGGCGCGTCGGTCCCGGCCTCGACGTGCTCGGCTCGCGCACCAGCGACGAGGATTACTCCAACGTGCTGCCATCGCTGAAGCGGCCGCACATGGAATATTTCAAGAAGTTCTATGGCGACACGGCCATGTTCGGCGCGACCAACGGCGTCAAATGCGGCCTCGATTTCTTTGGGTCGAGCCAGATCGTTTTCGCGACCGACGCGCCGCTGGGCCCGATCCGCAAGACCTTCGACGGCATCGACGGCATGGACCTCGACCCCGCGGCCAAGAAGGCGGTGTTTTACGGCAACGCCGCGCGTCTGCTGAAACTTTGACGCTCTAGCCGGCGGCGGCGCGCTCGCTCAGCAGGGGCTTTTCCTCCATGCGGGCGAGCGCGAGGAAGGCGACGAAAAACGTCGCCGCCGTCGTGTAGAACACGATGCTGAAACGGTCGGCGGCGGACGCGGGATCGGCGAAGATCGCCTCCCGCGTCGCGCCGGCGCCACCGAGCACGATGACGCCGAAGGCCGCGACAAGGCCCGTGGCGATGAGACTTCGCAGAAAACTCATCGCCGCGCCGGAAACGCCGAGTTGATGCATTTCCACGGCGTTCTGCATCGCCACCGTCGACACAGGCGCCGCCGGCCCGAAGCCAAGACCGATCACCAGCAGCACGATCTGGAACTCAATGGCGCCAACATCGGCCGAGTGACGCGCCAGCCAGACGCAGGCGGCGCAGCAAAACAGCATGGAAACCATCGGCGGATATTTGTAGTGCTTTACCCGACCGGCGATCTGCGCGCCGATCAGCGCGCCGCCGTTCACCGTCGCCATCAGCATCATCATGGAGGCGCCTGAGGCCGAGGGCGACAGACCATGCACCGCCTGCTGATAAAGCGGCAGATAGATATTCAACGCGACGACCGACGCCCAGCCGACGCCGTTCGAGATGGTTGAATAAAGCACGATCTTGTTGCGCAACACGCCAAGCGGAATCAGCGGTTCGCGCGCCGTGAGTAGCCGGACGACAAAGCCCACCCAGAAGATCGCCGACGCCAGCGAAACCAGCACGATCTCCGGCGAACTCCAGGCGAAATCGTGCCCGCCAGCGTTAAGCACGAATATCCAGGTGGAGCTCGCCGCCGCGATCAGACAGGCGCCGGGAATATCGAGCCGGTGGGGTCGCTCATGGCGCGGCAGTCGCTTGAGCAAGGTGCTTACGGCGACCAACGCGAGCAAGCCCAGGGGAATGTTGACCCAGAAGATCGTCGCGTAGCCGAGATGCTGCGCGGCGAAGCCGCCCCACAGCGGCCCGAGCGCGCCGGATGTGATGTAGACGATCGAAAAATACGTGTAATAGCGCGCGCGATCCTTTGGCGCGGCGATATCGCCGAGCACCGTCATCGCGATCGTCGTCAGGCCGCCGCTGCCAAGGCCCTGAAAGGCGCGACCGAAAATGAGCATTGGCAGATTCGGCGCGAGCGCGCTGATCAGCGATCCCGCCATGAAGATCGCGATGCCCCACAACAACGTTGTGCGCCGCCCGATGATGTCGCTGATCTTGCCATAGAGCGGCGTCATCGCCGTGACGGTGAGCAAATTCGCCGTCGGCACCCAGGACAAATGATTCACGCCGCCCAGTTCGCGGCCGATCGTCGGCAGAATGGTCGCGACCACCGTCTGATCCATGGAGCCCATGAACACCGGCAACAGCGCGCCCGCCACGATCAGCAGGCGTTCGCGATGCGTCAGGGCCTTCTGGGCCACGACGGGCGACCTCCCGGGGTCATTCATGATATGGGGCGTCCTCGCCTTTCATTGTTCGGGCAGGATAACAGCGCGCGGACCGGGGGCAAAGCCGATGCGTTGACGCCGGTCGGGCCCCTGTGCAAAGTCCGCGCGACCCCGACGGAGGAACACCATGCCGCGCATCGCCATTCTCGATGATTATCAGAACGTCGCCAAATCCTATGGCGACTGGACCCGCCTCGACCCGGCGGCGCAGGTGACCATCTTTCACAACAACCTCGCCACCGTCGACGAAGCGGCCGCGGCGCTCGCGCCCTTCGACGTCGTCGTGCTCATGCGCGAGCGCATGCCCATGCCCGCCGCGCTCATCGACCGCCTGCCCAACCTCAAGATGATCATGACAACGGGCGGCTCCAACCGCTCGCTCGCCAAGGAGCATGCGCAACAGAAGGGCATTCTCTGTTGCTTCACCCGCGGCGGCGACTCCACCGCCACCACCGTTGAGACGGCCTTCGCCCTGTTGCTGGGCCACGGACGCGGCCTCGTTTACGAGGATCGCATGATGCGCTCGGGCAAGTGGCAGACAACCATTCCGACAACCATCGCCGGCAAGACGCTCGGCGTCGTCGGCATGGGCCGTCTTGGCTCGCGCATGGCCCGCATCGGCAAGGCCTTCGACATGAAGGTCATCGCCTGGAGCACGAATCTAACGGCGGAAAAGGCGGCCGCCGGCGGCGCCGAACTCGTCACCAAGGAAGAGCTGTTCGCGCAATCCGATTACATCAGCATTCACCTCGTGCTCAGCGATCGCTCCCGCGGGCTGATCGGCGCGACGGAGTTCGGCCAGATGAAGAAGACCGGCGTGCTGATCAACACGTCACGCGGTCCAATCGTCGACGAAAAGGCGATGCTCGACGCGCTGACAAGCAAGCGCATCGGCGGCGTTGGCCTCGACGTGTTCGATCAGGAGCCCTTGCCCGCCGATCATCCGCTGCGCAAGCTCGACAACGCCACGCTCAGCCCGCATCTCGGCTACGTCAGCGACGGCACCTATCACGAGTATTTCGAGGACATCATCGACAACCTCGTGAACTGGATGAAGGGGACGCCAAGCCGCGTCATGGCGTGATCCGCAGCCGCGGTTAAGGGCGGCGGCGCGCTTTTCCGCGCCGCCGGATTGGAGCATGATACGCGCGCGCCCGAAGAACGGCGCGCCGGACGAGGAGGGACTCAAATGGCCAAATTCGAACTGATGGTCGATGGCAAGGCGCACGCCGTCGACGCGGACGGCGACATGCCGTTGCTCTACGCGCTGCGCGACGATCTCGGCCTCAGGAATCCGCGCTTTGGTTGCGGCCTCGCCCAATGCGGCGCCTGCACGGTGCTGATCGACGGTCAGCCCTCGCGTTCGTGCTCCATTCCCGTCGACAGCCTCAAGGGCAAGAAGATCACGACCCTCGCCGGCATCCAGAAGGACGGCAAGCCGCACAAGGTGCAGGCGGCCTTCATCGAGGAACAG
>CAIOVE010000069.1 GCA_903861645.1 uncultured Hyphomicrobiales bacterium
GGTTCGAGGAAAGCCCATTCCACATCCGACATCGATCCACGAATCAAATCCGCCTCCCTCCAAGAGGCAGCCTTGAATCAAGCAGCGATTCCAGCGTCAATCACTTTGTCAACGGGACCTAGTGAAGCCAGTATTCAGTTATTCCGAGACAACGGCAACATAAAAATGCCGGATGCGATGCATCCGGCATTTTTGTAGATAGAATAAAATGTTCCGCGCCGAGCTTAGGCTTGCGAGGCGGCCTTGCGCCCCAATGCCGCCTGCGCCGCCGCGAGGCGGGCGATCGGCACGCGGAACGGCGAGCAGGAGACGTAGTCGAGCCCGGTCTTTTCGCAGAAGGCGATGGAGGCGGGATCGCCGCCATGCTCGCCGCAAATGCCGAGCTTGATGTTCGGCCTGACCGACCGGCCCCGCTCGGTGGCGATCTGCACGAGTTCGCCAACGCCTTCCTGATCGATGGTCACGAAGGGGTCGGCCGCGAGCAGGCCCTTCTGCGTGTAGAAGCCGAGGAACGAGGCGGCGTCGTCGCGCGAAATGCCAAGCGTCGTCTGCGTGAGATCGTTGGTGCCGAACGAGAAGAACTCGGCGCTTTCGGCGATTTCAGCCGCGCGCAGGGCCGCGCGGGGCAGTTCGATCATGGTGCCGATCTGATAGGGCGTTTCGACGCCGGTTTCCTTCGCCACGGCTTCCGCCATCGCGACGATGTGCTTCTTGATCAGATCGAATTCGGGGCGGCCCACGATCAGCGGGATCATGATTTCAGCCGTGACGGGCTTGCCCGTCTTACGGGTGGCGGCGACCGCGCCCTCGAAGATGGCGCGCGCCTGCATTTCCGCGATTTCCGGATAGGCGATGGCGATGCGCACGCCACGGAAGCCGAGCATGGGGTTGAATTCGTGCAGTTCCGCCGCGCGGCGTTTCAGCTTCTCCGGGCTGACGCCCATGGCGGTCGCGACCTCGGCGATCTCGGCCTCGGTGTGCGGCAGGAATTCGTGCAGCGGCGGATCGAGCAGACGGATCGTCACGGGCAGGCCGGACATGATCTCGAACAGCGCCTCGAAATCCTGACGCTGCATGGGCAGCAGCTTGGCGAGCGCGTGGCGGCGGCCCTTCTCGTCGTCGGCGAGGATCATCTCGCGCACGGCGATGATGCGATCGTCGTCGAAGAACATGTGCTCGGTGCGGCAAAGGCCGATGCCGTCGGCGCCGAACTGGCGGGCGACGCGCGCGTCGGCGGGCGTGTCGGCGTTGGCGCGCACCTTCATGCGGCGCGCCTCGTCGGCCCACGCCATCAGCGTGCCGAAATCGCCCGACAATTCCGGCTGCTGCATGGCCACCGCGCCGTGCAACACCTGACCGGTCGAGCCATCGATGGTGACGATGTCGCCCTTCTTGAGCGTGACGCCAGCGGAGGTGAAGGTCTGCGCGGCGTAGTCGACGCGGATCGAGCCCGCGCCGGACACGCAGGGCTTGCCCATGCCGCGCGCGACGACCGCGGCGTGCGAGGTCATGCCGCCGCGCGTGGTGAGGATGCCCTCGGCCGCGTGCATGCCGTGAATGTCCTCGGGCGAGGTTTCAACGCGCACGAGAATGACCTTATGGCCGGCAGCCTTGAGTTGCTCGGCCTCGTCGGAGTTGAACACGATCTCGCCGCAGGCCGCGCCGGGCGAGGCGGGCAGGCCGGTCGCCAGCACCTTGCGCTCGGCCTTGGGGTCGATGGTGGGATGCAGCAACTGGTCGAGCGAGGCGGGATCGACGCGCACGACCGCGTCCTGCCGCGACAACAGCCCATCGTTGGCCATGTCGACGGCGATCTTGAGCGAGGCCTTCGCGGTGCGCTTGCCGTTGCGGGTCTGGAGCATCCACAGCTTGCCGCGCTCGATGGTGAATTCCATGTCCTGCATGTCGCGGTAGTGCTTCTCGAGCAGGTGCGTGACACGCACGAACTCGTCGAAGGCCTGCGGCATGAGCGTTTCAAGCGAGGGCTTGTCGGAATGCGCGGCGATGCGCGCGCGCTCGGTGATGTTCTGCGGCGTGCGGATGCCAGCCACCACGTCCTCGCCCTGCGCGTTGACGAGAAATTCGCCGTAAAGCTCGTTCTCGCCGGTCGAGGGATTGCGGGTGAAGGCGACGCCGGTCGCCGAGGTCTCGCCCATGTTGCCGAACACCATGGCCTGCACGTTGACCGCGGTGCCCCAGCTTTCGGGAATGTTGTTGAGGCGCCGATAGGTGATGGCGCGCTGGTTCATCCATGAGCCGAACACGGCGCCGATCGCGCCCCATAGCTGGTCGCGCGGCGACTGCGGGAAGGGCTTGCCGATGGCCTCCTGAACGCGCGCCTTGTAGCGCGTGATGATCTCGCGCCAGTCGGCGGCGTCGAGGTCGGTGTCCAGCATGTAGTTCTTCGAATCCTTGTAGTCCTCGAGGATTTCCTCGAAATTGTGGTGCTCGATATCGAGCACGACGTTCGAATACATCTGGATGAAACGGCGATAGGAATCGCGGGCGAAGCGTTCGTCGCCGGCCGATTTCGCCAGCGCCTCGACGGTTTCGTCGTTCAGGCCGAGGTTCAGCACCGTGTCCATCATGCCAGGCATGGAGGCGCGGGCGCCGGAGCGGACCGAGACAAGCAGGGGATCGCTGGTGTCGCCGAACTTGCGGCCGGCAATCTTCTCCATGCTGGCCAGCGCGGCGTCGACCTGCGCGGCGAGATCATCGGGATATTTGCGTCCGTTGGCGTAATACCAGACGCAGACTTCCGTGGTCACGGTGAAGCCAGGGGGCACGGGGAGGCCGAGATTCGACATTTCCGCGAGATTCGCGCCCTTGCCGCCGAGCAGGTCGCGCATTTCGGACTTGCCCTCGGCCTTGCCGTCGCCAAACGTGTAAACCCATTGGGTCATGGAATTTTCCCGCGCCAAAGATCATTGGGCGACAGCCGACAGGGCCGCCGCGACCAGACCGCATCGCCTGATTCCTAGCCCTTCATTCCTGACGTATTTCTGAACGGCGGGCAATTAGACGCTCGTTGCTTGTCGCAAGGTAAATAATTGCGTGGAATCGCGGGCGCCATTCGTTAAGGGGTCAGCCGCCGGCGATGGCCCGGGCGGGTTTGACGATGTCGTCGCGGGTGTCGTGGATCTCCTCGATGATCCGGAGCGCCTCGGCGGCGGTCTTGGCGGCGACGGGGTGCCGCAACCGCGCGGCCTCGGCGAGAAACTCCGGATCGCGCATGGTTTCCTCGAAGGCGCGCCGCAGGGTCGCCAGCCGGTCGGCCGGCACGGCGGGGGAGACCACGAAGGGCCGGCCAAGCTGCCCGGAACTCGTCAGCAACTGGATGATCTTGCGGGATTTCTCGTCGGGCGCGAGGTCCGCCATGTAGGGTACGTTGGCGGGCATGCCGGGCGCGAGGATCGGCGATGTCCGCATCAGCGGGTTGATCTTGCCGCCGTCGATCCAGTCGGGCGGCATGCTTACCCAGGCGCCGCAGTCGCCATCGAGTTCGCCCCGTTCGATGGCGATCCGCTGCTCGGCGCTGCCGGGGTAGCCGAGCACCTGCTTCACGTTCACGCCGAAAATATTCTTCAGGATGCTCTGGCCGACATAGGCCGATGTGCCCAAGCCGACGTCGCCCATGTGGATTTCCGGGCGCCTGCGCACGTCGTCGAGCGTCTTGAGGCCGAGCGCGCCCCACGTGTAGCAGGACGAAATGTCCTGATTGACGCTGCCGATCCAGCCGAATTTGCGAAAATCGACCTTCACCCGCTCGGGAAACACGCGGGAATCGGCGATCAGGCCGAAGTTGAAGGTGTTGATGAAGGTTCCATCGCGTGCCGCGACGTTTTCCAGATATTGCAGCGCCGTGAGGCTCGCCGCGCCGGGCATGTTGGTGACAACCACATCGGGCTTGCCGGGCACGTGGCGCCCGATATGGCGGGACAGCAGCCTTGCCACGATATCGAAGCCCCCGCCGGGCGAAAAACCCACGATGATCGTGATCGTCTTGCCCCGGTAAAACTCCTGCGCCCCAAGTTTCGCCGGCGCGCCGGCAAGCATGGTCGCGCAGGCGATAACGGCGATGATCCATCCCGATCGGCTCATGCTTTCCCTCGCGCGCGACAAGCGAATCTTAGTCCGCTCGCCCCCCTGAACCGCCAAAGCCTACAAAAGCACGGGCGCGAGGGCCAGCGCCTCGCGTCGGCCATATTTCACGGCCAAGGAAATCTCGCGCGTCAACGTCGACCGTGCTAGGAAGCGCGCATCGGTTGGCGGCCTGATCCGCGAGTCCGACACGATTCGAAAGTTTCGCCGCGATGACCACCGACGCTTCGGCGCGTTCCCTCTCGGATTCGCCCCGCATCTTCGACAATCCCATCCTCGACAAGCTCTCGCGCATCGACCATCGATTGCCGCCGGTCTTTTACGGGCCGATCATCGCCGGACTGGCGATCTGGTCCTTCCTGACGGCGGGGCCGGTCGTCACGCTCGCCGGGCTGATCGCTGGCTATGTTTTCTGGACGCTGGTCGAGTATTTCGGCCACCGCTTCTTTTTTCACTGGGAAATCCCGGGCCGGATTGGCGCGCGCCTGCATTTTCTCATTCATGGCATTCACCACGAATACCCGAGCGACCCGCTTCGACTGGTGATGCCCTTGCTGTTAAGCGGGCCGATCATGGCGCTGGGCGCGGCCGCCATCCTGCCATTGGCCGGCGTCGCTGGCGTGGCGACCCTCGCCGGGTTCATCGCCGGTTACGTCGCCTACGACATGGTGCATTTTCACCTGCACAATGGGCAGCCGCGAACCGCCTTTGGCCAGTATCTGCGCCGCGTGCACATGTTGCACCACTTTCGTGACCCCAGGATCGGCTATGGCGTCAGCGCGCCATGGTGGGACATTGTTTTCGGCACGACCTGGAAAGGTTGATCGCGGCGCGGTTGCCTGTCCGATCCATCATATATAAGCGTCGCCCAACGACCGGGATGCTCCCGGAGACCATGGATGCCCCGTGCCCGAGCCCAGCAAGACGCCTCTTCTCGACACAATCGCGACGCCGAAGGATCTGCGCAAACTCGCCACCGCCGACCTGCGGCAGGTGGCGGACGAATTGCGGACCGAGACGATCGACGCGGTTTCGGTGACCGGCGGCCATCTCGGCGCCGGGCTTGGCGTGGTCGAGCTTACGGTGGCGCTGCATTACGTGTTCGACACGCCCGACGACCGGCTGATCTGGGATGTTGGCCATCAGGCCTATCCGCACAAGATACTGACCGGGCGGCGCGACCGCATCCGCACCTTGCGGCAGGCGGGGGGGCTGTCGGGCTTCACGCGGCGCTCGGAGAGCGCATACGATCCCTTCGGCGCCGCCCATTCATCGACCTCCATCTCGGCCGGGCTTGGCATGGCCGTGGCGCGCGATCTGGCGGGCGGTCGCAATAATGTCATCGCGGTCATCGGCGACGGCGCCATGTCCGCCGGCATGGCCTACGAGGCGATGAACAACGCCGGCGCCATGCATTCGCGACTGATCGTGGTGCTGAACGACAACGACATGTCCATCGCGCCGCCCACCGGCGCCATGTCGGCCTATCTGGCCCGGCTGGTGTCGAGCCATACCTACCGCTCCATCCGCGAGACGGCCAAACAGCTCGCGCGACGCCTGCCGAAGTTCTTCTATGACAAGGCCAAGAAGACCGAGGAATATTCGCGCGGTTTCTGGACCGGCGGCACGCTGTTCGAGGAACTCGGCTTTTATTATGTCGGGCCGGTCGACGGGCATAACCTCGATCACCTTCTGCCCGTGCTGAAAAACGTGCGCGACATGCCGGAAGGGCCGGTGCTCGTGCATGTCGTCACGCAAAAGGGCAAGGGCTACGCGCCCGCCGAGGCGTCCGCCGACAAGTACCATGGCGTCAACGCCTTCGACGTGATCACCGGCGCGCAGGCCAAGCCCAAGGCGAACGCCCCCTCTTACACGCGGGTTTTCGCCGAAAGCCTCGTGACGGAAGCCGAGCGCGACGACAGGATCGTGGCGATCAGCGCCGCCATGCCGTCTGGCACCGGGCTAGATCATTTTGGCAAGATCTTTCCGGCGCGCACCTTTGATGTAGGCATCGCCGAGCAGCACGCGGTGACCTTCGCCGCGGGTCTCGCGACCGAGGGTTTCAAGCCGTTCTGCGCCATTTATTCCACGTTTCTCCAGCGCGGCTACGATCAGGTCGTGCATGACGTGGCGATCCAGAAGCTGCCCGTGCGTTTCGCCATCGATCGGGCCGGCGTCGTCGGCGCGGATGGCGCGACCCACGCGGGCGTCTACGATCTCGCCTATCTCATGTGCCTGCCCGGCATGGTGGTCATGGCCGCCGCCGACGAGGCCGAACTGGTTCACATGGTCGCGACGGCCGCGGCCCATGACGAGGGCCCGATCGCTTTCCGCTATCCGCGCGGCGAGGGTGTCGGCGTCGAATTGCCGGCGCGTGGCGTCCCGCTCCCGATTGGCAAGGGCCGCGTCATGCGCGCGGGCTCGCGGGTTGCGTTGCTGTCGCTGGGAACCCGCCTCGCGGAGGCGCTCAAGGCGGCGGAAGATCTCGCCGCCATGGGGATTTCGGCCACCGTCGCCGACGCGCGCTTCGCCAAGCCGCTCGATCGCGACCTCATCCTGCGGCTGGCGCGCGAGCACGAGGCGCTCATCACGCTGGAGGAGGGCGCCTCCGGCGGCTTCGGCGCGGCGGTGCTGACATGGCTCGCCGACGAGGGCCTGCTCGATGGCGGTCTCAAGGTGCGTTCCATGACTCTGCCCGACACCTACATGGATCACGACACCATGGAGCGCATGTACGCGGTCGCGGGTCTTGACGCGCGCGGCATTGTGAAAAAAGTTGTCGAGACCCTCGGCCATGGCGCCGCGGCGCTGGGCAAGATCGCATGACCGCGACCGAGGAAACACTGGTTCTCGTCGACGAAAACGACCGCGAGACGGGCGTCGCGCCGAAGCTGCGCGTGCACGAGGAAGGTCTGCGCCACCGCGCCATTTCGGTGATCGTCGTGAACCGTCGCGGCGACATGCTGTTGCAGCGCCGGCGTCTCGACAAATACCATTCCGGCGGTCTGTGGACGAACGCCTGTTGCAGTCATCCGCGGCCCGGCGAGACCACGCCCGACGCCGCCGCGCGGCGCTTGCGCGAGGAAATGGGCTTCGATTGCCCGCTCCAGCCGTTGTTCGTCACGACCTATCGCGCCCAGGTCGGCGATCTCATCGAGCACGAACTCGTGCACGTCTTTGGCGGGGTTCACGAGGGCGCGGTTGTTCCCGATCCCCTCGAGGTCGAGAGTTACGAGTGGATCGGGATCGGCGATCTCAACGCCGACATGGCCGCGCGGCCCGAGCGCTATACGGTCTGGTTCCGCAAATACATGGGCGAGTTTGGCGGGGGCGTCGCCGCGCTGGCGACCGCCGCCCGCGCCAATTCCTAGGACAGCTTGCGGCCCAGTTGCTTTTCCACCTGCCGGCGCTCCCAATCCCCATTCAGGAAAGGGATCTTGTCGAAAACGCGCAAGCCATGGAAGGCGAGACCCACGCCCCAGCCAAGCGCCGGGTAGATGAACCAGAGGTGTCGCGGAGCCGTCGCGAGGTTGATGATGGCCAAGGCGCCGATCACCACGATGTATTGGCAAAGATGGATATAGAATCGCTTGACGGCGCGGACATGCGCCATGGCCAGCGCCTCGTCGGCGCGCATCGATGTCTGGGTGGTCTGGACGGCTTCGTCGGCTATGGCGCTCATGTCAGGCTCCTTGAGGTTCGAGAAGTCGATCTCTAAGTGTCTGTCCGGAGAGATCATGCTGGATTGCATAGCTTTCTGAGCATAAGCCTTATTGACGCGAGGCGCAGGAAC
>CAIOVE010000070.1 GCA_903861645.1 uncultured Hyphomicrobiales bacterium
GCGTCGGGGATCACGAGAATGTCGCTGAACAGGATGGCGGCGTCGAAGCCAAAGCGCCGGATGGGCTGGATCGTCACCTCCGCGGCGAGTTTCGGCGTGTAGCAGAAATCCAGAAAGCTGGGGGCCGTCGCGCGCAACTCGCGGTATTCGGGCAGATATCGCCCCGCCTGCCGCATCAGCCAAACCGGAGGCGCCTTGGCGGCTTCGCCGGCCATCGCGCGCAGGAGCGGCTTTTGCGTCCCGCCGGGCATCGCGACAGTCTGGCTCATTCCATCCCCCGGTCCTGGTCGCCGCGCCCCTGGCCACGACCTCGCCACTATTTAAGCCACCCTTGCGTCGAAAACCAAGCGGTTCGTCGGACTTGCCCTATTTGTTCGGCGTGGCTTGCGTTGGAATATACCGTCCCCACATGATGCATGGCGCGCGACGACGCGGCGCGGAGGTTTCGATGAGCAATTCCAATGGCGGTGGATGGATGAGCGATCCCGCGCCCGCCTACGCGGCGCGTGGGCCCCTGCCCCAGGCCGCGCTGGCGGGCGTTCGCACGCGCCGCTCCGTGGCGATTCTGTTCGATCTGATTTTCGTGTCGTTCCTGTGCTTCGCCATCTGGCTGTGTCTGGGCCTGTTGTCGTTTGGCTTGCTGTGGTTCGTGCTGCCCCCGCTCTTTCCCATCATTGGCTTTTTCTACAATGGCCTGACCGTTTCGGGCTGGCGCATGGGCACGCCGGGCATGCGCCTGATGGGTCTGGAAGTGCGCATGATCGATGGCTCGCGCGTTCCGTTCATCAACGCGGCCGCGCACGCGGTGATGTATTACGTGAGCTGGATGTTCCCGCTGGTTTTCCTCGTCTCGCTCTTCGAGGACAACAAGCGCTGCCTGCATGATATTCTGGCGGGCGTGATCGTGACGCGGCGGGGCTGAGGCGAGGCCCAAAATTTCCCTTTCGCGGCGCGCGAAAGTCGCGCTAGCATTGCGTTGACCAGCCGAGTCCGCCGGAGCCCGACCGTTTGACACGCGAACCGCGCGACGCGCCGCAATTCTACCTGACCGCGCCGTCGGTCTGCCCCTATCTGCCCGGTCGGGAAGAACGCAAGGTTTTCACGCATCTGATCGGCCGGCGCGCGCCAGCCCTCAATGACACGCTGACGCAATCGGGATTTCGCCGGTCGCAGACCATCGCCTACCGCCCGGCCTGCGAGTCGTGCCGCGCCTGCGTGTCGGTGCGCGTGCTGGTCGACGAATTCACGCCCTCGCGCAACCAGCGCAAGATCGTGGCGCGCAACGCCGACCTGATTGGACACCCCGAGCCGCCGCGCGCCACCAGCGAGCAATACGCGCTGTTTCGCGCCTATCTCGACTCGCGCCACGCGGATGGCGGCATGGCGGACATGAGCGTGCTCGACTATTCGATGATGGTCGAGGACAGCCACGTCGACACGCGGCTGATCGTCTATCGCCGTCGCGGACCGGACAGTCGCATCAACGGCCGCGGCGAGGGGCCGATCATCGCCGTGGCGCTGACGGATATTCTCGCCGACGGGCTATCGATGGTCTATTCGTTCTACGAACCCGAGCAGGCCGACCGCTCCATCGGCACGATGATGATCCTCGACCACGTAGAGCGCGCGCGCCGCATGGGCCTGCCCCATGTCTATCTCGGTTATTGGGTCGAGGGCTCGCGCAAGATGGCCTACAAGGCGCGGTTCACCCCGCAGGAGCGCCTCGGCATGAACGGCTGGGACCGGGTGGACTGAGCGCGCGCCCGCCCCGCGCGGGGGCGGGCCGACAAAGTCAGGCGTCCTCGGCAACGTCGATGGGCGTTCCGTCGGGATCGGCGAGTTGCCAGGTTCCCATCGGGCATTTCGCCAGCAGGGCAAGGCGCGCCGCGCCCTCGGAGTCGAAGTCGATCGGCTTGGGCGAAAGCGAGATGTTCTGCTGAACGACATTGGCGATATGCGCCTTCAATCCGGCGATGCTCGGCACGCGAAAACCGATGTGATCCATTCCCGGTTGCTCGATGCCCGCGCCATTGAAGGACGAAATTTTCCAAGGCTGGATGATCATGGTCACGCGTCCGTCGGTGAGTTGATAGCCCCCCTCCTCGGTGCGCTCGTTGCGCGCCTCCAGTCCGAAAATTTCCTGATAGAACTCCGCCACCCGTTCCGCCTCGCGGGCGCGCATGGCGAAATGGCTGATGGTGTTGTCCTGCTTCCAGCCGTCCATGGCGTAGACTTCCGCGCGGTTCTTGTCCCGCTGCTGGCCAAGATCGAAATAGGTTCCGGCCGGGTCGTGGCAGCCATAACTGGTGAACGGGCGATTGCCCGGTCGCTTCACGAATTCAATGTCCGGATACTTTTTTTCGCACTTGACGCGCGTGGCGTCGACGTCCTCGACCTGGATGCCGAAATGATCGAGGCCGGCCTTGCGCCCGGCGCGGCGTGGAATAAGCGTCATGCCCGTGTATCCATCGCCCACCGAAATGGCCGACAGTTCGCGCGCCGTGTCGCCGGACGATTTCATCCCGAAGATGGCGCGGTAGAACATGCCAAGCTGTGTGTAATGATCGGTCGTTATGGCGAGATGATTGAGTTTCGCGGGCATTTGTTTCTCCGGTTGAACGTCTGGATTTCAGTAGTAGCGGTCGATGACGATGCTCTTGATTTCCGCGAGACCGCGGGCGTCGAGCGTCTTCATGGCTCGCGCCATCATGTCGCCAACCTCGCTGGCCGGCGCGTAGGACGCCGAGAGCTTCATGTTGCGCATTTCCGCGATGAAGCCGGGATCGACGAGCACGGCGCGCAGCGTGGCGCGCAAATGTTCGACCCGATCCGCGGGCGCGCCCGGCGTGACCGCGATCACCCGCCCCAATGCCGCGATGCCCGCGCGCCAGTCGAGCATCGCCGCGGCCTCGGGCGACAAGCGGGCCGCCTCGAAGACGGTCGGCGCAGCGGGAAACGAAGGCGCGCGTTGGCGCGCGAGGGTCGCGATCACGCGCATGCCGCTGCTCGGACCGTAAAGCGCGGCGGATTCGTCGGATACGACGCGCCCGTCGATCTCGCCGTTTTCCATGGCGATATTCATGCCGCCGGTGCCCTTGTAGCCGATGACCATGCGCGCCTTCATGCCCGTGGCATGGGCCAGCAAGGCCTGAAAATCAGTATTTCCATCGGTCTTGCCCGAACCGGCCCACATGCTTGGGCGTTGCGAGGCGACGAGGTCGGCGATGGAGTTGTAGGGCGACTTCGGCCCGATCAGGGCGACCTTGCTTTCCGCGCTGACACGCGCCAGCCACACCTGCTTGAGCGGGTCGTAGTTCACCCCCGGCTCGCCCATCAGCGAGGCGATCGCCAGACTCTCGCCCCCGACCAGCAACAGGCTGAGACCGTCAGGCCGCGCCGTGAGCAGGCGATTCATGGCGACGAGGCCGCCCGCCGCCGGCTCGTTGATCGTCACCACGTGGGCGCCAAGGCTTTTTTCGAGCCGGGCGGCGATGGCGCGCGTGTAGGCGTCATAACCGCCGCCCGGACTGCCCATGGTGAAGAATTGAATCTGCTTGTTCTGGAAGAAGGCCGCCGCCTCGCCCTCGGCGCGCGTGGTAGCCGGGGCCAGCGCGGCGGCCAGCCCGGCGGCGATGGCGACAAAGCGCATGTTCAGCCCGCCGCGGGCGTGTTGCGATTGGCGATGACGGGTTCAAGCCCCTTGGCCCGGATGTCCTCGCGCGTCTTGTAGTCAATGATCTTGGTGGTTTCCTGCGAGCCCGAGCGATGCCCCATGAGGATCATCGGGCCTTCGCCGGTGTTCTCCAGTTGATAAAACGAACCGCCATTGATCAGCGCGGCCATGCCGGGATCGAGAACTTCCCTTGAGCCATCGGGAAAACTCATGGTGCATTGGCCGCTGAAGCAGGTGAAAACCTGATCCTCGTTATGGCAATGCATGTCGTCGTGATCGCCGGGATTGGGATAGTAATGCACCCAGGCGTGAAGCTTGCGCGTGTTCATCACGACGGTGCGGCGCTTCTCGCGCAACGCCACTTCAATCGGATTAATGACCTTGATCGCCATTATCGCCTCCCGCGCGCCTTATTGATCGGCGCTTATGGGGCGATCCTAGCGCAAGCAGGCGGCGAGTAAAGCGCGCCTTTTCAGAACTGGCACGCCTTCGGCAAGTTGTCCTCGGACCAGTCGGCGACCTTGATCGCCGCGGGCGCCAGCGTCACGGGCTTGCCGTTGCGCGTGCCCTTGCCCGTCGCCAGATTGATGTCACACACGCCGCCCGCCTTCGGATCGAGCGTGTCAAACGCCGTATAGGTGACGCCGATCACGACGAATTCGCCGTTGCGGCGCGCCACGGTCAGCGCCTGCCGCCATTTGTTGCGACCAACCGCCATGTTCTCGGAATTGACGATCAGCGAACTCTTGCCGTTGGTCGAGAGACTGGGCAGCGAGCCCCACATGCCGCCCGACCAGACGAAGTTCTTCTTCACCAACG
The DNA here is from genome assembly GCA_903861645.1 of uncultured Hyphomicrobiales bacterium. Taxonomy (GTDB): domain Bacteria; phylum Pseudomonadota; class Alphaproteobacteria; order Rhizobiales; family Beijerinckiaceae; genus Terripilifer. The sequence goes on from CAIOVE010000070.1 coordinate 4,493, forward strand.
CCAGACCGGGGCCGGCGGGCGTGGGCGCGGCGTCGCCGGCGAGAAAGAGATAGAGGTCGGCGCCTTCCTCATTGTTGACAAGCACGGCGCGGTCCATCGCGCCGTCGCCGTTAAACGGCAGCGTCACCGCGGACAGGACGTTGCCGATCGCCGGCGTCTGGGCGCGCGCGGCGCACGGAGCGGCAAGCGCCAGGGCGACGGTCATTCTCAGCAGCAAATGCATCGTCGCCCCCGGCCAAGCGAACTATTTCTTGCCCTTGGCGCGCTCGATCGATTCCAGCACCATGGCCTTGGCGCGATCGGCGTCGCCCCATCCGGTGACCTTGACCCATTTGTTGGGTTCGAGATCCTTGTAATGCTCGAAGAAGTGTTCGATCTGCTTGAGAGTAATATCCGGCAGGTCCGTGTAATTCTTCACGTTTTCATATCGGCGCGTCAGCTTGGCCGAGGGCACGGCGATCAGCTTTTCGTCGCCGCCAGCCTCGTCTTCCATCAACAGGACGCCGACAATGCGGCAATTGATGATGGCGCCGGGCACGATCGCGCGCGTATTGGCGATGATCACGTCGCAGGGATCGCCATCATCCGACAGCGTATGCGGAATGAACCCGTAATTGCCGGGATAGCGCATCGCCGTATAGAGGAAGCGGTCGACGACCAGCGCGCCGGACTCCTTGTCCATCTCGTACTTGATCGGCTCGCCGCCAATGGGAACCTCGATGACGACGTTGACGTCCTCGGGAGGATTCTTGCCGATCTTGACGGCCTCGAGACGCATTTTTCGCTCCAGAAATCAGGTTTTCCGATGGCGCGGATGCGCCATGCCATGGGTCGTTTCAGTATTGGACGAGAGCGCCCACCGGCAAGGCGAGCGCTCTTGATACTTCGACTACAACCCGAATTGGTTATTTTTCGGAAAACCTTTCGGCGGCAGGCGCCCCGCGTCGGCGCGCGCGCCGATCCATTCCGTCAATTCTGGTTCACGCAAGGTGAACAGTCGACCGGCGCTGTCCTTCCACGTCAGGCCATCGGCCAGCGCGAAGACGCGGGCGTCGGCGACCCGCCCGTCCTTGTACTTTTGCAGGCGCACCCCCTTGCCGCGCGCCATTTCCGGCACGTCGGCCAGCGGGAAAACGAGCAACTTGCGGTTTTCGCCGATGATCGCGACATGGTCGCCCTGCGCGGGAATGGCGAGCGCCGCGCGGGCGGGCGCGTCGACGCCCAGCACGTTGCGTCCCTTGCGGGTGGACGAGATCATGTCGTCCTGCGAGGCGACGAAGCCCCGCGCGTCGCCGCTCGCCAGCAGCATCTTGCGGCCGGGGACATAGGGGAAGACGGCGACGATATCCTCGCCGTCTTCGATATCGACCATCAGGCGGATGGGATCGCCAAAGCCGCGGCCGCCCGGCAGCTTGGACGCCTCCAGCGTGAACATCTTGCCGTTGGTGACGTAAACCAGAACCTTCGACGTCGTCTCGGCGAAGAATGACGTCATCAATTCATCGTCGCCCTTGAACTGCACGCCCGACACATCGGCGAGATGGCCCTTGAGCGCGCGAATCCAGCCCTTGCGCGACACAACGATCGTCACCGGCTCGCGCTCGATCATGGCCTCGACGATTTCCGCGGCGTCGGCGCGCGGCGCCTCCTCGAAGGTGGTGCGGCGCTTGCCGATTTTCGTCTCTGGGCCAAACTTCTTGCGGATGTCGCGGATTTCCAGACCGATCTTCTTCCACTGCGCGGGCTCGTCGGTCAGCAGCGCGTCGAGATCGGCCTTTTCGCGCAAGAGCGCGTCATTTTCCTCGCGCAGCTTCATTTCCTCGAGCCGCCGCAGGGCGCGCAGCCGCGTGTCCAGCACGTATTCGGCCTGCGTTTCCGTCATCTTGAACCGAGCCATGAGCGTGGCCTTCGGCTCGTCCTCCTCGCGGATGATGCGGATCACCTCGTCGAGATTGAGGAAGACGATCAGCATGCCAGCGAGGGCGTCGAGCCGCTTTTCGATCTGGCCGAGGCGGAAGCGCGAGCGCCGCAGCAGGACGTCGCGGCGATGATCGAGCCACTGCCTGAGCGCGTCCGACAGCGACACGACGCGCGGCACGACGCCGTCGACGAGCACGTTCATGTTGACGGGGAAGCGCGTTTCCAGCTCGCTCAGCCGGAACACGGACTCCATCATCATCACCGGGTCGACGTTGCGGGCGCGCGGCTCGATCACCAGCCGCACGTCCTCCGCCGACTCGTCGCGCACGTCGGCGACCAGCGGCAGCTTCTTGTCGTTCACGAGTTCGGCGAGCTTTTCGTATAGCCGGCCCTTCTGAACGCCGTAGGGAATCTCGGTGACGACGATGACCCAGGTGCCCCGGCCCGTGTCTTCCTGCGACCAGCGCGCGCGCAGGCGGAAGGAGCCGCGGCCGGTGCGATAGGTCTCGGCGATCTGCTCGGGCGAGTCGACGACGATGCCGCCGGTGGGAAAATCCGGCCCCTTCACGAAGGACATGAGCTGATCGCTCGACGCTTTCGGATGAGTCACGAGATAGAGCGAGGCGTCGAGCAGTTCGGCCAGATTGTGCGGCGGGATCGACGTCGCCATGCCGACCGCGATGCCCTGCGCGCCATTGGCGAGCAGATTGGGGAAGGCCGAGGGCAACACAACCGGCTCTTGCTGGTCGCCGGAATAGTTGTCGCGGAAGTCGACCGAGTCCTCGTCGATGCCGTCGAGCAACAGGCCCGCGACCTCGGTCATGCGGGCTTCGGTGTAGCGATAGGCGGCGGCGGAATCGCCGTCGATATTGCCGAAATTGCCCTGCCCGTCGACCATCGGATAGCGCGAGGAAAAATCCTGCGCGAGGCGCACCAGCGCGTCGTAGATGGCCTGATCGCCATGGGGATGGAACGAACCCATCACGTCGCCAACGATCTTGGCGCTCTTCTTGAACATCGAGTCGGGGTTCAGCCGCAGGATGTTCATGCCATGCAGGATGCGGCGGTGAACCGGCTTCAGGCCGTCGCGCGCGTCCGGCAGGGCGCGGCCCATGATCGTGGACAGCGCGTAGGCGAGATAGCGCTCCTCGAGCGCGTCTCGCAGGTTGACCGGCTCCGTCACGGGAGGCGGCGGGGGATTCGTCGGTGCCTTGGCCATGGCCGAGGGGTAGCGAAGCGTCCGGGTCGCGGCAAGTTCTCTTTTTGGGCCTGTCCCGCCACGCTCCAGCCCGCTGGCTCAACGAAGCCGGGGACTGTTGCTGCATTGCACTAGCGCGCCCGCGGCAAGGCCCTTATCCCCTCGCCCGTGGTGTCGCGATGTGCGTTGGCGCATGGGCCCGCGACGACAGACCGTCATATTTTTTGACAGGAAACGCGCTTTAACGCGGCAACGATTCTGGTGGGTAAAATGATTCGCATGCTCTCGACCCTCGGCTTTTTCGCCGGCATCGCCCTGCTTCTGCTGGCGTTTTTCAATCCCCAGACCGTTGGCAGCCTCGCGGCCCGGGAAGACTCCGCGGGTTGCCGCACGGTGCAGGTGCCGCTCGACGAGGGTTACGGCGTCAGCCGGGTTGAATCGCGCGAGGTCTGTGGCGCGATTCGCTAGGGACTTATTCTCGACTGGACGGTCCTGACGGCTTCCAGAATAAAGGCACGGCGCGCGTCCGGCAGGGGCGCGCCACGCGGACCGAACAGGTCACGCTCCAGAAAATAGCCGGTCAAGCGAAACCCTTCGGCGACGGCCTCGGCGTCGGCGGCGTCCGCGCGTCCGGCGAGAAACCCCGGCAGGGGCAGCAGACGGTCCTTCCACGGTTCTCCGGCGTCTCGACTGACCGCCTTGCCGGACTTCGGCGAGACGTAGACGAGGTTCTCGCGCGCGCCCGTCGCGGCGCATTCGGCGAGATCGAGGCCAAAGCCCAATTCCGCCAGAATGGCCATCTCAAGCCGCACCATGAGCGCGGGCGCCATGCGCGGCTCGTGCAGATGGTCGGCCACCAGCTCGATGGTTTCATGCAGCCCGGGGTGCGGATCGCGTTCGGGCAAGAGCCGCGTCAACGCGCTCAGATGATTGACGCCATGCAGCGCCATGGCCGACGACAGAATATCGCTGGACCGCAGTCGCGTGCCCTCGATCGACCACGCGCCCATGTGCTCGTCGAGCCGCGCGCGCCAGGTCGCCGCCACGCTGTTGCCGGGCTGGAGCGTCGGGGCCATCGTCCGGGAGCGCGCGCCGCGCACCATGCCGAGGTGGCGTCCGTGGTCGCGCGTCATCAGTTCGACGATGGCGCTGGATTCGCCATGTTTGCGAACGCCGACGATCACGCCCTCGTCACGCCATTCCATGCAAGCTCCTCAGTGGGTCGGCGCGACCCGCCACAGGGTCAGCGCCACGCCCAGCGTCGCCACCATCAGCGACCCCGCGAACAGGGCGACGCCCGTCCAGCCGTGGCTTGTCCAGAAAACGCCGCCATAGGAACCGGCGACCCCGCCGCCGATATAGTACAGCAGAAGGTAAAGCGACGAAGCCTGCGCCTTGTCGCGCTCGGCGAGCGCTGGCGCCCAGCCGCTCGATATCGCGTGCGCGCCGAAAAATCCGAATGTCATCGTCGCCAGTCCGCCCGCGATGATGAAGATATTGTCCGGCGTCATGATCGCGAGGCCGGCGATCATGATGGAAATCGACAGGCACAGCGCCCTGCCCCGACCGATGCGGCCCCCGAGGCCACCCATGAAGGCCGAGGCGTAGCTGCCGAGCGGATAGACGAGAAACACCAGCCCCGCTATGCTCTGGCTCATGCTGAAGGGCGGCGCCTGCAACCGAAAGCCGATGTAATTGAAGACGGCCATGTAACCGCCGAGCAGAATGAACCCTTCCACCACCAGCAGCGCGATGGGCGGCTTGATCGACAGACGCGCCATCGAGATGGCCAGCGCGCCCAGCTTGAAGGGTCGGGCGGTGAAATGCCGCGAGGCCGGCAGCAGTCGCCAGAAGACGATGGCCGAGCTGAGCCCCAGCAGGCCCAGCCCCACCATGGCCCAGCGCCACGACCCGTAATCGGCGAGAAAGGCGGCCACGAGCCGACCGGCCATGCCGCCCAAAGCGCCGCCGCCGATGTAGATGCCAACGGCGCGGGCGACCGTCGCCTTTTCCATTTCCTCGCCAAGATAGGCGATGCTGACCGCGGGCGCGCCCGACAGCGCGACGCCCGCGAGCCCCCGCAACCACAGCACCGACGACCAATCGGGCGCGGCCGCCAGCGCGATGGTCAGCAGCGACGAGCTCACCAGCGCGACGACCATGGCGGGCTTGCGGCCATAGACCTCGGAAACGGAACTCGCCACCAGCATGGCGATGGCCATGGTGATCGTGGTCAGCGACAGGGCGAGCGAGGATTGCGCCGCCGTCACGCCGAATTCGCGCGCGAGTTCGGGCAGCACCGGCTGCGTGCAATACAGGATCGCGAATATCGAAAACCCGCAGGAGAACACCGCGATGTTGACGCGGCGAAACTCCGGCGTTCCGGCGGTGATCTTGTCCCGCGCGGCGGTCGTGGCGGTCATGGCGGAAAAACCTTTCGCGCCCGTCCTTCACCATCCAGGCCTCGGATGCAAGGGCGCTTGGGCCGTATCAGAGCAGGCCGAGTTCGCTCAATTCGCGCCGCAGGGTTTCCGGCATTTCCGCGACCCGCGACAGGCCGCGCGTGAGATCGGGCGGCGCGTCCGCGTCGGTCAGATAACGCCACCCCTGAAACGGCCGCCGCGGCTGGGGCATGACGGGAATGACCGTCGGCTCCAGCACGATGTGACAGCGCGAAATACCCTCGTCATCCGTGTAGGGCCGGATGTCGAGAATGGTCTGGCGGGAGACGACCTGCCCCTTGATGACCCAGTAAAGCGAGCCGCCATCCAGAATTTCGGCCACGCGCTTGGGGACCATCCGCGTGCGATGGGTCTGTTCGGGCTTGAGGCCTCGCGCGCGCTTGGCCGCGAGAACCTCGGCGATCCATTCCTCGTGGTCGGCGATCGAGTCGGCGCCGACGCAAAGCTTGATCAGATGCAGGGGCATGGCATGGTTGTAGCGCCACCACCGGCGCAAGCAAGCGAGAGCGCGGCGCCGTGCACTGAAATCCGCGTGAGCGTCAGGCCGGCAGGCCGCTCCAGCCGAGCCAGCCCGTATAGACGCCGACCGCGACGATCAACACGACGGAGAGATAGGGCGCGCGCGCCGCCAGGGCGTCGAAGCCGGACCAGCGTTTGGAAAGATGGCCGACGCTGAGCGCCGCCGCCGCGCCGACGCCCACCATGGTCACCGCAAGGCCCACGCTGAAACAAAGGACCAGCGCCGCGCCGAGCGTGAACTGCTTGAGTTGCAGGCAGAGCAACAGAATGGTGATCGACGAGGGACACGGGATAAGACCGCCCGTCAGCCCGAACATGACGATCTGGCCTGTCGTCGCCGAGCCGCTCGAAAAGCGCCGGCGGATTTCCTCCGCGTGTTCGCGCTGGTGCGCGTCCATGGCCTCGTCGTCGAGGCCGTCGTGATGGTCGTGGTCGTGCTCGTCGAAGGTTTCGGCGAAGACGCGCTCGACGCCCTCCGTGGTCACGCGCAGGCGCGCGACAAAGGCGTGCGGCTCGGGAATTTCATCGACTGATTCCAGATAGCCTTCGCGCGCCACGAGCGCGAACACCCGACGCGCGCCATCCGCGCGCTCGGTCTCGATGGCGACGCGCGCGACGTCCAGCGGCGCGCCGTCGAGCGGGCGCAGACGCCAGCGGGGCGGAACGCCATCCTCGTGGACTTCGAGCGCTACCCGGCCCACGCCCGTGTCGATGGTTCTGACGTCGTCGTGGTGATGATGTTCGTGCGCGTGATGCTGGCCCGCCCACGTGCGCCAGAGCATCCACAGCGCGACGCCGATGATCACGACCGCCGAAGCCAGTTGCAGATAGGGCTCCATCGCCTCGCTGTTCCAGTGGCCGCCGAAATAGAGGCCGCCGAGCGCGATGATCCAGACGATGGCGGTATGCGAGATCGTCGCCGCGAGGCCGAGCAGCACGGCCTGCCAGACCGTGCCGCGCACGGCGATGATGAAGGCCGCCATCATCGTCTTTGAATGGCCGGGCTCGAGCCCGTGCAAGGCGCCCATCAGGATGGCGGCTGGCGCGAAAAGCCACGCATGCGCGCCGCCCTGTTGCAGCATCGCGGAAAAATCAGGCATGGGGCCTCACAGATACCGGGCGAGTTGCTTGAGATCGCGCAGGGCGGTCTTCGCGTCGCCCTCCTGTCCATCTTCAAGGCAATGCTCGATGTGATCGAGAATGAGTTCCTGCTTGGCGCGCGCGATCGCAGCCTCCACCGCCTGCAATTGCTGGGCGAGTTCGACGCAGGGCTTGCCCTGCTCGATCATGGCGATGACAGAGCGCAAATGCCCCTCGGCGCGCTTGAGGCGCGGCAGGATTTCGGGATGGGTCGCGTGCATGATCTATCCTATCAGGGGGGATAGGATATCGCCAGCAGGATTTGCTTGCCGCCCGGCCTCAGGCCTTGAGCGGGCGGTTGAGTTCGGTGCGCCAGTCGGCGGGATTGGATGACGCTTGCGGCCCCACCGCATAGACCTCCCAGAGGCCCTCGGCGGCGGCGTGCCCATTCGCCTTGATCCAGTCGCTGAAAACGCCCCAGGCGCCGGGCAGGCCCTCGTAAGGACCGCTGTAAACCGTGCGCGCGACGCGCGCCGCCGGCAGTTCGCCCGGCGCGACGCGCCCTTCCGCGCGCACCGGCGCGGCAACCCGGACGCCGAGTTCGAAGTCGAAGACATCAGCGCTCATGGCGAGGTGATGGGCGAACAAAGGGCCCGTGGGCGCGACGCCCTGCCGGGCCAGCGTCGCCATCAACTCGCCAACGGCGGGGCCAAACTGCTTCATCATCTCGGACCGGGGAATGGTCAGCCGGATGACCGCGGCAGGCTCGGCGGTTGTCAGCACAATTTCGGGCGTCGCGATCATGGAATACCTCGTCTCGATAATTTCGCGCGGAGCCGCTAGCCCCTGCCCTCGAACGGCATCTTGGTCGCCTTGACCGTCATGAACAGGATGTTGGTTTCCAGCGGCAGGTTCGCCATGGTGACGATGGCGCGGCCGACGTGGTCGAGCGGCATGGTCGCCTCGGGCCGCACGGAGCCGTCGGGCTGCGGCACGCCCTTCTTCATCTTGTCGGCCATCTGGCTCTCGGCGTTGCCGATATCGATCTGGCCGACGGCGATGTCGTATTTGCGCCCGTCGAGCGCCGCGGCCTTGGTGATGCCGGTGACCGCGTGTTTCGTCGATGTATAGGCGATGGAGTTGGGCCGCGGCGTGTGGGCCGAAATCGACCCGTTGTTGACGATGCGCCCGCCGCGCGGCTCCTGTTCCTTCATCAGGCGGAAAGCCGCCTGCGTGCACAGGAACACGCCGGTCAGATTGACGTCCACCACCTGTTTCCACGCCTCGAAGGGCAGGTCTTCCAGCAGCGCGGGCGGGCCGCCCATGCCCGCGTTGTTGAACAGGAAATCGAGCCGGCCACATTCGCTTTTGATGCGCGCGAACAGCGCGTCGACGTCGGCGGGCTTGCCAACGTCGCATTCATGGAAGATGGCGCGACCGCCCGCTGCCGCGATGGCTGCGGCGGCTTCCTCCAGCGGCGCGCGACGGCGACCCGTCAGCACGAGATCGAACCCCGCGCCCGACAAAGCCAGCGCGGCGGCGCGCCCGATGCCCGTGCCCCCGCCCGTGACCAATGCGATTTTTCTCATGCGTCGTCTCCCTCCGTGGGGGCGATCATAACAAGGCGCGCGCCGCGCGCCACCTGCGCGCCCTCTTTCGCCGACACCTCGACAACATGTCCGGCAATCGGCGCGATCAGCGCGTGTTCCATCTTCATCGCCTCGACGACGGCGACGCGCTGGTTCTTGCGGACGACATCGCCGGCTTGCACGAACAGCGCGACGAGCTTGCCATGCAGCGGCGAGACCACGGCGCCAGCCTCGCCCGCCGCCCCTTCGTTCGCGCCACGATAGTCCGGCGCGCGGACGCTGGTCTGAACGCCCGCGCCGATGACGAGGGTTTCGTCTGCCGCCTCGACGGCGATCAGCGCGCCATCAGCGGATCGCCAGAACAAATCGTCTGGCGCGCGCGTCGCCGTCTCGCCGGCGTCGCCAAGGCGGGCGATGGGCGCCCCGTTCCGCCATTCGAGCGCGATGGCCGCGCGTTGCCCGTCGGCCTCGACGCGCATGGTCGCGACGCGCGGCCCGCCAAGCTGGAAACCGTCGGCGGCGTCCCAGCCAGCGCCATCAGCGGGAAACAGGCGCGCCCGCTCGCGCGCCGCCATGACCGCCGCGCCGAAGGCGATGGCCCGCGGATCGGCGACGCGCGGCCCGACGCCGAGCGCCGCGGCGTTGGCGTCGATGAAACCCGTGTCGAAATCGCCCGCGCGAAAACCGGGCGCGTCGCACAGCGCGCGCAGAAAGGCGACATTCACGCGCGGGCCCGCGACAATGGTTTCGCAGAGCGCGCGCGACAGGCGATCGAGCGCCTGATCGCGATCGGCGCCGTGGGCGATGATCTTGGCGATCATCGGATCATAATGGCGCGTGACCTCGCCGCCCTCCTCCACGCCCGCGTCGACGCGGATACCCTCGCCCGCGGGCAGGCGCAGCGCCCACAGGCGTCCGGTCGAGGGCAAAAACCCGCTCGCGGGATCTTCCGCGTAGAGCCGCGCCTCGACCGCGTGGCCGTTGATGGACAGTTGGTCCTGCCTCAGCGGCAGCGGTTCGCCGGCGGCGACGCGAAATTGCCATTCAACGAGATCGACCCCGGCGATGGCCTCGGTGACGGGATGCTCGACCTGCAGGCGCGTGTTCATTTCCATGAACCAGAAGCGCTCGCCGAAAGCCGCGCCGCCCGGCGCGATGAATTCCACGGTGCCCGCGCCAACGTAGCCGACCGCGCGCGCGGCGCGGGTCGCCGCCTCGCCCATCGCCGCGCGCATGGCCGGCGTCAGCCCCGGCGCCGGCGCCTCCTCGATCACCTTCTGATGCCGACGCTGCAACGAGCAATCGCGCTCGAACAGATGCACCACGCCGCCATGGGCGTCGGCGAATATCTGCACCTCGACGTGACGCGGATTCGCGACGAAGGATTCGATGACCACGCGGTCATCGCCGAAGGCGCTTGTCGCCTCGCGACGGGCGCTCGCCAAGGCGTCGGCGAAATCGGCGGCGGCGTTGACCCGGCGCATGCCGCGGCCACCGCCGCCAGCCGCGGCCTTGATCATCACGGGATAGCCAAGCTCCGCCGCGGCGCGCGCCAACGCGTCGGGGCCTTGTTCGTCGCCATGATAGCCCGGCGTCACCGGCACGCCCGCCGCCTGCATCAGCGCGCGGGCGCGGTCCTTCAGTCCCATGGCGCGGATGGCGGACGGCGGCGGCCCGATGAAGGTCAGGCCGGCGTCGGCGCAGGCCCGCGCGAAGTCCGCGTTCTCCGACAGAAAACCATAGCCGGGATGCACGCAATCGGCGCCCGCCGCGCGGGCCGCGGCGATGATGGCGGCGCCATCGAGGTAGCTTTCGCGCGCCGCCGCCGGACCGATGCGCATGGCGACGTCGGCGAGACGCGCGTGTGGCGCGTCAACGTCGGCGTCGGAATAAACGGCGATGGCGCGCAGCCCGAGCTGGCGCGCGGCGCGGATGATCCGGCAGGCGATTTCGCCGCGGTTGGCGATGAGAACGGCGCTGAACATGGCGATTTCTCGCAGGCCGCCCGCCCGCCGGCAAGCGCCACGAGGGAAAACGCCGGCGCCGCGCTTGCCACCGGCCCCCGCGCGACGCTAACTAGGCCCGTCGCGCCCGTAGCTCAGCTGGATAGAGCATCGGACTTCGAATCCGAGGGTCGGGAGTTCGAATCTCTCCGGGCGCGCCATATGAATTTCATGACTCCCACCGATGCGGAGGAACCTGATTTTCCGCCGGCGCCTGAACGTCTTCCGGAAGGCGTAGAAATGCCGCGCGTCATGCTTGCCTCGCGCTTCCACATCGCGCGACGCGTCACCCTGCCTTCCATTTTCTCCTGGGTCTTCGCCTCGGTGCGCGCGGGCGAATGGCGCTTTCTTTTAAGCAAGAATCTCGTAATATAGTCAGACTACATGACCGATGACGGGCCCTGAACATGTCCATCGAGGCGAAAATCGTTTTGCGCGGCGAGACCGTGGCCGGCGTCGGCCGCGAACGGATTCGCCTGCTGCAAACCGTCGCCCGCGAGGGCAGCATAACGGCCGCGGCCAAGGCCGTCGGCATGACCTACAAGGCGGCGTGGGACGCCATCGACGCCATGACAAACCTGTTTGGCCGCCCGCTGCTGCAAACGCGCTCGGGCGGCAAGGCGGGCGGCGGCGCGGCCCTAACGCCCGCTGGCGTGCGGGTGATCGAGGCCTTCGGGCGTCTCGAGTCCGAAATGGAGCGCGTATTGCGCGCGCTTGAACCCGCCCTCGATGGCAGCGGCATATCCCCCATCAATCTAGTCTCCGGATTTTTCATGAAAACCAGCGCCCGCAACATGCTCCGCGGCGTCATTTCCGCCATCGCGGCGGACACGCTGAACGCCGAGGTTTCGGTGGCGATCACGCAGACGACAACCATTCACGCGCTCGTCACCAGCGCGAGCGTCAGGGAGCTTGGCCTGCATGTCGGGCGGAACGCCATCGTGCTCATCAAGGCGCCCTTCGTCATGATCGCGCCGGGCGGGAAGCCGCCGGAAACATCGGCCCGCAACAGCGTGCCCGGCGTCATCTCGCGCTGCGAAGTCGCGCCGGTGACTTCGGAAGTCGTGCTCGACATTGGCGACGGCAAGACGCTCGCCGCCTCGATCACCACGCAAAGCGTCAAGACGCTCGACCTGAAGGTCGGCTCGCCGGCCTACGCCCTCTTCGACGCGGCCCATGTCATCGTCGCCATCGATTAACCCGGGACATCATCATGAATTCGACTGAAATTTTCGGGCTGGCGCTTGGTTTCGGCCTCGCGTTGTTCACCGCTGGCGCGAGCTTCGCGCAGTCGCCGGGACCTTCGGCCTCGGTCAAGACGGCGAACATCGCCGTCGCGGCGAATTTCACCAAGCCCGCCAAGGAAATCGCCGCGCTGTACAAACAGAAAACCGGCAACGAGGCGGTTCTGAGTTTCGGCTCGTCGGGCCAGTTCTATACGCAGATCACGCAGGACGCGCCGTTCCAGGTCATGCTGTCGGCCGACGACGAACGGCCGAAAAAACTGATTTCCGATGGGCTCGCGGTCGCCGACACCCGTTTCACCTACGCCATCGGCAAGCTCGTTCTGTGGAGCCGAAACGCCGACCTCGTGAAGGGCGAGGCGACATTGAAGGAGGGCGCCTTCGCGAAAATCGCCCTCGCCGATCCAAAGGCGGCGCCTTATGGCGCGGCGGCCATCGAGACGATGAAGGCGCTCAAGGTCCATGACGCGCTTGCCGGCAAGATCGTCACGGGAACAAGCATCGCGCAGGCGTTCCAGTTCATCGACACGGGCAACGCCGAGCTCGGCTTTGTCGCGCTATCGCAACTGGCTGGCGTCACCGCCGGCTCGCGCTGGCTCGTGTCGCAAGACCTGTACGCGCCCATCCTTCAGGACGCGGTGCTTCTCAAGAAGGGCGCGACGAACGACGCCGCGACGGGCTTCCTGAACTTCCTCAAAGGGCCGGAAGCCCGCGCGATCATAGAAAAATACGGCTATGTCGTGAACGGCGCGAAATAGCCCGCGCCTTACTTGCCCTTCCGACCCAGGCTGCCGGGCTTTTTCGGCGCCGCCTTGCGCGCGGCGTCGACGGGACGCAGCAGGCGATGAAGCTCGTCGATACGCGTGGCGGACGCCGCGTACGACTCCTTCTCGATGGAGCGATAGAGCTGCACGATGGCGCGACCCAGAACGCTCAGCCGCGCGTTGGCGCCGCCGCGCCCGCCCATGCGCGTTTCGACCAGCGGCGCCTCGAACATGTGGTTCAGTTCGTCGATGAGCAGCCATCCGCGGCGGTAGGACATATCCATCATCTTCGCCGCCGCGGTGATCGACCCATGCGTGTCGACCAGTTCGAGAATCCGCGCCTTGCCCGGCCCCAACTGGCGATCGTCGCCAAAATCGATGCGAATGGTCATGCGCTTCATGTGAGAATCCAATGCCCCGCCAGTGGTCCGGCGGGGGCAGTCTGAACAGGCCTCGCCCCATGGACAAGGGCCGAAACGCGCGTTCTCAGTCGAATTTGAGCCCGGCGGCCTTCACCAGCGCGAAATTCGCCGCGACCTCCTTCCTGATGAGCGCGTCGAATTCGGTCGGCGTCAGCGGCATGGGCTCGATGCCCTGCGGCTTGAACTTGGCGAGCACCTCGGGCAGCAGCAGCACTTTCCGGACTTCCGCGTAAAGCCGATCGACGATCTCGCGGGGCGTTTTCGCCGGCACGAACAGTCCGTTCCAGAATGTGTAATCGGAATCCGGGAAACCGGATTCCAGCGTCGTCGGCACGTTGGGCAGCGCGGTCGAGCGCGTGGGCGTGCTGACCGCCAGCGGCATCAGTTGCCCATCGGCGATCAACGGCAGAGCCGAGGACATGCCCATGCAGGCGAAATCCACGCGGCCCGAGACGACTTCCATGATCGCCTCGGGACCGCCGCGAAACGGCACATGCGTGCCCTTGAAACCAGCCGCGATGCGGAAGCGCTCGGCCGCCCAGTGGGTGGCGCTGCCGACACCCGCCGACGAATAGGTGAACGTGCCCGCCCGCGCCGCGTTGGCGAGATCGCGCAGCGTCTTGAAGCCGCGATCGGGCCTGACGACGGTGACATTGGGGATGCTGCCGAACGAGGCCACCGCCGAAAAGTCCCGCGCGGGGTCGTAGGTGATCTTGGGATAGGCCGCCGGCGCGGCGGAATGGGCGGAGGCGTTGACGAGGAGCGTGTAGCCATCCGGCGCCGCGGTCGCGACCTGCGCCGAACCGATGACGCCGCCCGCCCCGCCCCGGTTGTCGATGATGATGGTCTGGCCAAGAGCCCGTTGCAGCGGGTCAAGCACGATGCGACCGACAATATCGACGGAACTGCCCGCGGAAAACGGAATGACCGCGTGAATGTCGCGTGACGGCCAGTTATCCGCGCGCGCGCGGCCGCCGATGGCCGGCGCCGCGAGCCCGGCGCACGCGAAGCGGACGAACTGTCGGCGATGCAACATGGCGAACCTCCCGGGAACTTTTTTTAATTGTCGAAAAAGAGCCGGGGAAACGACTTTCCCCGGCTAACTCAAGGCAGACCGCGCCCGCCTCAGGCGGCGGCGACGGGCTCGGCGCGTGCTTCCAGATGCGGCATGATTTCCGCCGCGAAGACGCGCACGGTCTCGACCTTCTGCGGCATGGTCAGGATGACGTATTCGAAGCCGATGTCGCGCAGGGCCTTGAGTTGCGCCACGATCTGCTCGGGCGAGCCGATCAGCGCGCCGGTCTCGTCGCCGAATATCTGGTCGCTGTAGCTTTGCGGCTGCAACTGCGCGCCCTTGGGGGCCTTGCCCTCCTGCCCCGGCAGATTGCCAAAGTTGGAGACGAATTTCGCCACGCCATCGCGGCGCGAGGCCACGGCGGCCTCGTATTCCTGTTGCGTGCGCGTGATGAAAATGCCGCGCGCCACCGTGACTTCCATCGGGTTGTAGGTTCGACCGACGCGCGCGCATTCATCCTTCCAGATGTCGAGGCGCTCCTTGGTGCGCGCGATGCCCGAGAACTGGTCGAACATGACGCTATAACCCGAGCGGGCGACGGCGCGGATGGAATCATCCGAACCCGCGGCTATCCAGATCGGCGGATGTGGCTTCTGCACGGTCGGCGGCTCGACGAGTATGTCGTCGAATTGCCAGTACTTGCCCTTGTGGGAGAAGCGCTCGTCGGAGGTGAAGGCCTTGAGGATGACGGAAAGGGATTCTTCGTAGCGTTCCGCCGCCTCCTCCTTGGGAATGGCGAAACCGTGGAATTCGAGATCGCGGTAGCCCTTGCCCACGCCGAAATCGAGGCGCCCGCCCGATAGCAGATCAAGGGTCGCCGCCTGCTCGGCCACCAGCACCGGATTGTGCCAAGGCAGCACCACCACAGCCGTGCCGAGACGGATGCTGCTGGTCCGCGCGGCGAGATAGCTCAGCATGTTGAGCGTCGCCGACACCTGCCCGATTCCGGTGAAATGGTGCTCTACCATGAAAATCGAATGATAGCCGAGCCGGTCGGCCTCGGTGGCGATGTCGATCACCCGCTGGTAATCGCCCGAATCGGCGTTTTGTCCGCCGCGCTTGGCGTTGGCTCCGCCAAAAAACCCGAATTTCATAACGCTCTCCCCGACCTCGTCGCCATTTTGTGGGCGGAACCATGCCCGGTCAACAGGCGCGGGTCGGCCCCTGGGGCGCGGCCCTTCCCCACTCGCCAGACTTCGGCCATACCGAATGAAGAATTTGAACAAGGAGGAAGACATGAGCCGCGTCCCCGACATCGCGCCGGAAACATTCAGCCCCGCGCAGCGCGAGATTTACGACCGGATGATGGCGAGCCGCCCGAATGGCAAGTTGCTGGGCCCCTCCTCGCTCTGGATACGCGACGCCAATCTGGCCGCGGCGACGGGGCAAATGGCCAAGGTTTTGCGGCAGGACGGCAAGCTCAACGCGCCGCTGTTCGAGATGATCACCCTGATCGTCGCGCGCCAGTGGACGGCGCATTATGTCTGGGTCGTGCATGCGAAGGAGGCCGCGCGCGTCGGCCTCGAACCCGCCGTCGTCGAGGCGATCCGCGCGCGCCGCTCGCCCCCCTTCGCCAACGAAAGGCTGGCCGCTATCTATGACATGACCCAAGAACTCGTGGAGACGAAACAGCTCTCGGACGCCACCTACGCGCGGGCGCTGGCGCTGTTCGGCGTCGATCTCATCCTCGAAATCGTCACCGCGGTGGGCTTCTACACGCTGGTGTGCATGACGCTCAAAACCTTCGACGCCCCCGCGCCGGATGACGCGAAGCCGCTGGATTGAACGACCAACGGGTCACATTCGGAACACGCCAAAACGCGTCGGCTCGATCGGCGCGTTGAGGCAGGTCGCGAAGGCGAGGCCGAGCACGCGGCGCGTCTCGGCGGGCAGGATGATCCCGTCGTCCCACAGGCGCGCCGTGGCGAAATAGGGCGAGCCCTCGCGCTCGTAGGTCTCGCGGATGGGCGCCTTGAAGCGTTCCTCGTCCTCGACGCTCCAGTCCTCGCCGCGCGCGGCGAGCCCGTCGCGGCGGATGGTCGCCAGCACGCTCGCCGCCTGCTCGCCGCCCATGACGGAAATGCGCGCGTTCGGCCACGTGAACAGAAACCGCGGCTCGTAAGCGCGCCCGCACATGCCGTAATTGCCCGCGCCGAAGGAGCCGCCGACGATCAGCGTGATCTTGGGCACGCGGGCGCAGGCAACGGCGGTAACGAGCTTGGCGCCGTCGCGGGCGATGCCGCCATTCTCGTATTCGCGCCCTACCATGAAGCCGGAAATATTCTGCAAGAACAGCAGGGGAATGCCGCGCTGGCAGCAGAGTTCGACGAAATGCGCGCCCTTCAGCGCGCCTTGCGAGAACAGCACGCCATTATTGGCGATCACGCCGATCTTCAAGCCCTCGATGCGCGCGAAGCCCGTCACGAGCGTTTCGCCATAACGCGCCTTGAACTCGTCGAAGTCGGAATCGTCCACGAGGCGCGCGATGATCTCGCGGATGTCGTATTGCCGGCGCGTGTCCGTCGGCACGATGGAGTCGAGATCGTCGATGGCGTATCGCGGCGCGCGCGGCGCCGCCATGTCGACGCGCGCCTTCTCGCGCCAGCCGATATTGGCGACCGCGCGCCGCGCCAGTTGCAGCGCGTGGGCGTCATCTTCCGCCAGATGGTCCGCGACGCCCGACACGCGCGTGTGCACGTCGGCGCCGCCGAGGTCTTCCGCCGTGACGACCTCGCCCGTCGCCGCCTTCACCAACGGCGGCCCGGCGAGAAAGATCGTGCCCTGCCCCCTGACGATGATCGTTTCATCGGACATGGCGGGCACGTAGGCGCCGCCCGCGGTGCATGAACCCATGACGACGGCGATCTGCGGCACGCCTTCCGCCGACATCGTCGCCTGATTGAAAAAGATGCGCCCGAAGTGATCGCGATCGGGAAACACCTCCGCCTGATGCGGCAGGTTCGCGCCCCCGGAATCGACGAGATAAACGCAGGGCAAGCGGTTTTGCCGCGCAATTTCTTGCGCGCGCAGGTGCTTCTTCACCGTCAGCGGGTAGTAGGCGCCGCCCTTGATCGTCGGATCATTGGCGACGACCATGACCTCGCGCCCCTCGACGCGGCCAACGCCGGCGATCATGCCGGCGGCGTGCACGTCGCCCTCGTACATGCCGAAGGCCGCCAGCGGCGCGATTTCGAGAAACGGCGAGCCGGGATCGAGCAAGGACAGCACGCGCTGGCGCGGCGCCATCTTGCCGCGCGCCACGTGGCGCGCGCGCGCAGCCTCCGGACCGCCCAGCGCCGCGGCCGCGCGCCGCTCCGAGAGCTCCGCCTTTAACGCGGCCCAGGCGGCGCGATTTTCCTTCGCGCCCGGCGCGCCCTCGTCGTGGCTGGTGGTGAGCGGCGGCACGGCGTTCCTCCCCTGATCGCGAGGGAATATGGCCGCAAACGCCGATACGGCCAACCTTTCCGTCTCCGACGAAAGAGCCATGTCTATGCGCTTACGACTGGGACCAATTGATCAAATTCACACTCTATAGGCGGTAGTGAGCGAGTCTATTTGCGCCCATGCCAGCGAATTGTATATACGCGACAAATATGCGCTATCATTTGACTTTAACGCTCGCTGGGGTCCACGCCGTTAAGTGTCTGTCCGGAGAGATCATGCTGGATTGCATAGCTTTCTGAGCATAAGCCTTATTGACGCGAGGCGCAGGAAC
>CAIOVE010000071.1 GCA_903861645.1 uncultured Hyphomicrobiales bacterium
CGACCGGCGCGGGTGCGGCGGCCGTCGGAGCAGGCGCTGCCGCGGCGCTGGCGTCCTCGCCATCGGCCGCGATCACGCCGATGGGCGTGTTGACGGCGACGTTCTCCGTGCCGTCAGCGATCAGGATTTTCGCCAGCGTGCCCTCGTCGACGGCCTCGACTTCCATCGTGGCCTTATCGGTCTCGATCTCGGCGATGACATCGCCCGCCTTGATCTTGTCGCCCTCTTTCTTGAGCCATTTGGCGAGCTTGCCCTGTTCCATCGTCGGCGACAGGGCGGGCATGAGAATGTTCGTGGCCATCG
Organism: uncultured Hyphomicrobiales bacterium; assembly: GCA_903861645.1. Lineage (GTDB taxonomy): Bacteria > Pseudomonadota > Alphaproteobacteria > Rhizobiales > Beijerinckiaceae > Terripilifer. Next base: position 304 of record CAIOVE010000071.1, read on the forward strand.
ACTTTTCGACCTCACTGAAACGAATGAGAGCCAGCAGTCTGGAATTCAATTCCACAAAGCTTGCTCAATCGGGTGATATTTTCCGGCGGCAACCACACGACGAGAATCGTGCCTCCATCGCCGATATATGCGAAACGGTTTTCGACCGACTTCGACGCCCGCTCATTCAGACGCGCGAACGCCGAGCAATCGAAGTCCTTGGCGGCGGTCACTACGAATGGCTCGATGGCCGGAATCGCGCGCAAGGAGATTTCCGCTTTTCCCTCAACTTCAAAAACGCTGGCGTCGATTGATTCCACACGCCATTCTTCGCGGGCCAGTCCAAGTATTTGGTTGAATACCTCGACGTAATCGCCCGATGTCGCGCCATCATAGCAATGATCGCCAATTAGCGTTGCATTCTTGAATCTAGACTGACCATTCCAAAGCGCCATCAAAATTGGATACGGCGCGCGCATCGTAATCCGATTGGTCCTCGGCTCGATCACATCGCCGGCGCGCTGATAACCAGCCACGATTTGGCTCGCGAAGTCCATCATCGAAGACCCGAATTCAGGATTGAGTTCAATGCCAACTTCCTGCAGTTTCATCAATGCTGTCGCGACAAACTCGACTTCAGCTTCCGTGGCCTCCGCGCCCCTCGCAAGCACGACCGGACTTGCCGACGCGGATGCGGAAAAGAACGATTTGAGCCACGAAATCATCATCTTTCATCCTAAGCCAAGATGTCCGTCCAGAGCTCCGACGCATCGGGCTCGGGATCATGGCTGGCGAATTCAGCTGATTCATTGACGATGGCGCGCACCTTCTGGTCGATCTCGCGCAGCTCGTCCTCGGTGGCGACCTTCTCGCGGATCATGCGGGCGCGCACCTGCTCGATGGGATCATGCTCCTCGCGCATTTTCTGCACCTCTTCCTTGGTGCGGTACTTGGCGGGGTCGGACATGGAGTGTCCGCGATAGCGATAGGTCTGCATTTCCAGAATGTACGGACCCTTGCCCTCGCGCGCCCAGGCGAGCGCGAGTTCGGCGGCGTCCTTGACCGCGCGAACGTCCATGCCGTCGACCTGCGCGCCGGGAATGTTGAAGGAAATGCCGCGACGCGAGAAATCCTGCTGCGCCGAGGCGCGCGTCACCGCCGTGCCCATGGCGTAGCGGTTGTTCTCGATCACGTAGACGACCGGCAGCTTCCACAATTCGGCGATGTTGAAGCTCTCGTAGACCTGGCCCTGATTGGCCGCGCCGTCGCCGAAATAGGCCATCGAGACAGAGCCATTCTTGCGGTAGGCGTTGGCGAAGGCGAGGCCCGTGCCGAGCGACACCTGCGCGCCGACGATGCCATGGCCGCCGTAGAAATGCTTCTCCTTGGAGAACATGTGCATCGAGCCGCCCTTGCCCTTCGACAGGCCGCCGCGACGTCCGGTCAATTCGGCCATGACGCCCTTGGGGTCGATGCCGCAGGCCAGCATGTGGCCATGATCGCGATAGCCGGTGATCATCTGATCGCCCTGCTTCATCGCCATCTGCATGCCAACGACGACGGCTTCCTGACCGATGTAGAGATGGCAAAAACCGCCAATCAGGCCCATGCCGTAGAGCTGGCCGGCCTTTTCCTCGAAACGCCGGATGAGCAGCATTTCGCGGAAGGCGAAAAGCTCCTGATCTTTCGTCAGGGGGGTCGGCTTGGCGGGGGCGGACTTGTCGTTTTTGGCGCGAGCGGCTGTTGCCATGAAATGGACCTCGGAGAGACGCTTCTTCCTGGTCGCCATCATAGAGCAAGCCTCGCCGCGAAGCGAGCCTTCGCATGACAAGGTTACTGATGCATATGTCTTTGTTTTACATTGATTTATAGCGATTCAACTAAATCGCCGTTACGCACAATAAATAACCATTATCCAGTTAATCTCAGATCATGTGCGCGGCGGCGGCAGGGTGACGACCATTTCGTTGCGGTGCGCGCGGCCGAGAACGCGGTGCGCCTCCTCGTCCAGCAAGTCCTTGTCGACCGAATTGATCTGGAACTGCCCGACGCGAAGCTGCAACGCCTCCCGTTCGGCCTTCAATTCCGCCAGTTCCGCGCCAAGCGCCTGAATTTTCTCGACATAGATCGCCTTGGCCTTGAGACCGCGGTCGCCATTGTCCGCGTGCCAGACGAAATAGGTGCTGACCCCGCCGGAAAACGCATAGAGCGCCAGCGGAAAAAGAATCGAGCGAAGCCGGGTGCGGATAACCATCGGCTAACCATCGCGCGACCGGGTTAACGGCTCGTAAACCGCGTTCAGCCGGCTTCGGGATAGTCGATATAGCCGCCGGGGCCCTTGGCGTAGTGGGTTTTGGAATCGCCCTCGGCCAGTGGCAGGCCATCGCGGAAACGGCGCGGCAGGTCAGGGTTCGAAATATAGAGCTTGCCATAGACGATGGCGTCGGCGCCGCCCTTGTCGAGCATCGCCTGTCCCGACGTCTGGTCGAACATGGCGCCAGCGAAATAAGCGCCCTTGAAAAGAGGCCGCAACGCCTTGTGCGCCTCGTAGGCGCCCTGCTGGGCGACATGCAGATATGCTATCCCGCGCTTGTCGAGTTCGCCCGCCAGATAGGGATAGACCTCTTCCGCGTCGGGCTCGACGACATCGTTGAACTTGATGCGCGGCGAGAACTTGATCCCCACGCGATCGGCGCCCGCCGCCGCGATCATCGAATCCAGAGCCTCCAGCAAGAAGCGCGAACGGTTCGCGACCGAGCCGCCATAGGCGTCGGTTCGCTGGTTGATCGAGGCGTCGAGAAACTGATGGACGAGATAGCCGGAGGCCGCGTGCAACTCCACGCCATCGAAACCCGCGGCAAGCGCGTTTTTCGCCGCCGCGCCAAATTCTGCGGCGACACCGGGAATTTCATGCGTCTCGAGCGCGCGCGGAACGACGTAATCGATGGGCCCGAAATCCGTGTAGTTCTTGCCATTGATCGCGATGGCCGAGGGCGCGACGGGCTGGGCGCCGTCCGGCAGCAGTTGCGGCACGGCCACCCTGCCCGTGTGGAACAATTGCGCGAAGATACGCCCGCCCCTGGCATGCACGGCGTCGACGACCTTCTTCCACGCGGCGACCTGTTCGGGCGAATGGAGGCCGGGAATGCGCGAATAGCCCTTGGCCATGGCCGAAACATAGGTCGCCTCGGAAATGATCAGGCCGGCGCTGGCGCGCTGGGCGTAATAGGTCGCCATGATGTCGGTCGGGCATCCCGCGTCGTCATTACGCGAGCGGGTCATGGGCGCCATGACGATGCGGTTGGCGAGCTTGATCGGGCCAAGCTGCAACGGGTCGAAAAGCTGGGGCATCGTGACTGACCTTGGAAACGAAAACGGATGCGACCATACTCGCGCGAAATGATCGCCGTCGCAATCGCGCGACGCGCGGGCGCCACGAACGTGATGTCGGAGGAAACGCATGAAACGATCCATCAAGATCATGGCGCTTGTCGCGCCGCTGCTGGCGTGCGCCGCCGCGCGCGCGCAAACTCCGCTCGAGGATCTCGCCGCGCGCGTTGAAATCCGCCCCTTCCAGTCGCTGACGTTGAGCGATGGCCAGTTCCTCAAGGGCGACGCCGCGGGGCAGCCCGTCACGCTCGGGGGCGCGCTGCGCTTTCCCCAGACCGCGACGGGCGCGAAAATTCCGGCCGTCATTCTCGTGCATGGCTCGGGCGGCGTTTCGCCGGGCGTCGACGCCTGGCAGTTCGCGCTGAACCGCGCGGGTATCGCGACCTTCGTGATCGACAGCTTTTCCAGCCGCGGCCTGACGTCGGTGTCGACCAATCAGGCGCTGCTTGGCCGCTTCAACATGACGCTCGACACGTTCCGCGCGTGGGAGACGCTGGCGAAACATCCGCGCATCGATCCCGAGCGCATCGCCATCATCGGCTACTCGCGCGGCGGCTCGGCGGTGATCTATTCGACCCTGCGGCGCTTCCAGAAACAGTGGTCGCCGGATTTCAGGGTCGCCGCGACGATCGCGATGTATCCATCCTGCTTTGATCATATCGACGGGGACGAGGACGTCGTCGGCCCGATCCGCGAATATCACGGCGACCTCGACGATTACGCCTCGACGCAAAAATGCAAGGCGTGGATCGGCCGCCTGAAAAACGCCGGCAAGGATGTCGCCTCGACCGAATACAAGGACGCCGCGCATAGTTTCGACATGCCGACCGGCGTGCCCGCGCCCGCGACGAGCGTCAACAAGGGCTCGCAAAGCCAGCGCGATTGCGCGGTGGTGGAAAAGGCCGGCGAACTCGTCAACGAGGCGACCGGCCTGCCGTTCACCTACAAGGACGCCTGCGTCGCGCTCGACCCGCATTCGAACTACAACGCGGTGGCGACCGAAAAAACGCGCGCCGAGGTTTTCGCGCTGTTTGGCGAAAAGCTGACGATGGCGGGTAAATAATCGCGCCAACAAAAAAGCCGGAACGGTCGCCCGCTCCGGCTTTTGATTTTCCCAAGCCTCGAATGGATCAGGCGAGCGCCTTCAACGCGGCCCGGCCGGCGTATTTCGCCTGGCTGCCGAGTTCTTCCTCGATGCGGATGAGCTGGTTGTACTTGGCCAACCGGTCGGAGCGGGCGAGCGAGCCGGTCTTGATCTGGCCGCAGTTGGTGGCGACGGCGAGGTCGGCGATGGTCGCGTCCTCGGTCTCGCCCGAGCGGTGCGACATGACGGCCGTGTAGCCGGCGCGGTGCGCCATGTCGACGGCGGCGAGCGTCTCCGACAGCGAGCCGATCTGGTTGACCTTGATCAGCACGGAATTGGCGGTGCGCGCCTTGATGCCGCGCGAGAGGCGCGTGACGTTGGTCACGAAGAGGTCGTCGCCGACGAGCTGGCACTTGCCGCCGATGGCGTCGGTGAGCGCCTTCCAGCCTTCCCAGTCGTCCTCGGACATGCCGTCCTCGATGGTGACGATGGGATAGTCGCCGACGAGCTTGGCGAGATACTTCACCTGCTCGTCGATCGAGCGGACCTTGCCCTCGCCGTGATAGTTGTACTTGCCGTCCTTGAAGAACTCGGTCGAGGCGCAGTCGAGGCCGAGATAGACGTCGTGCCCCGGCTTGAAGCCGGCCTGCTCTATGGCCTTCACGCAGAAGTCGAGCGCCGCCTCGGCGCTCGGCAGGTTCGGCGCGAAGCCGCCCTCGTCGCCCACGTTGGTGTTGTGGCCGGCCTTCTTGAGGCCCGCCTTGAGCACCTGAAACACTTCCGCGCCCCAGCGCACGGCGTCGGCGATCGACGAGGCGCCGACCGGCATGATCATGAATTCCTGGAAGTCGATGGGGTTGTCCGCGTGGGCGCCGCCATTGACGATGTTCATCATGGGCACGGGCAGAACATGGGCGTTGACGCCGCCGACGTAGCGGTAAAGCGGAAGGCTGGCGCTTTCCGCCGCCGCCTTGGCGACCGCCAGCGACACGCCGAGAATGGCGTTGGCGCCGAGGCGAGCCTTGTTGGGTGTGCCGTCGAGCGCGATCATCGCCGCGTCGAGGCCGGGCTGGTCCTCGGCATCGAGACCGCCGATGGCCTCGAAAATATCGTTGTTGACGGCCTCGACGGCCTTGAGCACGCCCTTGCCGCCGTAGCGCGCTTTATCGCCGTCGCGCAGCTCGACCGCTTCGTGGGCGCCCGTCGAGGCGCCCGAGGGCACGGCGGCGCGGCCGAAGGCGCCGTCCTCGAGGGTCACGTCCACCTCGATCGTCGGATTGCCGCGGCTATCGAGAATCTGACGGGCGTGAATATCGACGATGGCGGTCATAGGTGGCCCCTTGCGCTGGTGATCTGGCGCGCTTTTAGGGGACTTGGGCCTTTTGGGGAAGTGCGACGAAAGGCAGGGTAAAAATGCCTTTGGAGAATGGCTAATCTTGTGTTCCCTTCGACCATTCCGCGAATTTATTAGGGTGCAACCATGAAAATGACTGTCTGGTCGATGGTTAGATGGGATCGCTATGGCGACTCAATAATCGTTTTTGCGTCGGAATCAGAGGCTCGGGCGGCGCTCGCAACTTTTGTGACCGAAAACTGGGCATATCGAATGGGCGACAAGCCAATGCCCTTGGATTCCGAAGATGCTGCGCGCGTTTATTTCGAGGCTCAGGAAGACGAGTCTGCTTTCCTTGAGCCGCACGAAATCAGGGTTGGGATAACAGCAGCCGCTTTCGCGACATTCTTTCAAACGGCATGGAGGCCGTTTCAAAAGATTATGGAATTTGCGCGACACCGGTCTTTAAGCGAGGCGTGATCTATTATCGATCCAACGCCTTGGATGGTCTTACGTCGTGAAACTTGGTTTCGAGGAAAGTCAGGCCATCTACGATAGCGGCTCGCAGAACGCGCAGGCCTTGACCGAACATTGGCTACATACAACTGCCTTCTGTCCAGGGTGCGGGCATTCAAATCTTTCCCGATTTCCCAATAATTCGCCTGTAGCTGATTTTTTCTGCTCTGCGTGTGGCGAACAGTTTGAGTTGAAAAGTCAAAAGACAAAATTTGGCGCGAAGATCGTCGATGGTGCTTATCACACCATGATCGAACGACTTAACGGACCAGACAATCCAAATCTGCTCTTGATGAATTACGAGCGCGATAGCGGTGTCGCCAACCTGATTGTCGTGCCGAAGCAATTCTTCGCTCCGGAGATAATCGAGGAACGAAAACCGCTGTCAAAAAACGCCCGTCGAGCAGGTTGGGTTGGATGCAATATTTTGTTCCGACAAATTCCTGAAAGCGGCAAAATATTCATTGTGAAAGATCGCGTTCCGCAATCTCCGGCATCCGTTCGCGAGCAATGGCGGCGCAACCTATTTCTGCGCGAAGAACCCACAGGCGCTCGCGGTTGGCTGCTTACTGTCATGAAATGCGTGGAACTTTTGGGAAAGGCCGAATTTTCCCTCGACGAAGTATATGCATCGGAAGCTTATATCCGTCGGATTTACCCGGAAAACAGGCATATTCGGGAAAAAATTCGCCAACAGCTCCAGGTTTTGCGCGATGCTGGCTTTTTGGATTTCCTCGGCCGAGGCAGATACAGACTCCGAAAATAGCCAATTATAGAGCTTTTTCGTTTTGCCGCGCTCCTACTCCACCTCATCCGTCCACACGCGGAAACTCACCAGCGTATTCGGCCCGAAGGTGTGGGTGATCGGCACATCGGCGGCGTCGCGGCCTTGCGCGATCAGGATGCGTCCGATGCGCGGCATGTTGTTGCGGGCGTCGAACGTATGCCATCGCCCGCCGAGAAAGGCCTCGAACCAGCCGGCGAAATCCATGGGCCCATAGGGCGGGGGCATGCCGATGTCGCCGAGGTAGCCGGTGCAGTAGCGCGCGGGAATGTTCATGCAGCGGCAGAAGGCGATGGCTAGGTGCGCGTAATCGCGGCAGACGCCCCTGCCCTCGTTCCAGGCTTCCCACGCGGTCTTGGTGGCGCGGGCGTGCTCGTAGCCGAAGGCGATGTGATTATGGACATAGTCGCAGATCGCCTGCACGCGCGGCCAGCCGGGCGGCGTGCGCTCGAACAGGCTCCAGGCGAGTTCAGACAGGCGGTCGGTTTCGCAGTAGCGGCTGCCGAGCAGATAGACGAGCGTTTCGGCGGGCAGATCCTCGACAGCGTGTTGCTGCGCGCCGGGCGTCAGGACATCCGGCAGGCCGCTGTCGCGGATGATCCCGTCGGCGAAGATGGTCATGCGCCCGGCCGGCGAGACGATGCGGCTGCACCAGTTGCCGAAGCCGTCGCGATAGGGCGTGATCGGCACGACGGGGGTCGTCACCATGAAGTCCGGTTTGATGATGTCCGAGGCGCGCGTGAAATGCGCGCCCAGCAGGATGATCATGGGCGTGGGGTTGGGGAAGTCGTGGACGATTTCGTAGCCGAAGCGGATTTTCATTCGATTTCCAAGCGCGCGCTCGCGACCGGTCGGGCGAGCCATCCGAAATCGATGAGGCGGTCGCGCGGGCGGACGGCCTTTAGAGACCATACGCTTTTCCCGGCGATGGGTCGATGTGGCGCATTGGACGAATAAGAGGCGCCGCGCCCGGGATTGATCGGCGGAGCCCGTCGACTTAAACAGGCGCATGACCAAGTCGCACGATGGCCCGTCGCTTCTGGGCAAGCATGTCGCCCTGCCCGCCTCGCCCGACGAGGCCGAGCTCGACCGCGTGCCCAACCCCCAAGCCGACACGGATTACCTCGCGCGCTTCACCGCGCCGGAATTCACCTCGCTTTGCCCGGTGACGGGACAGCCGGATTTCGCCCATCTCGTCATCGACTACGCGCCGGGCAAATGGCTCGTCGAGTCCAAGTCGTTGAAGCTCTATCTCGGCTCGTTCCGCAACCACGGCGCCTTTCACGAGGACTGTACTGTTAGGATTGGCAAGGACTTGGTCAGTCTTCTTGAACCAAAATATCTGCGGATCGGCGGCTACTGGTATCCGCGCGGCGGCATGCCCATCGACGTTTTCTGGCAGACGGGCGAGCCGCCCAAGGGCCTCTGGCTACCCGAACAGGGCGTGCCCGGTTATCGCGGCCGCGGATAGATCGACGGCGCCGCCAGCGCCATGACGCGCGCGCGGATGGCGGCGACCAGTTGCCGCCTGTCGGTCAGGGCCGCCAGTTCGTCATAAGGCATGGGCTCGCCGACCTCGACCGTGAAGGGCGTGCCGATGCGCCGGCGCACCTCGTGGAAGAACAGCGCGAGGCGCAGCGTCTGGCTGACGTGGCTGGCGATCTGGAACAGGCGCGAATTCTGCCCCTCGAAATAGATCGGCGCGACCGGGCATCGCCCCGCGTGAACCAGCCGCGCCAGAAAGGGCGTCCAGGGCGCGTCGACGGCCGGGCGCCGCCCCAGCCGGTCGGGCGAGGTCGAGACCGCCCCGGCGGGAAAGATCACCACGCAGCCGCCGCCGCGCAGATGCTCCAGCGCCTTCGTCCGGCTGGCGACATTGCCGCGTCGCGCCTCGCCGCTTTCGGCAAAATCGATGGGCAGCATCCGGGCGCGCATTTCCGGCGCGCGCAGAAGCACCGCGTTGGTCAGCACGCGGAAATCCGGTCGCGCCCGCTGCATCAGGGCGCACATGACGATGCCGTCGAGCACGCCGAAGGGGTGGTTGGCGACGACGATCAGCGGGCCAGTTCGGGGCAACGCCGCCAGTTTCGCGGCGTCGAAGCGCAGGTCGAGCGACAGGGCCGCGATGGAGGTGTCGAAAAAGCCCTTGTCGCCCCAGCCCTCGCGCTGGCGCTGATAATAGAGCTTTTTCAGCTTCTCGCGACCCGTCGCCACCTCGACCGCGCCGATGGCGGCGCGCTTCCAGAGGGGATCGGCGGGGTCGGCGTAACTGAAGTCACTGTCTTTCATGCGCCGCGTCTAGGGGGCTCGCCCGACGAAAATATGACGGAAGCCTATAGTCCCTTGGCGAGGCGGTCGAACGCCATCAACCGGCTCACGAGCGCCTCGAATTCGCCAAGCGGCACCTGATTGGGACCATCCGAGAAGGCCTCGGCGGGATTGTCGTGGGTCTCGATGAAGACGCCGGCGACGCCCACCGCGACGGCGGCGCGCGCCAGCACCGGCACGAACTCCCGCTGGCCACCCGAGGAGGTTCCCTGCCCGCCCGGCTGCTGCACGGAATGGGTGGCGTCGAAGATCACCGGCGCGCCGGTTTGCTCGGCCATGATCGGCAGGGAGCGCATGTCCGACACCAGCGTGTTGTAGCCAAAGCTTACGCCCCGCTCGGTCACGAGCACATCCGGGTTGCCGGCGCCGGTGACCTTGGCGACGACGTTCCGCATGTCCCAGGGCGCGAGAAACTGCCCCTTCTTGACGTTGACCGGCTTGCCGGTGCGCGCCGCGGCCAGCAGCAGGTCGGTCTGCCGGCACAGGAAGGCCGGAATTTGCAGCACGTCGACAACCTCGGCGACATCCGCGCACTGGTCGTTTTCATGCACGTCGGTCAGCACGGGCAGGCCGAACTTCTCCTTGATCTCGGCGAAGACGGGCATGGCCTGTTTCAGTCCGAGGCCGCGGCGCCCTTCAAGCGACGTGCGGTTGGCCTTGTCGAACGAGGATTTATAGACGAGCCCGATGCCCAGCCGCTGGGTTATCTCCTTCAGCGCGCCGGCCATGAACAGCGCGTGGTCGCGGCTTTCCATGGCGCAGGGTCCGGCGATGAGGGCGAGCGGCAGTTTCTGGCCGAAGGCGACCTTCGCCGCGCCGGCGCCGATGTGAACGATGGGGTTGGCGGGCATGTCAGGCTCCATTCGCCGGGAGGCGCGGAGAGCTAAAGGACGCAAGGCGCCATGGCAAGCGCGGCGGCCTCAGAAGGTCTCCAGCCAGGGCCGGACCTCGATCTCCCAGCTCCACGCGCTACGCGGTTGCTGGATGAGATGCAGATAGGTCCGCGCGATGGCGTCGGGGTCGAGCAAGGCGTCGCGACCGCTTTCGTCCGGACGGCGGGTGGACCTGATGCCGCCATCGATGACCACATGGGCGACGTGCACGCCTTGCGGGTGCAGTTCGCGCGCCATGGATTGCGCGAGACCCCGCAGGGCGAACTTGCCCATGGCGAAGGGCGCGGACTTCGCGTAGCCCTTCACGCCCGCCGAGGCGCCGGTGAACAGGATTGTTCCGCCGCCCGCGGCCAGCATGGCGCGCGCCGCGTGTTGCGCCACCAGAAAGGCGCCGAAGGCGGTGACGTCGATGGTCTTGCGCACCTCGGCCGGATCGAGATCGACGAGCGCGCCGCGCACCCGGAACGAGGGGTTGTAAACGACGACCGCGGGCGGTCCCGGCAGCGCGTCGAACAGCGCGTTGACGGAAACCGCGTCCGCCACGTCGCAGGCATGGACCGAGGCGCCGGTTTCCGCCGCCAGCGCGGCAAGTTTTCCCGCGTTCCGCGCCGCGAGCGCGACGGCGTAACCCTCGCGGGCGAGCAGCCGCGCCAGCGAGGCCGACAATCCATCGCCGACGCCGACGATCAACGCGAGGGGCTTGCCCATGCCGAACTCCCGAAATGCCGGCTAGACCACCAGCCGGCGATACAGATGCCAGGACGCGTGGCCGAGCACCGGCAGCACGACGAACAGCGCGACGAAGCCCGACAGGATCGAGAAGCCGAGCATCAATCCGATCAGCACGGCCCACGCGATCATTTGCGCGGGATTGTTCAGCACGCAGCGCACGCTGGTGATCATGGCGGTGACGAAATCGACCTCGCGATCCGTCAGCAGCGGAAACGACACGACCGTGATCGAGAACACAAAGGTCGCGATGGCCGCGCCGAGCGCGTTGCCGATGATGGCGAAGGCGACGCCCCTGCCCGTCGTCAACACGGCGCCAAGCAATTCGTTCACCGTCGGCACGTGCAGGCCATAGAACATCAGGAACAGAAAGATGGCGAAATCCACCCAGATGATCAGGGTGAACACCGTCACCAGCGCCATCCAGCCGAGTTCCTTGCCGCTGCGCAGCCAGACCTCGCCGAGCACGCCGCCCCACGTCAGCGCCTCGCCGCGCTCCAGCCGGCGCGACACCTCGTAGGTTCCCGCCGCCACGAATGGCACGATGAGCGCGAACCCCATCGCGAGGGGATAGCCGATCCACGGCAGTTGCAGAAACAGGAACAGCGCCACCAGCGCCATGCCGCCGAGCGCGTAAACTCCACCAAAGAACAGGCCATACAAAGGCGCCGCCTTGAAGTCGCGCCAGCCTTTTTCCAGCGCCACGGCGAGATCGTCGCGCTTGAGATCGCGGATTTCCAGACGCGCCCGCGACGGCGCCGCGACGGCTCCCGCCGCCAGTTCAACCTCAGCCATGCCAGCCCTTGAGGGACTTATCCGCTGTTTGCCGGTTAATCCCGTTCGCGATACACCACTTATTGAGCGTGGTTCCCTTGGCCACAAAGGCGGCCCTCACGGCCCGATATAGCGCCTCCGAGGGGATCGACGATTGAGGTACGGGGAGCGTGATTTGATGGTGCATCATACCGCCGATTACGCACTAGGAGTATGTTCGTGTCAAGGCTGATTGAAGACCATCAGGTGATTGAAGGCGTTCGCGCGCTTATGAAAAAACGACGCGTAACACTTAAATTGCTAAGCAAAGAATTGGAGATACCGTACCGAACATTGCAGAACTATTTGAATGGAGAAAGTCGCTTTCCGGCGTCCGTTTTTATTTCGATTTGCGTGTATCTGGGCCTTGAGCCTCCATATATAATCAGCAACACATTTGAGATATCCGAATGGGATTTGTTTGATGCTGTAAACGTGGCCTTGCAAGACATATTGCCTTACTTGGATTTGTCGCAATCAAACCAACTGAAAATCCGAAACGAGCCCGTTCCGCCCCTCAGCAACGACCGCCCGATGGTGGCTATGAGCATCGCGCGTAAACTCAATTCCCAGTTTAATCGGCTTAGGACGGAAACCTTGGAAAAGTCGCAAGCTTCTGGGCCGCCAGCCAATCGCCGCACGGTTCGCCAATAGGTTCGTCAATCGGAGTTTTGCCCGTTCACGGTTCGCCAATCCCGATTTAAAATCCCGTTCAGTTTCATATACTTGATAAGTTCTTTGCCAAACGCCTTCGCCTGTATTCAACTTGGCGAACTTGCCGAACCTCCGGGGAGTTAAAAAAACCTGTTAAATCTGCCTTTTCTCGCCAATTTTGCCAAAATAGCGATATCGAGCGCGGCCATTTAATTTTGCGCGCTACAGGTCGGCCCGGGGCCAACGCGGCGGGCTTGATGAACACAGCGCGAACATATACAGTTCGTTCGTGATTTGTTTACGCGACGCGTTCAGGCTATGAACAACGCACGCACGGGCGATTCGACGCAATCGCCGCCACCTGACCGGAGTTCCCGCGCATGTTGACCAAAAAGCAAAGCGAGCTTCTGCGGTTCATCCACGAACGCCTCAAGGAAACCGGCGTTCCCCCCTCCTTCGACGAAATGAAGGACGCGCTGGACCTGCGCTCCAAGTCGGGCATTCACCGGCTCATCATGGCGCTGGAGGAGCGCGGATTCATCCGTCGACTGCCCAACCGCGCCCGCGCGCTGGAAGTGCTACGCATGCCGGAATCCTCCGTGCCCGTGGGCTCGGGCGCGCGCGGCGGTCGGTTCTCGCCGTCCGTCATCGAGGGCAATCTCGGCCGCGTCCGGCCGCCGCCGGCCCTCGCGCAGGAACTCAGCCAGATGGTGTCGATCCCCGTCATGGGCCGCATCGCCGCCGGCACGCCGATCGAGGCGATCCAGAGCCGCACGCACACCATCGGCATGCCCGCCGACATGTTCGGCGCGGGCGAACTCTTCGCGCTCGAAGTGCGCGGCGACTCGATGATCGACGCGGGCATTCTCGACGAGGACACCGTCATCATCCGCAAGCAGGACACCGCCGACTCCGGCGACATTGTCGTGGCGCTCGTCGACGACGAGGAAGCGACCTTGAAGCGGCTGCGCAAGCGCGGCGCCTCAATCGCGCTCGAGGCCGCCAACCCGGCCTATGAAACCCGCATTTTCGGGCCCGACCGCGTGCGCATTCAGGGCAAGCTCGTCAGCCTCTTGCGCAAATACTGAACGCGCTCATCTGAACGGCGGCGTTTGCTCGTCCGCCGCCTCGTCGGCGATCTCATCGCCGGGCGCGTTTCTGATCGAGGGCGTTCGCGGCGGTCTTGGCGCGGGCGACCACGGCCGGTTTTCATCCGGCGCGCGGGCCGTGCGTTCGACGATTTCATCGAGATTGAGCCGCAACGTCGTCGCGCCGCGCGCGTCGAGCGCGGGTCTGTCGATCACCCGTTCCGCCGCGCAACCCGTCGGCGCGGCGATGGGCGCGACGACGATGTCGGCGCGGGCGCAATCCTCGGCGAAGCCCGACACATCCAGCACCAGCGCCAGCACGCGACCATCGCTCAGGGTGGCGACGCAGCCCTGCGTGTCGCAGCGTGGTCGCGGAACCGTGGCGTCCACGGGCGCGAAACCCTCCGACTTTTTCGCCCGCGTCGTGCCCGACACAGCGGCGATGGCGTCGGCCGCGGGCCTGCCGTCGCCATCCGCCCGCAGCCATTGTTCGACAACGAAGGCGCTGGGGCGCCGGCCCATGACCGCGAGGCCGCCATCCTCGCCGCGCGCCGCGACCGCGTCGCCCGAGGGGGAAATGGCGATGTCGAAAACCGGCCCGCTCATCGCGCCCAGCAGGCCGAGGGCGACGAACGGCGCGGCGAGCGCGCGAAAGGCCAGCGTGCGCCAGAGCGTGGCGCAGAGAACGGCGAGCGACAGAAACACGATCGCCGATGGCGCGAAGGCGCGCAGATGCACGGTCGCCGCCGGCAACGCGGCGAGCCACGACGCCGCCCACAATACGAAATCGATCCCGAGTCCAAGCCAGTGCCAGACCGCTCCATCGAGCCCGAGTGGATAAAGCGCCGACCCGATCAGCGCGCAGGGCACGGCGAAGAGTTCGATGATGGCGAGCGTCAACGGATTGCCGATGAGAACATAGGGGCTCAATTCATGGAAATTATAGGCCATGAAGGACGCCGTGGCGCCCGTGGCGCAGACGGTCGCGAAAAAGGTCGACGCGGGCCCGTGACGGGTTCGGTCGAGCCAGCGCAGAAACCGGTCGCCGGGATCGACGCGCGCGGCGCGCAACGGGAATTCCTCGCGGGCCGCGAGCGCGGCGCGGGCGGCCATGCGCGCCTCGAAGGCCGCGATGAGGCCGGCGACGGCGGCGAAGGACAGTTGAAAACTCGCGCCGAGAATCGCCTCGGGCTCGAAGACGATCACAGCCAGCGCGGCGAGCGCGAGGTTGCGCATGCTGAACGCCTGCCGGTCGAACAGCACGGCGCCCAGCATGATCAGCGTCATGAACAGCGCGCGCTCGGCGCCGACGCGCGAACCCGTGGCGAGGTCGTAGGCCACGGCGCCGATCATGGCGAGCGCGGCCGCCCATTTCTTGATCGGGTAATGGAGCGCCAGCGTCGGCGACAGCGCCAGCAGGCGTCGCAGGCCCCAGAAGAAAATACCCGCCACCAGCGTCATCTGCACGCCGGCGATGGTGATGATGTGGAAAATGCCGGCTTCGCGGATGATCTCGCGCGTGGGGTCGTCGAGAAAATCGCGCTTGCCGGTGACCATCGCCGCGCCGACCGCGCCCGCCGGCCCGCCGATGACGCGCTCGACCCGCCGCGCCAGCGCGTTGCGCGCGTGATCGACCGCCGC
The DNA here is from genome assembly GCA_903861645.1 of uncultured Hyphomicrobiales bacterium. Classification (GTDB taxonomy): domain Bacteria; phylum Pseudomonadota; class Alphaproteobacteria; order Rhizobiales; family Beijerinckiaceae; genus Terripilifer. Next base: position 15,536 of record CAIOVE010000071.1, read on the forward strand.
GTAAATCCGCAGCCCGATGTCGGCGGGCGCCGGCGCCTCGGCGGACTCAATTCGGCCAAGCGCGTTGCCCACCGCGCCGAGCCGCGCGAACCACGCGTCGCGGGCGAAATCGTAGCCGCCCGGTAGCGCCGCGCGCGCGGGCGGCGTCAGGCGCGCCGACAGGCGGACGAAATCGCCCGCCTCCACGCCGGGCGTCCGGCGAGTCGTCAGGCGCACGCGATAGGGCGTCTGGGCGGGCTCAAGCCCTTCCGCCGAGGCGACGCGCAGCACGAAGCGCGCGCCCTCGCGGCGATGGTCCATCTCCTCGACAAAACCGCTCATCTTGACGATGCGCACGCGGTCGAGAACGGGCGCGGCGACGCGCGCCGTGCGCAGCGCGCCGCTGGCGACGCCGCCGACAACGGCCGCCGCCGCAACCAACAGGCGAAAGGCCGCGGGACGCGCGCGCGCAAGCCAGGCGCTCGTCGCGAGAACCAGAAACAACAGGCTCGAATAAACAGCCGAGGGCTCGCGGTCGGCGGTGAAATAGACGACGACGCCCGCCCCCGCCAGCACGGGAACCCACAGAAACAGGCGACGCTCGTCGATCTCCGTCTGGAAGGCGGCCGCCATGGCCGCGCGCCACCGCCCGACAAGCCGCGCGCGCGAAGGCCCGAGCGCGTCCAACGCGCCGCTCGCCACGCCCCTGATGTCCGCGACCTCGAACATGGTTCTACGCCTGTCCGCCCGCGCGGCGCCCCCGTCGCGGCCCGCGAACTATTTCATGGAAATCCGGCGCGCTCCAGCGCGCTTGACGCCCGCGCCCCGCCATCGGAAAAGACCCCCTGTCGCCGGGACGACCCGGCGCGGCGGGATTTACAATGCAACGCGTGACGCTGATCGACAATTACGACAGTTTCACCTGGAACCTGGTGCATTACATCGGGTCTCTGGGGGCTGACGTGACTGTCCACAGAAACGATCGGATTTCGGTCGCCGACGTGCTGGCGACGCTGCCCGACGCCATCGTGCTGTCGCCCGGCCCCTGCACGCCGCGCGAGGCCGGCATATGCCTCGATCTCATTCACGCCGCGAAGGGCACGCCGCTGTTTGGAGTCTGCCTCGGTCATCAGGCCATCGGCGACGCCTTTGGCGGCGAGGTCGTGCGCGCGCCGCTGCCGATCCACGGCAAGATGGCGCAGATCGACCATCGCGGCGAGACGATCTTTCGCGGCATCAACGGACCGTTTCAGGCGACGCGCTATCACTCGCTCGTGGTGCGTCGCGACACCCTGCCCGCCGATCTCGCCGTGACCGCGCAAACGGCGGACGGGCTGATCATGGGCCTATCGCACAAGACACTGCCGGTGCACGGGGTGCAGTTCCATCCCGAAAGCATCATGAGCGAGCACGGCCACCTCATCCTGAAAAACTTTCTCGATCTGGCGCGCGACTGGAACGCGGCGCGGCGCCCGGAGACGCGTTGATGGAAGCCTTCAAGCCCCTGCTCGCGAAAGTCGCGACCGGTTCGAGCCTGTCGCGGGCGGAGGCGGAGACCGCCTTCGACGACATGCTGTCGGGCGAGGTGACGCCGGCGCAGATGGGCGCGTTTCTCATGGCGCTGCGCGTGCGTGGCGAGACGGTCGATGAAATCACCGGCGCGGTCGCGGCCATGCGGCGCAAGATGCTGGTCGTGAAGGCCCCCGCCGAGGCCATCGACATCGTCGGCACGGGCGGCGACGGCTCTGGCTCCTACAATGTTTCCACCCTCGCCTCGCTGATCGTGGCGGCCTGCGGCGTGCCGGTGGCCAAGCACGGCAACCGCGCGGCCTCGTCGAAATCCGGCGCGAGCGACGTGCTCGGCGCGCTCGGCGTTGGCATCGGCCTGACGCCGCAGAAGGTCGAGGCCTGCCTGCGCGAGGCCAACATCGGTTTCATGATGGCGCCGACCCACCACGCGGCCACGCGCCACGTGGCGCCGGCGCGCGTCGAACTCGGCACGCGCACGATCTTCAATATTCTCGGCCCGCTGTCGAACCCGGCCGGCGTTCGCCGCCAGCTCGTCGGCGTATTCTCGCGCGCCATGCTGGAGCCGATGGCCCATGTGCTCGCCAATCTCGGCTCGACGCGCGTCTGGCTGGTCAATGGCTCCGATGGTCTCGACGAGATCACCACGACGGGGCCGACCCACGTCGCCTCGCTCGACAACGGCAAGGTGACGAGCTTCGACATCACGCCCGAGGAAGCCGGCCTGCCGCGCGCCAGGCCCGCCGACCTGCGCGGCGGCGATCCCGCCCATAACGCGGCGGCCTTGCGCGCCGTGCTCGACGGCATGCGCTCGCCCTACCGCGATATCGCCGTGTTCAACGCGGCGGCGGCGCTGCTGGTGGCCGGCAAGGCGAAGGATCTGCGCGAGGGCGTCGCGCTCGCGGGCGCGGCGCTGGACGACGGGCGGGCGAAGGAAACGCTGCGCAAGCTCGTCGACGTTTCCAACAGGGGCTGAACGGATGGCCGATATTCTCGCCAAGATCGAGGCCTACAAGCGGAAGGAAATTTCCGAGGCCAAGGTGCGCATGCCCCTGCACGCCCTGGAGCGCAAGATCGCCGAACAGACGCCGCCGCGCGGCTTCGTGCACGCCATCGAGGCCAAGCTCGGCGCCGCGCAATACGCGCTGATCGCCGAGGTGAAGAAGGCGAGCCCGTCGAAGGGCCTCATCCGCGCCGACTTCGATCCGCCGAAACTGGCGAAGGCCTACGAGAAGGGCGGCGCCGCCTGTCTTTCCGTGCTGACCGACGCGCCGTCGTTTCAGGGCAAGCCCGAATACCTGACGCAGGCGCGCGCCGCGACCAACCTGCCCGTGCTGCGCAAGGACTTCCTGTTCGACCCCTATCAGGTCTACGAGGCGCGCGCCTGGGGCGCCGACGCCATTCTCGTCATCATGGCGGCGGTCGACGACGAGACCGCGAGCGCGCTCAACAAGGCCGCGCACGACCTGAAGATGGACGTGCTGGTCGAGGTCCACAACGAGGACGAGCTGAAGCGCGCGCTGCCTCTGGAAACGCGGCTGATCGGCGTCAACAACCGCGACCTCCACACGTTCAAGACGACGCTCGACGTCAGCGAGGCGTTGTCGAAAAAAATGCCGAAGAACCGCATCATCGTGTCGGAGAGCGGCATCGGCGGGCGCGAGGACGCCTTGCGTCTGGCGCGCAGCAACATCTTCACCTTCCTCGTCGGCGAGAGCCTGATGCGGCAGGACGACGTGGTGAAGGCGACCCACGATCTGTTGCACGGCCCCGCCGTTCCGCGCGCGGCGGCCAAGCCGGCGACATGAGCGGGCTGACGCATATTTCGGCGACGGGCGAGGCCAGCATGGTCGACGTCTCCGCCAAGGACGTCACCCATCGCGTCGCCGTCGCCGAGGGCCGCGTGGTGATGAAGCCGGAAACGCTGGCGCTGATCAAAAGCGGCGACGCCAAAAAGGGCGACGTGCTGGGAACCGCGCGCATCGCCGGCATCATGGCGGCCAAGCGCACCCATGAGCTGATCCCGCTGTGCCATCCGCTGATGCTGTCGAAAATCGCCGTCGACCTCACCCTCGACGACGCCCTGCCCGGCGTGCGCGTGACGGCCACCGCGAAGGTCGCCGGCCAGACCGGCGTCGAGATGGAGGCGCTGACCGCGGTCTCCGTCGCCTGCCTGACCATCTATGACATGGTGAAGGCCGTCGACCGCTTCATGACGATCGAGGGCGTCGGCATGGTGGAAAAATCAGGCGGGAAATCAGGCGACTGGAAGCGATAGCGCGCGCAATATCCGCGCGTCCGACGGGTGTCGATTGCCAGCGGCGGCAAATCCCGGGATAGTCTTGCGTCCAACAGCGCCAGAGAGCGTCGACACGCAACGCAGGGAGGCCAGCCATGCGCCCGCTAAAATGTCTGGTCGCTCTGGCGGCGTTCATCGCGTTGGGCAGCGCCATCCCCGCCCTCGCCCAGTCCTCCGTGGCGGATTTCTACCGCGGCAAGACGATCACCGTCGTCATCGGCAATCCGGCGGGCGGCTCCTACGATCTCTACGCGCGGCTGATCGCCAGATATCTTGGCGCGCACATGCCGGGCGCGCCCGCCGTCATCGTGCAGAACATGCCGGGCGCGGCGAGCCTCGTGGCCGCGGGCCATGTCTATAACGTCGCGCCGCAGGACGGCACGGTGATCGCCGGCCTCGCCTCGACCCTCGCCTTCCAGCCGCTGATCGACCCGGAGGCGGCGCGCAAGATCGACCCGACGAAGATCAACTGGCTGCCCGCCCCCGCCGCCGAGGGCGTCGTCATGCTCGTGCGGTCGGATACGCCCATCAAATCCGTCGCCGACCTGCGCGCCCGCGAAACACTGATGGCGACGATTTCTCCGGGCATGTTGCCGGCGGTGCTCGCCGCCGTCTCCAACGCGACGCTCGGCACGCGGATCAAGGCGATCAACGGCCATCCCAATCTCGCCGCGTCGATGATGGCGCTGGAGCGCGGCGAAGTCGATGGCTATCCGTCGATCCCCTACGACGCCATCAAGCGCGGCTACGCCCGGCAGATGGACGAAGGCCGCTATCGCGTGCTGGTGCAATTCGCGGCGAAAAAATCGCCCGAGTATCCCGACGCGCCGTTGATCACCGAACTCGTGACGAAGGAGGCGGACCGACAACTGCTGGAAATCGCGCTCGGGCCGTTGAAGGGCGGGTACGCCTTCATGGCCGGCCCGAAGGTCGCGCCCGAGCGCGTCGCGGCGTTGCGCGCGGCCTTCATGGAGACCTTCGCCGATCCGAAATTTCTGGAGGACGCGGCGCGGCAAACCCTGACCATCGCGCCGCAATCGGGCGAGGCCATGGAAGCGCTGGTGAAGGAAATCTACGCCATGCCGCCCGCCGTCATCGAGCGGATGCGCGCGATTTACCGGAACGGGATGTAGCCCTACTCCTTCCCCTCCCCGAACTTGCGCGTCGGGCGTTCAAAGCCGCAACTCGTGCCATCGGTCGCCTTGACCTGATCTTCCCATGGCAGGCGGTAGCGGCCCGCCACGAGGTCCTGCATGTAGGTGTAGGGGCAGTCTTGCGCGCCGCCATCCACGGCGACAAAGCCGCGATGGCCGAACTGGTAGATGTTGTTTTCGACGCCCCAGTAGACGCGCGCCTCGCGCACGAGATCGGGGCGCACCTCGGCGGTGATGATCTCGTCGGGACGGCCAGAGGTTCCGTGGGCGATGATGCTTCCGTCGAAATTGACGATCATGCCCTCGCCCATGGAGTCGAACGACCCGTCCGAGCCGCACATGCAGACGTTCGCCGTCACCATCAGGTTGCAGAAGGCGTTCGACTGGTTGGTGAAGCGCCAGGCGTCGCGGATCGGCGCGGTATAGCCGGCGGTGCGGATCATGATTTCCGCGCCCTTGTAGGCGCATTCGCGCGCCATCTCCGGGAACATGCCGTCATGGCAGATGATGAGCGCGAGCTTCGAGCCCTTGGGCCCATCGATGACGGGAATGCCGAGATCGCCCGGCTCCCACGGCTCGACCGGCGTCCACGGATGCATCTTGCGATAGTAGAGCCGCAATTCGCCGGTGTCGTCGATGACAATGCCGGCATTGTATGGATTGCCGCGCGGGTTGAACTCCATGATGGAGAAACAGCCCCAGATTTTATTCTCGATACAGGCGCGCTTGAACGCGGCGACCTCCGGCCCGTCGAGCCGGCACATGATCGCCGGGTTCATGTCCATCGACAGGCCGTGCAGCGCGTATTCGGGAAACACCACGAGATCCATCGTGGCGAGATTGCGCCGCGCCTTGCCAACCATCTCGACGATGCGTTGCGTCTGATGGGCGAGATCGTCGGGCGTGACGACCACGGGCAATTGCAGTTGCACGAGGCCGATGACCACGCCCGCTGGCGATTTGTTCAGTCCTCCAAGGCCGTTCATTCAGCGCTCCACCGGTTTTTCGCGGGTGGAGGGCACGCAAGTATCGTGCCCTCGCGCTCAATCCGGCAGGGCGCGCAGGTGGCGCACGTCGCGGCCCACGCTGACCGCCTGCGCGGCATGCACGATGGCGTTGGCGTCGATGCCATGGTGGCGATAGAGGTCGGCGAGCGAGCCCGTCTGGCCGAAATGCTCGACGCCCAGCGCCTTCTGGCGATGGCCGTACACGCCGCCAAGCCACGCCAGCGTCGCGGGGTGCCCGTCGATGACGCTGACGATGCCGCAGTCGCGCGTCAGGGGCGCCAGCAGGCGCTCGACATGGCTCATCGCGCCGCGCTGGCCGCGCTGGCGAGCGCGCTCGGCCGCCTGCCAGCCGGCGTTGAGCCGATCCGCAGAGGTGATCGCCAGAAGGCCGACGTCGCGACGATCCTCCGCCAGCAGGCCGGTCGCGGCGATGGCCTCGGGCGCGATGGCTCCCTGATAGGCGATGACGACGTTGGCGTTTGGCCCCGGACGCCTGAGCCAGTAGGCGCCGTTGACGACGCCTTCGGCGAGGTCGTCCGTCATGGCGCGCGCCGGTTGCTCGACCGGGCGCGTCGACAGGCGCAGATAGATCGAGCCGCCCGTCTCGTCGCGCAGCCAGGTCTTTTCGTCGGGGTCGCCCTCGCCCTCGCGCTGCATGTAATCGAAGCCGAAGCGCATGATGACGGCGAGTTCGTCGATGAAGGCCGGCTCGAACGAGGCGAGCCCATCCTGCGCCATGCCGATGAGCGGCGTGCCGATGGATTGATGCGCGCCGCCCTCCGGCGCCAGCGTCACGCCCGAGGGCGTCGCCACCAGCATGAAGCGCGCGCCCTGATAGCAGGCGTAATTGAGCTGGTCGGCGGCGCGATAGATGAAGGGGTCATAGACCGTGCCGATGGGCAGCAATCGCGCGCCGTTGATCGAATGCGACAGCCCCAGCGCCGACAGCATGATGAACAGGTTCGATTCCGCGATGCCGAGTTCGAGGTGTTGGCCCGCGGGACCGAACTCCCAGTTGAAGGTCGAGGGTATGCGCTCGGCGCGGAACGTGTCGGCCAGTTCCCGCTGCGCGAACAGGCCGCGCCGGTTCACCCATGGGCCCAGATTGGTCGACACGGTGACATCGGGCGAGGTGGTGACGATGCGGGCCGCGAAGTCGTCCTCGCCGCGCGCGATCTCGTGCAAGATCTGGCCAAAGCCCATTTGCGTTGAAACGGTCTTGCCGGCGCTGTCGGGCGCGGCGAGGCTCGCCGGCACGGGTATCGCGGGCGCGCGGTGGCGCCGGTCGCGCGTGGCGAAGAAGGGCGCGCGCGAGACGAAATCCGCCAGCGTCGCGGCATCGCCGTCGAGGCCTTCCCACTTCTCCCATTCGTGGCCGGGCCGCACCTTCATGGCGGCGCGCAGGGTCTCCATCTGCGTGGGCGTCATCAGTCCGGCGTGGTTGTCCTTGTGGCCGGCGAGCGGCAGGCCGTAGCCCTTGATCGTGTAGGCGATGAAGCAGACGGGCCGCTCGTGCGTCGCGGCCGCGGCGAAGGCGTCGAGCAGCGCCGGCAGATCGTGACCGCCCAGATTGTTCATCAGGCGCGCCAGCGCGTCGTCGTCGCGGCGGGCGATCAGCGCGGCGACGGCGGGATCGTCGCCGATGTCCTCCATCAGCCGCGCGCGCCAGGCCACGCCGCCCTTGAAGGTCAGCGCCGAAAACAACTGGTTCGGGCAGGCGTCGATCCATTCGCGCAGCCGCTCGCCGCCCGGTTCCGCGAAGGCCGCCTGCTGCAACGTGCCGTATTTGAGAATGACGACGTCCCAGCCGAAGCTCGCGAACATCTGCTCGAACTTCGCCCACAGGCCCTCGCGGATGACCGCGTCGAGCGACTGGCGGTTGTAGTCGACAACCCACCAGCAATTGCGCAGGCCCTGCTTCCAGCCCTCGATCAGGGCTTCGTAGATATTGCCCTCGTCCATCTCCGCGTCGCCGATCAGCGCGACCATGCGGCCTTCCGGGCGTCCGTCGAGCCAGCCATGCGCGGCCACGTAATCCTGCGCCAGCGAGGAGAACAGCGTCTGCGCCACGCCAAGCCCCACCGAGCCCGTGGAGAAATCGACATCGTCGATGTCCTTGGTGCGCGAGGGATAGCTCTGCGCGCCCTTGAAGGCGCGGAAGTTCTTCATTTTGTCGAGCGTCTGGCCACCGGCGAGATACTGGATGGCGTGGAAGATCGGCGAGGCGTGCGGCTTCACCGCCACGCGATCCTCCGGTCGCAGCGCGCCGAAATAAAGCGCCGTCATGATGGTGGAGAGCGAGGCCGAGGATGCCTGATGGCCGCCGACCTTCAGGCCGTCGTCGCTCGGGCGCAGATGATTGGCGTTGTGGATCATCCACGACGACAGCCACAGGCATTTGCGCTCGAGTTCGGCGAGAATGGCGATCCTGTCCTGCTTGGTCATCGGCGTGGCCTCCGTGATATCCGACGATGATACGCTGGAGGCGGGGGAAAGTTTTTCCAAATATGGGGCCAATTGACCCCCATTTCGTGGCGATCTATTCTAATTCATGCCAGAAAACCGGAACAGACAGCCAATTCCGCTCGATGCCATCGACCGACGGATTCTCGCGCTCCTGCAACAGGACGCGCGCATGACCGTTCAGGCCATCGCGGAAAAAGTGGGGTTGTCGGCCTCGCCATGCCATCGACGCATCAAGCTGCTGGAGGAGAGCGGCGTCATCGAGCGCTATGTCGCCATCGTCAACCAGCGCGCCGTCGGCCTGCCGGTCAGCGTGTTCATTTCGATCAAGCTGGAGCGTCAGACGGAAGCCGACCTCGAACGCTTCGCCCGCGCGATTTCCGGCTGGACCGAAATTCTCGAATGCTACCTGATGACCGGCCATCGCGATTATCTGCTGCGCGTGGTTGTCGCCGATCTCGCCGCCTACGAGCAGTTCCTGAAAAAGAAACTGACGCGCATCGAGGGCGTCGCTTCGATTGAATCGAGCTTCGCGCTCGACCAGATCAAGTATTCCATCGCCCTGCCCGTGTAGCGTCGCCGTTTGCCGGGGCGGCGCGTCTCGCGGTAGAAAAGCCCATGGCCATTTCCCCCTTGCTCCCCGTCGCCGACGCCCTTGAACGCGTGCTCGCGAGCGCGCCCTCGCTGCTGGGCGTTGAAACCCTGCCGCTGGCGCAATGCGCCGGGCGCACGCTCGCCCATGATCTCGCGGCGCGGCGCACGCAACCGCCCTTCCCCTCTTCAGCCATGGACGGCTACGCGGTGCGCTCCGCCGATATCGCGACCGCGCCCGCGACGCTCGACATCATCGGCGTCAGCGCGGCCGGTCATTCCTTCGCGGGGTCCGTTGGCGCGGGACAGGCGGTGCGCATCTTCACCGGCGCGCCGGTGCCCGAGGGCGCCGACGCGGTCATCATTCAGGAGGACACGCGCGTCGAGGGCGAGCGCATCGTCTGCCTGCAAGGCGAGCCCGTGGGCCGGAACATCCGCAAGGCGGGTCTTGATTTCGCGGCGGGCGATATCCTGCTGCCAAGGGGCCGTCGCCTCGGCCCGCCGGAACTGGCGCTGGCGGCGGCGATGAACCACGGAACGCTCGACGTGGCGCGCCGCCCGCGCGTGGCCCTGCTGGCGACCGGCGACGAACTCGTCGCCCCCGGCGAAAATCCCGGCCCCGACCAGATCGTCGCGTCGAACACCTACGCCGTCATGGCCTATGCGCAAGCCGCCGGCGCCGAGACCATCGATCTTGGCATCGCCGGCGACACCTACGCCGCGCTGGAGGATCGTATCCGGGCCGCCCGCGCGGCCAGGGCCGACATTCTCGTGACGCTTGGCGGTGCGAGCGTCGGCGACCACGATCTCGTGCAGACCGCGCTGGCGCGCGAGGGCATGGAACTTGGCTTCTGGAAAATCGCCATGCGGCCGGGCAAGCCACTTATGCATGGCCGCATGGGCGACATGCGCATTCTCGGCCTGCCGGGCAATCCGGTGTCGGCCATCGTCTGCGGCGTGTTGTTTCTCGCGCCGCTCATCCGCGCGCTCTGCGGCGAGACGGACGCCGGACGCGACCGCACGGAGGCCGCCATTCTCGGCGTCGATCTGAAGGCCAACGACAACAGGCAGGATTATCTGCGCGCCGCGCTCGCGCCCGGCGGCGAGGGCCTGCCCGTCGCCACGCCTTTTGGCCGACAGGATTCCTCCATGCTGCGCGTGCTCGCGCAGTCGGAATGTCTGGTCATCCGCCCGCCCTTCGCGCCCGAGGCCAAAAAGGGCGATCCCGTCAGGATCGTCCGGCTTTAGACAGGCTTCACGTTCGGCGGGTCGGCCGGCAGCGGAATGAATTCGTCGTGGTCGGCCTGCGGCAGGGTCATGCGGCCCGCGCGCCAGTCGGCCTTCGCCTGCTCGATCCGCGCGCGCGACGATGACACGAAATTCCATTCGATGAAGCGCGGCCCCAACGGCTCGCCGCCCAGCAGCATCACGGTCGAGGGCGCGAGGGCCTTGAGCGTCGCCGCGGCGCCGGGCGAGAACACGATCATCTGGCCCGCGACGAAACGCCGACCCTCGCATTCGACCTCGCCGATGGCGACATAGGCGGCGCGCTCGGGGTAATCGCCCGGCAATTCGGCGACGGCGCCCGCTTGCAGGGTCCAGTGAATGTAGAACAGCGGCGAGCGCGTCTCGACACGCGAGGCAAGGCTAAACGCCTTGCCCGCGATGACGCGGGCGACCACGCCGCGATCCTCGATGACGGGCATGTCCTCCATCGCGTGGTGGGAAAACGCCGGCGCCATTTCCTCGTCAGCCTCTGGCAAGGCGACCCAAGACTGGATGCCATGCAGCCGGTCGCCTTGCAGGCGGGCGCGCTCGAAGCGCTCGGAATGAGTGATGCCGCGCCCCGCCGTCATCCAGTTGACCTCGCCCGCGCGGATGGCCTGCACCGAGCCGACGCTGTCGCGATGCATGATTTCGCCATCGAACAGATAGGTGACGGTGGCGAGGCCGATATGCGGATGCGGACGCACATCGAACGTGCGCGGCAGGCCGACCGGAAAATCCGCCGGCCCCATGTGGTCGAAGAAAACGAAGGGGCCGACCATGCGGTGGCCGGCGACGGGCAATACGCGCCCCACCTCGAAACCGCCGAGATCCCGCCTTCTCTGGTCGATGACTGTCTCAATCATGGGCGTGCTCCGATGCATGGAACAGATGGCGCCCGCGCGCGGCGAATTCAACCGGCGGCCGTCACGGCATTTCCAGCACGCCGCCACACATGGCGCGCGCTACGCCCGTCGTCGTCGGATACGTCAGCGGCAGGCCGCGCAACGAACGCGCGGCGAGATAGGCGAAGGCTTGCGCCTCCATCGCGTCGACGGACCATTCCAGCGCGTCCGCCGTTTCGACCTGCGTGTTGGTGCGGCGCGCCAGCGCCTCCATGATCGTGGGATTGCGCGCGCCGCCGCCGCAAACGACCAGCAAACGCGCGGCCTCCGGCATCTGTCGCAACGCGCGCGCGATGGCTTCCGCGGTGAATTCCACCAACGTCGCCGCGGCGTCGAGCGTGGAAAGCCGCGCGACCGGCTCAAGCGAAAAAGCGTTGCGGTCGAGCGATTTCGGCGCGGGCGCGTCGAAGAAGGGATGCGCGAGCAAGGTCGCCAGCGCCTGTTGGTCGCATTTGCCGGCGCGCGCCGTGCGGCCGTCGCGATCAATCGGCGCGCCCGTGCGAGCCAGCATGAGGTCGTCGATCAGGGCATTGCCGGGGCCCGTGTCGCAGGCGATGGGGTCCATGCCCGGCGCGACGAAGGTGATGTTGGCGACGCCGCCGATATTGACCAGCGCCACGGGCGCCTTGATGCCGACATCCTCCACCAGCGCGCGATGAAACACCGGCACCAGCGGCGCGCCCTGCCCGCCCGCGGCAACGTCAGCCGCGCGTAGATCGAAGATGACGGGAATGCGCAGACGCCGCGCCAGCGCCGCGCCGTCGCCGATCTGCACGGTCAATTTGCGCTCCGGTCGATGCAGCACGGTCTGGCCATGGAAGCCGACGACGTCGATGCTCCCTGGGGCGATGCCTTCCGCGCTCAGAAAAGCCTCGACCGCCTCGGCGTGGCGTTCGGTGATCATGGCCTCGGCTGCGGCGAGCGCGCCGGGACGCGCGTCGCGATCGACAAGCTTGACCGCGTCGGCCAGCGCGGCGCGCAAAAGGGCGCGATCCGCCTCGCCATAGGCGAGGAAAAAGGACGGGCCTTGCCGAACGACGCCCTCGCCATCGGTTTCGATGAACGCCACGTCGACGCCATCCATCGACGTGCCGGACATCAGGCCGATCGCCTTGAGAACAATCATCGCATCCTCGGGAAAATCCGGTTTGAACCGTCACGGCTAGCCATTCGCGCGGGGCTTCGCAAGGCCGCGGGTCGACCGCCGCCTGTTGCGCGCGCCGGGCGCAAACCGTAAAGACGCCTCGTCCCCACGAGGTCGCCATGTCCGAATTCAGCCCGAAGTCCGATTTTCTGCGCGTGCTCACCGAGCGCGGCTATATTCATCAGTGCTCGGACATGGCCGCCGTCGACGACAAGGCGCGCGCCGGCGAATTGATCGCCTACATCGGTTTCGATTGCACGGCGCCTTCGCTGCACGTCGGCTCGATGTTGCAGATCATGATGCTGCGCTGGCTGCAAAAGACCGGCGCCGGCAAGCCCCTGCCGCTGATGGGCGGCGGCACCACGCGGGTCGGCGACCCCTCGGGCAAGGACGAAAGCCGCAAGCTGCTGTCGATCGCGGACATCGACGCCAACAAGGAATCGATCAAGCGCATTTTTTCCAGTTTCCTCGCCTTCGGCGAGGGCAAGACCGACGCGGCCATGCCCGACAACGCCGAGTGGCTGACGGCCCTCAACTACATTGAGTTCCTGCGCGAAGTCGGCCGGCATTTCTCGGTGAATCGCATGCTGGCGATGGATTCGGTGAAGATGCGGCTAGAGCGCGATCAAGAACTTTCATTTATTGAATTCAATTACATGTGCCTTCAGGCTTATGATTTTGTTGAACTCAATCGGCGCTACAATTGCAATCTCCAGATGGGCGGCTCCGACCAGTGGGGCAATATCGTCACGGGCATCGACCTCGGCCGCCGGATGGGCACGCCGCAGCTTTACGCGCTGACCTCGCCCCTGCTCACGACCTCGTCGGGCGCCAAGATGGGCAAGACGGCGGCGGGCGCGGTCTGGCTCAACGCGGACATGCTGAGCCCGTGGGACTACTGGCAGTACTGGCGCAACACGGAGGACGCCGACGTCGGTCGCTTCCTCAAGCTGTTCACGGAACTGCCGCTGGATGAAATCCGCCGGCTCGAGGCGCTCCAGGGCGCCGAGATCAACGAGGCGAAGAAGATCCTCGCCAACGAGGCGACCGCCATGGCGCATGGGCGCGCCGTCGCCGAACAATCGGCGGAGACCGCGCGCAAGACCTTCGAGGAAGGCGCGGTGTCGGCCGACCTGCCGACGGTCGAGGTTCCACGCGCCGAATTCGCGGCGGGTCTGGGCGTGCTCACCGCCTTCGTGCGCGCCGGTCTGGTGGCGTCGACCGGCGAGGCGCGCCGTCAGGTCAAGGGCGGCGGATTGCGCGTCAACGACAAGCCCGTGACCGACGAAAAGGCGACGCTTGGCGCCGGCGATCTCGCGGGCGGCGAAGCGGTCAAGCTGTCGCTCGGTCGCAAGCGGCACATTCTCCTCAAGCCGGTCTGACCGTTCGCGTCATCGAGGAATGGACGAAGAGGCGTCATCGGGGACGCCTTCTTGCGGCGCGCCAGCGCCCGCGCCAAAAATCTTGCGCAGAAATCCCGGTGCGATCGCCGACAAGGGATTGATGACGAGCGAAGGCGCGCTCGCCGGTCCGCTGATGCGGAAATTGACGGCGAAAAGCCCCTCGTGATTGCCGCCCAGAAGGATGGGCCCAACGAGCGGTATCTGGGTGAACAGGTTGTTCAGGCCGTAGGCCGGGACAAAGGTGCCCGACATATCCACGCGGTCGCGCGCAACATCGAGCGTTCCGTCGATCTTGATGCCGATCTGCGCGCCATAGAGCAACCCATCGCGCACGCGCAACGCGCCGTTGTTGCGGGTGAAGGTCGCCGACAGGCGCTGAAACGGCGCGGCGGTGGTGTCGATCTTGCGCGCGGGGGCGTCGGCGCCCGGTGGCGCGCCCTCGCTGACCAGCCGGCGCAGGGCGGGTTCATCACGCAGGATGAAGTCGCTGATGAAGATCGATCCATCGACGCCCTTGTCCGACAATTGCAGACCCGTCCGCAGGCGCCCGCCCTCCATGCGGCGATAAAGATCGACGAACGACAGCAGCGCGCCGCCATCGCTCGAATTCAGCGAGATTGTCGCCACGCCGTCGCGATCGGGGGCGGTGGAAGCGACAACGGAGGCGCCGCCCAATCGACCCTGCAACTGAAATGAGCGCACGACGCCGCCGCGACGGGCCATTTTCAGATCGACGCCCGACAACGCCTGACGGTTGGCGCCCGTCGCCAGCGTTGTCTTGAGATCGAGGTCGATATTGCCGCCAAGCGAATCCCGCGATTTGTCATCCCTGGAACCGTCGGAGCCAAAGAGCCCACGCAAGAACGGGCGCGCGTCGATGGCCGCGCCGCGCACGACGATCTTGAGCGCGTCCTTGCCCTGATCGACGTCGACCTTCGCGTCATCCCCCGGCGACAGGCGCATCTGGGTGAAACGGGCCGAGCGCAACGCGCCCGCGTTATCGAGATCGAGCGCGCCGCGGATCGCCGCGCCCGTGCTCGCCTCGAAAACAATCTGATCGATGCGCGTTCCGTCAGCGCCCGGGGTCGCGCGGAAGGTCGCCTTGCCGGGCCGTCCGGCCGGCTTCACCAGACCCGGCAGAACATTGTCGATGGCCGTCTTGGCGAAATCGAGCTCCACATGCGCGGGCGGCGCTTCCTTGCCGACCACCGTGCTGGTCACGCGCGCCTGAATGGGACCGGACATGCCGCTCGCGAAGGCGGGCGCGACGCGGGCGCGCGCCGCGTCGTCGAGCGCGAAAGAGATATTCGCTTCCAGCGGTCCGACGGGCGGCTTCTTGAAATCGATCTGCGCCGCGCCGCCAAACAGGCGACCGGGGCCGCTGGCCCGCATGCCGGATTTGTCGACCGTGAGCGAAACCTGTCCCTGATCGAAGCGTTCCTTGCCGATGAGCCTGTCGATGGCGAGGTCGGCGAGCATGGCGTTGGCGCGAACCTGCGTATCGTCGGGGCGCGGCTTCTTGTCGAGCAACAGGTCGACGAAGACCTTGCCATCGACCTGACCATGAACGGTCGAGGTGTCGCCGATATTGCCGACGAACGGTTTGAAACCATCCCGCGACAGAATATCGACGAGCGACTCGACCGCGCCGGCCAGTCGCATGGAAATCGTCGCCGGCGCCGGCTTGAGCGTGGTGTCGGCGACGTTGAACGCGCCTTCGGAAAGGGTCATCCGATGGCCGGGCGCGCCCTCGATCGCGCCGCGTCGCGCCGTCACGGCGGCGGTGTGGCCGGTCGTGTGGCCCACGACGTCCAGCCCCACCAGCGGCGGCACGCCCGGCAGGAACCGGAGCGTCGCGCCCGATATGGAGAAATCGGCGCTGATCCGCTCATCGTCGGGCGGCAGCTTTTTCTGAAAGGCGTTGTCGAGAGTCCTGCCATCGAAATCGAGCGTCAGGGCGCCCTGCTCGATGTAGCCGGCGTCGACATGCGACAGCATCCAGGTGTGCACGGGCGGCGCGATGAAGCTCGGCCAGACGCGCAAGGCCGCGCGCACGGGCATGCGGCCAGCCGCCAGATTGAGACGCAGTTCGCGGCTGGTTTCGCCCCAATCGAAATCGCCGGTCAGCCGCACGTCGATATCCGGGCCATGCGCCTCGAAATGTTCCAGCCTCAGGCGATGCGTCGCCGGCGCGATGCTGATGGCGAGGCTGGCGTCGTCCATGGGCAGGCTGACGTCGCCGGGTTGCTCGGCCCCCAGCACCGAACCCGGCTCGGTCCTGCCCTCGACCCGCCAGTCGCCGTCGGGCGTGGCTGGCGGTGAAATCATGCCTGTGAACATCAGGCGCGTGTCGCCCGCCGCCCATTGCGTCGGCTCGATCTCGACCCGCTTGGTCGCCGCGTCCCAGCGAAATCCGCCGGTGATCTGTTCGACATAGATCGGCTCGAAATCCTCGTCGCGCATGTAGAGATAGCCGGCGCCCGCGTTGAAGCGCGCGTTGGCGCCACGCAGCGCCCCGCTGTCATCGATGCCGATACGCACCACGGCGGACAGCGGCGTGTCGAAAAAGACGTCCGACGACTTCATGCCAGCCGCGAGCGCGATTTCATCAAACGTGATGTCGTGGATTTCAAGCTCCAGCGCGCGATCATTGCCGGTCGCGTCGATGG
This sequence comes from uncultured Hyphomicrobiales bacterium, assembly GCA_903861645.1. Lineage (GTDB taxonomy): Bacteria > Pseudomonadota > Alphaproteobacteria > Rhizobiales > Beijerinckiaceae > Terripilifer. The sequence continues at coordinate 31,943 of CAIOVE010000071.1, forward strand.
CCTTGGCGCTGGCCTGCCACCGGCCCGCGGGCCCGTCGGCGGCGATGATCATATCCGCCTTGCCGTTCTGTCGGGCGAAGCCCATCTCGACCTTGTCGAAAACGATTGAGCGACCGTTGCGCCGATCATCGAAACTGAGACGCCCGTTGACGATGCCCACCTGCTCCATCCGAGCGAGGGGCGAGGCGTCGTCCGACAAGGCGCCAAGGATGTCGGAAACGGCCTTGGCGAGCGGCGCCAGGGCGTTGGACGGCGGCGCGGCGGGCGCGGCTGCTTCAACCGGCGCGGCGTCGGCGACGGCGGGAGGGGCCGCGGGCCGCGGGCCCAGCGAAATGGGCTCCGCGCCGGCGGATATGGCCAGTTCGCCGTTCTCCAGAATCGTCAGGCCAAGCTCCACGTCGAAAATCTGCACGCGGGTTGGCTTGATCGAGCCGATCAGCAAGGGCGCCATTGCGATGGACACCTCGGTGCGCGGCGCGACGAAGATCGCCTTGCCATCCTGTCGCCGCACGGAAAGGCCGGCCATCGCCAGCCGCAGTCCGGACCCGACCCGTTCGATCGAGGACGCGCCGAGTTCAACACGGTAATCCGCGCCAAGACGGGCGCCCAGCTCTCCGGCGATACGTTCCGTGACCCCATTGATCGACAGCGGGCCATTGGCGAGACGCACCATCAGCGCGCCAACGACGACAAGGGCCATCGTCAGGGCGACAAAGCAAACGCCCAGCGCGTGCGCGCAGAACCAGCCGAACGCCGCCCGGCGCGAGCGACAGGGTCGGCTCGCGCTTTTCTGGTCGATGTCGGGGCTAACAGCCAATCCGTCCGGGCCTCGTTCAATGCACGTCGATTCGACGAGTTTACAGTATTTGGGTACGACGGACTCGGCTCGCGAGCGCGGTGTCGATCCCCTCGGGCCGGATCGTTGTCGCTGGCGAAAGCCGCGAAAGGAGGGCGAATATGAGCAAGGCCAAACTCGAGGTTGGGGACAAGGCGCCCGCGTTTGAACTGCCACGCGACGGCGAGGGGATCATCTCGCTCAAATCCCTCAAGGGACGCAAGCTTGTGCTCTACTTTTATCCCAAGGACGACACGTCCGGCTGCACCCGCGAGGCGATCGATTTCAACGCCCTGAAAAAGGATTTCGCCAAGGCGGGAGCCGAGATCATCGGCGTTTCGCCCGACCCCGTGAAAAGCCACGACAAGTTCAAGGCAAAGCACGGGCTGGACATCGCCCTGATCGCCGACGAGGCCAAAACCATGCTTGAGGCCTATGGCGTCTGGACCGAGAAGAGCATGTATGGCCGCAAATACATGGGCGTGGAACGCACCACGTTCCTGATTGACGGCGCCGGCAAGATCGCGCGGGTCTGGAACAAGGTGAAAGTGCCCGGCCACGCCGAGGAGGTGCTCGAGGCGGCGAAAGCGCTCTGAAAAGCGCCTTTTGCCCGCGCCTTGATCGTAAAGCCGCCATGACTGGCGCCCGGGCGGCCAGCTTTCGGAAAAATTAACCATAACCCGGCTTGATGGGGTCTCGGGGTCGCGTTTGGCGGTCGGAGATTCGGGTTATGTCGTTACGCGATTCCATGCCCAAGGCGCGGACTTCGAGAACTCATTATTTTCTGACCTTTGCCCGCGGCGACAACCTGCGATGTTTCGCCATTCGGCCATGGGTTCTATACGCCCTGATCGGCGTCGCGCCCCTGGTGCTGTGCGCCTACCTCGGCGCGACAATGTATCTTGTCTATCGCGACGACATGCTGGCTGGCCTGATGTCGCGCCAGAACGAGATGCAATACGCCTATGAGGATCGTCTCGCGGCCAAGCGCGCGCAGATCGACCGGATCACCGGACGCCAGTTGCTCGACCAGAACACGCTCGAAGGCCGCGTGCACGAGTTGCTCTCTCGTCAGGCGCAACTCGAAAGCCGCGCGACGATGATATCCGCGCTCGCGAAACAGGCGGGCGTGAGCCCCGAAACGACATCTTCCATTCCGCGGGCGATCGACGCGCGGGCGGCCATCAGCCGTGGTCTGGGACAGACCGCGGTCACGGCCCCCACCCTTCCCCCGGGCGCGGCGGCCTTCGCCCCGATGGCCCCAACGCCCCGGCCCGGCGCTTTTGAAAAGCCGCGTCCCGAGGCGCCCGAACAACACGGCGCGCTGGAACGCGCCGATGAAACGCTCGCTTCGGTCGCCGCGAATCCCGACATGCCCGTCGAGACGCGCCTGCAAACCCTGTCGGGCAATCTGCGCAAGATCGAGGCCTCGCAGGTCGCGGCGGTGGATGCATTCGGCGCGTCCGCGCGGCGATCCGTCGAGCGGCTGCGTGGCGTCCTGCGCGACGCGGGCATGTCGCAAGACCGGCTCGCGAATGTCGCGTCGGCCGCGAACAAGGGCATGGGCGGCCCCTTCGTGCCGATGAAAGTCGATCCGAAAGGGTCGCTTTTCGAGCGCGAGGTCGATCGTCTCCAGACCGATTTCGCCATGGCTTCCGAACTCGGCCGCGTCGTCAAGCGCGCGCCGCTGCGCAAACCGCTGACAATGCTTGAGGTGACATCGCCGTTCGGCGCGCGCGTCGATCCGTTCTTTGGCCGGCTCGCCACGCATACGGGCGTCGATCTGCGCGAGGCGACGGGCGCTCCCGCCCGCGCGACGGCCGCCGGCAAGGTTGTCTCGGCGGGTTGGGCTGGCGGTTACGGCAACATGGTCGAAATCGACCACGGCGGCGGATATACGACCCGCTACGGCCACCTCTCGTCGATCGCCGTCGAGCCCGGTCAGATGGTGGACGCGCGCGACATCATCGGCCGCGTCGGCTCCACGGGTCGCTCGACGGGATCACACCTCCACTACGAGGTGCGCGTCGATGGCGAGCCCGTCGACCCCATGCGGCTCCTGCGCGCCGGCGACAAACTCGCCGCCAGCGACTAGCAAGCGTCAGTCGACGTCGTCGACCTGCTCGGGACCGCCGCCGCGCACGCGTTGGGCGAGCGAGGCCTCCATGAAGCCATCAAGATCGCCGTCGAGCACGTCGGAGGGCGTGCCGGACACGACGCCCGTGCGCAAATCCTTGACCATCTGGTAGGGCTGCAACACGTAGCTGCGGATCTGATGGCCCCAACTGTTGTCGGTCTTCGAGGCTTCCGCCTTGTTGGCGGCCGCCTCGCGGATTTCGAGTTCGCGCTCGTAGAGGCGCGCGCGCAACATGTTCCAGGCCGTGGCGCGGTTCTTGTGCTGCGAACGCTCCGACTGACAGGCGACCACGATATTCGTTGGAACGTGCGTGATGCGCACCGCCGAATCCGTCTTGTTGACGTGCTGACCGCCAGCGCCCGAGGCGCGATAGGTGTCGACGCGACAATCGGATTCATTGATCTGGATATCGATGCGATCGTCGACGAGGGGATAGACCCAGACCGACGCGAAGCTCGTGTGCCGGCGTGCGTTGGAATCGAACGGCGAGATGCGCACCAGACGGTGCACGCCTGATTCCGTCTTAAGCCAGCCGTGGGCGTTGTGCCCCTTGATGAGCAAGGTCGACGACTTGACGCCCGCCTCTTCGCCCGGCGTCTCCTCGATCACCTCGACGGAGAACTTCCGACGCTCCGCCCAGCGCGTATACATGCGCTCCAGCATGCGCGCCCAGTCGCAGCTTTCCGTGCCGCCCGCGCCGGAATGAATTTCCACGAAGGTGTCGTTGGCGTCCGCCTCGCCCGAGAGCAACGTCTCGATTTCACGCCGCTGCGCCTCCTCGGCGAGCGCGGCGAGCATGGCGACGCCCTCCTTCTCGGTGGCCTCGTCGCCCTCGGCCTCGCCCAGTTCGACAAAGCCGACGCCGTCGTCGAGATCGCGTTCAAGGCGCTGCAAGGCGCCAAGCCGCTCCTCGAGATCGGTGCGCTCGCGCATGATCTTCTGCGCGGCGTCCGCGTCGTTCCAAAGATTGGGGTCCTCGACCCGGGCGTTCAGTTCGGCGAGGCGGCGCGTCGAATGTTCGACGTCAAAGATGCCTCCTCAGCAGTCCCACGGACTGCTTGATCTTTTCGACCAGCGCTTCGGCTTCGGCGCGCATGTGTTCACCCGTTGAAGATTGACGACGCGAGCCTTAGAGGGCGCGCGCGCTCATGTAAATGGGAGGGATGGCCGCGTCAGTACAGTCCGCCGGTTCCCGATCCGACCGCCTTGTCGGCGTCGGTCGAAATCGACACGCCCTTGGCCGCGCCATCGCCGAAGGCGTAGCTGTCGGGCGGCGCCGTGCCGGGCTTGAACGCCTCGGGAATGGAGCCCGGGCCATTCGAGCGCATGCCGGTCTTCACGTCGACGTTGATGATCTTGATGCCGACGGGCACGCGGAACGGCGTGTTCGGCTTGTCCTTCAGCGCCACCTTCATGAAGTCGCGGAAAATCGGCGCGGCGTAGGTCGCCGCCTGCGCCGAATCGCCCATCGAACGCGGGCGGTCGTAACCGAGGAAAACGCCGACCGTCAGGTCGGGCGAATAGCCGACAAACCAGAGATCCTTCGCCTCGTTGGTCGTGCCGGTCTTGCCCGCCAGATGCTTGCCCACGGGCTTGATCGAGATGCCCGTGCCGCGATCGATGACGCCTTCCATGATCGAGGTGATCTGATACGCGGTGAGCGGATCGAGAACCTGCTCGCGCTTGTCGATGAGGCGCGGCTCGGACTGGTTATCCCACTTGGCCGCGTCGCAACCCTCGCAGATTCGCTCGTCGTGCCGGAAGATCGTGTGACCCCAACGGTCCTGAATGCGATCGATGAGCGTCGGCTTCACGCGCCGGCCGCCATTGGCCAGCATTGAATAGCCGGTCACCATTTTCAGCACGGTCGTTTCGCCCGCGCCGAGCGAATACGACAGGTAATTCGGCAGATCGTCGTAGATGCCGAAACGCTTGGCGTATTCGGCGATCAGCGGCATGCCGATTTCGCGCGCCAGACGCACGGTCATCAGATTCTTCGAATGTTCGATGCCGTAGCGCAGCGTGTGTGGACCGCCCGAGCCCTTCTCGAAGTTCTCGGGACGCCAGACCTCGCCATTGCCCTGATCGATCTCGATGGGATCGTCGAGCAGGATCGACGAGGGCGTATAGCCGTTGTCGAGCGCCGTCGCGTAAACGAAGGGCTTGAATGAAGAACCCGGCTGCCTCAGCGCCTGCGTCGCGCGGTTGAATTCGGACTGGTCGTAGGAAAAGCCGCCAACCATGGCGAAGACGCGACCGGTGAAAGGGTCCATCGCGATGATCGCGCCGGAAATGTCGGGAATCTGGCGCAGGCGCACCTGACCCGGCCGGCCTTCGAGCGGCTCCACGTAGATGACGTCGCCGGGCAGCAAGGCCGAGCGAACGGACGTCTTGTTGGTCCACGACATGCCATCGCGCGACAGGATCGCCGTCTCGCGCTCGCGGGCCACCTCGCCGGATTTCTCGCGGCTCGGTTGCAGACCCACGCGCGCCTGACCGTCGGACGTGTCCAGCACGACGGCCAGACGCCAGGGTTTCACGTCGCCGAGCGCGGGAACCTCGGCGAGGGCCGCGCCCCAGTCGCGGGATATGTCGATATTGCGCATGGCGCCGCGGAACCCGTGCGCCTCGTCGAAGCGAACAAGGCCATCCACCAGCACCTTGCGCGCCAGAAGCTGCATCTTCGGATCGATGGTGGTGCGAACCGAAAGGCCGCCCTCGTAAAGCTTCTTCTCGCCGTAACGATCGATCAGGTCGCGGCGCACTTCCTCGGCGAAATAGCCGGCGGCGTAGGAGTTCGGCGACAGCAGCCGGGGATTGACCGTCAAGGGTTCGGCGCGGGCCTTGTCCGCCTGATCGCGCGTGATGTAGCCATCGTCGAGCATGCGGCCGATGACGTAATTGCGGCGGTCAATCGCGCGCTCGCGGTTCCGGAACGGATGCAATTCGCTCGGCGCCTTGGGCAGCGCGGCGAGATAGGCCATTTCCGCGATCGACAGTTCATGCACGGACTTGCCGAAATAGTTGAGCGCGGCGGCGGCGATGCCGTAATTGCCGAGACCAAGATAAATCTCGTTCAGATAGAGCTCGAGAATGCGTTCCTTGGAATAGGCTTCCTCGATGCGGAAGCTCAGCAGCATCTCGCGAATCTTGCGGTCGAACGTGCGCTCGTTGGTGAGCAGGAAGTTCTTGGCGACCTGCTGCGTGATGGTTGAAGCGCCCTGCACCCGCTTGGACCCCTGGAACATCACCACCACGGCGCGCGCGATACCCTCGGGATCGACGCCGTTGTGCTTGTAGAAATTCTTGTCCTCGGCCGAGATGAAGGCGTTCTTGACGATCGGCGGAATCGCCGAGCTCGGCAGATATAGCCGCCGCTCATGGGAATATTCGGCGAGGATCGAACCATCCGACGCGTGAACGCGCGTCATGACCGGCGGCTCGTAGTTCCGCAATTGCGCGGTATCCGGCAAATCCTGCTGGAAATGCCAGATCAGCACGCCGGCGGCCGCCGCGCCAAGCACGAACAGAATCGCGCCCGTCGCGAACAGGAAACCGAAGAACCGAGCAATCAGCCGCATTTCGTCTCAATCCAGAAGGGCCGCGCCCTGTTGAGCGATGGACGCGCCGTAATAGCAGCGGCGCAGGGGCATTCGCAAATCCAGCCCCGCCGGGGGCCTGCCTATACGCAACACTAATGCGTTGATGCCGAGGCTTTGTGTTGATTTCTTGGCGCCGTCGGGGATTTAACCGTTTGATTTTCAATGGTCGGCTTGATCGCTATCCCCGCGCGCGCTGGCGTTGAAACTGGCCTTGAGCCCAAGCGCGGCGTCCTCGAGCTTGCCCGCGCCATCGCCGCGATTTTTGAAAAACGCGTCGATGGCCGTCGCGACAGCCATCGAAACGCGATCCCGCCAATCGCCGGACACGAGATTGCGCGAGTCCAGATCGCTCGAAAGATAGCCCAATTCCAGCAGGACCGAAGGCACGTCCGGCGCCTTCAGCACGCGAAAACCCGCCGAACGGCGGGCGTTCTTGTTCAGCTTGGCGACCTCGCCGAAATAATCCACGAGCGTCCGCGCGAAGACGTGGGAGTAAGACCGCGTCTCGCGGCGGGTGAGGTCGTAGAGAATATCGGCGACGTCGTCGTGACCTTCCGCGCCGTCGAGCCCGGCAATGGCGTCCGACTGGTTCTCCTTGTCGGCGAACCGCGCCGCCTGCGCGTCCGACGCCTTGTCCGACACCGTGTAAATCGTTGCTCCCGACACCTGCGGCTCATCCACGAGCATGTCAGCGTGAACGGACACGAAAAGCGCCGCGCCGGCCTCGCGCGCGATTTTCACGCGATCGCCCAGCGGAATGAACACATCCGTCCCGCGCGTCAGAACAGTACGGTAACGGCCGGTTTTTTCGAGCCTTTCCGACAAATTGCGGGCGAACTCGAGGACGATGTCCTTTTCCATGGCGCCGCTCGCCGCATGCGCGCCATCGTCGACGCCGCCGTGCCCCGCGTCGATGACAATAACGGGCTTGCCCGTCGTCGGCGCCGGCGCAAGGGGTGACGAGGGCGGAGGCGCCGTGGCCTGAGCCTTGCGCGCCTCGGCCAAAAAAGTCGGACGGTCGGCGCGGGCCATCTCGACGACGAGACGGCGCGCGCCCGAGGCGTCGGTTTCAATGGCCGCGCGAACGACGCGCGCGGGCTCCGCCAGGTCGATGACGATTCGCGACTTGCCGGGCGCGAACAGACCCATCCTGTAGGAAGCGACCACGCCCGCGAGGGGCGCGCGCGGCGCCGACGCGACAGCGGATCGGTCAACCGGTTTGCGCCCCCTGCCCGGCGCGCGGTTGCTCGTGGGCGCGGGCGCGCGTCCCGCGTTGGCGTCAACCCGGAATTCGACCTCGGGCATCTCGACGACAACACGATCCGGATCCGCAAGAGCGAAGGCCCGCAATGGCGTCGCGTCGCTGATATCGAAGGACATGCGCGTCAGGTCGCCAAGCGAATCAAGTCGCGGATTGGCGGCGATGATCGGGGCAGTGGTCGGCGCGTCGGCCGACACCGTCGGGGCTTGCGCCAGCCTGACGCGGCCCGCGGCCATGGCCATCGGCGGCGACAACGCGCAAGCCAGGGCGACCAGCGGCAAGCCCGACCTCAAGTGCGCCTTGGCCCGAGAAAAAGAACGCATGGAATGGTCCCGGGGAGCCGGGCTCCCGACGTTTACCCTCTGTAAGCCATAGCCGCCCAAGCGTTAACGCGCGGTTAGACAATGAACGCACGACCCGGCAAGACGTTGCAATTATGCAACATCAAACAAGAAACTTGCCAAACCGGCGCGCGCCCGGTTATGTAACAAGGCCCCTGTCCGGGGCCCCGGTTTGGCGTTTCATGGCCCGACCGAACAAGGCGACCGCACCTTTTTCCTCCCAGCCGGTTCCGGCGCGTGGAGGGGTTCGAGGCCAGCGACGCAGGGCTTGCGCGGTAAATCGCGCGTTCCGGACCGGGGTCGCGAGGATCGCAACGATCCGATCGGCATTGGTAACAGGACTTATGAACGTCGACGCCCAGCATGATTCGCACTCCATCGCGCGCTTCCAGCGCGCGCGGGGCGACGAAATCACCGCAAACGCGATTGTTCCCTTCCGTCACGCTTTCTTTTGCCACCATGCGGTGGCGCGTTTTCATCGCGATGCCTCCCGGCGCGCCGACGTTCCAGTGAACGCCGGTCCGGGTGGTCGCGCCCCTTCTCAACCCTTCGACATGGCCGCCCCGCCGCCAGACCGCGCCCTGCAAGGGCCGGCCCGGCGCCGCCCTCACGGGACCGGCGACCCGGCGCCGCGCGCCATGTCCATACGAGTATCCCATGGCCAACAAAATGCTCATCGACGCATCGCACCCGGAAGAGACCCGGGTGGTGGTGCTCCGCGGTAATCGCGTCGAGGAATTCGACTTCGAATCCGCCAGCAAGCGACAGCTTCGCGGCAACATCTATCTGGCGAAGGTCACCCGCGTGGAGCCCTCGCTCCAGGCCGCCTTCGTCGAATACGGCGGCAACCGTCACGGCTTTCTCGCCTTCTCGGAAATCCATCCGGATTACTATCAGATTCCGGTCGCCGACCGTCTCGCCCTGATCGAGGAAGAGGCGCGCGCCCACGCCCAGGAAGAGGACGAAGAGCGCGGCAACAACCAGAATCAGCAGCGGCGCGGTCGTCGCCGTCGCCCCGAGCGCTTCCAGCGCCGCCGGCGCCCCGACGAGGCCGTGACTGGCGCGGCGGACGAGCACGCGCCCGCGACCGACGAGAACGGCGTTCACGAGCATGATGGCTCGGAACACGCCATGGTCGAAACGCACGAGAGCGTGGAGGCCCATGAGAGCCACGACGCCCCGGACGCGTCAGCGGAGTCGCATGAGGTCCATTCCGACGCGCCCGCGCATGAGGCGCATCATGAGGCGCCCGCCTCCGAGCCGGCGCACGAGTCACACGAACCGGACCATGAGGCGCCTGTCGCCGTCGAGACCGCCCCGGTCGAGGAAGCGCCCGCCCCCGCCGCCGAGCACGCGCCGGTGGAAGCGGAGACCGTGACGCATAACGAGGCCCCCCTCGTCGCCGGCGAAGAACATCACGAAGCCGAGACCGAGGGCGCGGACCACGGCGATGGGCATGAGACGCCGGCCGAGGCGCGCGAACCCCGCGAGGCCGAGTCCGACGAGGAAGACGACGACGAGGACGAGGAAGCCGAGGAGGAAGTCGTCGAGCAGATTGGCGGCGACGCCATGGAAGAGATGCCGCGTCGTCAGCACCGCTCGCGCAAGCAGTACAAGATTCAAGAAGTGATCAAGCGCCGACAGGTTCTGCTGGTGCAGGTCGTCAAGGAAGAGCGCGGCAGCAAGGGCGCCGCCCTGACCACCTATCTCTCCCTCGCCGGTCGCTATTCCGTGCTGATGCCCAACACGGCGCGCGGCGGCGGCATTTCGCGCAAGATCACGGACTCGACCGATCGCAAGCGTCTGAAGGAGATCGCCGGCGCGCTGGAAGTGCCGGAGGGCATGGGCGTTATCCTGCGCACCGCCGGCGCCTCGCGCACCCCCGCGGAAGTCGGTCGCGATTTCGAATATCTGCTGCGCATGTGGGAGAGCGTGCGCGAACTGACGCTGCAATCGAGCGCGCCGAGCCTCGTTTACGAGGAAGGCTCGCTGATCAAGCGTTCGATCCGCGATCTCTACAACAAGGAGATCGACGAGGTCGTCGTATCGGGCGACGTGGGCTATCAGGAAGCGCGCGATTACATGCGCATGCTCATGCCCAGCCACGAGAAAAACGTGCGCAAGTGGACGGAGCCGGCGGCCCTCTACGCGAAAACGGGCGTCGAGGCGCAGCTTGACGGCATCTTCTCGAACACGGTGACGCTCAAGTCCGGCGGCTATCTGGTCATCAATCAGGCCGAGGCGCTTGTCGCCATCGACGTGAACTCGGGCCGTTCGACCCGCGAGCACAATATCGAGGACACGGCGCTGCGCACCAACCTCGAGGCGGCCGACGAGGTCGCCCGACAGTTGCGCCTGCGCGATCTCGCCGGCCTCATCGTGGTCGACTTCATCGACATGGAGGAGCACCGCAACAACCGCGCGGTCGAACGCCGGATCAAGGACGCGCTCAAGAACGATCGCGCCCGCATTCAGGTCGGGCGTATTTCACACTTCGGCCTGCTCGAAATGTCCCGCCAGCGCATGCGCTCGGGCCTGATCGAGGGTTCGACGGTCGTTTGCCCGCATTGCGCGGGCGCGGGCCACATGCGCTCCACCGCCTCCATCGCGCTGCACACGCTGCGCGCGATCGAGGACACGCTGGCCCGCTCGGCCACGCACAACATCATCGTGCGCGCCCGCACCGAGGTCGCGCTCTATATTCTCAACCACAAGCGCGCCAGCCTGAGCGACATCGAACAGCGTTTCGGCGTGGCGGTCATCATCGCCGCCGACGACACGCTGACCGGCATGATCTATCACGCCATCGAACGCGGCGAACTGGCCTCGCCGCCCGTCGCCTTCCAGCGGTCACAGTCGGTGCGGATCGATTCCGTCGCCCCGCCGCCGGAATATGACGAGCCCATGGATGAAGGTTCGGCGGAGGATGACGCCGGGCTGGAAGCCGAGGACGCCGAGGGCGAAGGCGGCGAGCCCGCCAATGGCGCCCGCGAGGACGATCCCCGCAAGCGCCGGCGTCGGCGCCGGCGGCGTGGACGCGGCGAACGCGATGGCGAGGGCGCCTTCCAGGGCGCCAACGCGCCCCAGCCTTCCGACAACGGCCTTGAGTTCGTCGCGCGCATTGGCGGCGACCTGCCCGGCGGCGTCGAGGATCAACCGATGTCCGATGGCGAAGTCGACGAGACCGAGGCAGAGGCGTTTGACGCCGAGCAATCGGGCGACGGCGAGGGCCAGTCGTCCGAGGGCGGCCGGCAGTCCCGTTCGCGTCGCGGCGGTCGCCGTCGGCGCGGTGGCGATCGCGGCGAAGGTCGCGGCTGGCGTCCACGCGAGGACGGCGAACCTTCGAGCGAGGGCGATGCCGCTCCGGCGGCCGAATCCTTCGCGCCCGCCGCCGAACACGACGAGGCGCCCCGCTTCTTCCACGACCCCGTCGTCGCGGTAACAGCGCCTGTTGAAGCCCCGATCCATGTCACGCCGGAACCGGCGGCCGAACCCGTGATCGCCCATGACCAGGCGCCGGTCGTCGCCGCCACGCCCGAGCCGGTCGTGGAAAGCGCGCCTAAGGCGCCGGAACCGCCGCCCGCTTACATCGCGCCCCTGCCGGAAGCGCCCGTCGATCCCTCGCGCCCCAAGCGCTCGGGCTGGTGGCAGCGCGCCAAGCAAACGTTCGGCGGTAATTGATCGACCGCTCATGAAATAAGAAAAAGGCCCCGGACTTCGTCCAGGGCCTTTTTTATTTCAGTGGCTTGGACGAGTTATTTCAACCATTTTCCAATCGCCTCGACCGCCGCGCGCATGTCGGCTTCGGCGCCCGCGAAGGAAATCCGGATAAAGCGCTGGCCATTCTCGCGATCGAAATCGACGCCCGGCGTCGTCGCGACGCCCGCCTCGACGAGCATCCGCCGGCAGAAATCGATGGAATCGTTGGTGAAGTCGCCGACATCGACATAGGCGTAAAAGGCGCCGTCCATGGGATGGACCTTGCCGAACCCGAGGCGGGGCAGTTCGGCGGCGAGCAAGGCGCGATTGCGCTCGTAGCCGGCGCGAACGGCCTCAAGTTCGTCGCGCGCGTCGAACGCCGCCTCCGCTGCGATCTGGCTCAGGGTCGGCACGGAAATCGACAGGCTCTGTTGCAGGCGCTCGATCGGGCGAACCAGTTCCTCCGGCACGACCATCCAGCCGATGCGCCAACCGGTCATGCAAAAATATTTGGAGAAGGAATTGACCACGACCACGCGCGACGAGGAGGCCAGCGCCGTCGTCGCCCGCGCGCCATATGTCAGGCCATGATAGATTTCATCCGAAATAAAGGACACGCCGAGCCGGTCGCAGGTGGCGCAGATGGCGGCGAGTTCCGCCGGCGGAGTCAGCACGCCCGTCGGATTCGAGGGGCTCATCAGCAGCACGCCGTCGAGCGGTTTGGCCGCGTGGGCCGCCTCGATCATCGCGGCGGTGACGATATGGCCCGACGCGGCGGAGGTGGCGACCGGCACGGCCTCGATGCCCAGCGCTTGCATGATGTTGCGATAGGCGGGGTAGCCCGGCGACGAGATCAGCACCCGGGCGCCGACGTCGAACAGCGCCAGAAACGACAGCACGAAGGCGCTGGACGAGCCGGTCGTGGCGACGATCCGCTCCGGCGACACGGCGACCCCGTGCGTATCCTGGTAATACCGGGCGATGCGCGCCCGCAGGGAGGCGCGGCCAAGCGCTTCCGTATAGCCGATGGGACCGCCCGACAGCGCCCTTATCGCCGCCTCCCGCGCGGCGCGCGGCGGCGGAGCGCTGGGTTCGCCGAGCTCCAGATGAATGACGCGCCCCCCCGCCCGCTCGATCGCTCCCGCGGCGCTCAGCACGTCAAGGGCGAGAAAGGCGTCGACGCGTCCGCGTCGCGACAGGGCGATCGCCGCTCGATCCAGTGTCGTCCCGCCGTCCCGCTGCGTCATCGTCTGTCCCGTCCTTGCCCGGATCGCCCCGCTGCCGCCATAATCGGCCCTGATCGATGCGGTTCACGCATGGGACGGGACTCATTCAGATGGCGGCGATAAAGCCGGCTTTCACTATCAGTGGTTTGGCGGCGGGACCAGTTCGCAAATGCGGCGCCCTGCTCATGGCGCTGGCGCTTGCCTTGCCCTCGCCCGTGGCGCGCGCCCAATCCGTCAACGCCATGCCGGGCGTGATCCGTGACGCGGAAACCGAGCAGCTCATGCGCGATTACGTCACGCCCGTGCTGAAGGCGGCTGGCGTCAACGTCGGCGCCACGCGGGTGGTGCTGATCGGCGACAGGGCCTTCAACGCCTTCGTCGCCAACGGTCGCAAGATTTTCATCAACGTCGGCGCGCTGATGGAGGCCAAGACGCCGAACGAAATCATCGGGGTGCTGGCGCACGAAACCGGCCATATCGCCGGCGGCCATCTGTCGGCGCTGCATCAGGAAATGAGCAACGCGATGGTCATGTCGGTGATCGGCATGCTCGCGGGCGCGGCGGGCGTTTACGCGACGACCCGCTCGGAAGGCTCCTACGCGCGCCCCGGCAATGTCGGCGCCGACGCGATGGGACAGGCCGGCCTCATTCTTGGTCCGCAGGAAATGGTGAAACGCTCGCTGCTGTCCTACGTGCGCGGCCAGGAAGAGGCCGCCGACCGCGCCGCCGTGAAATATCTCACCGCCACCGGCCAGTCCGCCAAGGGCTTGCTGACCACGCTGCAACGCTTCCAGAACGATCAACTGTTCATGACGACGTCGATCGACCCCTATCTGCAAACGCATCCGCTGCCGCGCGAGCGCCTGTCGAATCTGGAAACCGCCGCGCGGGCAAGTCCGACGTACGACACGCCGGACCCGCCCGCCCTGCAAGCCCGCCACGACCTCGTGCGCGCCAAGCTGGTGGCCTTCATCGGCAACGCCGGAGAGGTGTCGCGCCGCTATCCGCTTTCCGACGCGTCTCTCGCGGCGCGCTACGCCCGGGCTATCTCGGCCTATCGGTTTGGCCGTGTCGCCGAGGCGCTGCCACAGGTCGACGGGCTGATCGCCGCGCAGCCCGGCAACGCCTATTTTCATGAACTGAAAGGGCAAATACTGCTGGAGACCGGGCGCGCGCGCGACGCCATCGCGCCCCTTCGCAAGGCGGCTGCCATGGCGCCGGCGGGCCTGCCCATCAAGGATCTGCTCGGCCATGCGCTCGTGGCGGCCGGCCAGCCCGACGAGGCGATCAAGCTGCTGACGCAGGTGGTTCAACGCGACGACGACGACCCCGAAGCCTACACCTATCTGTCGATGGCCTATGACGCGAAGGGCAACCTGCCGCAGGCGCAACTGGCGGCGGCGCAGGGCTTCTTCCTCGCCGGCAAGTTCGTCGAGGCGCGCACGCAGGCCAATCGCGCCAAGGGCCAGTTCAAGGAAGGATCGCCCGGCTGGCTCAAGGCCGACGACATCATGAACTATCGGCCGCCCAAGTTCGAATGAGGGCGCGGGGCGCTCACGCCAACGTGTTTTGGCCTTGTTTCGTTTTTAAGGGATCGGCCGGTATGATGTTTTCAAATCTCCTCAACCGATCCCGGAGTCGTTGATGTCCCTTTCACGTTTCGCGACGGTCGCCATCGGCGCCGCTTTCGCGGCGCTCGCCGCCTTCGCCCCCGCCCGCGCCGAGATGACGGCCGCGCAGAAGTCCGAAATACAGGGCGTCATCAAGGATTATCTGATCAACAACCCCGAGGTTTTGCGCGACGCGCTGGCGGCCATGGAGCAACGCCAGAAGGCCGAGGAGGCCGAGGCGCGGACCAAGGCGGTCAGCGACGCGGCGCCGCTCATCTACAATTCGCCGCGGCAGGCCGTTCTCGGCAACCCCAACGGCAAGGTCACGCTGGTCGAGTTCTTTGATTACAACTGCGGCTACTGCAAGAAGTCGCTCGACGACATCGCGCGCCTCGTCAAGGAAGATCCGGACCTTCGTCTGGTCGTGAAGGACTTCCCCGTTCTGGGTCCGGGCTCGGTCGAGGCGGCCGAGGTCGCCACCGCCCTGCGCAAGCAGTTCTCCGGCGAGAAGTACTGGCAGTTCCATTTAAAATTGCTGGGCATGAAGGGCCAGATCGGCAAGGGACAGGCCGTCACGGTCGCCCGCGACCTCGGCGCCAATCTCGACCAGCTCGGCAAGGACATGACGAGCGCCGAGACGAAGGAATCAATTCAGGAGGTCATGAAGATCGCCGACGGCCTGCAACTGACGGGCACGCCCACCTTCGTGCTGGGCGACGACGTGCTTGTCGGAGCCGTGGGCTACGACGAACTCAAGTCCCGTATCGGCAATGTCAAGAAATGCGGCAGGATGGCCTGTGGCTAAGTCCGCCTGATTTCGGGGGACATCGCGGCGCCCCCGAGGCCAAAAAGCTTCCCATGGTGGGCCTTCCGGGCTAAGACGTCCCGCCCGGTTGGCCGGGCGGTCATACTGGATCACCCGACCGGCGCCGCATGCCCACCATTCATGTCCTGAACGGACCCAATCTCAACCTGCTCGGCATCCGCGAACCGGCCATTTATGGCTCGGTCACGCTCGCGGCGATCGAGTCGGCGTTGCGGGCGAAGGCCGGGACGCGCGGCGTCGATCTGACGTTCCGCCAGTCCAACCACGAGGGCGACCTCGTGCAATGGATTCAGGACGCGGGTCTGGCGGGCGAGGCGGTCATCCTCAACGCGGGCGCCTATACCCACACGTCGATCGCCATCCATGACGCGATCAAGGGGTCGGGCGCGCGCGTGGTCGAGGTGCATCTCTCCAACGTGCACGCCCGGGAAAGCTTTCGTC
Organism: uncultured Hyphomicrobiales bacterium; assembly: GCA_903861645.1. Taxonomy (GTDB): domain Bacteria; phylum Pseudomonadota; class Alphaproteobacteria; order Rhizobiales; family Beijerinckiaceae; genus Terripilifer. Next base: position 47,921 of record CAIOVE010000071.1, read on the forward strand.
ACCATTCCCATATTTCCGCCGTCGCCGCTGGCGTGATTGTCGGTTTCGGCCCCCTTTCATACGAACTCGCGCTTGAGGCCCTGCTCTCCGGCGCCGCCCAACAGAAGAGCTGAAAACATGGCGCAGCCGCCAAAAAAACCAAAGACCGCCGCGAAATCCGCCGCCTCCGCGTCCTCGGGCGTCGACACGGCGCTGGTTGAGCAACTCGCCGTCATCGCGACGACGCACGGCCTCGCAGAGGTCGAGGTGGAACGCGCCGGCCTGCGCATCCGCGTGGCCCGCCATGGCGCGCCGGCTCCGCAGCAACAGACCTATATCCCGCAGGCGGCTCCGGTCGCGCATGCGGTGGCGGCGCCCGCCCCCGCTCCTTCGGCGGCGCCCGTCGCCGTCGCGCCGGCTGCCGCTGGCCCCGAGCATCCCGGCGCGGTCAAGTCGCCCATGGTCGGGACCGCCTATCGCCGCCCCTCGCCCGAGGCCAAGCCCTTCGTTGAAATCGGCTCCACCGTGAAGGCCGGCGAAAAAATCCTGCTGATCGAGGCCATGAAGACCTTCAACGAAATCGTCGCGCCGCGCGCCGGCGTCGTCGCCGCGATCTTCGTCGAGGACGGCCAGCCGGTTGAGTTCGGCGAACCCCTGCTCGTGATCGAGTGAGCGGAACCGGGGCGCCGACGCGGATGTTCGACAAGATTCTCATCGCCAACCGGGGGGAAATCGCCCTCCGCATCCTGCGCGCCGCCAAGGAGCTGGGCGTCGCGACGGTCGCCGTGCATTCGACCGCCGACAAGGACGCCATGCATGTACGGCTCGCCGACGAATCCGTCTGCATCGGACCGCCCTCGGCGCGCGAAAGCTATCTCAATATCCCCGCCCTGCTGGCCGCCTGCGAGATCACCGGCGCGGACGCCATCCATCCCGGCTACGGGTTTCTCTCGGAGAACGCGCGATTCGCCGAAATCTGCTCGGATCACAACATCGCCTTCATCGGCCCGAAGGCCGAACATATCCGCATCATGGGCGACAAGATCGAGGCCAAGCGCACGGCGCGCCGCCTCGGCATCCCCTGCGTGCCCGGCTCCGACGGCGGCCTCACCGACGACGACGAGGCCATGCGGGTCGCCAGGGACATCGGCTTTCCCGTGCTGGTCAAGGCGGCGGCGGGCGGCGGCGGCCGCGGCATGAAGGTCGCCCGCACGGCGGAAGACCTTTCGGCGGCCCTGTCCATGGCACGCTCCGAGGCGAAGGCGGCTTTCGGCGACGACGCGGTCTATCTGGAAAAGTATCTGGAAAAGCCCCGCCACATTGAAATTCAGGTGCTGGGCGACGGGCGCGGCGCGGCGGTGCATCTGGGCGAGCGCGACTGCTCGCTGCAACGCCGCCACCAGAAGGTGCTGGAGGAAAGCCCCTCGCCCGCGCTCAACGGACCGCAGCGCTCGGAGATCGGCGAGATCGTCGCGCGCGCCATGCGCGAACTGAAATATCTGGGCGTCGGCACGGTCGAGTTTCTTTACGAGAACGGCCAGTTCTTCTTCATCGAGATGAACACCCGCATTCAGGTCGAGCATCCCGTCACCGAGATGATCACCGGCATCGACCTGATCAACGAGCAGATCCGCATCGCCGCCGGCGCGCCGCTGGCGATGACGCAGGACGACATCCATTTCTCCGGTCACGCCATCGAATGCCGCGTCAACGCGGAACATCCCGAGACGTTCCGCCCCTCCCCGGGCCGCATCGCCTATTATCATCCGCCCGGCGGTCTTGGCGTGCGCGTCGATTCAGCGGTCTATCAGGGCTACAACATCCCGCCGAATTATGACTCGCTCGTCGGCAAGCTCATCGTCCACGGGCGCACGCGCACCGAGGCATTGATGCGCCTGCGCCGCGCGCTCGACGAGTTCATCGTCGATGGCATCGATACCACGCTGCCATTGTTCCGCGAGCTTGTGCGCAACGCGGACGTGCAGAACGGCGACTATGACATTCACTGGCTCGAACGCTTTCTGGCGGCGGGCGGCATGGGTCCGCCCGGCGCCTGAGGCGTCGGGCGCGGATCAGGGCGCGACGGCCTGATCCTGCAACCCGTTGGCGTCCAGCACGCGACGCACGAGGCCGGATTTCTTGGCGTCATCCATGAACGCCGTCACGAAGGCCAGCGACGCCACGTGGCCGCGAGGCACGGCGGTCGCGGTCTTGGCCTGAAAGAAATAGCCGTCAAGCACGCGCGAACCCGGCAGCGAGCGCGACAATTCCGTCAGCGCGTCGCGGCTCATGGCGAAGGCGTCGGCCTGCCCGGATTTCAACTGCTCCATCACCGCCTCGACGCTGCCGACGGGAATGGGCTTGGTGTTCTTCAGCCAGGCGCCGGTGGCGCGGATCGTGGTGGTCTCGGAAATGCCGAGGATCTTCACGCCGGGCTTGTCGACGTCGGACAGCTTCTCGATGGGCGCGCCGGGGCGCACCAGAAACGTCGACTCGCCGATGTTGTAGACCGGCCCGAAATCCAGCCGCTTGGCGCGTTCGGCATCCATCGGCACGAAGGTCACGTCCCAAGCGTTGGACGCGCCAGCGTCCGTCACCGCGCCGGAATTCTCGTAGATCACCAGTTCGAGCGGAACCTTCAGCTTTTCGGCCATGGCCTTGCCGAGATCGACCGAAACGCCCTTGGGCTGACCGGTCGCGGCGTCGCGTCCGGCCCAGAAGGGGCCCGGCGCCGGGCTGATCGCGATGGCGACGCGCAGCTTGCCGGTTGGCGCGATGTCATTGGCGCCGGCGGCGACGGCCCCGGCCAAAGGCGCGCCGCCCGCGAGCATGGCGACGGCGCTGAGCAACAAAATGCGGTCCATGAATTCCTCCCCGACTTCGGCGGCACCTTGGCGATTTTTACGCGGCCCGGCAACCCGGTCTGGCGTCGAACGCCGGCTCTTGACGTCGCCCGGACAGCCGCCCACCTTCGCGCCATGACGGCGAATGTCGATCCGCATGAAATCACGCCGCAGGTTCTGCTGCGCGCCTATTCCATCGGCATGTTTCCCATGGCCGAGGACGCCGAAGACCCGACTCTGTTCTGGGTCGATCCGGAATTGCGCGGCGTCTTCCCACTCGACGGCCTGATCGTGTCGAGGAGTCTTGCAAAGGTCGTGCGCTCGGATCGCTTCGAGATTCGCGTCGACCACGATTTCGACGCCGTGATCGAAGGGTGCTCGGGCGGCGGCGAGGATCGCCCGAAAACTTGGATCAACGCGCGCATCCGCAAGCTCTACCGCGAACTATTCGACCGCGGCTTCGTCCACACGGTCGAGGCTTACGACGAGACCGGCGCGCTCGTCGGCGGCCTCTATGGCGTGATGATCGGCGCGGCGTTTTTCGGCGAGAGCATGTTTCACCGGGCGCGCGACGCCTCGAAGGTGGCGCTTGTGCATCTGGTTGCCCGGTTGCGGGCCGGCGGCGCGGTTCTGCTCGATACGCAATTCGTCACGCCGCATCTCGCCACGCTCGGCGCGATTGAAATCCCGCGCGACGCCTATCACCGCCAGCTTGACGCGGCGATCGGCAAGACGGCCAGTTTCCTGATCTGGCCGCGGGAGGAGCGGGTTTCGGGCGCGCGGGCGCTGGCCGCCCTGAGCGATCCCGCCTAGCGCGACAGCTCGCGTTCCCGGGCGTTATCGCCGGGGTTCGCCGACGTCGGGAAGAAGCTCTGGATCGGCGAGCGCCGTTGGACGGGCGGTTGCGCCGCCGTCTGCGACGGCACGTTGGCGCGCGGCCGCGGCGGATCGAGCGGTCCGGGCCCGGACAAGGGTCCGGCGGTTTGCGGCGGCGCCGGCTGACCGGGCGGCAACAAGCCCGGCTGATTTGGATTGACGGCGCCCGTGCGCGTCTGCCGCGGCCGCGGCGTCGTGCCGGGCTTTGGCGGCGCGCCAAGCGAGGGGGCGAGCGGCTCCTCGGGCACCGTGGCCGCCGCGTCGGCGATGACTTGCGTCCCGCCCTTGCAGTCGGTCAGCCAGACGTCATAGACGGGGTGCTCGACGCCGTGGAGACCCGGACTCGCGGCGTACATCCAGCCGGAGAAGATGCGCTTGAAGCGGTTGTCGGTCTCGACCTCCTCGACTTCAACAAAACCGGTGGTCTGTGGCGCTTCGGTGGGCGGTCGCGTGAAACAGGCGCGCGGGGTGATCTGGAGCGAGCCAAACTGGACCGTCTCGTCCGTCGAGACATCGAAGGAAATCACGCGTCCGGTGATCTTGTCGAGGCCGGCGAACACGGCGGTCGGGTGCTTGATCTTGTCGGCGCGGGCCGCGGCGGGCGCCAGGGCGGCGAACATGGCGACGAGCGTCGCGAATCCATAAGCAGAGCGTGTCATCCGCCTTCACTACCCCTGGAACAGGATGAAAGAAACCATCCGTTATCATTGCGCGCGATTAGGGCCAAACGATGCCACGCCCGCCAGATAATCTTAAGGTCGGACGATCATGCTGGAATCTCCACCAACGGGAATTCCCACCATGCTCCGTCCCCTGGGCCTTCTTGCCCTGCTCGTGACGCTCGCCGGCTGCGGCCCGAGCGAGGAAGCGCCGCTGGAACAGGCGCCCATCGTCGAATTGCAGGGCCCCTGGCGCATGATCAATCGATCGGCGGATTGCCACACGTCGTACACCCGATTCGCGCCGGATGGGCTTTATCGCGTTTACGCCGACAAGCGCCCGCGCAAGAAATACATGGCCATCTCCAAGTTCACGCTGGCGCCCGGCAAAATCAGAATCGAGGCGACCGGTCTGTCGACGGCGACGGCCGATGTCGCCTCCATCGTCTTCTCGCTGGCGGACGGCAAGCTGCGCCTTGTCGACATGCTGGGACCCGGCGGCGCCAGCTACGCCACGCCGCCCGACAGACTTGCCCCGGCGGAACAGGCTTATCTGAAGGACGTGTTCCGGATCGCCGAACAGCGCTTCGCCATGGATCGCTGCCAGCCGGGCTGACGACCCCTCCTCGTGAGTTGCATTCGACCGCGCGCGAGGCCAACGTGCCGCCCTTCCTTGGAGGGGAACACATGGAAATCACGAAACACGACAAAAGTCGGCTCATCCTGCCCTGGGCGGGCGCGATCTACAATGCGTTCGAACCGCTGGTCTGGCCGATCGTGCGGATAAGCCTAGGGCTGATCCTCATTCCGCACGGCTATGACAAGCTGTTTCTGAACGGCGCGGCCAATACGTCTCGAAACCCGATCCTGCACGTCTTCCTCAGTCCGCTGGCCGGGGCCTATTTCATCGGTTGCGTCGAGTTCTTCGGCGGATTGCTGCTGGTCCTGGGCCTGTTCACGCGATTTGCCGCGGCCGCCGTGGCGATCCAGATGTTCGTGATTTCGTTTTTCGTTCTGTGGCCAGTGTGGGGCTGGACACAGCGCGGAATGGAATTCGCCATTTTCATGATGGCGATCGCCATCGCGATCCTGATCCATGGCGGCGGCAAGTTCTCGCTGGACAGCAAGCTGCCCAGGGAACTCTAGAAAGCGGATGGAGAACGGGGCCCAGCGCTCAGGCGCCGGGCTTCCACGCCTGATAATCGCCGGTGGCGGCGGGGCGCGCGGCGGCGCCCAGCGTCGAGCCGGACGGACGCCACGCGGCGGGCGTGCCCGTCATATTCGGCAGATGCGGCAACTGCCACTCGCGCGGCGCGTAGGATTCAGCGGACGGGGGCGTGTCGACCGTGTGATGCAGCCACCCGTACCAGCCGGGCGGCGTGGTCGAGGCCTCGCTGTAGCCGGCGTAGATCACCCAGCGGCGCTCGAAGCCCAGCGCCGCGTCGATTTTGCCGCCGCGCGTGCGGTAATAGGCGTTGCCGAACTCATCGCGCCCCACCAGTTCCCCGTGACGCCAGGTATGGAATCGCGTGTTGAGGGTTTGACCGCTCCACCAGGTGAACATCTGCTTCAGCCAGACAAGCATCGAATTCTTATCCACATATCATCGGCGCGCCGCGCGTCGGGCGGACTATGGCGAGGGCGCCGGCGCATGTCCAGCAGGAATGAAATCGCCGATGGATTTGGGCGGGGAGGCGACTGAGTCGCGGCCCGAATATGGCGATGGAAATCGCGATTCAATCCAGAGATGCAAATCCGGCGCGCCACAAATTTTCCAATCGAAACCGTATTATGTTATTATATTTCAATATTTTGAATGTTTTTATCATCTCAAATTATGAGGAATTTCGCCGCCGACCAGCCGCGCCCGGTCGTCCGTGAAACTACGGGGAAAACCCCGGCAAAATGACGAAAGCCTCCGCTCCGCCCTGAAAAGGTCTTGCGAAATAATGCCGACTCGTCAGACACTTGGATCGCACGCTTCGCCTCAATCCCCTGTATCCACAGGCTGCCCACAACATTTGGTGCCCGCGCGATCCGCCACCCACTAGCGCTTGACGAAACTAGGGCTCCGACCCTACCTTGATCGTCATCGCCGTCCGGTTCCTTCAATGCCCATCAGGGGTCGCTGGAACAGCGCCGCGATCAGTGACGAACGCCGGCAGCGGCGTCGTGCGCACGGGTTTCAGGGACAGTCATCAGGGGGCAGAGGCCATGGATTGGGCCTCGCGCGGCATTACGTCCGCGTTCAACGGGAATCGAAGAAATGCGGATCGAACGTCGTTACACCAAGGCCAACCAGTCGCCCTACGCCGAACTCGCGTTCCGCAAGGCCAAGAGCGAGATTCGTAACCCCGACGGCTCCGTCGTGTTTTCGCAGGACGGCATCGACGTGCCCTCCGACTGGAGTCAGGTCGCCTGCGACGTGCTGGCGCAGAAATATTTCCGCAAGGCCGGCGTTCCCGCGCTCCTGAAAAAGGTCGAGGAAAACGACGTCCCCTCCTTCCTGTGGCGCTCGGTCGCCGACACGGACGCGCTTGAGGCTCTGCCCAAGGAAGCCCGCTACGGCTCGGAGAAGACCGCCACCGACGTGTTCGACCGCCTCGCCGGCGCGTGGACCTACTGGAGCTGGAAGGGCAAGTATTTCGACACCGAGGAAGACGCCAGCGCCTTCCATGACGAATTGCGCTTCATGCTGGCGAGCCAGATGGCCGCGCCGAATTCGCCGCAATGGTTCAACACGGGCCTGCACTGGGCGTATGGCATCGACGGCCCCGGTCAGGGTCATTTCTACGTCGACCCCTTCACCGGCAAGCTGACGAAATCGAAATCCGCCTACGAGCATCCCCAGCCGCACGCCTGCTTCATCCAGTCGGTCGCCGACGATCTCGTCAACGAAGGCGGCATCATGGACCTGTGGGTGCGCGAGGCGCGCCTGTTCAAGTATGGCTCGGGCACGGGTTCGAACTTCTCGCGCCTGCGCGGCGAGAACGAGCGGCTCTCGGGCGGCGGCAAGTCGTCGGGCCTGATGTCATTCCTCAAGATCGGCGACCGCGCGGCGGGCGCCATCAAGTCGGGCGGCACGACGCGCCGCGCGGCCAAGATGGTCGTCGTCGATGTCGACCATCCCGACATCGAGGCCTTCATCGACTGGAAAGTGAAGGAGGAGGAGAAGGTCGCCTCCCTCGTCGCCGGTTCGCGCATCGTCAAGAAGCACATGAAGGCCGTTCTCAAGGCCTGCCTGAACTGCGAGGGCGCGGGCGACGACTGCTTCAACCCCGAGAAGAACCCCGTCCTCAAGAAGGCCATCAAGATGGCCCGCCGCGACGAGGTGACCGACGGCTACATCAAGCGCGTCATCCAGTTCGCCAAGCAGGGCTACAAGGAAATCCAGTTCGACACCTATGACACCGACTGGGATTCGGAAGCCTATCTGACCGTCGCCGGCCAGAACTCGAACAACACGGTGCGCGTCACCGACGAGTTCCTGCGCGCGGTCGAGCAGGACGGCGACTGGAAGCTGACGCGTCGCACGGACGGCAAGATCCACAAGACCCTCAAGGCGAAGGATCTGTGGGAGAAGATCGGCTACGCCGCGTGGGCCTCGGCCGACCCCGGCCTGCAATTCCACACCACCATCAACGACTGGCACACCTGCCCGGCCTCGGGTCCGATCATCGCGTCGAACCCCTGCTCCGAATACATGTTCCTCGACGACACCGCCTGCAACCTCGCCTCGCTGAACCTGCTGCGGTTCCGCGACGCCGCCACGGGCCGCATCGACATCGCCTCCTACGAGCACGCGGTGCGCATCTGGACCATGGTGCTCGAAATCTCGGTGATGATGGCGCAGTTCCCCTCGAAGGAAATCGCCCGCCTCTCCTACGACTACCGCACGCTCGGCCTTGGCTACGCCAATGTCGGCGGCCTGCTGATGTCCTCGGGCATCGCCTATGACAGCGACGAGGGCCGCGCCATCGTCGGCGCGCTCACCGCGATCATGACGGGCGTCTGCTACGCGACCTCGGCCGAAATGGCCCGCGAGCTCGGAACCTTCGCCGAATACAAGCCCAACGCCCAGCACATGCTGCGCGTCATCCGCAACCACCGCCGCGCCGCCCATGGCGAGACGCAGGGCTACGAGAAGCTGGCGGTGACGCCGGTCGCTCTCGACCACGCCTCGCTCAAGGACAAGACGCTGGTCGAGGCCTCCAAGCGCGCGTGGGACCGCGCGCTCGAACTCGGCGAGGCCCACGGCTACCGCAACGCCCAGACGACCGTCGTCGCGCCGACAGGCACGATCGGCCTCGTGATGGATTGCGACACGACGGGCATCGAGCCTGATTTCGCGCTGGTGAAGTTCAAGAAGCTCGCCGGCGGCGGCTACTTCAAGATCATCAACCGCGCTGTGCCCGAGGCGCTGCGCGCGCTCGGCTACACGACCGCCCAGACCGCCGAGATCGAGGTTTACGCCACCGGCCACGCCTCCATCGCGCAGGCGCCCGGCGTCAACACCACGAGCCTGCGGGCGAAAGGCTTCACCGACGAGAAGCTCGCCGCCGTCGAGAAGGCGCTCGGCGGCGCCTTCGACATCAAGTTCGTGTTCAACCGCTGGACGCTCGGCGCGGACTTCCTGACCGGCGCGCTGAAAGTGCCGGCCGAGAATCTCGACGATCCCACCTTCGACCTGCTCACCTTCCTCGGCTACTCGAAGGCCGAGATCGACGCGGCCAACATCCACGTTTGCGGCGCGATGACGCTGGAAGGCGCTCCCCACCTCAAGCCCGAGCACTACGCCGTGTTCGATTGCGCCAACCCGTGCGGCCGCACGGGCAAGCGCTATCTGTCGGTGGAGAGCCATATCCGCATGCTCGCGGCGGCGCAGCCCTTCATCACCGGCGCGATCTCCAAGACCATCAACATGCCCAACGACGCGGGCGTGGATGATTGCAAGGACGCCTACATGCTGTCGTGGCGCCTCGGCCTCAAGGCCAACGCGCTCTATCGCGACGGCTCGAAACTGTCGCAGCCGCTGAACTCGCAGCTCATCTCCGACGACGAGAACGAGGACGACGACGCGCAGGACATCGTCCAGATGCCGGCCGCCGCCAAGGCCGCCGCCCTGTCCGAGCGCATCGTCGAGAAGATCGTCGAGCGCGTGCAGATCGAGCGCCAGCGCGAGCGCGAAAAGCTGCCCGATCGCCGCAAGGGCTACACCCAGAAGGCCGTTGTCGGCGGCCACAAGGTGTATCTGCGCACCGGCGAATACGAGGATGGCCGCATCGGCGAAATCTTCATCGACATGCACAAGGAGGGCGCCGCCTTCCGCTCGCTGATGAACAACTTC
>CAIOVE010000072.1 GCA_903861645.1 uncultured Hyphomicrobiales bacterium
CCGCCGCCGCCGCCAGCACCCGCCCGCGCGCGGGCGTCATGCGCTCGGGCGGCGCGCCGGTCAGCCGCACGCCGACGCGCGGCGCCTCGGGCCCGGCGCTGTCGGGCGCGCGCACGCCCATGCGCAACACCATGCCACGCGGCGCCAGCGTCCACCGCGCCACCCAGTCGACGAATTGCCGCAGCGGTTCGCGCAGGGGCGGAAAATCACGCCGCCCAATGACGCTCTTGAGATTGGCGCCGCCCGCTCTGTCGCCAACGCTCCAGACCACGCCGGAGGCCTCGCGCGCGCCCAGCGGCACGTCGACGAAATCGCCGGGCCTGAGATCGAGCGCGGCGTCGAACCGGTAGCTGTAGTTGATGTCGACCGCGACGGGGATGAGGACGTCGGCGACGCGCGTCGTCGGGGCGTCGAACAACGCTTCGCGGGAATCGACTGGCTCCTTCATGGCGGTGGCATAGCACCCGCGGCCGGATGGCGCGACAGGGGCCCCCCATGAACGCCCGATGAACGCGCCGGCCATGCGCCGTTCAGGCGACGCCCGCTAGGTTGTGTTCATGTTCCACGGTCTTCCGACGGTGGACGCCTCGAAAAGGAGGGACTGATGAATACGCTCCTTCGCAAGACCCTGACCGGCGCGGTGACGGCCCTGAGCCTCGGCGCCATGGTCGTCGCCACAGCTTCGCCCGCCGCCGCCTGGGGCGGTCGCCGGTATGGCGGCGGCTGGGGCTACGGCCCGGGCATCGCCGCCGGCGTCATCGGCGGTCTCGCCCTTGGCGCGATTGTCGCGGGTTCCGGCCGCCCGGCCTACGCGGCGCCCGTGTACGGCGAACCCGCCTACGCGCCGCCGGTCGCCTACGAGCCCGACGGCTACTGCCACCGCGAGTGGCGGCCGGTCTATCGCGCCGATGGCGTCTACCTGCGCGACCGGATGGTGCGCGTCTGCGACTGATTTCAAGGTCCATGCGCCGGAGCGCATGGACCTTGAAAGCGCGAACGCGCGCCGGCGCCGTTGCGCCGAAAAATCATCTAAAAATGAAAAGCCCTCCGGGAAACCGGAGGGCTTTTTGCGTTCAGGACGAAACGTGGATCAGCGATCGATCGCGGCGTAGGCCTTGAAACCGTCCGGCAGCGGCGCGCGGGCGCCGGCGATCACCTTCGTCGAACCCGAAAGCGCGGCTTGCGGCTTGACCGGCTGTCCCTGCGCCTGCCGCTTGGGCGGCGTCGGCACATTGGAGGGCTCGGGCGTGACCGGCACGATCAGCGGCTGCTGCGACTGCTGATCGGCGACCGGCTTGAGGCCGAGCCAGCGCTGGTAGAAAGGCGCCTCCTCGGCGGGCTTGGCGCCGACGGCCGGCGCGAAGGCCGTGGTCGTGGCGGTCGGAGCGGCGGCGACCGGCTGGGTCTTGGCGACGGCGCTGGTCGCGACAACGGCCGGGGCCGACGCCGCGGCGAGCGTCTTGACCGGGCGCGTGGCGGCGACCTGAGCGTTTTCGGGCAGGGGCCTGCCCTTTTCGTCGATCGCGATTTCAACCGGGCCCTGCGCGATGGCGTCGGGGCGGCTCGTCTCGGCGACGTGATTCGTGAAATCGGGGTGCTGGCCGCCGTCGGCGTAGACGACCTTGACCGCCTTGACGCCCTTGGCGACGAGTTCGGCGACCTGCGCGTCGTCGCGGCGCTGCTTTTCGGCCACCAGCGACTTGAGATTGGCGTCCTCCTGCATGGGCGGGCAGGCGGCGTTGGCGTCGACATGCGTGGCGCCCTCGGGCGTCGCGCCGAACACATACTTGCCGGAGCAGACCGCGACCTTGGTCTCGCGGTGCGTCACGTCGAACGCGTCCACGCCTTCCTTGATCTGTTTCCAGAAGCGCATGTTCGGATCAAAGCGGTGCTTGGCGAGGTTTTCCGCCGTCATGCGGAACGGCAGCGACTGCATCTGGATGGCCTTCTGGCCACCGCCGAACGCCTCGCGCGCGATGGCGTAGATCTCGGCGATCTGCGCGTCCGTCATCGAGAAGCAGCCCGCCGACGAACAGTCGCCATGCACCATGATCGAGCCGCCGGTGTAGCCATGCGCGCGGTCGTAGGCGTTGGGATAGCCGACGTTGAACGACAGGTAATAGGCCGAATTCGGGTTCATCTGGCCGGGAGTGATCGTATAGAAGCCCTCGGGCACCTGACGGTCGCCCTCGCGCACCTTGGGACCGAGCTGCCCCGACCAGCGGCACATCGGATACGTCTTGATATGCACGTATTCGCCGGCGCGGTTCTGCTTCCAGATCTCGAATTCCGCTTCCTTCTTGTAGGCGCGGATGAGAATGGGCGCGTGGGTGTCGGTATTGCGCTCGCGCATGAGCGCGACGACATCGGCTGGAATCGGCTTGTAGGCGCGCGCGCTGCTGAAACGATCGCCGGAATCCTGACAGGCGGCGAGCATGCCGGCCGCGGCGGCGACCATCGCCAGTCGGCTGGCGCGGGAGCGGATGGCGATTCGGAGCATTCCTGGAAGACTCATGGCCACGTCGAAATCCATTCTGCCTGTCGCAAAGGTACGCGTGCGCCAGTCCCCTTCGTTTACGATTTTTATCCTTACGCGCTGGTTACCGCAACGGGGGGTCATCGACGCGCAAGGTTAACGGCAAGCTAACCACGCGCGGCCCCGTTTGCTAGAGCTTGCGGCCCATGGCGAGGAATTTATCGGCGCGCGCCGCCCGGACCTCGTCCGGCGACATGCCGCGAAACCCTTCCAGCGCGGCGGCGATGGCGTCGCCCGTCGAGGCGATGACCGCGCCGGGGTCGCGATGGGCGCCGCCCGACGGCTCGGGAATGATGCCATCGATGATGCCGAAACCGAGCAGATCCTGCGCGGTGATCTTCATGTTCTGGGCCGCGTCCTGACGCCGCGCGGCGTCGCGCCACAGGATCGAGGCGGAGGCCTCCGGCGAGGCCACGGTATAGATCGAGTGCTCCAGCATGAGCACCCGGTTGCAGGTGGCGATGGCGACCGCGCCGCCCGAGCCACCCTCGCCGATCACGACCGCCACGTTGGGCGCGCCGAGCGCGAGGCAGGCCTCGGTCGAGCGGGCGATGGCCTCGGCCTGTCCACGTTCTTCCGCGTCAACGCCCGGAAAGGCGCCGGCGGTGTCGACCAGCGAGATCACCGGCAGATCGAACCGGTCGGCCAGATCGATCAGGCGCACCGCCTTGCGGTAGCCCTCCGGGCGGGCCATGCCGAAATTATGGCGGATGCGGGCTTCCGTGTCGGCGCCCTTCTCCTGCCCGATGACGCAGACCGAGCGCCCGCGAAACCGGCCGACGCCGCCCACGATGGCCTCGTCGTCCGCGAAGGCGCGATCGCCCGCCAGCGGCGAGAAATCGGTGATCAGCCCGGCGAGATAATCGCCGAAATGCGGGCGCTGCTGGTGCCGGGCGACCTGCGTCTTCTGCCAGGGGGTCAGCGCCAGATAGAGGTCGGCGAGCGCCTTCTGCGCCTTGATTTCGAGCCGGGTCAGCTCCTCGCCAATGGCGACGCCCTCGCCGCGGCTCGACAGGGCGCGCAGCTCCTCGACCTTGGCCTCGAGCTCGGCGACGGGTTTTTCAAAATCGAGATAAGTGCGAACGGTCATGGGTCTCGGGGCGCGAATGGGCCGGACATGAGGGCCGGCCCCGCCTAGGAGGCCGCGAAATCGCGCGGACCCTGTAGATTTCGCACTGCGAAGTCAAGCCGGGCGGGATCAGCCGTCGCCGAGGGGATGCAGGTCGCGCACCATCGAGCGCAGCCGTTCATCGAGCACGTGGGTGTAGATCTGGGTGGTGGAAACGTCCGCGTGGCCGAGCAGTTCCTGCACCACGCGCAGGTCCGCGCCGTTTTGCAGCAAGTGGCTGGCGAAGGCGTGGCGCAGCACGTGCGGGCTGACAAGACGCGTATCGATGCCCGCCATTGCGGCCACGAGTTTCAGATCGCGGGCGAAGGCCTGCCGGGTCAGGTGGCCGCTCTCGCTGTCGGCGGGAAACAGCCAGGGCCCTTCATTCGCCCGCCCGTTTTCCCCGAGCATGGTCCTGTAGCGGGCCATGGCGTCGAAGGCCGGCGGCGACAGCGGAACCAGCCGCTCCCGCCCGCCCTTGCCGCGGATCGTCAGCATGGGCTCGCCCGACAGGGCCGCCCGCGCCGGCAGGGACACGAGTTCCGACACGCGCAAACCCGTCGCATAGAGAATTTCCAGCAGGCAATTCATCCGGGCGGCGCGCAGGCGCTCGCCCGCCGGGCGCGTCGCGTCGTCGAGCCCTTCCGCCGACACGGCGAGCAGCCGGCCCACGTCATCGACGCTCAGGGTCTTGGGCAGGCGCCGACCCTGGCGCGGTCCCTCGATCACCAGCGCCGGATCGTCGCCGCGCCGGTTCTCCATGTAGAGAAACTTGTGGAACTGGCGGATCGACGACAGCCGGCGAGCGGCGGTGGCGGCGCTGAAGCCACGCGCCTCGATGTCGGCGAGATAGGCGCGCACGTCGTCCGTGTCGGCGTCGAGCGGGCCACGCCCCCGCCCGCCGAGAAATTCGGCGTAATCCACGAGATCGCGCTGGTAGGCCTGCCGCGTGTTCTCGGCGGCGCCGCGCTCGGCCGACTGCATGTCGAGAAACAGGCCGATCAGGCGCGTCGCGGGAACGACGGCGCGCGGCGGGCTCATTTTCCGGTCAGGCGGTTGGGCGGGACGATCTGCGTCATTTCGCGCGGCTGCGGCTCGACAAAGGTCGCCAGCGCGAACATCGCGGCCCAGCCGAGCCCGGCGAGCACGCCTAAAACCAGAATAAAGCGAATCAGACTGGGCACGCGTTCGATCCATCGCCGTCGGAAGCGCCTTTTTCGACCACGGGCGGCAGTTGAATGCAACACATGACCTCCGCCCGGCTTAATTCCGGGGCAAGGGCGTGTTATTGGAACGGGAATGACGCATTCGGTCGAACTCAGCCCCGCCGATCCACCGGCGATTCGCAACACCGCCAGCATCGTCGCGCGCCTGCGCGGACGATCGATCGTGCTGGTCGGCATGATGGGCGCGGGCAAGACCTCGATCGGCCGTCGACTGGCCGCCGCGCTGGGCCTTGCCTTCGTCGACGCGGACGCCGAGATCGAGACGGCGGCGGGCATGACCATCGCCGAGATTTTCGCCCGCCATGGCGAGGCCTATTTCCGCGATGGCGAGCGGCGCGTGGTCTCCCGCCTGCTGGGCGAGGCGCAGCGCGTGGTGGCGACCGGCGGAGGCGCCTATATGAACGCCGCGACCCGCGAGCGGATCGCCGAGCGCGGGGTCTCGCTGTGGATCAAGGCCGACCCGGAACTGCTGCTCAAGCGCGTCCGCAAGCGCTCCAACCGGCCGCTCATGTCGGTGGACGATCAGGATGCGACGATGAAGCGCCTCGTGGCGGAGCGCTATCCCGTCTACGAGGAGGCGGATTTTTGCGTGGTCTCGCGCGACTGCCCCCACGAAACGATGGTCAATGAAATCCTCGACATTCTCGACGGCGGGCTTGAAAGCCTTCCGCGCCTCGCCCCGGCCCCGGCGCCAGCGCCCCATCTGACGGCCGTGCCCGCCGCGCCGCCGCCGGACCGCGCCGTGGTGCCGGTGGAACTCGCCGCGCGCCGCTACGAGATCGTCATCGGCAAGGGACTGCTGGCGGAGACGGGCGCGCGCGTCGCGCGCCTCGCGCCCGGCGCCGCCTGCGCCATCGTCACCGACGAGAACGTCGCCCGCCATCACCTGCCGACGGTCGAGGCCTCGCTCGACGCCGCCGGCGTGCGCCATTCGCGCATCGTCATCCCGGCGGGCGAATCGTCGAAATGCTGGTCGGTGTTTTCGCGCGTTTGCGACGAGATCATCGCCTCGCGCATCGAGCGCCGCGACCTGATCGTCGCGCTGGGCGGCGGCGTCGTTGGCGATCTCGCCGGATTCGCGGCGGCCACCATCCGCCGCGGCATGCGCTTCATACAGATTCCAACCACGCTGCTCGCGCAGGTCGATTCCTCGGTTGGCGGCAAGACGGCCATCAACTCGGAACACGGCAAGAACCTCATCGGCGCCTTCCATCAGCCCTCGCTGGTCCTCGCCGACACGGAATCGCTGGCCACCCTGTCGCCGCGGGAGTTTCGCGCCGGCTACGCCGAGGTGTTCAAATACGGGCTCATCGACGACGCGCCCTTCAACACCTGGCTTGAACGCCACTGGCGCGACGTGTTCGCGCGCGGTCCGGCGCTCGCCGAGGCCATCGCCGTCAGTTGCCGGTCGAAGGCCGCCATCGTCGCGCGCGACGAGACCGAACAGGGCGACCGCGCCCTGCTCAACCTCGGCCACACCTTCGGCCACGCCTTCGAGAGCCTCACGCATTTCAACGGCGAGCGACTCAACCACGGCGAGGGCGTCGCCATCGGCCTTGCCTGCGCGTTTCGCTTTTCGGCGCGGCTCGGCCACTGCGCGCCCGAGGACGCGGCGCGCGTCGAGGCGCATCTGCGCGAGGTCGGCCTGCCCACCCGCGCCGCCAACATCCCCGGCTGGAACGCCGGACCCGAGTCGATCCTCGACGCCATGTATCAGGACAAGAAGGTCGAACGCGGCGCGCTGACCTTTATTCTCGCGCGCGGCATCGGCCAGAGCTTCATCGCCAAGGGCGTCGACGCGGGCGACGTGCTCGCCTTCCTGCGCGGCGAAATGGAACGCTGAACCATGCATGGCGGAAATGGCGCGGCTTTGCCGGTCGACTTCTGGGTCGCGGTGGTCATCGTGGCCGTCTGCGTCGCGCTGTCGGCGTTTTTCGCGGGCGCCGAAACGGCGCTGACCGCGGCCTCCAAGGCGCGCATGTTCGGGCTGGAGAAAAGCGGCGACAAGCGCGCGGCGACGGTCACCCGGCTCATCGGCTCGCGGGCCCGGCTCATCGGCGCCATGCTGCTCGGCAACACGCTGGTCAACATCGGCGCCTCGGCGCTGGCGACAACCATCCTCACCAACGCGTTCGGCGACGCGGGCGTGCTCTACGCGACAGTCATCATGACCATCGTGCTGCTGATCTTCGCCGAGGTTCTGCCCAAGACGATCGGCATCAACTTTCCCGACCGCATGGCGCTCGTCGTCGCACGCCCGGCGGCCTTCTTCGTGGCCGCGTTCAGCCCGCTGCTTGTCGCCGTTGATCTGGTTGTCGGCGGCATCCTGCGGATCGTCGGCCTGCGCGCCGGCGACCACGCCACGCTGATGTCGCCCTACGAGGAACTCAAGAGCGCGGTCGATCTCATGCACCGCGAGGGCGGCGTCGAACGCGCCCACCGCGACATGTTCGGCGGCGTCATCGATCTCGAGGAGCTGACCGTCGAGGACGTCATGGTCCACCGCACGAAAATGCGGTCGATCGATTCAAGCCTGCCGCCAAGCGACATCGTGCGCGAGGCGCTGGCCTCGCCCTACACCCGTCTGCCCCTGTGGAAGGACCAGCCGGAAAACATCGTCGGCGTGCTGCACGCCAAGGACTTGCTGCGCGCCCTGTCGGCGGTCAATGGCGACGCGTCGAAACTCGACGTCGCCGCCATCGCCGCGCCGCCCTGGTTCGTGCCCGAGACGACCTCGCTGAAGGATCAGTTGCAGGCGTTTCGCGAACGCAAGACGCATTTCGCGCTGGTGGTGGACGAATACGGCTCGGTGATGGGCCTCGCCACGCTCGAGGACATCCTCGAGGAAATCGTCGGCGACATCCGGGACGAACACGACGTCGCCGTGCAGGGCCTGCGGCAATTGCCGGACGGCTCGGTGAACGTCGAGGGCTCCGTGCCGATCCGCGATCTCAACCGCGTCATGGACTGGACAATCCCCGACACCGACGCGACGACCATCGCCGGCCTCGTGATCCACGAGGCGCGCGCCATTCCCGAGCCCGGTCAGGCGTTCTCGTTTCATGGCTTTCGCTTCGAGGTGCTGCGCCGCCAGCGCAACCGCATCACCGCGCTGAAGGTGACGCCGATGAACGTCGAAATCGACGGATAGGCGTCAGCGCGCGGCGGGCGCCGGCTCGCTTCCGGCCATGAACTGCGCCCGCGCCAGCGCGGCGAAGCGACCGTTTTTCGCCACCAGTTCGTCGAACCCGCCGCTCTCGATGATCCGGCCCTGATCAAGCACGAGAATGCGATGGGCGTTGCGGATCGTCGCGAGGCGATGGGCGATGACGAAGGTCGTGCGCCCCTGCGTCGCCGCCTCCAGCGCCGCCTGCAACTGCTTTTCGGTCGTCGCGTCGAGCGCGCTGGTCGCCTCGTCGAAGATGAGGATCGGCGGATCCTTCAGCAGCGCGCGCGCGATCGACAGCCGCTGGCGCTCGCCGCCCGACAACGAGCGTCCGCGCTCGCCAACGATGGTGGCAAGCCCGTCCGACTGGCGCGCGATGAATTCGGTCGCCTGCGCGCGCTCGATCGCCAGCGCGATCTCCGCGTCGGTGGCGTCCGCCTTGCCGACGCGCAGGTTTTCCTCGATCGAGCGCGCGAACAGCATCGGCTCCTGAAACACGACGCCGATGTTGCGCCGCAGGCCGAGCAGCGTCATGTCGCGCAGATCGACTCCGTCGATGGTGATCCGCCCGCCGTTCGGGTCGAACACGCGATGCATGAGACCCAGCGTCGTCGACTTGCCCGAGCCCGTGGAGCCGACCAGCGCGATGGTCTGGCCCGGCTCGACCTCGAAGCTGACGTCGTCGAGGGCGACGCGCCTGTTGTCATAGGAAAACGTTACATGCTCGAAGGCCACGCGGCCGACGAGCCGGCCGGGATCGACGGCGTTCGGCCGATCGCGCACGGCGGGCGCCGTGTCGAGCACCTCGAAGAATTCCTGCAGCTTCGGCACGATCGCGACGATCCAGTTGATGAAGCCCACGACCTGTTCGAGCCGGCCGATGAGCATCGTCGCGAAGCTCATGAAGGTGACGATCTCGCCGATGCTGGCGAGGCCGTTGAGATGCAGCGAAACGCCGAGAATGAAAATGCCGAGCAGGGTCAGCGTGGCCGACGCGCGCGTCGCCACGGCGGCCACCGCCCACCACGACAACACCGGCATCTGCGCGCTCAACAGTTCCGCCGACACCTTGCGCAGCGCGGTCGCCTCCGCCTCGACGCGGGTGAAGCTCTGGATCACCGCGATATTGCCCAGCGCGTCGGAGGCGCGCTCGGCGAGATCGGCGTGGTAACGCTCGACCTTGCTCTGCAACCCGTCGGTGCGGCGCAGGACGAAGATCGTCAGCGCGCCGAACAACAGCACCATCAGGATCAGCAGCGACGCCAGCCGCCAGTTGATGAACATCGACAGCGGCAGCAGGATGAACAGCGCGACGAAGGATGCGCAGTTCTCGCGGAAGAAATTCAGCCAGACGCTCGCCATGCTCGACGCGCCGTCGAGCATGTTCTTCAACAGGCGACCGGAATGGACGCCCGAGTGATAGCCGAGCGGCAGGTGCAGCACGTGCTCGAAATATTCCGCCATGACGGCGAGGCGCCGGCGGTGCGACAGCCGGTCGGCGTGCAGGGCGACCAGCACGGCCGCCATGATGGTGAACAGGCCAAAGCCGACCCAGGCGCCCAGCAGCGGCGCGAGTTCCGACCATTGCGGCGCGCGATTCTCGGTCTGCGCCGTCGCCAGCTTGTCGATGATCCGGCCAAACAGGATCGGCTCGGCGAACTGGGCGCTCGCCAGTCCGAGATTGGCCGCCACGAGGATCATGGCGAGCGTCGCTTCCGAGCCGAGCAGGCGCAGAACGCGGAAATAAACACGGAAAAACTGCATGGCCTGGCAATCGGTGACGCGGCGCGGGGCCGGGGCCCGCCAAATCGGGCCGTGCGGGTATAGCCGCCGCGCCCCGGCGCGCCAAATGTTTTAGGTTGGCGGGCCCCCGGAACGCCCGGAGGGCTTGGTTTCGGCCCGCGCGCGCGCTATGGGAAAAGTGACTTTCAGGAGCAATGTCGCACCATGACCAAGGTCTTTCCCGATGCCCGGGCCGCGTTGGCGGGATCCATCAAGAATGGCATGACGATCATGTCCGGCGGCTTCGGCCTCTGTGGCATTCCCGAGGCGCTGATCCTGGCGATCCGCGATTCCGGCGCGACGGGCCTGACCGTCATCTCCAACAACGCGGGCGTTGATGGCGTCGGCCTCGGCGTGCTGCTGGAAACCAAGCAGATCAAGAAGATGATCTCGTCCTACGTCGGCGAGAACAAGCTCTTCGCCCAGCAGTTCCTCGCCGGCGAACTGGAGCTGGAATTCAATCCGCAAGGCACGCTGGCCGAGCGCATCCGCGCTGGCGGCGCGGGCATTCCCGCCTTCTTCACCAAGACCGGCTACGGCACGATCATCGCGGAAGGCAAGGAAACCCGCGAATTCGACGGCCAGCATTTCGTGATGGAGACGGGCCTCGTCGCCGACATCGCGCTGGTTCACGCGTGGAAGGGCGATACGGAGGGCAACCTCGTCTACCGGATGACCGCCCGCAACTTCAATCCGATGATGGCGACCGCCGGCAAGCTGACCATCGCCGAGGTCGAGCACCTCGTGCAGCCCGGCGAAATCAACCCGGACCACATCATCACCCCCGGCATCTACGTGCAGCGGATCGTTCACCTGAACGCCCCCGTCAAGCACATCGAGCAGCGCACCACCCGCAAGCGCGCCGCCGTCTGATCGCCACCCGAATTGGTTTCACGCGTTTTCGCCGCGCGCCACTGACGACCCGCCCGGAAACGCCTTGGGAGAATGAACATGGCCTGGACCCGTGACCAGATGGCCGCCCGCGCCGCCAAGGAACTGCGCGACGGCTTTTATGTGAACCTCGGCATCGGCATTCCCACGCTGGTGTCCAACTACATTCCCGCCGGCATGAGCATGCAGTTGCAAAGCGAGAACGGCATGCTCGGCATGGGCCCCTTCCCCTACGAGGGCGATGAAGACCCCGATCTCATCAACGCCGGCAAGCAGACCATCACCGAACTGCCGACGACGAGCTATTTCTCCTCGGCCGATTCCTTCGCCATGATCCGCGGCGGTCACATTGATCTGTCGATCCTCGGCGCCATGCAGGTGGCCGAAAACGGCGACCTCGCCAACTGGATGATACCCGGCAAGATGGTGAAGGGCATGGGCGGCGCGATGGACCTCGTCGCCGGCGTCAAGAAGGTCGTCGTGGTGATGGAGCACGTCGCCAAGGACGGCCCGAAGCTGCTGCACAAGTGCAACCTGCCGCTCACCGGCTCGCGCGTCGTCGATCTCGTCATCACCGATCTCGGCGTCTTCTCCATCGACAAGCATGGTTCGGGCGGCATGACGCTGATCGAACTGGCCGACGGCGTCACGCTCGACGAAATCAAGTCCAAGACCGAGGGCTCCTACAAGGTCGCGCCCGGCCTCTGAGCGCCTACTCGTCGCGCGCCCATGTCACGATCACGCGGACAACCTTGCCCGCGAGATTGGGGTGCGGCATCGGCGGGCTTTCGATGTGCAGCAGGCGATCGCCATCCTCGAAGCGGATGAACCTGACCTGCTCGCCGCCGACCCATGACTCGTTCCACGCCGCCTCGACGCGGGTGATGACCTTGCCATCCTCGACCCGGTAGCGCCCGCTGTAGGCGATCATCGTCTTGAGCGCGTTGGCGCGGTCGGCGTCGGTTTCCGGCGTCTTGCGCCCGTCGCCCGTCATCAGCGCCAGCCAGCGGCCCTTCGCCGTGGCGATCTGCCAGCCCTTGGGATGTTCGCCATAGACGGGCGAACGCTCCTTCGTCTGTTGATCCTCGTAAACGACGGACACCAGCTTCCAGACGCCGACGATCCGTTGCGCGTCGTCGGCGCGCGCGGCGCCCGGCGCGAGGCCGACCATCGACAGAACCAGTCCGATCAGGGCGAAACGCATGGGCATATCCTTCGTTTTATGATGGCTTTCGCCTTACTTGGCCTTCGGCTTGTAGGGCCCGAGTTCCTTGACCGCGCGATCGACCCAGCTCGTGTCGATCAACTGGTCGACCGTCACGTCGCCCCGGATGAGTTCCTGCGACTTGAAGAAGGCCCAGTCCTTTTTCAGGCTGTCGACGCCAACAGCGCCATCGGGATCGACGTAGTGCGGCACGATCGAGCGCAGCACGTCCTTGTCCTTCACGGTGGAATATTTCGCGATGATGTCGACGACCTCCTCGGCGCCGGGGCCCGCGAGACGCGCGTCCTTCAGCGCGTCGACATAGTCGCGCAGGCCGCGGATATAGGCCTTGGTGACGCGACGCGCGACATCCGGGCGATCCTTCATGAAAACCTGCCCGTAGACGATCACGCCGGTGACATCGTCGTCGCGCAAGCTCGAAACGGGCGTCATCTTGACCGCGCTGCCCGACTTGATCGCCGCCGACATGAAGGGTTCCGGCAGGAAGCTCACATCGACCGCCTTGCTGGCGTAGGCGGCGACCTGTTGCGGCATGGACAGGATGATGGTCTCGACATCGGACATTTTCAGTCCGCCCTGCTGGAGCGTGTCGTTCAGCACCGACCATTCGTTGCTGCCCGGCGCGGTCATGGCGAACTTGCGCCCCTTGAGGTCCTTGAGGGTCCGCACCGCCCCGCTGTCCCACAGATCCTTGCGGACCATCAGGCCCTGATAGGAATAAACGCCCTTGTTGCGCGCCTTGTCGGCGACCGCGCGCAGGGTGATGCCCCGCTCGAAGGCGTTGTAGGTGCCGGCGCCCACGGCGCCCGAGCCGACATCGACCTCGCCCGTGGCCAGCGGCGCGACCATGCGGGCGCTGGAATCGAAAACGATGAATTTGGCCTCGATCCCCTCGTCGCGCAGGTAGCCCTTGGCGTCGGCGATATAGAAGCCAACGTCGGCGGTCCCCCCGATATAGGCGATGGTCACCTGATCCGCGGCGCGCGCGCCGGGAGGCCAACCGACGACGAAAAGCGCCAGAATCGCGGCAAATACGCGCATATTGCCCTCCCACCTGTTTTTGTTGACGCAAGTCTATGCGCGACCGCTCGGATAAGTCGAGACTGGCTTTTGTCGGGGGACATTTCCCCGGTTCCGGCGGGCGGGCCACTCCGTCCCCGGAGGTCCGATGTCCGTCTCCATACTGGCGCCTTAATTGGGCGCTCTTGCTGGCGACCGGTTTTTCGGTCCACATTGTCACTGGAGTGGCGTGGGAGCGTGGCGTCGTGTAGGCGTTGTCTTGGGGATTACGGGCCTTTAACCGAAAAGAGCAACACTTCGGTCACCATGTTCGGACGATGGCGCGCCATGGCGCGGCCATGACTCATAGGCGAGTGTTCAGATTGTCGAAATCACCGTTTCCGCGGGGCGTCGCCCGTCGGGCCGTTTTTATGAAGTCCGGCCTGGCCGCGCTCGCGCTGGTGGCGCTGGCGCCCGCCGAGACGCAGAACGCCGTCGCCAATGGCGAAACGCGCACCATCAGCCTCTACCATTCCCATACCAAGGAAAGCATCACGGCGACCTTCCGCGTGAACGGCGCCTATGATTACGCGACCCTGGAAAAGCTGAACTGGTTCCTGCGCGACTGGCGTCGCGACGAACCCACCAAGATGGACCCCCGCCTGTTCGACGCGATCTGGGAAACCTATCGCGAATCCGGCTCGCAACAACCCATCGTCATCGTCTCGGCCTATCGTTCGCCCGAGACCAACGCCATGCTGCGCCGCCGCTCGCGCGCGGTCGCCGAGTTCTCCCAGCACATGCTCGGCAAGGCGATGGACATGCATTATCAGGACGTGCCCATGTCGCGCGTCCGCGAGATCGCCATGCATCTGCAGCGCGGCGGCGTCGGCTATTATCCGACCGCCGGCAGCCCCTTCGTTCACATGGATGTCGGCAGCGTGCGCGCCTGGCCGCGCATGTCCTATGATCAACTCGCCCGCCTGTTCCCGGACGGCAAGACGGTTCACCTGCCCTCGAACGGTCAGCCGCTGGCGCGCTACGAGGAGGCTCGCGCCGAGATCGAGTCCCGCAACGGCGTCAGCGTGCCGACCATCGCGCAGGTCCAGTCTAAGGGCTTCTTCGCCTCGCTCTTTGGCGGCGGCGACGACGAGGAATCCGCGGCGCCCGTTCGTGGCGGCCCGCGCGTTGGCGGCGATCAGCGCGTCGCCGGCTTCATCGATCGCTCGCGCGGCACGAATGCCGCGACCCGTCTCGCGGCCCGCGGCGCCCCCGGCGCTGCGCCCTCGCCCGGCGTCGCCGACGAGAACAGCACGGCGGCCTTCTTCGTGGCGGACGCCGCCCGCCGGTCGCCCGCCGTGGAGCGCGCGGAGCGCGACCTCCCGCGCGGCCAGACCTATCTCGCCCCGGCCCCCGCCCCGGTGGTCGTCGCCTCGGCCACGCCGGACATTCGCAAGCCGACGGTCCTGCCCGAGCCCGCGCTCGCCGTCAGGCCGGCCGCGCCCGAGGTCGCCGACGTTGTTGCCGCGCCGGCGCCCGTGCCGCCGCGCCGGCCAACCGAACTGGCCTTCAACGCCATCGAATCCGTGGTCGCCCCCCTGCCGCCGCCGCGCCCGACCGAACTGGCGCGCCCGAGCCGCGTGGCCGAGTTGCCCAACGTCATCACAACCGGCGGCTCGGCGCCGGTGACAGCTTCGGCGACGGGAGCCCTCGCCTACGCGCCGACCATCGCTGGCCTGATCGCCGGAACGTCGCCCGCCGCGCCAAGGCCCGTCGCCGCGAAGGCCGCGCCCGCCGTGTCCGGACAGGCGCTTGGCCTGCGGACCCTCGCCAGCGTCCACAAGAACGACGATCCCGCGGCGACGCGCGTCGACCGCTCCAATTTCCGGGCGCTGACGGCGCCAGTCGAGGTCGCCTCGATCGCGCCGGGATCGGTGGCCCCCGTCGTCGCCGGCCTCAGGCGCGCCAGCCGCGGCGATGTGATGAGCCTCGCCCTCGCGCCGCCCTCTGGCGCCGCGACGCGCTTTGAGCCCGCGAGCAAACCCGCGCCGACCGGCTTCGTTCGTCCGGCGCCCGCGTCGCGCGAGCGCGCGTCCCTCTCGACCGGACCCGGCGCGAGCAAGCTGAACTGACGAGCGCGATTCGTCGCGCGTTCGTTTCGGGGCTGGCGTTGACAAGGCCACCTCCGGCGCCCGACATTCCGCGCAACAGAAATGAATGGCGGATTGATCCGCCGGGAGGGAGAACCGCGGCCGCCGCGATTTCTTTTCCGGCGCCGTAATACGCCAAGGCGCCCGCGAGATTCGGAACACCTGACATCATGTCCAATGTCGCGAATGCGTCCACCGTGACGACCGTCGCCGCGCCCAAGCCGCAGCTCGTCATCGACAAGGTGTTCAAGCGCTTCGGCGATGGGCCCGGCGCCGTGGTGGCCGTGGATCAGGTGTCCTTCGACGTGCGACCCGGCGAATTCGTCGCGGTGATCGGACCCTCGGGTTGCGGCAAGTCGACCCTGTTCAACATCATTGGCGGCCTGCTCGACGATTATTCGGGCGACGTGCTGTGCGAGGGCGACCGCGTCGCCGGCCCGCATCCAGCCATCGGCATGGTGTTTCAGGAGGAATCGACCTTCCCCTGGCGCAACGTGCTGGACAACGTCGCCTTCCCGCTCGAATTGCGCGGCGTCGGCAAGGCCGAGCGACTGGAGCGGGCGCATCACTTCATCGATCTGGTCGGCCTCGGCGGCTTTGAAAAGCGGATGCCCTCGGAACTGTCGGGCGGCATGCGCCAGCGCGTGTCGATCGCCCGCACGCTGGTGTCCCAGCCGCATATCCTGTTGATGGACGAGCCCTTCGCCGCGCTAGACGAACAGACGCGCCTGCTGCTCGGCGACAAGATCACGCAAATCCAACAGGATCTGAAGCAGACCACCCTGCTCATCACCCACAACCTGACGGAAGCCGTGCAGCTCTCCGACCGCATCGTGGTGATGACCTATCGCCCCGGTCGCGTGAAGCGCACCGTGTCCATCGATCTGCCGCGCCCGCGCACCTCCGATGTCGTGTCGAGCGCGGCCTTCGGCAAGTATGTCGCCGAAATCTGGGCCGACCTGCGCGAGGAGGCGAGCCGCGGCATGGCCGACGCCGAGGGCCGCACGCGCGGAGCCGCGCCCCGTGGCTAGGGCGGCCTCGCCCCTGATGACCCGCGGGCTGCCCATCGCCGTCGGCGCGGCCAGCGTCATCGGCGTCTTTGGCCTGCTGGAGGCGCTGCTGCGGCTGGGCGTCGTCAACCGCTACATCGTCCCGTTGCCGAGCGATGTGCTACTCAGCCTCGAACGCATCATCGTCGAGGAAAACGTCCTCGCCCGCATGCGCGAGACGGCCTACGAGGTCGTCATGTCCGGGCTTTTCACCATTCTGGTGGGCGTGCCCATCGGCGCGGCGCTCTATCGCTGGCGCCCCCTGCGGCGCGCGCTGGAGGATTGGGTGGCCGCGCTGGCCGCCGCGCCGCTGGTGCTGGCCTTCCCCCTGTTTCTCGTCATGTTCGGGCGATCCTCGACCACGGTCATCGTCATGTCCGTCATCACCGGCCTCGCGCCGATGATCCTCAAGACGACCGAGGGCTTCGTCGCGACGCGGCCCGTGCTGATCAACGTCGGCAAGAGCCTGAAGATGACGGATTCCCAGATGTTCTGGAAAATCCTGTTTCCCTCGGCCCTGCCGTTGATCTTCACCGGCATTCGACTGAGCTGGACCTTCGTGCTGATCAGCGTCGTCGGCATCGAATTTCTCATCAATCTGGGCGGGCTCGGCCAGCTCATCAACGATCTCGCCGAGCGTTACGATCTACCGGGCACCTACGCCGCGATCTGTTTCGTCATTCTGGTGAGCGTCGTCTTTTTCGTGGCGCTGGAGCGGTTGGAAACATGGCTGCAACCAAGCCGGTAGGCGCGCGCGCGCCGCTCGCCACGACGTCATGGGGCAGGACGGGCCGCGTGTCCGCGCGCTCGACCAATGTCATCCGCGTGTGCTTCGTGCTCGGCGCGGCGATCATCTGGGAATCCCTGTCGCGCTCGGGCCTGCTGTTTCGCGATGTCGTGCCCTCGCTGGTCGCCATCGTCGCCTCGATGGGCAAGCTGCTGGTCAACCCCGCCTTCTACGCCAACCTTCAGGTAACCGCGTGGGAAGTGGCCGCGTCGCTCGCCATTGGCGGCGTCGCCGGCATCGTCGTCGGCATCGTTCTCGGCTCGAACAAGTTCCTCGCCCGCGCCTACGAGCCCTATGTCTATTATCTCGCGCCGACTCCGCGCATCATCTTCTTTCCGGTGATGATCATGTGGTTCGGCGTCGGCATCGCCTCGAAGATCGCGTTGGGCGCCCTGTCCTGCTTTTTCACCATCGCCCTATCGACGGCGGCGGGCATGCGCGGCATCGACAAGGTGCTGATCCGCGTCGGCCGCACCTTCCGCGCCACGCCCTGGCAGATGGCGACGAAGATCTACTTGCCCGCCATGAGCGCGCCCGTGCTCAACGGCGTGCGCCTTGGATTTGGCACGGCCGTCATCACCGCGCTGCTCGCCGAAACGAAATTGTCGAACCAGGGCCTCGGCTTCATGGTCATGCAGATTTACGCCCGCTTCGACATGCCCACCCTCTATGGACTGCTCGCCATCGTCTTTCTGATCGCCGGGCTGGGCAATCTGCTGCTGGGCAAGATCGCCGGCGGCGCCCGGACCTGAAAACGGGACGTTCGACGGCCCTCGACGCCTGAATAATCGCGGAAAATGATTTTTCGCGTGGCGCGTGAAACATCGTTTTATTCTTCAAATTCAATCCTGTGATTTTTATAGTATAGCTTGGTAATTTTTCATTAATATCCCGTCATATTTTCGCCAAACGCAGCGGTGATACAAATTTGATGAGCCAATAGACGATGGTCTTGCTCACCTTTCCCCTTACATATGCTGGAGGTATCCGCATTGAGAATGCGTTTTGTCATGGGTATAGCCTTGTTCTGTGGCGCGATATCCGTCGCTAAAGCAGATGAATTCACCGCTCAGTTTTTCCTGAACGAACATCCCACGCCCACCGTGGCCTCCGCCCCGGCCCCGACCGGCGCGGGCGGCAAGCTGGCCAGCATCGCCAGCGGCCCCGTCGGCTCCACCCGCGCGTCCTGGTATGGCGGCGGCGAGCATCTGGCCCGGCGCACGGCCTCGGGCGAAATCTTCCACCCGGACGCGTTGACCGCCGCCCATCGTTCCCTGCCGCTCGGCACCCGGCTCATCGTATCGGCGAATGGCCGCAGCGTGATGGTTCGCGTCAATGACCGCGGACCCGCGAAATGGACCGGGCGCTCGCTCGATCTGTCGCGCGGCGCCGCCCGCGCCCTCGGCATGATCGGGTCTGGCACCGCGCGCGTCAGCTATCGCGTCGCCGGTCTCTAACGCTCAATCGCCCCGACGCAGGTTGGACAGCGCGATCGCCGCGACGATCAGCGCGACGCCACTCCACTGCCTCGGGGCGAAGGATTCCCCGAGAACCACGGTCGCCACGATGATCGCGACCGGCAATTCCGCCGATGAAACGATGGCCGTCAGCCCCGCGCCGGCGAGCGGCGCGCCAAAGTTGAACAAGAACGTCGGCAGGATCGTGCCGAGGAGCGCGATGATCCCGCCCCAGGGCCAGATCACCGAAAAATTGAACCCGGCCACGAGCGTCGGCGCGGCGAAGGCCAGCACAACGGAGGCGCCGCCGACCATCATCAGCGCGCTGCGCCGGATGGGATGAACCGCCGGCGCGACATGGCCGGAACACCAGATCATCGCCGTGTTGCTGACAGCGGCCAGCAGGCCAAAGACGAGACCAGCCGGACCGATGGCGAGATCGCCGAAGCCGACATTCGTCGCCAACGCGGCGCCGACGATCACGAGGCCCGCCGACAGTAATTGCAGGAGCGAGGGCGCGCGCCTTTCGAGCAGCGCCTCGACGACAACGCTCATCCAGACGCTTTGCATGAGCAGCACGATGGCGAGCGACACAGAGGCGGCCGACACGGCGAGATAATAAAAGGCGCCGGTGAAGCCGATGGACATGCCCGCCAGCATCAACGCCACGCGATCCCGAGCGGCAACGCGCAGGGACACGTCATCGGGCGAACGGCGCGCCAGAACGAAATCCACGAGCGCCAGCGCCGCGGCGCCCATCAGATCCTGCGCCGCCAGCACCTCGGCGGGCGAATAGCCATCGCCGTAGGCCGATTTGACGAGTGTCGCGAGCACGCCATAACTGGTCGCGGCCAGCAGAACCATGCCCGCGCCGATGGCGCGACGGGGTCGGATCATCGCGACGCCCCGACCGGTTCAGTCAGGACCGCGACGCGGCTGAAGGCGTCCTCAGGCGTCGCCCAGCGCCGCGAGATAAAGATCGAGAATGGTTTCTTCCTCGATGCGCTTGTCGCGATCCATCTTGCGCAGCGAAATGACCTTGCGCATGACCTTGACGTCGAAGCCATTGCCCTTGGCCTCCGCGTAGACTTCCTTGATGTCGTCGGCGATGGCTTTTTTCTCTTCCTCGAGCCGCTCGATGCGTTCGATGAAGGCGCGCAGATGGCCGCCGTCGACATGTTCGATGGAGTCGGAATCAACGCGTTCGGGCTTGTTCATGGGGACGGTCCGGCTGGTCGGTGAAGAGCCTGTCAGGCGAGCGCCCACATGCCGTCTCCCCGGCGCGCGGGTCAAGCCGCCGGGCCGGGATGTCCCCACAATCCCTTGATGGGCCGGCCCCCTAAAAGTCTCGCTCTAGCCGCCGGCCTGAAGAACTTCCTTCAACTTGCGGCGGCGCTCGGGCCGGTACATCTCCTCGTAGGAGCGCGGTCCCAGCGGTCCCTGCTCGATGAGGATATCGGCGAACACGGGCCCCTCCTCCTTCAGCACCGCGCCGATCTGCTGCTCGAAGTTCCGCGAATCCTCGAAGGAATGCACGCGCTTGAAACCCGCCGAGCGGGCCATGCCCGCGAAGTCGACGTCGCGCTTGGGCAGGGGATGGCCGCCGTTGGCCTCGTAGGTGCCGTTCTGGAAAACCAGATGAACGAGATTTTTCGGCGCGGCGGCCGCCAGCGTGACGAGCGTGCCGAGATTCATCAGCAGGCTGCCGTCGCCATCGAGCACGATGATGCGCTTGTGTGGCAGCGCCAGCGCCATGCCAAGACCATGCGACGAGCACAGGCCCATGGCGCCATGGGAGAAATAGTTGAGCGGGCGGTCGTTCATCTCGATCCACTCGGACGCGGTCGAGTAGGATGAAATCACGATCTCGTCGGTGATGGTCTTCTTGAGGATTTCAAGACAGGCGGTGCGGTTCATCATGTCAGGACGGCCTCCGGCCGATCAGGAAGGCCACGGGGCGCGATTGCGCGTAGGCGCGCTCGATGGCGGGCGTGATGGCCGCGATATCGGCGTCGAGATCGATGTAGTGGCGCTCGATGCCCATGACGTCGAGGATCGGCTCGACGATGCGCAGGCCGAAGCGCTTGGAGTCCTGCGGCGCGACGCCCACTTCCTTGCTGAGCAGGCCGATCATCATCACCATCGGCAGCTTCTGCTCGCAGGCGACGCCGCGGATGGCGTTCATCGCGTAGAGAAAACCGGTGTACTGGATGAGGATCAGCGAGCGCTTGTCGCCATAGAGCAAGCCCGCGGCGATGCCGAGCGTCTCGTCTTCCTTGCAGACGCGGACGAGCTTGAAATCCTTGTCGGTCGAGATGGGGGCGAGCAGCCCCTTGGCGGTGTGGAGATCGGGCACCGAGAGCACATATTCAATGCCGGCGGCCTTGACCGCCCGAAGAATGGCCGCTCCCGACAGGCTCCCCTCGGTGTCCGCCGGCTTGGCTGGCGCGTTCATGTTTTCCTCCCGAATTTTTCACGCTGAACAAACCAGATTTGCCGTGGCTTGTCGATTGCAACGCCCGCGCTTGTCGCGCGCCGCCGGGATGGCTATCTCGCCTGCATGACACAGACGCGGGCGGACGTGGATATTGTTGTGATCGGCGCCGGCGCCGCGGGTCTCGCGGCGGGCGCGGCGTTGCATCGGGCCGACGCGTCCTTCGTCGTCATCGAAGCGCGCGACCGCCTCGGCGGGCGCGGCTGGACCCTGCAAGCTGGCGGACACGCCATCGACATGGGCTGCGGCTGGCTGCACTCGGCCGAGGACAACCCCTTCGCGGATGTCGCCGCGCGCGCTGGCGTCGAACTCGACCGCTCGACCGCGCCCTGGCAGAAGCCCGCGTGGACGGACAACTTCCCCCTCGACGAACAACGTTCCTATCGCGAGGCGTGGGCCGCCTTTTATGACCGGCTCGAAAAGGGCGTGGCGGCGCGCGCCGACCGACCGGCCAGCGATTTTCTCCAACCCGGCTGTCGCTGGAACGGCATGATCGACGCGGGCTCGACCTTCATCAATGGCGTCGAGTTGTCCGGTCTTTCAACGGTCGATTACGACCGCTACGTCGACACTGGCGTCAACTGGCGCGCGCCCGTCGGTTTTGGCGCGCTGATCGCGACGCTGGGCGCCAACCTGGCGGTGAAAACCGGTTGCGCGGCGACGCTGATCGACCACGCGGGGACGACGACGCGCGTGCATACGACGCAAGGCGCGATCAACGCGCGCGCCGTGATCGTCACGCTGCCGACCAATCTCATCGCCGATGGAAGCCTGCGCTTCTCGCCCGATCTGCCCGACAAGATCGAGGCCGCCGCCAACCTGCCGCTCGGCCTCGCGGATAAACTGTTCCTCGCCGTCGAGGGCGCGGACGATCTGCCGGTTGACGGGCGCCTCTATGGCGCGCGCGACCGCGTGGATATCGCGAGCTATCACCTGCGACCCTTCGGACGACCGCTGATCGAATGCTATTTCGGCGGCGCCTTCGCGCGCGAACTGGAAAAAGCCGGAGAAGCCGCCTTCGCCGATTACGCCATCGGACAGCTCGTGGGCGCGCTCGGCGCCGGTTTCCGCAAGCGCCTGACGCCGCTCGCCTGTTCGCGCTGGGGCCTCGATCCCTTCGCGCGCGGCTCCTATTCGCACGCGCGCGTGGGTCGCTCCGATGCGCGCGCGACTCTCGCCGCGCCCGTCGATGATCGCGTTTTCTTCGCCGGCGAGGCCTGCTCGCGCCACGATTTCTCGACGGCGCATGGCGCTTTCCGCGCGGGCGAAATCGCCGCGCGCGCGGCGCTGGCGGCGATCAGAATTCCACCACGCTCCTGATCGACGTTCCCGCGTGCATCAGGTCGAAGCCCTCGTTGATGCGCTCGAGCGGCAATTTGTGCGTGATGAGATCGTCGATGTTGATGCGGCCCTGCATGTACCAGTCGACGATGCGCGGCACGTCGGTGCGCCCGCGCGCGCCGCCGAAGGCCGTGCCCTTCCACACGCGGCCGGTGACGAGCTGGAACGGACGCGTTGATATCTCCGCGCCCGAGGGCGCGACGCCGATGACGATCGACTGGCCCCAGCCGCGATGGCAGGATTCCAGCGCCTGCCGCATGACCGTGACATTGCCCGTGCAGTCGAACGTGTAATCGGCTCCGCCGTCGGTCAGATTGACGAGATAGGGCACGAGGTCGCCCTCGACCTCCTTCGGATTGACGAAATGCGTCATGCCGAACTTCTCGGCGATGGCCTTGCGGCCCGGATTGATGTCGACGCCAATGATCTGCTCGGCACCGATCATCCGCAGACCCTGAATCACATTGAGACCGATGCCGCCGAGGCCGAAGACGATGGCGCGGCAACCTGCCTCGGCCTTCGCCGTCCAGATGACGGCGCCGATGCCCGTGGTGACGCCGCAACCGATGTAGCAAACCTTGTCGAACGGCGCGTCCTCGCGGATTTTCGCCACCGCGATTTCCGGCGCGACGATGAAATTCGAGAAGGTCGAGGTGCCCATGTAATGCAGCACCGGATCGCCATCGCATTTGAAACGGCTGGTGCCGTCGGGCATCAGGCCCTTGCCCTGCGTCGCGCGGATGGACGTGCAAAGGTTCGTCTTGCGCGACAGGCAGCTTTTGCACTGCCGACATTCCGGCGTGTAAAGCGGAATGACGTGGTCGCCCTTTTTCAGGGTGGTCACGCCGGGGCCGACGTCCACGACGACGCCAGCGCCCTCGTGCCCGAGCACGCAGGGAAACAGACCCTCGGGATCGGCGCCCGATAGCGTATAATAATCGGTGTGGCAGATGCCCGTCGCCTTGATTTCGATGAGCACCTCGCCCGCGCGGGGCCCGTCGAGGTCGATCTCGACGATTTCAAGCGGCTTTTTGGCGGCGAAGGCGACGGCGGCGCGGGTTTTCATGGGCGGCTCCAGCGGGAATCGATGGCGCGCAAGCTACCGTCAAACCAACCGCCCGTCATCCGACGCGACCCGCGAACTTGCGCTTCCGCGTGCGTAATAATATAACATTGCCACCTCTTCCCCGGCGCGGTGTCGCATGACAACCCAGGTACAATCTCACGTACACGCCCACGATCACGCGCATGGCCACGCCCATGGTCATGCCCATGCGCCGGTTGTCGCGCGCGCGACGCCCGGCCGTTCGTTGCTGCGCCTGTCGCTTGGCGGCCGCCTCGCCATCGCCGGCGGCTTCGTCGCGGCGATCTGGCTCGGCGTTTTCTGGGCCATCGCATGAGCGCCGCCATTCGCCTGCGCGACCTGACGCTGGGCTATGACCGGCATCCCGCCGTGCATCATCTCGATGGCGTCATCGAAACCGGCGATCTCCTCGCCATCTGCGGCCCCAATGGCGCGGGCAAGTCGACCCTCCTGAAGGCCATCGCCGGCGCCTTGCGGCCGCTCGGCGGCGCCATCGAGCGCGTCGGCTGCAAGCCGCGCGACATCGCCTATCTGCCGCAGGCCGCCGAAATCGACCGCTCCTTCCCCATCGATGTCTTCGACATGGTGTCGATGGGCTACTGGCGTCAGGCCGGCCTGTTTGGCGGGCTGGGCGCCGCGCGCAAGCAACGCATCGCCGAAGCCATCGCGAGCGTGGGCCTCGAAGGGCTGGAGGATCGCCCCATCGGCACGCTCTCGGGCGGGCAGATGCAACGCATGTTGTTCGCCCGCATCATCGTGCAGGACGCCCCCGTGATCCTGCTCGACGAACCGCTGACGGCGCTCGACACGCGCACCGCCGACGATCTGATTCATCTGGTCGAAAGCTGGCGCGCGCAGGGCCGCACGGTGGTCGCCGTGCTGCACGACATGGACCTCGTGCGGCGGGTGTTTCCCAGAACGCTGCTGCTGGCGCGCGAGCGCGTCGCCTGGTGCGACACCGGCGAGGCGCTGTCGCCCGCCAATCTCGCCCGCGCCCGCCAGATGGTCGAGGCCTTCGACCGGCAGGCCGAGGATTGCGAGCGCGCCGCGTGAAAAGCACCCTCGCAACCGGGCGGACGTCGGCGCCATGATCGACCTGTTGTTCTCGCCCTTCGCCGAATTCGAGTTCATGCGCCGCGCTCTGGTCGGCGGCATGGCGCTGGCGCTGGCCGGCGCGCCCGTCGGCGTCTTTCTCATCCTGCGGCGCATGTCGCTGACGGGCGACGCCATGGCGCACGCCATCCTGCCCGGCGCCGCGCTCGGCTATCTCGTGTCCGGCCTGTCGCTGGGCGCGATGACAGCGGGCGGCTTCGCCGCCGGCCTTCTGGTCGCCATCGCCTCCGGCGCCGTGGCGCGCGCGACGTCCCTGCGCGAGGACGCGACGCTCGCCGCCTTCTACCTGATGTCGCTGGCGCTCGGCGTCACCATCGTGTCCCTCAAGGGCACGAGCATCGACCTGCTGCATGTGCTGTTCGGCAATGTGCTCGGCCTCGACAATCCCACGCTGATGCTGCTGGCGGGCATATCGAGCCTGACCCTGCTCGGACTGGCGGCGATCTATCGCCCGCTGGTGCTGGAGACCGTTGATCCCAACTATCTCGCCAGCGTCAGCCGTGCTGGCGGCCCGACGCAGATCGCCTTCCTCGTGCTGGTGGTGATGAACCTCGTCGCCGGCTTTCAGGCGCTGGGCACGCTGCTCGCTGTCGGCGTGATGATGCTGCCCGCCGCGGCCGCGCGCCTTTGGGTCGCCGACGTCACGCGCATGATCGCCATCGCGGCGGCGATCGGCATGGTCTCTGTCTATCTTGGCCTTGTCGTTTCCTTCGCCTCCGGCGCGCCATCCGGCCCGCTGATCATTCTGGTCGCGGGCGGTTTCTACATTCTGTCCGTGTGTTTCGGACGCGCGGGCGGACTCTCGCGCCGCCTGCCCGCCAACCGCCATCTGGAAGCCTGAACGTCATGGCCATCGGGGGCTTACATTGGCCGGGGCAAAGCCAATATAAGGATCGCCCGGGCCGCGCGGTCGCTCGCGTCCGCCGCCCACGAGTTTTCAATCGCCAATCGTTCGCGCCATGTCCGCGCCCGGACGACGGCGCGGTGATTTCATGGAGTATCGCATGACCGAAAAAGTGCCCGTCACGGTTCTCACCGGCTATCTCGGCGCCGGCAAGACCACGCTGCTGAACCGCATCCTCAGCGAGGACCATGGCCAGAAGTTCGCGGTCATCGTCAACGAATTCGGCGAGATCGGCATCGACAACGACCTCGTCGTCGGCGCCGACGAGGAAGTCTTCGAGATGAACAACGGTTGCATCTGCTGCACCGTGCGCGGCGATCTCATCCGCATCGTCGAGGGCCTGATGAAGCGGCGCGGCAAGTTCGACGCCATCATTGTCGAGACGACCGGCCTCGCCGACCCCGCGCCCGTCGCGCAGACCTTCTTCGTCGATCAGGACGTGCAGGATCGCGCGCGCCTCGACGCCGTCGTGACCGTCGCCGACGCCAAATGGCTCGCCGACCGCCTGAAGGACGCGCCCGAGGCCAAGAACCAGATCGCCTTCGCCGACGTCATCATCCTCAACAAGATGGACCTCGTGACGGAAGCCGAGCTGCGCGAGGTCGAGGGTCGCATTCGCGCCATCAACCCCTACGCCCGGTTGCACAAGACCACGAAATGTCAGGTGCCGATCAGCGCCGTGCTCGGTCAGGGCGCCTTCGATCTCGAGCGCATCCTCGAAATCGAACCGGCCTTCCTCGAGGTCGAGGACGAACACGACCATGATCACCACGATCATGGGCATGGTCACGACCACGGCCATCATCACCACCACGATCACGGCCACGACCACAAGGGCCTGAAGCACTACCACGACGAGGAGATGCAGTCGGTCGCCGTGCGCGTCGACGGCGACATGGACCCCAACAAGTTCATGCCGTGGATCAACGAACTCGTGCAGAAGGAAGGTCCGAACATCCTGCGCTCGAAGGGCATCCTCGCGTTCAAGGACGATCCCAAGCGCTTCGTCTTCCAGGGCGTGCACATGATCCTCGACGGCGACAGCCAGCGCGACTGGAAGCCCGGCGAAAAGCGCGAGTCCAAGGTCGTCTTCATCGGTCGCAACCTCAAGGAAGACGAGTTGCGCAAGGGCGTTCTCTCCTGCCTGGCGTGAGCCCGGCATGGCGCTCGCGGTCGTCCTTGGCGTCGTCCTGAAACTCGAACTCATCGGCTACGACGGCCCCGCGCCATCGTTACCGCGCGAGCCGATGCGGGAAGAGCGCGACTCCGACGGCGCGCGACGGTTCTTCTACGATCTGTCGCCATCCGATCCCGGCCTCGAGGTCGCCGACGCCTGCGCCCGCCTTGGCTCGCGCCTCGAACGCCTGCTGAATTCGCCGAAATCGCCCCTGCCCGAGGGCATGTTCGCGACGCGCCTCACGCTGGAGTTCGGCGTGCTGGCCGATCGCGAGGACGAGTCTTTTTCCTATGCGTGGCCGTCGGATTTCCTGCGCGTGCTGGCGGACGCGGATATTCAACTCAACGTGTCGCACTATCTCCCGAAGGCGGAACCCGATGACGCCGACTGAGACAGCGCGAACCAATCGCCGGTGAAACCGATGACCAAGAGCAACCAATCCCTGGCGGACCGCGTCACGCCGATCGACGCGGGCGAAGGCGTCGTCGGCGCGGGCTTCATCGGCGACCAGCCCGTTCTCGCGTTGGTCGAGGGCGATGTCCTGTTCGTCGATGGCGACGCGGGACGTCGCGTGAAGGCCCATCCCGACGCGTCGATCCTCCTGACGCAATTCACGCGCGATCGTCTTGTCACCGGCGGCGACGATGGCCGCGTCGTTGAGACGCGCGCCAATGGCGCCGCGGCGGAGCTTGGCGACGAAAAAGGCAAATGGATCGATTCGCTTGCCTTGCGCGACGATGGCGCGACGGCGTGGAGCGCCGGCAAGCTGGTGCGCGCGCGCGACGCCAGGGGCGAGGTCAGGACGATGACGGCGCCGTCGAGCGTGCGCGGCGTTTATTTCATGCCGAAGGGCTATCGCCTCGCCATCGCGCATTACAACGGCGTTTCCATGTGGTTTCCCAACACGGCGGCGGAGCCCGAGGGCCTCGTCTGGCGCGGCTCGCATCTCGACGTGACGATTTCGCCCGATGGACGCTTCGCCGTCAGCTCCATGCAGGAAAATTCACTGCACGGCTGGCGCATCGCCGACAAGAAGGACATGCGCATGACCGGCTATCCGGCGAAGTCGCGCTCGCTGTCCTGGTCGCACGACGGCAAGTGGCTGGCGACATCGGGCGCGGAAGCCTGCATCGTCTGGCCCTTCGACGGCAAGGACGGCCCCATGGGCCGCGGCCCGCGCGAGTGTTGCGCGCGGGCCTCGCGCGTGTCGCGCGTCGCGTTTCATCCCGCCGGTCTCGTCATCGCCATCGGCTTCGAGGATGGCTGGATCATGCTGTCGCGCCTCGCGGACGGCGCCGAAATATTCGTTCGATCACCAAAGGACGGACAAGGCGCGGCGATCGCCGCGCTCGCGTGGAACGCCGATGGCAAGCGTTTGATTTTCGGCGCGGAGGACGGCGCCGCGGGACTTCTTGAACTGCCCGTTTAGGCGGTCGGGAAAATTCAAAACGCATTCGTCGCGAAGTTGAGCGATCACGCGCGCGACGGGACGCGCGCCTCATAAATCGCGCGCATAACGCGCTTGTCTTCGCCAATCGAACGGTGCAGAAAAGATCATCAATTTTCGCCCATGGCGAAAGCTCCTGGGGGGGAGCACCGATGTCTGGATTTTTTGACAGGAACGATACGCGCAGCGCGAAATCGCGCGAGGCGTCATTGTTCAAGAATTTGAAAACGATCGTCGCGGTGGCGAAGCCGCGCGCGGCGGGCCTGCGCGCGATTCTGCGGGGCGCCGAACTCGCGACCGTCGAGCGCCGCGAGGATCTCGCGCGCCTGCCCGTGTTGCGCAAGCGCGACATCGAGCGCATGCGCGCCGACGATCCGCCGTTTGGCGGGCTTGTCGCGATGCGACCGGGCATGTTGCGGCGCATGACGATCGATGGACCGCAGGGTCAGGTGCGCGACTGGTGGAATTGCGCGCGCGCGCTGTCGGCGGCGG
This sequence comes from uncultured Hyphomicrobiales bacterium, assembly GCA_903861645.1. Lineage (GTDB taxonomy): Bacteria > Pseudomonadota > Alphaproteobacteria > Rhizobiales > Beijerinckiaceae > Terripilifer. Next base: position 28,429 of record CAIOVE010000072.1, read on the forward strand.
GTTTCACGCGCGACGACATTATTCTCAATTGCTTTTCCTATCATCTTTCCGCCAGCGGCCATGTCGTCGACGAGGGCGCGGCCGAGCTTGGCTGCGCCGTCATTCCCGCCGGCACCGCGCGCGTCGAGAAAAAGCTCGAGGCCATTCACGCGTTGAAGCCAACCGCCTATTGCGGCGAGCCCGAGCATTTGTTGCAACTGCTCGATCACGCCGCCAACGCGAATTGCGACGTTTCATCGCTGAAAAAGGCGTTTTTCTTCGGCGCCTATCTGTCGCGCCACGCGCGCGCGGAGATCGAGCGGCGCGGCATCGGCGCGCGACAGGCTTATGTTACGTCGCGTCATGGCGTGATCGCCTTCGAAACCAGCCTGGACGATGGCCGCTTGAACGAGGGCATGATCGTCAACGAGGGCCTCATCGTTGAAATCGTGCGGCCGGGCACGAACACGCCCGCGCCGGACGGCGAGATCGGCGAGGTCGTGGTGACGCGCGTCAATCAGGATTATCCGTTGCTGCGCGTTTCGACGGGCGATCTGTCGCGCGTCATTCCCGGCGCGTCGCCCTGCGGACGCACGGGCGCGCGCATCGCCGGCTGGCTCGGTCGCGTTGGCGAGGAAACGCGGATCGCGAACCGCGTTCTGACGCCGCAACATGTGCTCGATCTCGCCGATCGCCACGCCTGCGTGCGTCGCATGCAGATCGTCGTGCGACGCGAGGGGCAGGGCGACAGCGTTCTGCTGCGCGCGGAGGGTCCGGACGGCGATCCCCAATTGCCCGCTAATCTCAAGCGCAATCTGTTCGACATCACCGGCATCGAGGGCGATATCGAGGTCGTGGGCGCCGGCGTGCTCGACACGAAGGCGCGACTGATCGCCGACGAGCGCCGCTAGGAAATCCCGCATGGTCCCGAACCTGCTGTCCATCGCCGGTTCGGATCCATCGGGCGGCGCGGGCGTTCAGGCGGACCTCAAGACCTTCGCCGCGCTGGGTTGTCATGGCATGGCGGCGATCACCGCGTTGACGGCGCAGAACTCCCTTGGCGTGCGCGCGATTCATCCAACCCCGCCCGACTTTCTCGCCGCGCAGATCGACGCGTTGTTCGACGACATCAATGTCGCCGCCGTGAAAATCGGCATGATCGGCAACGCGGACAACGCCCGCCTGATCGCCGCGCGGCTGAAGGCGCGGCGGCCCGCCTTCGTCGTGCTGGACCCCGTGCTCGCGGCGAGCAGCGGCGACGATCTCGGCGGCGCGGGCCTCGCGCGGGAAATCATGTCCACCCTGTTGCCGCTGGTTGATCTCATCACGCCCAACGCGCCGGAGGCCGCGCGCATGACAGGCCTTCCGGAAGCCACCGACATCGACGGCGCGCGCCGTCTCGCGCGCGCGCTGATCGACGCGGGCGCGCGCGCGGTTCTCGTCAAGGGCGGACACGTGCCCGGCGAAATGGCGCGAGATCTTCTTATCGACTCGGGCGGCGAAGCGATTTTCGCCGCGCCATGGATCGAAACCCGCAACACGCATGGCACCGGTTGCGCGCTATCGTCGGCGATCGCGGCGCGCGTGGCGCATGGCGACACGCTGGTCGAGGCGATACGCGCGGCCAAGGACTATCTGTCGGGCGCGCTCGCCAACAGCGACGACTTTCATGTTGGCGCTGGCGCGGGGCCGCTCAATCATTTCTGGCGGCTCTGGCCGCGCGACTAGGCGCGGCTTATTTGATGACGATACGCCCCTCGACGCGCGCGTCGATCACGCCGATCTGGCGCGCGTAAACCATCGCCTCGTTGGCGATGAGCTGGTCGCCGCTGTCGACGGTGGCGCCTGGGTCGGCGAGACTCGTATAGCCATCGCCGCCGCGCAACATGAAATCATTCGTCGCGACGCGATACCTCGCGCCTTCATCCAGCGGCGCGCCGCGAACATTGATGGACACAACGCGCCGCCCGCGCGGCGCGGCGCCGTCGGCGACGATTTCAAGGCCGGAAACCTGCGGAAAGCGCCCCGCCAACTGGCCCAGCGCCGACAAGCCATTTTCGATCGCCGCGCGCAAGGCGACGCCCGTCACGGTGGTGACAACGGCGCGATTGCCGAAGGGCAATTCGGTCAGCACGTCGCGCCGAGTCAGTTCATGGCCCGCGGGATACTGGCGATTGCCGCGGATGCCGCCGCCATTGAGGATGGCGACATCGGCGCCCATGCGCGCGCGCAGGGCGTCGGCGAGGAAATCGCCGATCGCCGCCTCGCCGCCACGCACGGCGGCGCCCGAACTGTCGAGCGGCGCGGCGAGCCGCGCGATGACAACATCGAGTTCGCGCGACAATTCGTCGGCGTAAGTCTTGACCAGCGCGGCCATGGCTGGGTCGGGCGTCACGTCCTTCGTGTCGAAGACGCGATAATTCGGCTGCCAGTTGATCTTGCGATTGGCGCCCTCGCCCTTCACCGACACGGTCACGTCAACGGCGACCACATAGTCCGCGTCCTCGCCGGACTCCGTCAGCGATGTCCTGCCATCGAAGTCGATATGCAGATCGTGATTATGACCGGACAGGATGATGTCGACCGCGCGCGACGCCATCAGTTTCTGGCCGGTGATCTTGTCGGCGTGCACGACAGCGACCGTCAGGTCGGCGCCCTGGTCCTTCAACGCGCGCGCGGCCGCCGCCACCGTCTCGACCGTGGGCGCGAAGCGCAGCGGCCCCGGCGACGACAGCACGCCCGTCGTCTCCAGCGTCGCGCCGACAACGCCGATCCGCAGGCCGCCGCGCTCGATCATCATCGTGTCGCGATGGCCCGGGAGGATCGCGCCATCGCCATCGCGCAGATTGGCGGCGAGCACCGGGAAACGCGCCTCGCCCATGCGCTTGAGATAGACGTCCTGGCCAAAATCGAATTCGTGATTACCCGGCGCGAAGACATCCGGCGGCAGGGCGTTGAACAGGGCGATCATGTGCGCGCCCTGATCGAAGCCCGACATCAGGCTGGGGCTGATCGTGTCGCCCGCGTGCGCGAAAATCACGTTGGGCGAGCGCGCGCGTTCCGCCTTCACCACCGCGGCGAGGCGCGGCAGCCCGCCGCGGCCATCGACCTCGTCCATCTGATAGATATCGTTGACCAGAACGAAGGTCAGCCGGACATCGCCGGCGGCCAGCGCGGGGCCGCCCGCCAGCATGGCGGCGAGGCCGGCGACGGTCCGGCGGCGGTCGAGAAGCATCATCTGAATCTCCGGGTTGCGCGTAGAACAGTCGTGGAATCGCGTGTCGCCCGCAAGACATTCGACAAGCGCCGATCAAACGCATAAATCCGTCGCCGGACCCTTGGACCCGCTGAATGAACGAAGCCCCCTTACCCGCGCTCGCGACCGACGCGCTCCGCCCCGGCGACCATCCGCCGGCGCGCGTGGGGCGCGTGGGCGTACTGCTGGTCAATCTGGGCACGCCCGACGCCACCGACTACTGGTCGATGCGGCGGTATCTCAAGGAGTTTCTCTCGGATCGCCGGGTCATCGAGACATCGCGCCTGATCTGGTGGCCGGTGCTGAATTTCATCATTCTGTCGACGCGACCCGGCCGCAAGGGCAAGGATTACGATTCCATCTGGAATCGCGAGCTTGACGAAAGCCCCCTGCGCACGATCACCCGCTCGCAGGCCGAGCAACTGGCCGCCCGCCTCGCCGACAAGGGCAAGGTCGTCGTCGACTGGGCCATGCGCTACGGCAACCCCACCATCGCCTCGCGCCTCGAGGCCTTGCAGGCGCAAGGCTGCGACCGGGTGCTGCTGGTGCCGCTCTACCCGCAATACGCCGCGGCGACGACGGCGACGGTCTGCGACAAGACCTTCGAGGCGCTGATGAAGATGCGCTGGCAGCCAACGCTGCGCGTCGCGCCGCCCTGGCATGACGATCCCGCCTATATCGAGGCGGTGGCGAGCTCGATCCGCGACGGACTGGCGAAGCTCGATTTCGAGCCCGAGGTCATTCTGGCCTCGTTCCACGGCATACCCAAGGCCTACCTGCTCAAGGGCGATCCCTACTATTGCCAGTGCCTGAAAACAGGCCGCCTGCTGCGCGAGGCGCTGGGCCTGTCGGAGCAACGGTTCGTCACCACGTTCCAGTCGCGATTCGGGCCGGCGGAATGGCTGCGCCCCTACACCGACGAGACGATCCAGACGCTGGCGCGCGACGGCGTCAAGCGCCTCGCCGTGGTGACGCCGGGCTTCGTCGCGGACTGCCTTGAAACCATCGAGGAAATAGGCGTCGAGAACGCGGAATATTTCCACGAGGCCGGCGGCGAGAAATTCGCGCGGCTGGAGTGTCTCAACGATACGGCCGCCGGCGTCGACGTGATCGAGGCGATCGCGCGGCGGGAACTGTCGGGCTGGGCCTGACGGCCCGCGCCCGGCGCCAACGCCGGCGTTCGACCGGCGAACGGGAGGGATGGATGGCGAGAATCGGGGCCATTGCCGCGTTGACCCTCGCGGCGGCGATCTTGCCCGCGCGGGCCGAGACGCCCGCCGAGCGCGGCGCCTATATCGTGCGCGGCATAGCCGCCTGCGGCTCCTGCCACGCCAACCCCGCGCCGGATTCGCCCGAACTCGCGGGCGGCCGCCGGTTTTCGGAACTGGCCTACACGGCCCACGCCGCCAACCTGACGCCAGACGTGGAAACCGGCGTCGGCGGATGGACCGACGAGCAACTGGTCGTGGGCATCCGCGAGGGCAAGCGACCGCGCGGCTCGACGATCGGCCCGCCCATGCCGATTTCCTCCTACCGCAACATGAGCGTGGATGACGCCCGCGCCATCGTCGCCTTTCTGCGCACCCTGAAGCCAGTGGCCAACAAGGTTCCGCGATCGAGCTATCGCTTGCCGCCGCCCGCCAGCTACGGAGCGCCAGCCGACGCGACCCCGGACGCGACCAGCGCCGACCCCGTCGCGCGCGGCCGCTATCTGGCGACGGCGGTCGGCCAATGCATGGATTGCCACTCCAGCCGGGGCGAGGACGGCTTGCCGGACCTGACCCATGGCCTTGGCATGGGCGGCGCCGAGTTGCGCGGCCCCTGGGGCGTGATCCTCGCGCCGGACGTCACGCCCGCGGGCATTGGCCATTACGGCGACGCCGACCTGCGAAAAATCATCACGAAAGGCGAGCGGCCCGACGGATCGAAGCTGGCGCCGCCCATGCCCGTCGCCTGGTACGCGAACATGACCGACGACGACGTAACGGCGATCATCGCATTCCTGCGGTCGCTGCCCGCTCGTTGAAGCTCAGCCGGCGAGACGCGCCGCCAGACCCTTTTCCCACGCGAGGGCCTGACGCACGATTTCCTCGAGGTTGTCGTGCTCGGGCTTCCATCCAAGCGCCCGGATGCGATCGTTGGAGGCGACGATGCGCGCGGGATCGCCGGCGCGACGTCCGACCACGCGCACCTCGAAGTCGACGCCCGACACGCGCTTGACCGTGTCGATGACCTCCAGCACCGAATAGCCGCTGGAATAGCCAACATTGCAGGTCAGGCTCGCGCCGCCCGCGCGCAGATGTTCAAGCGCGGAAACATGGGCGCCCACGAGATCGGTGACATGAATGTAGTCGCGCACGCAGGAGCCGTCGGGCGTGGGATAGTCGAGGCCGAACACGTCCATTCCCGCGCGCAGGCCAAGCGCCGCCTGCACCGCGACCTTGATGAGATGCGTGGCGTTCGGCGTCGACTGTCCCGTGCGCCCCGCGGGATCGGCGCCAGCGACATTGAAATAGCGCAGGGCGGCGTGGGCGAGCGGAAACGCGTGGGACACGTCGCGCAGCATCCATTCGACCATCAGTTTCGACCGGCCATAGGGATTGATCGGCGCGGTCTCGTCATCCTCGCGCACGGGCGTCGTCCGCGGCTCGCCGTAAACGGCCGCGGTCGAGGAAAAGATGAAGCGCGGCACGCGCTTTTCCACCGCGACCTGTAGCAGCGCGCGCGCCTTGGACGTGTTATTCTCGTAGTAACCAAGCGGATCGGCGACGGATTCCGGCACGACGATCTTCGCCGCGAAATGAATGATGGCGTCGACGTCGGGCGTCAGCAGGTCGGCGACCAGCGCCGCGTCGCCGAAATCGCCCACGACAAGACGAGCTTGCGGCGGCACCGCCCAGCGGAAACCCGTCGACAGGTTGTCGAGCACGACGACATTCTCGCCGCGGTCCAGCAGTTGCAGAACCATGTGGCTGCCGATGTAGCCGGCGCCTCCAGTAACCATGACCGTCATTGTCGCCTCGATGATGCGTTTACAAAGATCATTTTAATCGTTGCGCGTTAAGAAACGCACACGAAGGACTTTGGTGGTCCAACGACCCCGACCGCCACGCGTCGCGAACGCGCGGACAGGGTGAATCATCGGTTACCGGCGGTGGAGCCCGCCGTCTCGGTTCAAGCGCGCGAAAGCGAGAGAGTTTTCTTTTTAAAACAGGATGGCGCCTCATGAAAAAACGTATCCGCAAAGCCGTGTTTCCCGTCGCCGGCCTTGGCACCCGCGTGCTGCCGGCCACCAAGGTCATCCCCAAGGAAATGCTGACAGTCGTTGATCGCCCGGTGTTGCAGCATTGCGTGGAAGAAGCGCGCGAGGCGGGCATCGAGCATTTCGTTTTCGTGACGGGCCGCAACAAGGCCGTCATCGAGGACCATTTCGACCACGCCTATGAGCTGGAGGATACGCTCAAGCGGCGCGGCAAGACCAAGGAACTGGAGGCGCTGCTCGCCGACACGCCCGGCGCCGGCAACACCAGCTTCACCCGCCAGCAGGCGCCGCTCGGCCTCGGCCACGCCGTGTGGAGCGCGCGTGACATCATCGGCGACGAACCCTTCGCCGTGCTGCTGCCCGACATGATCACCCTGCCCGGCGCGCGCGGCGGCCGCTGCATCCAGCAATGCATCGACGCCTATAACGAGCATGGCGGCAACATCATCGCCGTCGAGGAAGTGCCGCCGACCGACACGCACATGTACGGCATTGTCTCCGTCGGCAATGACTTCGGCCACGTCTTCGAAATCAACGGCATGGTCGAGAAGCCGCCGCAGGGAACGGCGCCATCGAACCTCATCATTTCCGGCCGTTATGTTCTTGAACCAGAGGTGTTCGGCATCCTTGAGAACATCGGCACGGGCGCTGGCGGCGAAATCCAGCTGACCGACGGCATGAAGAAGCTGGCGGAAACGCAGGCCTTTCATGGCGTGCGCTTCGACGGCAAGACCTACGACACGGGCTCGAAGGTCGGCTTCCTCGCGGCCAATGTCGCCTTCGCCCTGTCGCGGCCCGACATCGCGCCCGACTTCCGCAAGGAACTGAAGAAGATCGTCGGCGCGCTCTGACCGGGCGACCTACAAAGATCACAAGCCGGGCGTCTCGCGACGTCCGGCTTTTTTAGCGCTGAAGCTTGAGCCCGAGCAGGTAAACGTTGGCCGTGTAGTCGGCCCCGATGGCCGTCGATTGCAGGCGCTCGTGGGTGAAGCTGCCGCGGATGATCACGCTGCGCGACAACGCGTAATCGGCTTTCAGCGTGCCAGAATAGGTAACCTCGCGCAGGTTCACGCCGGCATAATCATTCACGCCCACGGAGCCGATCGCGCCCAGCGTCACGTTGCGCATCAGGGCGTGCGAGATTTCGAGCGAGGCGACGCGGTTCACGGCGCCGGCCGAGTTCGCCACCGTGGTTTCGTTGATCGTCGTCGCGCCGCGCAGGGTCGCCGTTGTCAGCGGCGTCGCGGTCCACACGAGCGACGCGTCGACCGTTGGCGCGGCGATGCTCTTGAGCCGCGCGTCGGCGTAGCTTCGCTCCGCGTAGCCGACGGCGATCTGACCGGTGAGAATGCGCGACAGCTCGAACGTCGTGCCGACCCGCGCCGAGGCGCCGTTCGAATCGCGCGCGTACCCCAATGTGTCGAGCGCCTGATCGCGCTTGCGCGTGTCGACGGTTCCCTCGACGAAGGGTGTGATGCCCGGCGTGACTTCGTAGGCGACGCGCGGTTGCAGTCCGTAGGCGTTGTAATTGCCGTTGGAGAGCGGCACGACCGTGCCGTCGCTCAGGGTTCCGTCCTGATTGGTGGTGCGGTCGATCGTGCCGTGCAGGCCGAGCTGAAGCCGCCCGAGCGTTTCCGTGCCGCCCGCGGTCAGGCCGGTCGTCAGCACGAGCGGACGGCTCGACACATTCGCGCCGATGCCCGGGGTGCCCGGACGCTGGGTCGTGACCGCGCCGCGCAATTCGAAGTCGGCGGTCAGATCGCGATTGACGTTGAGTTTGAGATCGAGTCGGCCCTGGCCATCGGGCCGGCTGGCGTCCTCCTGCTGGAAATAGCGCGTGTAGCCGAACTGACCCGCGCCGGTCAGTTCATGGGTCGACCAGTCGGATTTCAGCGCGACGCCGGTTTCCCCGCGCAACGCCCAGGAACCGTTCGTCGGCGTCGGAACGCGATTGGGATTGGTGTCGTAGCTGACGTCGGTCTCGACATAGGGCGTCAGGCGCAGACCGCCCACGCCAATGCCAAGCGGCGCATAGGGATCCTGCTCCACCTTGGGCCTTGGCGGCTGCGGGATCAGCGGAACCACGGCCACGTTGGGCGCGGGGGGCGGCGCGACATCGCCGGGCTTGAGCGGCTGGACGGGCTTCTGCCGCGCCTGCGCCGAGGTCGGATAGGGCACGAGCGGCGGCAGCGGCCGCGGCGGCGTTTTCGGGCGCGCCGCGTATTTCAGCTTTGGGTCGGGTTTGGGCTTCGGCTTGCCGTAATTCGCCGAACCCGTGGAAAAAGGCGACGCCGAGGCCAGTGGATCGGGATCCGCCGGCGCGGCGGAAAACGCGCCGGCATTGGCCGTCGAGCCGGGATCGGTGCCCCGAAGGCCGGTCGAGGGCGCCGGCTGCCCGGAAAAGGACGGTTGCGACGCCGCCTGCTGCGCGACGGCAGGGGTGACAACGACGAGCGCCAGACCGACGACCGAGGTCAGCGCGAAAACCGCCGATGTGTCGAGGCAGGGTCGGAATCTGGGCAATTGTGTCCCCGCGCGGCGGCCCCGGATCGTTCCGCCTTACGCGATCGTTAACGATTCATGGTTAACGGGGGGTTACTTTCCCGAACATGACAGCCCGCCCGCGCGGATGATAGAAGCGGGCATGACAGCCAATCCGAAGCCGGCGCGGGAAGCCGGCGCCGCCTCGACCCCGGTCACGGAATCCGCCATCCGCACGTTGGGCCTCGAACGCGCCGGCATCGCGGCGATCGAGGCGGCGCTCGCGGAAGGTGGCGAGCTTGCCGCCAGTTTCGACGCGGCGGTGGACCTGCTGCGGTCCGTCACCGGGCGCATCATCGTCAGCGGCATGGGCAAATCGGGCCACATTGGCCGCAAGCTCGCCGCGACGCTCGCCTCGACCGGCGCGCCCGCCTATTTCGTGCACCCCGCCGAGGCGAGCCACGGCGATCTCGGCATGATCCAGACGGGCGACGCGATTCTCTGCCTGTCCTGGTCGGGCGAGACGGCCGAACTCGCCGACATCATCACCTATTCACGTCGTTTCGACATCGGACTGGTCGGGATCACCTCCAACCCCGACTCGACGCTGGCGCGCGAGGCCGACGTCCGCCTGACCCTGCCGAAGGCGGAGGAGGCCTGTCCCAACGGGCTCGCGCCGACGACCTCCACCACCATGCAACTCGCCATGGGCGACGCCCTCGCCGTCGCCCTGCTGGAGACGCGCGGCTTCACCGCCCGCGATTTCCGCCAGTTTCACCCCGGCGGCAAGCTCGGCGCGCGCCTCGCCTTCGCGCGCGACGTCATGCATCGCAACGACGCCGTGCCGCTGGTCAGCCTCGGCGCGACGATGGAGGCCGCCGTCCTCGAAATGACCGGCAAGCGGCTGGGCTGCGTCTGCGTCGTCGACGCGGCGGGCCGCCTCGCCGGCATCATCACCGATGGCGACCTGCGCCGGCACATGAAATCGACCGGCAATCTGCTCTCGGAGAAGGTCGACGATGTCATGACCCGCGCGCCCATGACCATCGCGCCGGAAGCCCTCGCCGCCGAGGCGCTGGCCATGCTGACCGCCCGCAAGCGGTCGGTGCTCATCGTCGCCGACGCCGCGAGCAAGCCGGTCGGCGTTCTGCACATCCACGATCTCTACCAGATCGGTCTCGCCTGAGCCGAATGGACTTCCTTCTTTCCCGAAAAACGGCTAGCATCAAAATACCATTTTAATGGACTTTGATGGAACCATGCGAACGACAAGACCAGAAGCTTCAAAAATGGAGGGATATACATGTCTTCGGCCACAGCATTGACGCCCGTGCGCATCGCGCCAAACAATCCGGTTTTCGACCTGCCTGTCATCGTCGGCATCGAGGAAGGCCTGTTCGCCGCCGCTGGCCTTGATGTCCGCTTTTCCGCCACCTACGCGGACCGCGAGAAGGACAACGCGCAAACACCCTTCATGGGTCGCCTGAAGGAACAGCTTTTCGATTGCGGCGGCGCCGACAGCTACAACGTCTGCGAATGGGCCAGCATCGACCGCCTCGAGCGCGGCAATCGCGAGGGCAAGCTCGCCGCCTTGCGCGCCGCCGTCGCGGCGCAGGCGATCCTGAGCTTCGACGACGCCTTGCAGACGCCGCGCGACATGATCGACGTGCCCGTCATGGTGCAGGAGCTCACCGGCTCGCACTACACGACCATCCAGATGCTCGAAAGCGCCTGCGGCGCCGGCCATGTGAAGATCGAGAATGGTGGCCTGCCCTACGCGCGCTATCAGGCGCTGAAATCCGGCAAGGCCCGCGCCATCGCCGTGATGGAGCCCTTCATCAGCCTGCTCGTCAAGGAAGGCGCGCATATCATCGCGGCGTCCTTCTACCGCGGCGGCGAGGTCATCGCGCCCGAGCTGACGCCCGAGCAACGCCGCGCCTATTACGAGGCCGAGAACAAGGCCGTCGACATGATCAACGCGGATTTTTACAAATACGCGCACCATGTCGCCGCGTCGGCCAAGGGCGCGCTCGCGCCGCACGAGCTGTCGCGCGCCTTCGTGCATTACAAGCACGTCGATTACTACAGCGAGGAGCTGTTCACCCGCGCCTACGACTGGATGAAGGCGCGCGGCATGAGCGACGGCCACAGCGAGCACATCGCCCTCGTTGTCGGCTGACGCGGGAACACCGGCCGGGCCCGCGCGGCCCGGTCGGATTCAGCCGTGCTTGGTGGCGTCGCTCATCACGGCGGCGAAGGCCTTTTGCTGGTCGGGCGAGGCGTCGCGCTGGTGCAACTGCTTCCACGCGTTGTAGTCCATGCCGTAAACTTCCATGCGCGTGTCGTCGATCGTCAGGCCGAGGCCGCGCTGGTCGGATTCCTCCTTCATCCATTTCGACAGACAGTTCCGGCAGAAGCCGGCGAGGTTCATCAGGTCGATATTCTGCACGTCGACCCGGTTGCGCAGATGCGAAACCAGACGCCGGAAGGCGGCGGCCTCGAGTTCGGTGCGGGTCTTGTCGTCGATCGTCATGGCGTTCTGTCCCACCGCCGGAGTCCGGCCCGGCTGCCGTAATGCCTGATTATATGGGTGTCCGCGCGGGCGAGTACAGGGGCGAGGGCGCGCGCGAGATGGCCGGCGAAGGCCTCGGCCTCCGGTCGCGTCGCGACCAGATCCTGCCGCGCCTCGATCAGCACATGGGCGAGCCCGCGCGCCGTCGCCAGATCATAAAGCGTGTCGCCCTCGAGCGCGCCGTCATAGGGCTCGTTGTCGCCCACGGTGAAGCCATCGGCCCGCAACGCCTCGATCATCGGCGCGGCGATGCGCGGATCCTTGTCCCAGAGCGCGGCGATCTGCCAGGGGCGCGCGACGGATTTCCAGACCGGCGTGAACGAATGCAGCGAGACGATCGCCGGCGCGGGTCCGCGCGCGACCATCTCGTCGATGCGCGCGGCGACCGCGTCGCGATAGGGGCGCCAGTAAAGCTCGCGCCGCCGCGCGATCCCGGCGTCGTCGATGGCGGCGTTGCCGGGAATGAGCGCCCCGTCGGAAATGCGCATCACCAGCGTCGGATCGTCGGCGCCCCGGTTGATGTCGATGACAAGGCGCGAATAGCGCGACAGGACCGCCGGCGCGCCGAATGTCGCCGCCAGCGTTCGCGTCAGATCGGCGGCGCCGATGTCCCACGCGATATGGCGCTCGAACTGGGCGGCCGGCAGGCCGAGGTCGCCAAGCTCGGCCGGCACGGCGTTGGCCGCGTGATCGCAGATGAACAGCACGCCGGCGTCGAGCGCGCCGGAAATGATTTCAACGGGTTGATCCATGATTTTTTCCAAGCCGCGGCCGCTCCGTTGACACCGCGGCCCACGAGCCGAATATGACGCTCGAATCATGTCGAGGCAATTCGACGCTGGACCGCGGCCCGCAATGACCTTTCCCCATCGACGCCTCGCCCTCGCCAGCCTGCTGTTCGCGTGCGCGGCGCCCGGCGTCGCCCGCGCCGATTTTCGCGTCTGCAACAACAGTTCCGGCCGCGTCAGCGTCGCCATCGCCTACACCGATGGTCAGACCTGGGTCAGCGAGGGCTGGTGGAACCTGAAATCGTCCGACTGCGAGGTTCTCCTGCGCGGCAGTCTCGCGGCGCAATTCTACTACGTCTACGCCATGGACGAGCGCGGCGGCGAGTGGAAGGGCAAGGCCTACATGTGCACCCGTGACCGCGAGTTCCGCATCGAGAGCCGCGAAAACTGCCTCGTGCGCGGCTATGACCGCACCGGATTCCTCGAAATCGACACCGGCAAGGACGCCAAGAACTGGACGGTCCAGCTCACCGACGCCACCCAGCAGCCGCGCTGATCGCCGGTCGCGATTTCTTCACGATATGGGCGTTCTGTTCCGCCTGGCTTTTTTGAATTCTCCAGCGTGGATGCAACACCATGAGACGATTGCGGCGCGTCAAGATCGTGGCGACCCTCGGGCCCGCGTCGAACGACCGGGCGACCATCGAGCGCCTTTTCGACGCCGGGGCCGACGTGTTCCGCGTCAACATGAGCCACGCCACCCACGACGGCATGCGCGAGACAATCCGCATGATCCGCGCGACATCCGAGGCGCGCGGTCGGGAGATCGGCGTGCTCGTCGATCTTCAGGGGCCGAAACTGCGGGTGGGAACCTTCGCCGCCGGCCCGGTCGAACTGGTCGAGGGCCAGACCTTCGTGCTCGATTCCGACCCGGCGCCCGGCGACGCCACGCGGGTCTATCTGCCCCATCCCGAAATCCTGAAGGCTCTCGCCCCCGGCCACAAGATGCTCATCGACGATGGCAAGGTGGCGCTCCACATTATCGAGGCGACGCCGGGCAGGGCCGTGGCGCGCGTCGATGTCGCCGGCAAGGTGTCGAACCGCAAGGGCGTGAATCTGCCCGACACGGAAATTCCGGTCTCGGCCATGACGCCCAAGGATCGCGCCGACCTCGACGCCGCGCTCAACGAGGGCGTCGACTGGGTGGCCGTGTCCTTCGTGCAGCGCGCCGATGACATCGCCGAGGTCAAGAAGATCGTCCGCGGCCGGGCCATGGTGCTCGCCAAGATCGAGAAGCCGCAGGCCATCGCCCGCCTCGACGAAATCATGGAGATTTCCGACGCGCTGATGGTGGCGCGCGGCGATCTCGGCGTGGAAATGCCGCTGGAGCGCGTGCCGGGCCTGCAAAAGCGCCTGACCCGCGGCGCGCGGCGCCTCGGCAAGCCCGTGGTCGTGGCCACGCAGATGCTGGAATCGATGATCGCCTCGCCCGTGCCGACCCGCGCCGAGGTGTCGGACGTGGCGACCGCCGTCTTCGACGGCGCAGACGCGGTCATGTTGTCGGCGGAAAGCGCCGCCGGCCAGTATCCGGTCGAGGCCGTGGCGACGATGAACCGCATCGCCGTCGAGGTGGAGCGCGATCCGATCTACCGCACCATCATCAACGCGCAGCGTCAGACGCCCGAGCAGACCGGCGCCGACGCCATCGCGGTGGCGGCGCGCGACGTCGCCGAAACCCTCGACGTGAAGGCGATCTGCGCCTGGACCTCGTCGGGCTCGACCGCCATGCGCATCGCCCGCGAGCGCCCCGCCCCCGCCGTGCTGGCCCTGACGCCCAACCGCGCCACCGCGCGGCAACTGTCGATCGTCTGGGGCGTGCACGCCGTCACCACCAAAGACGCCGACGATCTCGACGACATGGCGAAACGCGCCTGCAAGTTCGCCAATCGCGAGGAATTCTCGCGCGAGAACGATCGCATCGTCATCGTGGCCGGCGTGCCCTTCGGCACCCCCGGCGCGACCAACATGATCCGCATTGCCTTCGCCGGGAACGAGAAGTAGGCGACCTAGCGCGCGCCGCCCAAGAGCGTCAGCGTGCGCAGCACCGCCTCGGGATCGGCGCGCATCTGGCCGGCGATGTCATGGGCGCTGCCATGGCCCACCGTCGAGAACAACAGCCCCGCGCCGATCGACAGGGCGGAAGCCTTGCGGCCGGCGAGCAGCTTGACGGGGATATGTCCCTGATCGTGATACATCGCGACGAAGGCGTCGAAGCGTTCCTGTCCGATGAGCAGATCGGCGCCCACGGGCCCCTCGACGTCGAGCCCCGCGGCGCGCAGCCGCGCGGCGGCGGGAACATTGATCCGCGTGTCGTCGTCGCCGAACAGGCCGCCCTCGCCCGCGTGCGGGTTGATCCCGAAAAGGCCGATGCGCGGACGCGCGATTCCCAGCCGCCCAAGCGCTTCCGCGGCGGCGAGCGCGGCGGCCTCGACCAGTTCCGGCGTCAATCGCGCCAGCGCGCCGCTCAACTGTTCATGCAGCGTCGCGTGGACGATCCGCAAGCCGCCGCCGACGAACATCATGAATACGCGCCCCGGCGGCAGGCCAAGGATTTGCGCAACAAGTTCGGGATAGCCCGAAAACGGAATGCCCGCCGCGTTAACCGCCGTCTCGTTGTGCGGACAGGCGACGATGGCGCGCACCTTGCCCGCCTTGGCAAGCCCAATGGCCGCCTCGACATAGGCGACGGTCGCGCGGCCCGCCGCGGCGTCGACGCGGCCCGGCGCGAAATCAGCGGGGGCGAGCGCCTCGACGGGCGCGATGTCGATGACGCCAGCCCGAGCGGGCGCGGAACCGTCGGTCTCGCGCGTGTCCATGCCGGGCGCGAGCGCCGCGACGTAATGCCGGATGACATGCGCGTCGCCGACCAGCAGCGGCGAGGCCGCGGCGGGCGAGATCGCCGCGCGCACGGCGATCTCCGGCCCGACGCCGTTGGGATCGCCAATCGCCAGCGCGATGCGGTCGGGCGCGGCGTTCATCTGGCGCGCGCCCCGGCGCGGTTGATGTCATTCATGTGTAAAATCCCCCGGTCGGCGTCCGCCGCGATGTGTGGCGAGAATGCCGCCTTTCCACCGCCTCGGCAATGTCGCGACGCGCCTCGTATTGCGCGATGGGCAAGGGTGGGACATTGTGCCCACAAAGGCACTAACCCGTTCGCGCAGCGTCAGGATCACCCATGAACGTCACGATTGTCGGCTCCCGTTATTTCGGCCAGGAAGTGCTCAAGGCGCTGGTCGACGTGAAGGATGTTGTGATCGCGCGCATCGTGACGATCGCGCCGGACGACCGGCTGGCGCTGGCGGGCGCGGCGCGCGGCATCGAGGTCGTCGTGCATCCCGATCCCCATCTCGTCACCGCCGAGCACATTCCCGCGGGGACCGACCTGATCGTCACCGCCCACAGCCACGCGCGCATCACGCCCGAGGCGCTGGCGAAATCGCGCCTCGGCGGCATCGGCTATCATCCCTCGCTGCTGCCGCGCCATCGCGGCATCGCAGCGGTCGAATGGACGATCAAGGAGGGCGACCCCATCGCCGGCGGCTCGATCTATCACCTCGCCGAGCGCATGGACGCCGGCCCCCTCGCCGCGCAGGACTGGTGCTTCGTCAGGAAGAACGAGACCGCCCGCGAACTGTGGGAGCGCGCGCTCGCCCCCATGGGCCTGCGCCTGCTGCGCGAGGTGGTTGGCGCGGCGGCGGCGACCGGAACCATCCCCGCGATTCCCCAGCAGGAGGAATTCGCCACCCGCGCGCCCATGCTGAAATAGCCGCGCGCTTTGCCTTCGCCCCGAAACTGCTAGACTGACAATGAACGGACCGCGCGCATGACGCGCGGCCAACCACATCGGGAGGAAGACATGGCGTTCATGCCGCCGACGCGCGACGATATCCTGCGGTCCGAATGGGCGACGGCCATGCCGGCGACCTCCGTGCTGCCCTCGACGCAGACACGCGATTATTTTCAGGCCATCGACAACATGATCTCGGTCTTCGCCATCAGGCCGACCGACAACGTGCTGTTCCTTACAGATCCGCTGCTCGACCGGCGCGTCGTCGACGCCATCGCCGGCGTCGCCCGCTCGCGCGGCGTCGAGCCACGCGAATTCATGGCGGCCTCGACGCAGGTGTCGAGTTGCCCGCCCGAGTGCCGCGACCTGATCGAACAGGCGACCTTCGTCGTTTCGAGCTGGTTCTGCTCGGTCAACGATCCGCTATTCATCAAGTGGCGGCGTGAAAAGGGCCAGCGCTGGATCAAGATCACCTATTTCCGCAATCTCGATCTGCTGCACACGCCGCAGGCGCGCTTCCCGATCGATCTCGTCGGCGAGATCATCCGCGCCACCGCGCGCATGTACCCGACCGACCGCGATTTCGACATGACATTCTCGTGCCCGCGCGGCAGCGACCTCGCCATCAGGTTCACGCCCTCAATGGTGAAGAACCTGCACGCCAACAACCGCTGGCAAGGACAGGACAAGGGCGATCAGGATGGTTGCTACGTGCATTTCATGCCGACGCACGGCCCCAACATCTATGATCGCAACGCCTTTGGCCGCGACGACAACGCCCATGGCGAGATGCAGGGCGTGATCTTTCCGCAATGGGCGATCGGCTTCGACAAGCCCTTCGAGGAGAAGATCGGCATTGAATACAAGGACGATCTCGTCGTGAAGGTGCACGGCAAGTCGCTCGACGCGGAAATCCTGCGCGATCAACTCGTCGGCGTCGACGCGCGACTGCATGAACTCGGCTGCGGATTCAATCCGAAATATCCGCGCTACAAGGCCTATCCCGCGGGCTCCAACGCGCCCGGCGCGCTGCATTTCGGCACCGACAGCAACAAGGCCAGCCAGTGGCTCGCCCGCCGCGTGCCCAAGTGGGAGGAGCCGCACACCCATCAGGATTGCGTCGTCTTCGACATGACGGTGAAGGTCGGCGACCGCACCCTCATCGACAACGGCTTCCTGACCGCGCTGCGCGACCCGCAGGTGATCAAGGCGGCGAGCCGCTATGGCGACCCGGTGGAGCTGCTCGAAACGTTCGTTGAATAATCGCGAGCGCGGATAACCGCGCCGGGAGGGACGCATGTCGAAGCCTGGGCATCCCGCGCTCGCGGGCGCGATCCTGTGCGGCCTCGCGCTGGCGGCGACGCCCGCGCGCGCGCAGTTCTACAAGGACAAGACGCTCACCCTGCTGATCAACTACGGCGTCGGCGGCAACGCCGACACCGAGGCGCGCGTCTATCAGCGCTTCCTGCCGAAATACATTCCCGGCAATCCCAACGTCATCATCCAGAACGCGCCGGGCGCGGGCGGCATTAACGCCATCAACATGCTCGGCATGAACATCGGCTCGCGAAGCGACGGATTCACGATGGGCTATTTCACCGTCAGCGCGACGGATTCGCTCGTCGAAAATCCCGCGCTGAAGGTGAAGTTGACCGATTTCGCCTATGTCGCGGGCGCGCGCGGCTGGAACGTCGCCTACGCGCGCAAGGACACCGCGCCCGGCCTGTCGAAGCCATCCGACATCGGCAAGGCGACACGGCTGTTCATTGGCGGTTATTCGAAGACCTCGTCGCACGACACGCGGTTGCGCCTCGCCGCCGACATCATGGGGCGGCCCTACACGCTCGTCACCGGCTTTCCCGCCACCGCCGACATCAACAAGGCGATGATTCAGGGCGAGGTGAATTTCTCCGGCTCGTCGCTGCCGGGCTTCCAGACGCAGGTCATGCCGCAGATCGTCAATCAGGGCATCGGCATGGCGCTGTTTCAATTTCCCGTGATCGGCCGCGATGGAAAACCCGCTGGCAATCCCAATCTCGAGGCCGCCGGCCTGCGCATCTTCGACGACGTTTACAGGGAGGCCTTTGGCAAGCCGCCCTCGGGACCAAAGAACGACGCCATGCTGCTGATGAACGACATCGGCGGAAAATTGCAGCGCGGCATGATGTTCAACAAGGCCACGCCCGCCGAGGCCGTGCGAACCCTGCGCGAGGCGATCATGAAGGTCGCGGCCGATCCGGACTTCCAGGCGGAATTCCAGCGCGTGACGAGCGAACGCGCGGACCTCGTGTCGGCGGAGGAACTCGACCCGCTCTTTAAGCGCATCCGCGACGTCGACCCCGCCGTGAAAAAGGCGCTGACGGATTTCGTCGGCGATTAGGACGCGCGTGCCCCCTTGCGGTTTCCCCGGGGGAATGAGACTTTTATTTGTGATTCTCCCTCAAATCGCCATCGGAACGCCATGATCAAGCCATTTGACCGGAACCTCGCCGACATGACCTCGCCGTCGCCCACGCGTCGCGCCTTCGCGGCGGGCCTGCTGCTGTTGCCAGCGGGCTGCGCTGGCGTCGGCTCCATGGGCGGCGCGAGCTACGGCCCGATCAGCAGCGAGCCCTATCCGATCCCCGGCCTCGATCCCTCCCGCAATGCCGAACTCGCTCGCCAGGAAGTGCCTTTCACGACGCCCTACAAGCCCGGCACCGTGGTGGTGAAAATCCCCGAGCGCCGGCTCTATCTCGTGCAGCCGAATGGTCGCGCCATGCGCTACGCGGTGGGCGTCGGGCGCGCCGAGGCCCTCAATTTCCGCGGTACGGCGACGATCGGACGCAAGGCCGAATGGCCGAGCTGGACGCCGACCGAGCACATGATCCACGCCATTCCCCGCTACGCGGCCTTCGCGGGCGGCATGCCCGGCGGCATCAACAACCCGCTCGGCGCGCGCGCGCTGTATCTTTATCGCGACGGCCAGGACACGCATTTCCGCCTGCACGGCACGACCGAGCCCGAGACCATCGGCACGGCGGTGTCGAGCGGTTGCATCCGCCTCGTCAATCACGACATCATCGACCTCTACAACCGCGTGCCCGTCGGCGCGGCGGTGGTCGTGCTGCAAGGCTGAATCCATCGCGCGTCGATGGACCGGAGTTCGCCATGAACGATACGCACCCCGCCCCGTCGCGCGCCGCGCGATCCACCTTCGCGTGGGATGATCCCTTCCTCATCGAGCAGCAGCTCACCGAGGACGAACGGATGATCCGCGACACGGCCCGCGACTACGCCCGCGAGAAACTCGCGCCGCGCATCGTCGACGCCTACGCGCGCGAGACGACCGACCGCGAGATTTTCCACGAGATGGGGCGCCTCGGCCTGCTCGGCGTGACCTTGCCGGAGGAATATGGCTGCGCCGGCGCCAACTATGTTTCCTATGGCCTCGTCGCGCGCGAGATCGAGGGCGTCGATTCCGGCTATCGCTCCATGCTCAGCGTGCAGTCGTCGCTGGTGATGTATCCCATCAACGCCTACGGCTCGACCGACCAGAAGCGCAAATATCTGCCGAAGCTCGCGTCGGGCGAGTGGATCGGCTGCTTTGGCCTCACCGAGCCTGACGCCGGCTCCGATCCCGGCGGCATGACCACGCGCGCCGAGAAGGTCGCCGACGGCTATCGCCTGACCGGCTCGAAAATGTGGATTTCAAACGCGCCGATCGCCGATGTCTTCGTCATCTGGGCGAAGTCGGCCGCCCATGGCGGCGAGATCAAGGGCTTCATTCTCGAAAAGGGCATGAAGGGCCTTTCCGCGCCCAAGATCGACGGCAAGTTGTCGTTGCGCGCCTCCATCACCGGCGAGGTGGTGATGGACGGCGTGGTCGTGCCGGAAGACAACATCCTGCCGAATGTGGCGGGCCTCAAGGGCCCCTTCGGCTGTCTCAATCGGGCCCGCTACGGCATCGCCTGGGGCGTCATGGGCGCCGCCGAGGATTGTTACGCGCGGTCGCGCCAGTATACGCTGGAGCGCAAGCAGTTCGGCCGCCCGCTGGCCGCGACGCAACTCGTCCAGAAGAAGCTCGCCGACATGCAGACCGAGATCGCGCTGGGCCTTCAGGCCGCGCTGCGCGTGGGTCGCCTGTTCGACGAGGGCAAGGCGCCGCCCGAGGCGATTTCCATCATCAAGCGCAACAATTGCGGCAAGGCGCTCGACATCGCCCGCGTCGCCCGCGACATGCACGGCGGCAACGGCATCCATGGCGCCTATCATGTCATGCGCCACGCCCAGAACCTCGAAACGGTCAATACCTACGAGGGCGCGCACGACGTCCACGCGCTCATCCTTGGGCGCGCGATCACCGGCATTCAGGCGTTTTTCTGAGCGAGAGCGCGCGAAAAGCCTAGTTTATCGTTCTGGATTTTCCGGCGCTTGGGAATTAGTGGTGCCGCAGAAGAGAATCGAACTCCCGACCCCATCATTACGAATGACGTGCTCTACCAACTGAGCTACTGCGGCGCTCCGTCCCGCCACGCGACGCGCAACCGGAAAGATGCGCGGTATTAGCGACAGACGACGCGCTTGGCAAGCGGCGCGTCAGGCAGATTTGCGTGGACCCGGATCGTCGGGCGCGGTCACCATCGGCTCGAGGCCGCGCAAGCCTTCCGGGGGCGTCAGGCGTGCCGCGTCGCGAATGTCCGCGAGTTTTTTCGCCGCGTCCTCGACGACCGGTTCGGGAGGCGCGATCTCGATGGGCTTCGCCACGATGACCGGCGCTGGCTCGACCATTGGCGCGGCCGGGGGCTCCCAGGGCGCGCCCTCGGTCAGTCGCTCGGCCGGTGTCGTCCACACGAAGGCGTCGAGCTTGCCGCTAACCGGCGACACGGGCGCCCAAACGTCGGAAACAACGCCATCGGCGACCCACGCCTTGTCGCGCGCCGCGCGGGACGCCCGCGAAAGCCATTCGCGGACGAGGCCGGTCGAACCATGCTCGGCCTCCTCGAGGTCCGCCATCAGCAGGCACATGCGGATCGTCGGCCGGTTGTTCGCCGAGCCGTCGACAAGCGGCGCCATCTCGGCGCGCGCCAGATCGAATTCGCGCGCGTCGATGGCCGCCCGCGCCACGCACAGGGCGCTTTCAACGTCGTCGGGCGCGAGCTTCGCCAGAGTCCGCGCGCGCGCAAGCCGGTCGCCCGCCGAATCGCCCGGACGCAGGTCGACATAGACCCGCGCGAGATCGGGGTGCGGCGCGCGTTTCCACGTGGCTTCGATGAGCTTGGCGGCGCGACGCAGATCGCCCTGCCTCGCCAGCAGGCGCCCGGCCAGCGCGGCGGCGGGCGCGAGATCCGGCGCGAGGCCGACAGCCTCGCGCGCCAGCGTCAGCGCCTCCGACCGGTCCCGGTCGCCAAGACCGAGCGCGATGGCGGTTTGCAGCACGGCGCGCTGACGGTTGGCCGTTGGCTTGTCGATCAGCAGCTGGGCGGCGTTCGCCTCGACGATTTCGAGCGCGCGCGCCCAATCCTGATTGGAGGAATGATGCTCCAGCACGGCGGCGCCGGCCCAGGCGACAGGCGCGAGCTTGCGCGCCTCGCTGGCGTAATGATGGGCGGCCTCCGCGTCGCCGGCGCGCCGCGCCTCGACATGCAGGCCGCGAAGGCCAAGCGCGCGCGTGTCGGGATGCTCGGCCAGTTGCGCGAAGGTGCGCCGCGTCGCGTCGCGATCGCCGGCCAGTTGCGCCGTTTGCGCCTTGAGCAGCAGGGCGAGCGGTTCATCGCCCAGTCCCTTGGCCGCCAGCGCGCTGGCGCGCTGGGCCGTTCGCAAATCACCGGCGACGGCGGCGACCATGCCCTTGGAGAGCGCGGCAAGGCCACGCTCGCGGCGACGCGCGCGCGAGGCGCGACCGATGCGGCCCGGCGCCCCCAGAATGAAGCGCAGCAGCCAGACGACGATCATCAGGGCCAGCGCGGCGAGAAACAGGGCGCCCAAGGCCACCACCGGCGCCATTTCATAGCGCGCGCCGCGGAAGGTGACGGCGATATCGCCCGGCTGATCGGCGACCCAGGCGAGGCCCGCCGCCGCCAGACCCAAAAGAACGAGGAAGCCCAGCAGGCGGATCATGGCGTGTCCTTGCTGTTCACGATGGCCTCGATGGCGCGGGCGGACAGCCCGGCCACGGCGGCCTGCGCGCTTGCCCGCGATCGCGCCTCCTCCGCGAAGGTCCGCGAGACCGCTTTCGCGGGCTCGGGGAGCAGATTCCATGCCGTCAGCGCCTCGCCGGTCGCGCCGCGCGCCAGCGCGGCCTCGATGCGCGAAACCAGCGCGGGCGGATCATTGCCCGCGGCTTCGCCAGCGGGACGCACCCGCACGAGCCTGGCGGCGGCGGCGCTCAGGCGATCGGTCAGCGACGCGTCGGCCGGCGGCGGCGGTTCGGCTGCCGCCAGAACGGCCTTTTCGAGACTGGCGAAGCGCCTGGCGAGCGCGGCGCCTTGCGGCGCGCCCTTTTCGGCGACCGCCTTCAGCGGCCCGAGCAGGTCGGCGGGCGCGCCCATGGACTGGGCGGCGGAAACGGCCATCGGAAACGGCGCGCCCGCGTCGATCGCCCGCGACATGGCCTCGGCGAGGACGGCCAGCGCG
>CAIOVE010000073.1 GCA_903861645.1 uncultured Hyphomicrobiales bacterium
AGGCGAACACGCGGGCGCCCGCGGCGACAACCGGCGCGGCCCCGGGCGCCGGCGCGGCGGGCGCGGGCGTCGACGGCGTGGCCGGCGTCGCGGCTTCGGCCTTGCCATTGCCAACCCGGGGCCCATCCGCGCCACCCGCGGCGACGGCCTTGGCGTCCTCGCCATCCGCGGCGATGAGGCCGATCAACTGGTTCACCGGCACGTCGGCCGTGCCATCCGCGACGACGATCTTGGCGAGCACGCCATCGTCGATGGCCTCGACCTCCATGGTCGCCTTGTCCGTCTCGATTTCGGCGAGCACGTCGCCGGCCTTGATCCGGTCGCCCTCCTTCTTGAGCCAGCGCGCCAGATTGCCCTTTTCCATCGTCGGCGAAAGGGCGGGCATGAGAATGTTGATCGGCATGGCTTGCCTCAGTTTGTGATGTCGGTGGCGGGTGCGGCGGTCATGCGCGCCCATTCGTCGTCAAAACCCTTGCGCAGGCCGGCGAGCGCCTGATCGCGCCCCATGCCGGCCTTGGACGCATACATGTCGGCGATGCGCGCGGCGATATCGACGAGCAACACGCCCCAAACCTCCGGTTGCTCGAAGGCGTTGGCGAGCGTGACGTGCAGGTCATCCTGCACGACGAAGGCGCGCAGCACTTCCCGCCCGCCCAGCATCATGGCCTCGGTGGGGATGGGCAGTCCATGATCGAGAAGATCGGACATAGAATCCTACCGGTACAGAACGGCCTTGGCCGCGCGCACGACGTCGCCGACGTTCGGCAGCGCCAGCTTTTCGAGATTGGCCGCGTAGGGCATCGGAACGTCCTTGCCCGTCACGCGCGCCACGGGCGCGTCGAGATAGTCGAAAGCGGCTTCCATGATGCGCATGCCGATTTCGGAGGTCACGCCGCTCTGCGGC
Organism: uncultured Hyphomicrobiales bacterium; assembly: GCA_903861645.1. Classification (GTDB taxonomy): domain Bacteria; phylum Pseudomonadota; class Alphaproteobacteria; order Rhizobiales; family Beijerinckiaceae; genus Terripilifer. The sequence continues at coordinate 905 of CAIOVE010000073.1, forward strand.
CAGCCCTCTTCCACCGCCACGCAACGACCGGTCTTGATGATCGAGCGCACGACCGTCTCGGTGTCCATCGGGCGAATGGTGCGCAGATCGATGATCTCCGCCTCGATGCCCTCCTTCGACAATTCCTCGGCGGCCTTGACGCAATAGGTCATGCCGATGCCGAAGGAGACGAGCGTGACGTCCTTGCCCTCGCGGTGGACGCGCGCCTTGCCGATCGGCACGGTGAAGTCGTCGAGCTTCGGCACTTCCGACTGGTGGCCGTACAGAATCTCGTTTTCGAGGAAGATGACGGGGTTGTTGTCGCGGATGGCGCTCTTCAGCAGGCCCTTCGCGTCGGCGGCCGTGTAGGGCATGACGACGCTGAGGCCGGGAATCTGCGAGTACCACGCGGCGTAGCACTGGCTGTGCTGGGCTGCGACGCGCGCCGCGGCGCCGTTGGGGCCGCGAAACACGATCGGGCAGCCCATCTGGCCGCCGGACATGTAGAGCGTCTTGGCGGCGGAGTTGATGATCTGGTCGATGGCCTGCATCGAGAAGTTCCAGGTCATGAATTCGACGATCGGGCGCAAGCCCGTCATCGCCGCGCCAACGCCAACGCCCGTGAAGCCGTGTTCGGTGATCGGCGTGTCGACGACGCGACGCGGGCCGAACTCCTGCAACAGGCCCTGCGTGACCTTGTAGGCGCCCTGATATTCGGCGACTTCCTCGCCCATGACGAAGACGCTTTCGTCGCGGCGCATTTCCTCGGCCATGGCGTCGCGCAGCGCCTCGCGCATGGTCATGGTGACCATTTCCGTGCCGGCGGGAACTTCCGGCGCGGCGGGAACGGCGTGAATGGTCGGCGCGGGCGCCGCCGCGGCGGCGGCGACCGGCGCGGGTGCGGCGGCCGTCGGAGCAGGCGCTGCCGCGGCGCTGGCGTCCTCGCCATCGGCCG
>CAIOVE010000074.1 GCA_903861645.1 uncultured Hyphomicrobiales bacterium
ATGGCGCTCCTCCAGCGAGGCAAGGTTCATGTCGCGCCGGCCGTGCCGCGTCAGTTCGATTCCGCCGATGGCGTCGGCGGCGACCGCCGGACGGTTCACGTTCACGAGCGCGTCGGGTTCGATACCCGCCGACAGGATGCGCTCGATCACGGCGGGCCCATGCTTTTCGGCGCAATCGAAGCTGACGGAATCGCGCGCGCCCGGCGCGAAGCCTTGCGACAACGCGATGGATTTAATGCCGAGAATGGTTCCCTCCATCGCCGCGGCGATGGTGCCGGAATAGATGACGTCCTCGGCGACGTTGTGGCCGTGATTGACGCCCGACAGCACGAGGTCCGGCTTGCGGTCGCGCAAGACGTGATGCACGCCCATCAGCACGCAGTCGGTGGGCGTGCCCTGCACGGCGAAGCGACGCGGGCCGACCTCGCGCAGGCGCAAGGGATCGTTCAGCGACAGAGAATGGGAAACGCCGGACTGATCGGTCTCCGGCGCGACGATGTAGATGTCGTCGGAAAGCTGGCGGGCGATGCGCTCCAGCACGCCAAGGCCCGGCGCGTGAATGCCGTCGTCGTTGCTGATGAGAATTCGCATGGCGCCAACCAATCCCGTCGTGATGCAATCCGGAGCGCGACCGCCCTACTCTCTCACTTCGCCGCGATTCGCTCCATGCCGCCCATATAGGGCCGCAAGGCCGCGGGAATCGTGACGGAGCCATCGGCGTTCTGGTAATTTTCCAGCACGGCGATCAGCGCGCGGCCAACCGCAACGCCCGACCCGTTGAGCGTATGCACGAAGCGCGTGCTCTTGCCCTCCGCGGGACGATAGCGCGCGTTCATGCGGCGCGCCTGAAAATCGCCGCAGACCGAGCAGGACGAAATCTCGCGGAAGCGATTCTGGCCGGGCAGCCAGACCTCGATGTCATAGGTCTTGCGCGAGGCGAAGCCCATGTCGCCGGTGCAGAGCGTCATCACGCGGTAATGCAGGCCGAGGCGCTTGAGCACCTCCTCCGCCGCGCCGGTCATGCGCTCGTGCTCCTCGCCCGATTGCTCGGGCGTGGTGATCGACACCAGTTCGACCTTGGGGAACTGATGCTGGCGGATCATGCCGCGGGTGTCGCGACCGGCGGCGCCCGCCTCGGCGCGAAAACAGGGCGTCAGCGCGGTGACGCGGATCGGCAGTTGCTTCTCTTCCAGAATGCTTTCGCGCACGAGATTGGTGAGCGGCACTTCTGCGGTGGGGATGAGCCAGAATTCATCGCCCGCCGCGAACTGATCCTCGCGAAACTTCGGCAATTGCGCCGTGCCGAACATGGCGTCGTCGCGCACCAGCAGCGGCGGGTTGATTTCCTCGTAGCCGTTCTCGCCCGTGTGCAGATCGAGCATGAACTGGCCGAGCGCGCGCTCGAGGCGCGCCAGCCCGCCCTTGAGATAGACGAAGCGCGCGCCCGACACTTTCGCCGCGCTGTCGAAATCCATCAGGCCGAGTTTCTCGCCGATCTCGAAATGCTCCTTCGGCGTGAAGCCTTCGGGGAACCTCGGCGCCTCGCCGACCACGCGCGCGACGACATTGGCGTGCTCGTCCGCGCCTTCCGGCACGTCGTCGAGGGGGATGTTGGGGATTTGCGCCAGCGCGTCGCGCAGGGCGGCGATGGCCGACTTCTCGGCGCCGGCGGCGCCCTCCATGTCGTCCTTCAACTGGGCGACGCGCGCCTTCAGCGCGTCGGCCAGCGCCATGTCCTTCTTGCCCATCGCCTGCCCGATTTCCTTCGACAGGCGGTTGCGCTCCTCCTGCCCGCGTTGGGTCAGGGCGATGACCTCGCGGCGGCGGTCGTCGAGGGCGAAGAGGTTGGCGACCGTGTCCTCGACCGCCAGACCATCGACGCCGCGCTTGCGCAGCGCGGCCTTGAGCGCCTCGGCGTTGTCGCGAATCCAGGTGATGTCGAGCATGGCGAGATTCCAGTCAGGCGGGGATTAGCCGGGCATGTCGCGCGTCCGCCGGGCGGCGTCAACCCGCCCGCGCGAAACGCCGCATCAGGTCGGCCGCCCGGCCGCCAAGCACGTTCCAGCCGACGCCCACGAGGATCAGCGCCGCGCCCGCGTATTCGACCGCGCTGGTGCGCTCGCCAAAGACGATCGCCGCCGACACAAAGCCGAACACCGGCACCAGCAGCGAAAAGGGCGCGACGACGGCGGCCGGGTGTCGGCTGAGCAGGTGCGCCCAAAGGCTGTAGCCGAACAGGGTCGCGCCATAGCCGAGGAAAGCCGCCGACAGCAGCGCGCGCCAGCCGGGATGGGCCAGCGCGGCGAGCGCGTCGCCCCCCTCGAAGACCAGCGAAAGGCCGAGCAGCGGCAGGGGCGCGGCGAGGCTCGACCAGGTGGTGAAGGCCAGCATGTCCACCCTGCCCGCTGTCTTGCCAATGATGTTGCCGACGCCCCACGAGGCCGCCGCGCAGATAACGAGCAGGAACGGCAGGGCCGCGCCGCCACCCAGCCGCTCCGTGGCGATCACGCCCAGCCCCGCGAGCGCGATGGCGACGCCAACGATCTGATAGGGCGAGGGCCGCTCGCCCATGGCGATCCACGCGAAGACAACGGTGAAGATCACGTGCGTCTGCATCAGCAGCGAGGACAGGCCGGCGGGCATGCCGAGCCTGATGGCGATGAACAGGAAGCTGAATTGCGCCACGCCGATCGCCAGCCCGTAGGCGATGACGATGCGCGCGGAAACACGCGGCGGCTTGCAGAAAAAGACCGCGGGGAAAGCCGCCAACGTGAAGCGGCAGGCCGAGAACAGCAGCGGCGGCATGTCGCCGACGCCGACCTTGATGGCGATGAAGCCAAGTCCCCACACGAAGGCGACGAGCAGCGCCAGCAAGGCCTCGCGAGGGGACATGGATCAGCCCGGCTGCTTCGCCGCTCTCTTTTTCTCGATGAACCAGACGGCGATGACGGCTCCCTCGTAGAGCGCCAGCATAGGCGCCACGAGCGACAGCATGCTGATGACGTCGGGCGGCGTCAGCACGGCGGCGATCACCGTGATGATGACGACGGCGTAGCGGCGCTTTTCCTTGAGGAAGGCGGAATCGATGATGCCGACATGGCCCAGCAACGTCAGGATGACAGGCAGCTGGAACGCCACGCCGAAGGCGAGGATCAGCGTCATGATGAGCGACAGATATTCGCTGACCTTCGGCAACAGTTCGATTGTCGCCTCGCCGGCGACGTTGACCTGTTGCAGGCTCACCGAGAACTTGATGAGCAGCGGCATCACCACGAAATAAACGAGGATGCCGCCCAGTGTGAAGAAAACAGGCGTCGCGACGAGATAGGGCAGAAACGCCCGCTTCTCGTGCTTGTAGAGGCCCGGCGCGACGAACATGTAGATCTGCGAGGCGATGATCGGAAAGGCCAACAGCAGCGCGCCAAACATCGACAGCTTCAGGTTGGTGAAGAACTGTTCGAGGAAATGCGTCGCGATGAGCTTGGCGTTCTCCGCGCCCACCACGTGCACGAACGGGCCCGTGAGCACGTTGTAGATATCGCGCGAGAAATAGAAGCAGAGAAAGAACGCCAGCAGGAAGGCGATCACCGCCTTGATGAGCCGCGACCGGAGCTCGATCAGGTGGTCCATCAACGGCGCCTTCGACGCCTCGATTTCCGCCTCGCCATCATCATCCGGCGGCACTGTCACGGCGCTCATGGCGAGATGGTCCTCGCCGGTTCGGCGTTGGCCGGCTGCTCGTGGGGCGTCGCCTCGACGGGCGGCGGGACGACATCGGCGGAGGGCGCGTCATGCGTCTCGACGGGCGGCGACGTCGGCTCGTTCAGCCGGGATTCGATTTCCGCCCTGGTGGACGCGATATCGCCGCGCACCGAGTCGAAGGGGTCGAGACCATCGAGATCGACCTTGGTCATTTTCTCGACGTCCTTTTTCAGGTCGTGCAATTCAGCCTCGCGCATGGCTTCGGTGAACTGGCCCTGAAACTCGGCGGCCATGCGGCGAAGTTGCGCGACCGTCTGGCCCACCTGGCGCATGACGCCCGGCAAGTCCTTCGGCTTGATCACGATCAGCATGACTATGCCGATGATGATGAGCTTGGCGCCGTCGAAGTCGAACATAAGGGGGTCCGCGCGTCAGGCTTCCCGTCGACGCGCGAGCGCCGGACGGGCCGCCGTCACAGTCTGATCAACCGACCTTGCGGGTCTCGGCGGTCTTGTCGACGGTGGTCGCGCCAGCGGCGTGATCAAGCGTCTTGGCGCCGTCGGACGCGGGCGCCTTCGCCACGTCGTCTTCCTCGGCAAGGCCCTTCTTGAAGGATTTGATGCCCTTGGCGACGTCGCCCATGATGTCGGAGATCTTGCCCTTGCCGCCAAACACCAGCAAGGCGACAACGCCCACCAACAACCAGTGCCAGATCGAAAAACTACCCATGATACCCGTCCTGCCCGATGGGACACGTGACGCCTGTTGGCGCGAAGTTCAGGGAACCTATGCGCTGGCCGTCACAAAAACAAGCGTAACGGTCCCACGCCGACCACGGGCGCGGGACGATGGCGCGTCAGTCGCCGGCGCCTTCCGGCGGTTCGGATGACGACACCTCGATCTCGACCGTGATCTCCTCGGTCTCCTCGGCGACGACGATCGCGCTGTCGTCGAACAGGTCGACGGCGCCCGCCTCCAGCGGCTCCTCGTCCTCGCCGAGCGCCGCGTCGTCGCGCGGACGCGGCACGCCGAAGCCCTTGGGCAACTGGCCATCGAACAGGCCGGCGGATTTCAACTCGTCGAGACCCGGCAGATCGCTGATCTGCTCCAGCCCGAAGTGCAGCAGGAATGTATCCGTCGTGCCGTAGGTCACCGGACGGCCCGGCGCCTTGCGGCGGCCGCGCAGGCGCACCCAGCCGGTTTCCAGCAGGACGTCGAGCGTGCCCTTGGAAATGGCGACGCCGCGGATATCCTCGATCTCGGCGCGGGTGACGGGCTGGTGATAGGCGATGATCGCCAGCGTTTCGATGGCGGCGCGCGACAGCTTGCGCTGGTCGGTCTGCTCGCGCGACAGCAGCCATGACAGATCGGCGGCGGTGCGGAACATCCACTTGCGGTTGACCCGCGCCAGATTGATGCCGCGCCCGGAATAATGCTCGCGCAGCAGGTTCAGCGCCTCGCGCGCGTCGACGCCCTCGGGCATGCGCTTGGCGATGTCGCTTTCCTCGACCGGGTCGGCGGAGGCGAAAATCAGCGCCTCGGCGATCCGCGCGCCCTCGTTCAGCGCGAGCGCGCGCGCCTCGGCCGCGGGGTCGATTTCCTCGGGAAACAGTCGGGCCACGTTCTCAGCCACGTTCACTCCTTTGGCCGGCGGGATGTCAGACCGCCAGTCCTTCGTTTACTTGTTGAGGCCCCTCGACGGGGCGCCCCCGCACCCAGATCGGCGCGAAGGTGCGATCCTGCCGCAACTCGATCTTGCCCTCGCGCACGAGTTCAAGAGACGCGGAGAAGGACGACGCCCGCACGGTTTTGCGCATCTCCGGCGCGACGCAATATTGCAGCAGGTAGTCGTCGAGAGTTGTCCATTCAAATATGGCGCCCGCGAGACGCTGCAAGGCCTCGCGCGCCTCGGGAATGGACCAGACCGCCCGCTTGGGCAGCGTCACATGGGCCAGCGCCTGATTCTGCCGCTGCCGCGCGTAGGCGCTCAGGAGATCGAAAATGCTCGCCTTGAAATTCGGGCGCATGAGCACGGTGACGCCCTCGGGCGCGCCGTTGGGAAACATGTCGCGGCCGAGACGCGGGCGGTTGATCAGCTTCTCGGCGGCGGCGCGGATCGCTTCCAGCCGGCGCAGGCGGTCGGCGAGCGCGGCGGCGAGATCGGCGGCGGCGGGCTCCTCGCCCTTCGGCGGCTCGGGCAGCAGCAGGCGCGATTTCAGATAGGCCAGCCAGGCGGCCATGACGAGGTAGTCGGCGGCCAGCTCCAGCCGGACCTTGCGGGCGGCCTCGATGAAGCCGAGGTACTGGTCGGCGAGCGCCAGAATGGAGATCTTGTGCAGATCGACCTTCTGGCGGCGGGCGAGTTCGAGCAGCAGGTCCAGCGGCCCCTCGAACCCGTCGATGTCGACCAGGAACGACGGCTCGCCGACGCCCTTGTCAAACTCGACCTTGTCCTCGAACGGCAACTCCCGGGCCACGAATCACTCTCCACACGCCGATCCCTCTGGATCGCGCCGGAGATTGGCCGCTCTAGGCGAGCCCCGCAATGGCCGAATCGAGCCGCGCGCGGGCATCCACAAGATTCGTCGCCACGTGGGGCCCGGCGATCAGGCTCAGCGCCCGTTCTGCCCGCTCCAGCGAGCGTCCGCCCAGTATGGGCGCGACTTCCGCGACCGCCGTGGCTTCGCCTAGGTCGCCATTGCAATGCAGGGCGAGGTCGACGCCGGCGCGGAAGGTCGCCGCCGCCCGCTCGCCAAAGCTTCCGCCCAGCGCCTTCATCGACATGTCGTCGCTCATCAGCAGACCGTCGAAGCCGATATGGCCGCGAATGATATCGGCGACGACGCGCGCCGAGGTGGTCGCCGGGCCGGCGGGGTCCAGCGCCGTGTAAACCACATGGGCGGTCATCGCGACGGGCATGTCCGCCAGCGCCCGGAACGGCGCGAAATCGGTCGCCTCCAGCTCGGCGCGGCTGGCGTGGACGACGGGCAATTCGAGATGGCTGTCTGCCAGCGCCCTGCCGTGACCGGGTATGTGCTTGATGACGGGCAGGACGCCGCCCGCCAGCATCGCCTCCGCCACGGCGCGGCCAAATTCCGCCACGACCGCGGGGGTCGGACCATAGGCGCGATCGCCGATGATCTGATGGCCATCCGGCGCGGGCACGTCGAGCACCGGCAGGCAATCGACGGTCACGCCGACGGCGCGCAGATCGTTGGCCATGAGGCGCGCCGCGTCCCGCGCCACCTCGACCCCGCCGATCCCGGCGAAGGCGGCGGCGGGCGGATATTTCGGCCAGTGCGGCGGGCCCATGCGCTGGACGCGTCCGCCCTCCTGATCGATGAGCACCGGCGCGTCGGCGCGTCCGACAATTTCGCGAAAGCGCGCGGTCAGGGCGGCGACATCGGCGGGCGCGCCGATGTTGCGCTTGAACAGGATGAGGCCCCAGGGTCGCCACTGGCGAATAAAGGCGATTTCATCGGCCGAAAGCGCGACCCCCGCGCAACCGCAGATGAACGCCCGGGGCGCGATGCTCATTGGTCCCATCCTCATGAAAAAGGGCGCGAGCCAGGCCCGCGCCCTGAAATCCCCAGATCATGCCGGACTAGTTGCCCGCCACGAAGCATGATCCGCCAATGCTTTTCACTTTCGTGCACATGGCGACCGCGCCTTCCTTCGACAGGCCACCAACGCGCACCCGGTAAACCGACGCGCCATTGGACTCGGCCCTGACCACGGCGGGCTTGCGCCCTTCCAGCGCCGAGCCAAACTGAGACTGCACCTTGCCGACGCGGTCACGGGCCTCGGTGTCGCTGCTGGTGGCGGCGAACTGAACCGCGAAGCCACCGCCGCCGGTCGCCGCGGGCGCGAGTTTGGCGGCCGGCGCGGCCGCGGCAGCCACGGCGACCGGCTTGGCCGCGACGGGCTTCGGCTTGGGCGCCGCGGCGGCGGTGTCCGGCGTGGCTTCCGGCGCGACGACGCGGGCGGTCGTCTTGGGCGGCGCGGGCTTCGGCGTCGCCGCCGATGGCGCGGCGGTCGTGCTGGCGGCTGGCCCCGTGGTGGGACGCAGGGGCGGTGTCGGAGCCGTGGATGGCCGCGCGGCGGCGTCGCTTTCGATCACCGATCCATCGGGACGAACCGAAACGGTTTTCACGCGCTTCGGCTCTGGAAAATAGGAGTTCGACGCGGCGGCCGCGGGAGGCGCCCCGGCGGGCGCCGACTTGACGGCGTTGTCGCCGTTGACGCCGATCACGCGCGGAAGCTTGGCCTGCGCATTGACGTCGACCGGCTGCTCTTCGTGGGAGACCAGCTTGCTCGCGGCCACCTTGTCGGCGCCCTTGTCGAACACGCCATTGCCAGGCGCGGCGTCATTGCCGGCGGCGGCGGCTTCGGGCTGCACCTTCGAGGGACCGCCCGTCGCGAGGATCGTCGGCGGATCCTTCTTGCCGGTCAGACCGCCGCGCAGGGCGAAACCACCACCCACGAGCACCACGAGCGTCGCCGCGACGGCGCCCATCCAGATCAGTGGCTTGCGGTTGGAAGCGCCGCCACGCGGGCTTTCATCCGCGTATTCCTCGTCCTCGTCCGCCTGTTCGGCGTGCTGGTCGGACCGCCAGTCGCGCGGATACTCGTCAAGATCGCGCGGCGCGTCGGGATCATGCGCCGGGCGAAAATCCGCGGACGCGGCCCGGGCCATGTAGGCCGCCGCCTCGGCGTGCGACTCGATCGAGACGACGGGAGCGGATTCCGCGTGCGCGGGATAATCGTCAAAGGAGTCCATCTCGGGCTCGGGCTGCCGCGCGGGCGCCGGCGCTTCCCATGCGGCGACGGGCTCCGGAGCCGCTGGCTGAACGTGCGCCGGGGCAACGGATGGACCGCTGGAAGCCAGGCCGCGCAACTCGTCTTCCCAACCGCGCAAGTCGGCTTCCCAGTCATTCACGGGCGGCGGGGCCGCGGCCGGCATGTAGGCGTTGGCGGCGCGTGGCGGCGGAGCCTGGTCAACGACGGCTCCCCAATCCCCCAACTTCGGAGCGGCGGGGGCCGGAGCCGGAGGCGCGGGAGGCTCGGCGCCATCCACGAGGCGGGAAAGGGCGGAGAGAGGATCGACCGTCGCGTCGACATCATCGTCGGGCGCGCGCAAACGGCGCTCGAATTCATCGATATCGATGGGCTGACGGATCTTTCCGACTGGCTGACTCATGACCTACCTCGCGAAACGATCACGCCGCCCGATCCGGAGCGCGCGCCCCGAACCCACGCCGTGAAGCGGAAACCAAAGCCTCCGCCTTCAAATGCCGCGAAGACCTTAGCGCATTTCGTCCGGGGCGGTAACGCCCAGAACCGATAATCCCGACGCCAGGACTGTTGTTAAACAAAAAACCAACGCCAGCCTTGCGCGAGACAAATCTCCACTTTCTTCATTAACGAACCGTAATTGTGGAGAATCTTTGCCGCGATTCCAGTGAGAATGGAACGCGCTGGCCAGTTCGTGCAGGTAAAACGCCAGTCTGTGGGGCTCGCGCGCCTGCGCGGCGGCGTCGATCTGGCGCGGGAACTGGGCGATCAGGCGGATAAGCTCAAGCTCGCCCGAATCGGTGAGCAGCCCAAGATCGGCCTTGGCCAGCGTCGCGCCCGACAGATCCGCGCCGGGGAAAACGGTCGCCGCCTGCCGGAAAATCGATTTCCCGCGCGCGTGCGCGTACTGGACATAAAAGACCGGGTTGTCCTTCGACTGCTCGATGACGCGGGCCAGATCGAACTCAAGCGTCGCGTCGTTCTTGCGAAACAACATCATGAAGCGCACGGCGTCGACGCCAACCTCGTCGACGACCTCGCGCAGGGTCACGAACGTGCCGCCGCGCTTGGACATCTTCACCTCGACGCCGCCGCGCACGAGCTTGACGAGCTGGCAGAGCCGGACATCGAGGGTCGCCTTGCCGTCCGACAGCGCCTTGACCGCCGCGGCCATGCGCTTGACGTAGCCGCCATGGTCGGCGCCCCAGACGTCGATCATCGACAGGAAGCCTCGATCGATCTTCGACTTGTGATAGGCGATATCGGAGGCGAAATAGGTGTAACCACCATCGCTCTTCTTGAGAGGACGGTCGACGTCGTCGCCAAAACCCGTTGATCTGAAAAGGGTTTGTTCCCGATCTTCCCAGCCGTCGGGCAACTGGCCCTTGGGCGGCGGCAGGCGACCCTGATAGATCAGTCCCTTGGCTTCCAGCCCCGCGAGCTGACGATCGATTTCCGAGACGCCGTCGTGTTTCTCGTGCAGCGACCGCTCCGAGAAAAACACCTGATGCTCGATGTTGAGCGCGGCGAGATCCTCGCGGATCATCGCCATCATCGCGTCGATGGCCTTGCCGCGCAGATCGCCGAGCCACTCGCTCTCGGGGCGGCCCAACAGGGAGCGGCCGAATTCGCGGGCGAGCGCCGCGCCGACGGGCTTGAGATAATCGCCGGGATAAAGCCCCTCGGGGATTTCGCCGATGTTCTCGCCCAGCGCCTCGCGGTAGCGCAGATGCGCCGAACGGGCGAGCACATCCACCTGCGCGCCGGCGTCGTTGATGTAATATTCGCGGGTCACGTCGGCGCCGGCGAAGGCCAGCAGATTGGCGAGCGCGTCGCCGAACACCGCGCCGCGGCCATGGCCGACATGCATCGGGCCGGTCGGATTGGCCGACACATATTCGACGTTGATCTTCTCGCCCGTCGGCGCGCCCTTGCCGTAATCAACGCCCGCCTCGATGGCCGAGCGCAGAACGGTCTCGAAGACCTTCGGCGCGAGACGAATGTTGATGAAGCCGGGACCGGCGACCTCCGCCTGCTCGACATCCGCGTCGGCGGCCAGCGCGTAACAGATCTCGGTCGCCAGTTGCCGCGGATTGGGAAAATGCGGCTTGGCGTCGCGCGCGTAGACCATCGCCGCGTTGGTGGCGAGATCGCCATGGGCCGCCTCGCGCGGCGGCTCGACCGTGAAACGGGCGAGATCAAGATCGCCAGGCAAGCGACCATCGGCGGCGATCCCCCGCAGGATCGCGCCAATGCGCGCGTGAAACTCCGAGAATACATTCATTTTCAGTCATCCAGTTTGGTCGGCGGGGTAACGCAGATCGCCCGCGCCGTCAAAATCAGCGCCAAGGCGCGGTTGCATCTGGCCGGGGCTCGCATAGCATGGGCAAGCCGGCGGGAAGACCGGCTGATGGAGGGAAACACGCATGCGCATCGCCACGATCGCCTTCGGACTTCTGGTTTCGACCGGCGCCGCCCTCGCCCAGGCGCCGGCCGCCGCGCCCAATCCGCTCGACAACATCCCGGAAAAAATGCCCTTCAACGTGCCCTATGGCGCGCCGATCGGCGCCGACCGGGCGCACAAGATCATCGAGGCGGCGGACGCCGAGGCCAAGAAGCGCGGCTGGCCGATGAATATCGCGGTGGTCGATTCCGGCGGCAATCTCGTCGCCTTCCTGCGGGAGGACGGCGCGCAGATCGCATCGGTCGCGATTTCCCAGCACAAGGCGAAGACGGCCGTCACCTTCCGGCGCGAGACGAAGGCGCTCGAGGCGGGCATCCAGGCTGGCTTCAACTATCTCATCACGCTCGACGGCGTCATCGGTTCGCGCGGCGGCATTCCGCTCGTCGAGGATGGCAAGATCATCGGCGCCATCGGCGTTTCCGGCGGCGCGGGCTCGCAAGACGAGGTCGTCGCCAAGGCGGGCGCGGCCGTCGTCAACAAGTAGACTCAGCGAAGCTCCGGCGCCTCGCCAAAGAGGCGCCGGTGTTCCGCCAGCGCGTAGCGATCGGTCATGCCGGCGATATAGTCGCAGACAAGACGATGGAACCTCGCGTCGCCGCCGGGGGCGGCGAGAATCGCCTCGGCCGCGGCGCGCCATTCGCCGGGCATGTCGCCGGGACGCTCGACGAAGCGATCGAACAGGCGCGTCACGACGGCCGAGGCCTCGCGGCGCACGCGCATGACCCGCTCGTGCCGATACATGCGCGGATAGAGAAATCCCTTGATCGCCACGTCCGCGGCCGCCATCGCGGATGAAAACGCCACCATGGCGCGCGGCGCGGCGCGCACGTCCACCGCGCTTTCCGGCGCGTGGGCCGCGATGCGGGCCTGGCTTTCGACGATCACATCCTCGACGAAGCGGGTGATGATCCGCCGCACGAATTCGTTGATGCGCCGCGGCTTTTCGAGGTTGGGATAGCGCGCGTCGATCTCGGCGATCAGGTCGCGCGCGAAGTCTACATCCCGCAAATCCTCGAAGGCGAACAGACCATTGCGCAAGCCGTCGTCGATGTCATGCGCGTTATAGGCGACGTCGTCGGCGATGGCGGCGGCCTGCGCCTCGGCGCTGGCGAAGGTCGAAAGTTCGAGCGCGTGAATGGCGTCATATTCGAGAATCGCCAGCGGCACGCCCTTGCGCCTGTATTTTTCCAGCGGAGCGCCCGCCGCCGACAGTAGCGGCCCGTTGTGCTTGACGAGTCCCTCCAGCGTCTCCCACGCGAGATTCAGCCCGTCGAAGTCGGCGTAGCGGCGCTCCAGCCGCGTGACGATCCGCAAGGCCTGCGCGTTGTGGTCGAACCCGCCCCAGCCGGCCATGCGTTCTTCCAGCGCGTCCTCGCCGGTGTGGCCGAAGGGCGTGTGGCCAAGATCATGCGAGAGCGCCAGCGCCTCGGCGAGGTCTTCGTCCAGCCCCAGCGCGCGCGACAGCGCGCGGGCGATCTGCCCCACCTCGATCGTGTGGGTCAGGCGCGTGCGGTAATGGTCGCCCTCGTGTGGCACGAAGACCTGGGTCTTGTGGGCGAGGCGGCGAAACGCCGTCGAATGGATGATCCGGTCGCGGTCGCGCTGGAAATCGGTGCGGGTCGGCGAACAGGATTCGGCCTTCAGGCGACCGCGGGTGGCGCGCGGATCGACCGCGTAGATCGCGCGATTGATGTATTGATCGGGCCCGCTGGCCTCGAACGTCGACATGAGCCCGACCTCGCGACGCCCGATGTTGTATGAAGGCGTGGTCGGACATATATCTGGGCGACAAATCGAGGCAAGAGATGAACGACATCGCCGAGTCTCCCGTCAGCGTCACCGAACGCGCCGCCCGACGCATCGCCACCGTTTTGAGCAAGGAGCCGCCCGGCTCCATGTTGCGCGTGGCCGTCAACGGCGGCGGCTGTTCGGGCTTTCAATACGCCTTCGATATCGCCGGTGACAAAGCCGATGACGATCTCGTGATCGAGCGCGATGGCGCGGTCGTGCTGGTCGATCCCGTGTCGCTGGAGTTTCTCGCCGGATCGAAAATCGATTTCGTCGACGATCTCATGGGACAGTCATTCAAGATCGATAATCCCAACGCCACCGCGTCCTGTGGATGCGGCACCAGCTTTTCGGTCTGAGGCGGTTCGGGGTCGCATCGTCATGCGGGCATTGTTCATCGGTCAGTCCTACATCGACGTGACCATGCTCGCGGACGCCATGCCCACCGGCGACGACAAGTCGGTCGCCCGCGATTACGCCGTTTCCTTTGGCGGCAACGCGGTGACGGCGGGCTTCGCCTGCGCCAAGCTCGCGGGCGAGGGCGTCGAGCTTCTGACATCGCTCGCTGACGATTGGCTCGGCCATATGTTTCTCGACATGGCACGGCGCTATGGCCTGACCATTCATCCGCGCCGCGTCGCGCGTTCGTCACTCTCCTTCATCACCCCGCGCGAGGGCAAGCGCGCCATCCTGCGCGCCCGCGACGACGCCTATCTCGACACATTCCCGTCGCTCGATCTCGACGGTTGCCGGGCGCTTCACCTCGACGGACATCAGGCGGACGCGGCGATCCACTACGCGCGGCTGTGCCGCGAGCGTGGCGTGCTGACCTCGCTCGATGGCGGGGGCCTGCGCGAGAACACCCATGACCTGCTTGGCTTCATCGACGTCGCAATCGTCGCCGAGCGCCTGTGCGAACAGATGAATCTCGACGCGGCCGGGATGCTCGCCTATCTCAAATCGCGCGGCTGCATGATCGGCGGCGTCACCGAGGGCGCGCGGGGCATGCTCTGGTACGACGAAACCAGCGCTGTGAGCCGCCTGCCCGCACTGCCCGTGCCGGGCGACCTCATCATCGACACATCGGGCGCGGGCGATGTCTTTCACGGCGCCTATCTCGCCTCGTTCCTCGCGCAACCGTCCGCGCCATGGGCGGCGCATTTCGATTTCGCGCGCGCGGCGTCTGCCTACAAGATCCAGCATCTTGGCAACGAGGCGGGACTGCCCTCGCAAGCCGACATCGCGCGGATGCGCGCTTTATACGCGACTGGTTAATTTCCGACGCTGTCGCGTCCCGGACGATGGGACCACCGTTCGCGTGGGCATTCGGCTATCCAGCCGGGCCTCGAACGGAGAACATCATGTTGAAACTCACGGTTCTAATGGCCTGCATGGCCTGCACCTTCGCGACCCTCCCGGCGCAGGCGCAACAGAAGTGGTCCTGCACGGAAGCGGACATGGTGAAAATGGAAGCCATCGGCGGTCGCATCGCCAACGCCGACCGCAAGGCCCTTGCCATGAGGCACGTGGCCTCCATGCGGGAAATGATGGTCAAGAACGACATGGCCGGCTGCACCGCCTTGCTCAACGACAAGGACAAGACGCAGTACTTCAACGACTGATCACCGAGGCGTGGGGGGTGGGGGGGGGGGGC
>CAIOVE010000075.1 GCA_903861645.1 uncultured Hyphomicrobiales bacterium
TAACAACCAGCAGGCGATCAGGCAGAGGCGTCACGAACCCACCAATCCCATCTGCGGGCTCGACGGCTCGGCGCGCCCCCGCCGGGGAATACGCCCCGCGAGATAGGCGAAGCGTCCAGCTTCAACCGCATGCTTCATAGCGAGCGCCATGCGCACGGGATCATCGGATTTCGCCACTGCGGTATTCAGCAGAACGGCCGAAGCCCCCAGCTCCATGGCGATGACTGCGTCCGAGGCTGTGCCGATCCCAGCGTCCACGATCACGGGAACCGGAGAGCGGCGGCAGATGAGCTCGATATTGGCGGGGTTGGCCACGCCCATGCCTGAGCCGATCAGCGAGCCCATGGGCATGACGGCGGCGGCGCCCACATCAGCGAGGCGCATGCACAGAACTGGGTCATCGTTGCAATAGGGCAGAACCACGAAGCCCATGTCCACGAGCTTGCGGGTCGCCTCCAGCAATTCGCTGGTGTCGGGATAGAGGGTTTCCCGATCCCCGATCACTTCAAGCTTCACCCAGTTGGTCTCCAGCGCTTCGCGCGCCAGCTCCGCCGTCAGGATCGCGTCCCTTGCGGTTTCACAGCCCGCCGTATTGGGCAGCAGCCTATAGTTGGAGAGAATGTCCACCGTATTGGCGCCATGCCCCTCCAGCGACACCCGGCGAATGGAGACGGTGACGAGTTCGCAGCCGCTCGCGTGAACCGCATCGCGCAGGATCCCCTGATTGGGATAGCCCGCAGTGCCCAGAAAGAGCCGCGACTTCAGCTTCACGCCCGCTATTTCAAGATCGTCAGTCATGTCATCCTCCCGAGAGGGCGCGCACGACTTCAACCCTGTCGCCGGCCTTGATCATTGTGGTGGTCCATTCGGACTTGCGCACCAGCGCCCCGTTGAGGGCGATGGCGAAGCCTCTTGAGGACTCAAGCTCGCGTTCGGCTTGCTCAATGTCCCAGAGCTCCTGAATCGTGGTGTAGTCGATGGTGGCGTCCTTGCCATTCAACTGGATGTTCATGGCCTCCTCCCGAAGCGTTGTAGATTGAGGGATTGCGCGGATGGGGCGACCGCTCTTCCCAGCGCTAAGCCCGCGATGGCGTCGGCTGTGGCGGGGGCGAGCAGGATGCCGTTGCGATGATGCCCCACCGCCAGAAGCAGACCGGGAAGGCCCGCCGCGCCAAGAATGGGGGCATCATCTTCAGACGTCGGTCGGAAGCCCGACCAGACCGCCTCGACGGCCACATCTTCAACGGAGGGGAGCGCGCGGCGTGCGGCGTCCAGCAGGGCGAAGAGACCGCCCACGGTCACATTGGCGTTAAAGCCCACCTCCTCGACGGTGGCGCCGACAATCAGGCGACCGCCGGACTTGGGGGCCATATGCACCTGCTCTGTCCAGATCACATGGCGCAACAGGGGCGGCTGGTTGGCGGGGCTCCGCAGGCTGACGGACTGGCCGCGCAGGGGGCGCACCGGGATGGCGAGATCGGCCGGAAGTAGCTGTCCCGAGCCTGCATGGGCGCCAGTGGTCAGCACAACAAGGGGCGCATGGCATTCGTCGTCGCCAGAGGCGACCCCGCTGATCGCGCCTGCGCTGGTCACAAGGCCAGTGACATCCACATTCTCGACGATGATCACGCCCGCGCGCTTCGCCGCGATTTCCAACGCGGGCATCACCCGGCGCGGATCGACCTGAAAATCCGCGGGACAATGGATGCCCGCCGTGACCGTGGGCCGCAAACCGCCCTCGAAATCGCGGACCTCGGGGCCTGTCAGCCACTGGCTCTCAAGCCCGACTTTCTGATGCAGTTCAAACTTGCCGCGCAGACGGGCCGTCTCGTCGCGCGTCATAGCGACGACGATGGTGCCGCTGCGGTCAAAATCGATATCAAAGCCGCTGGCCTGTTCCAGCTCGGCGCCGAAGGCCTCCCAGCGCCGCTGGCTCTCCAGCGCGAAGGCGATGAGGATCTCGCCCCCCGCCTCATATTCGGCGGCGGCCGCCAGCATGCCCGTCGCCGCGAGGCTGGCGCCGGATCCGACCTGTCCCTTATCGACAACAACGACCTTCTGCCCGGACAGCGCCAGCCGCCAGGCGATGGACAAGCCGATGATCCCCGCCCCCACGACCACGACATCAGCCCTTTCGGGCAGACGCGAATTGCCAGCCACCTTGGAAAGCGATTCGCCCTCCGCAGCCAGGCGGCGGCCCGCGATGATCTGGCTTGCACGCACCGAATACACATCAACCTCGCAGAAAAAGGCGCAACGGTCGAAGGTTTCGAGATAGGCTCCGATCCCTACGCCGGTGCTAACCGGGTCAGGTTCGAAGGATTTCCGCGCTGACGAGGTCGGTAAGGACCCAGCCCAGCGGTTTCTCAGCCTCTTGTCGAGGATCTCCCTGGAACGAGACATTACTGGAACAGGAGTAAGGCTGCGTCAACCCAACAATGGTTCCGACACGCTGGTGATGTCGCGCTTGCCAAAATACGGCAGGAAGTACCGCTGTAGCGTGCCCTTGATCAGGTGATAGCGGCCAGCACTACTGCGGCCTTCGTCCATCCGCGTCTTGGCCGCCTTGATGAACTCCCCAGCTACTGACTTGAAGGTAGATGGGCTCAAGGGCTGATCGGTAACGATTCGGTGCTCAATCTCACCCAGAAGCTTGATCGCAACAACGGCTGCCTTGTGGAAATCTTTCTCGCCAGTGGTCCTTTTTATATAACCGCGCACACCCTTGAATGGGATACGGCATTGCCAGATGGCGTCCTTCACATCGTCACGCTGATAAAGCGTGATGCGACCATCTGCGATTATCTGTTTGTTATTGGCGTAGGCCATGTTGATAGATTGTGACGAATTGAGCAGCCAATCAACATTGAATTGCGTGTTTTTTCGCAAAATTTGTACAACCCGTACCCTGCGCCTGTAAAACTTCTGTACAAAAATGCTGTCAGATTTTCATAATCGCAAGCTCACTTTTCGTTCTTTTTCCGTTCTGTACAACAGGTGTACAACGAAAAAAGCTGCCCTTTCGAGCAGCTTTCTTGTTGATATTGTTGGCTTTTCTAGCTTTTGGTAGCCAGAAATCGCTAGCGCTTCGCTAGCGACACCGGCCGCGGCGCGGTCGGGATTGACCTTCCGGCAATAGGTAAAATTCGACGCAATCGCTGAACCGCCGATCAGGCATGGTTCGCGAAACCCCCGTGTAAACGGGGGATTCACCGCGTTCGTTAGGCGAAATCCGGCCACCGGCGATCCATGCTCGCGCTCAAGGAGGACCAACCTCCAGGCGTCGGACAGGATTTCACATGCTCGCTCTTTCGCTCGACCAGACCTTTTTCAGGCAGGCCGATTCCCGCGCCGACGATGGCGCGCGCGATGTTTTCATCGATCAATCCGAGGTCATCATCGCGCGTCGCGTGTCGGGCGTGCGCATGCGCATCCGGCTTGCCGCGCGGGCCTATCGCGGGGTGGTGCTGACGCTTGATCGCGACGCCGCCGGCCGTGACGCCTTTCGATTGTCGCTGGTGCATCCCGACCGGGATTTCTCGGTGACGCTCGACGAGGCGAGCGACGATTCCAACATCGTCGCCAACTGGAAGTCGTGGGCGGCCCATCTCGGCCTGCCGAAATTCATTGAACGCCAGCCCGGCCAACTCGAGGGCGCGGAGCGTCGCCTTGGCTCGCTGGCGCTGGGGACGGCGCGCGTCCTGCGCCGTCGGGGCGGAACCATCGCCAAGCGGCGCGGGCGCCTGCCGCTGCGCCGCAAGATCGGGGACGTCGCGCGGCCGCGCGACGTGTTGAGCGAGCGCTGTATCATTTCAGGCTGGGAAGGACCGGGCGCATGAGCGGCTCGAACTGGTCGAAACATCCCGGGGCCCTCGGCAAGGGCATGTACAGCGTCGGTTCGCCCGAGCGCCGGCACGGCTGGAGCGGCGACTGGCATCTGCAGCCACGCAAGCGCCTTGATGGCCCGGCGGAGTCCTTCGCGATCGAACGTCGCCATGGCGGGCCGCGTCGCCAGATCCGGCAAACGCCGGAAAATGCCGACGGGCTCTAGAGACCGCTGAATTTCGCGAGCGCGTCGAGCGCGAGGCCCGCGAAAAGCAGCAGGCCCGCGTCCCGGTTGGCGCGAAACAGCCGCAAAGCCCGGCCAACGTCATCCGGCCTGATCGTGGCGATCTGCCAGCCAAGATGGGCCGCGAAGGCAACGACGCCCGCGAAGGCGATCAGGCCGCCGCCAGCCAGCGCCGTCGCGATTCCGGCGCAGACGACCGCCGCCATATAGAAGATCGCCACGCCTTCGCGCGCATGGGCGCCGAACAGGCGCGCGGTCGAGCGCACGCCCACGATGGCGTCATCCCGCGCGTCCTGCATCGCGTAGATCGTGTCGTAGCCGATGGTCCAGCAGATCGCCGCCGCGTAGAGCAGCGCCGCCGCCCATGAGAGCGAGCCGAAGGCGGCGGCCCAGCCCATAAGGCCGCCATAGGCAAAGGCGAAGCCGAGCACCAGTTGCGGCCACGACGTGATCCGCTTCATGAAGGGATAGATCGCGACAATCGCCAGCGAGCAGAGGCCAAGCCCGATCGAGAATGTGTTGAGACTGAACAGCACGAGCGCGCCGATGGCGGCTTGCGCCACCAGGAAGGCTTTCGCCGCGCGCACGCCCACCCGGCCCGAGGGCAGGGGGCGATGGCGCGTGCGTTCCACGCCCGCGTCGATGCGCCGGTCGACGATGTCGTTATAGGTCGAGCCCGCGCCGCGCATGGCCACGGCGCCGATCAGGAACAACAGGAGATGCAGCGGGTTGGGCGGCTGCCGCAGGGCGACGCCGGCCAGCGCCGACGACCACCAGCAGGGCGCGAGCAGCAATTGCCAGCCGATGGGCCTGTCGAGGCGGGCCAACTGGATGAATGGCCACCAGGCCGCCGGGGCGCGGCGCAGCAGCGGATGATCGATGGAATCGGGCAGGGCGTCCGGCCGGGGCGCGGCTCCGGGCGCTTGCGTGTTCAGCGTCACAGCGGTCCGCTGGGCAGCTTCATGGAGGGTTGCTGGGGAACTGGTCCGCCCGGACCGGCCAGACCGCCGTTTTTGGCCTGCGCGGCGGCGGCGCAGGCCTTGCGCGCGTATTCCGGCGTCTTGGCGAAGCCAGCCTTCATACCCTCGATGATCTGGTCGGGGATGGAGCACCAGTCCTTGTTCTTGAGCACCCAGTTCTTCATTTCCGTCTCGATGGTGACGAGGGTGCGGAATTTCGGACAGGCGGCGACGGGATCGAGTCCACGGCCCTTGCCGGACTTGACCAGATTGTTGATCGACTGGAGCTGCGCGTTTCTCCGGTCGGAATATTTCCTCATGTTTTCCTCGCAGCCGGAGGCCGGCGCGGCCTCGGCGGGCGGCTGGCTGAGCGCGTCGGGCATGGCGAGCGCCGGCTGTCCGGATTCCGGCTGGGCGGAAGCCGGCGGCGCCGCGGCCGCGGGCGGCAAGGTCATCGACTGGGCGTTGGCCAGGTTCGCGCCCGCGAAGAGGGCGAGGCCGGCGACGGCGCTCATCGACGCGCGACGAAACGCGTTCCTGCAATCTGTCATTTTTGTTTTCCGCATCCGTGGCCTCCAAGACTTGTAACAAGCCCGGGGCAAGCTCTCAAGCCACGGAAACGCGGACAAATCAAGGCAAAGGCGGGTTCTCCGGCGCGGCTTCACAACCGCCGGCGGCGGGAATGGTCGCCCGGACCGTCCAGATTTCGATTTCAAGACCACGTCCACCGGGGGTGTCGGGCTCGCCGACGGTTTGGCTCGCGGCGCGCTGGAAACAGGTCAGCAGGCCGGCGATTTCCGCGTCGCGCCGCGCCCAGTCGAGATAATCGAAGGGCCTGCGCTCCATCAGAATGATGTCGGGGCGCCGTGCGCGCGTATCGGCGGCGAAGCCCCGTCGATCCTTCTCGACGATGGCGCGCAGGGCGTTGACGGCCTCGGCGTCCGCGCCCGCGGCGGCGAGGCCGCCAGCGTAATAGGGAATCCAGCGGCTTTCGGCGCGGTCGACCCAGACGCCGCCGACCTCGCGCGTCAGCGGGAATCCAACGGTCGGATCCGCCGCGAGCGAGATCAGGCGCGGTTGATGTTTCAGCGCAGCGACCTTGTCGCGCAGCGGCGAAAGATCGATGCCGATGTCGCACCAGCGCCAGACCTGCGCGGAGAAGGCGAGGGCGATGATCAGCAGCGCGACGTCGGCCCTGCCCGTCGCCGGGTCGCGCGCGCCCAGCGCCAGCAACGCGAGCGCGATCAGGCCAAAGGCCGGCAGGAAGTGGTAGGGAAATCCCTTGGCCTGAATGACCGCCGCGAGGATGAAGCCGACAATTGCCGCCACGGTCACGAGCAGCCAGGGCGCGCCCGCCGCGCGTCCGCGCAGGCGCCAGACGAGCGCCGCGGCGACGGCAAGCTCCAGCATGAACACGGGAAAGTCGCCGAAGATGAGCCGCCAGACCGGCACGCGCACCGGCACGTAAACGCGCGCCAGCATGGGCGCGATGTCGTTCCAGAAGACTGGATGGGCGATGAACGCGATGGCGACATAGGCGACCAGAACGGCGGCGGCGATGAAATTCTCCGGCGCGACGACCACGCGCCAGGCGCGCGCGTGGCCGGCCGCGACTAGGCTCGCCAGCAGAATGGGCAACGCGAAGTGCGGCTTGATCGCCATGACGATGCCCGCGGCGACGCCCGCCACGATGGCCTCATCCGCGCCGATCGGGTGCGTGTCCGCGCGGCGCAGCGCGGTCGCCAGCCACGGCAGGAACGCGAGCAGCGCGAAATGCTCGCGCTGGCCGAAGCAGAACGCCGGCATGACGACCAGCGCCGCGTAAGCGGCGGGCGCGAGCCACGCGGGCGGCGTTTGCGTCGCGAATATCACGGGCGCCGCGCGCCGGCCCGACCACGTCAGCGAGACAAACGCCAACGCCAGAACCAGCGCGTCGAGCAGGCGTTCCGGCGCGATCGGCAGCCACCGGCCCAACAGGGCGACGGGCATGTAGAGATAGAGCGACATCGGCGGATTTGTTTCGACGATGTCGACATAGGGGCGCGCGCCGTCGAGCCATTTCTCGTCGAGCGTCAGCAGCCAGGAAACGTCGGTATTGGCGAGCGTGAGGTGGCGGCCCGTCATGGCCAGCGCCAGCGCGACAAGCCACCCGAGGAGGGCGACGACGCGATTATCCCGGTCGATCCAGCGCGATGGCGGCATGACCCATTGTTCCATCGGCGCGTGAAGGTCTGGTTACCGGCGCGCTTGCCATGTTCGCGCGGACCGGGCTACCTTTCGCGCAAGGCTGGGGAAAGCCAAAAAGAATTCGGGGGGAACGAACAATGTCGCAGGCATGGGTGGATTCGCGCGGGACCGGTTTCTTCGCCAGCAGATGGTGGATCGTCATCGCGTCGTTCTGCGCGCTGCTGGTTGGTTCCGGCGCGATCAATATCTTCGCCTTCAACGTCTTCGTCATTCCCGTGACAAAGGAGCTCGGCCTGTCGCGTGGCGACTTCTCGGGCGGTCTTGCATGGAACGGCGTGTTCACCGCGGCCGCCGTGTTCTTCATGGGCTGGGCGCTTGACCGGTTCGGCGTGCGCCGGGTGCAACTGGTGGGCATCCTGATGTTCGCTTTCTCGGTGTTCATGTTTTCGCGCATGACCGCGTCGATGCCGCTGATCTTCGCGCAATTCGCGTTGGCTGGCTTGTTCAGCGCGGCGCAGACGCCCGTGGGTTACACGACCGCCGTCAACCAGTGGTTCGATCGCTCGCGTGGTCTCGCGCTCGGCATCGCCACCGCGGGCGTCGGTTTTGGCGTGGTGGTGGTGCCATGGCTCGCCAGCACGCTGATGAATGGCGGTCCTGTCGCGCTCTTTGGCCTGCCGCTTGTCACCGTGCCGGCGCTCGGCTGGCGTGGCGCCTACATCGGCCTGTCGGTCGCAATTCTCGTGCTCGCCTTCATTCCCAATTTCATCTTCGTGCGGGATCGGCCCGACCTCGTGCGCAACGGTCGCGTCGACACCAGCCATCTGCCTGGCCAGACCCTTGGCGAGGCGCTGTCCAACTACCGGTTCTGGGTGCTGCTACTCGGGTTTACCTTCGCGGTGCTCGCCATCAACGGCACCATCACCCATATCGTGCCGATGTTGATCGACCGTGGCACGCCGCCGCCGCAAGCCGTGCAGGCCGTGCAGATGGCGGGTCTCGCCATCATCGGCGGACGCATGTTGTCGGGCTATTTCCTGGACTTTGTCTGGGGGCCCTTCGTCGCCATGGTCTTCTTCGGCTTGTCGATCATCGGCATGGGCATTCTCGCCACCGGAGCGACGGGTCCGCTGGCGCTCGTCGGCGCGGTGTTCTGCGGCGGCGGCATCGGCGCCGAGATCGACATCATGGGTTTCATGCTCAGCCGCTATTTCGGCATGCGCAACTTCGGCAAGATTTACGGGCTGATCTTCGCCGCGTTCAATCTCGGCACCGGGTTTGGCCCGGCGATCAGCGGCTGGACCTATGATTTCTACGGCAAGTCCTACACGCCGATCCTGATCGTCTACATGGTCATGCTCGGGCTGGTCTGTCTCGCCCTGCTGACGCTTGGCCAGTACGCCTACAAGCCGGCCGAGTCGCCCGCGGCCGAGGCCCGGAAAGCCGCCTGAATACAAGCGAGGCGCCCATGAACATCGCTCAAAAACCACCCGCCAAGGCTGTCGCCGCGCCCCGCGCGGCGACGAAAAAAGCCAAGCGTCTCGACGTCGATCTCGCCACGACAAAGCCGGGCACGCCCGGCGGGATCTTCATGCGGCAATTCTGGGTCGCCGTCGGTCGCTCCATGGATCTGCCGAAGGGACGGGCCAAGCCGATCCGCGTCATGAGCGAGAATTTCACGCTCTACCGCGGCGAATCCGGCAAGGCGCATTGCATCGACGCGGCCTGTCCGCATCGCTGGGCGCAAATGCATCTGGGATGGGTCGAGGGCGACGACATCCGCTGCGTCTATCACGGGTGGAAATTCGACCATGCCGGCCAATGCGTCGAGCAACCCGCCGAGGAGGCGGGTTTCGCGCGCAAGGTCCGGATCGGCAAATACCCTTGCGAGGAATATCTCGGCCTCGTGTGGGTCTATTTCGGCGCGGGCAAGGCGCCGGCTTTCCCGCCGTTTCCCAGTCGCGACACGCCGGGCGTCGTCGATGTGTGGAATGTCGAGCACGTGCCCTGCAATTATCTGCAGAGCTTCGAAAACAGCATGGACGAGGTGCATGTCGCCTTCACCCACGCGCCGGGCGGCTCGCACGCCAATCTGTCGCGCGACCTGCCGGTCATCTCCACGGAGGAGACGGACTGGGGGATGATGCGTTACGGCAAGCGCAAGACCGGCCTCGTGCGCCAGACGCTGCATTACGCGCCCAACGTCACGCGCGTCATCGTGCCGCCGCTGGCGGGCATGGAGGGCGTCGGCGGCTGGCCTGAAATCTATTTCAGCTTCACGCCGGTCGATGACGAGAACCACCTCTGGCTGATCGCCGGCCATGTCGAGGTCACCGGCGACGCGTTGAAGGCCTATGAGGCGCAGCGCGCGAAATATCACGCGACCGTCGCCGCCGCCCGGCCATCGGCCGACGTCGCGCGCGAGTTGATGGCGGGCGAGGGCTATTACGCCGATGTTCGCCATCCCGATCTCGCCATCGTTCAGGACATCGCCGTGCAGGCGGGGCAAGGTCGCGTCGCCGATCGCCAGCATGAACATCTGGGACGATCCGACGCCGGCATCATCGGCTGGCGCAAGATACTGACGCGCGAGTTGCGGGCGATCGCCGAGGGCCGCAAGCCCAAGAAATGGAAGACGCCGCCCGCCGACGTGAAGCCGACGCTCGGCTTCTAGCCGTCTGGACTTTCACGCCCGCGTATCGCACAATAAACAGCCAAATCAAGCGCCGCCGAAACATGTTCGTCGGCGCAAGGGAGAGAAACGATGGGCATTTTCAGGACGCGAGGCGGCGTGGGCCGGTCCTCGCCGGATGAATTCGTCGCGGGCAATGGACTCCTGCATCGACGCGCGCTTCTGGGCCGGGGCATCGCGCTCGCCGGCGCGGCGGGCATCGGTTCCGTCGGCGGGGTGAACGGCGCGGCCGCCGAGCCCGTGCAGGACGCCGAATGGAGCGGCCATCAGGGCTCCAACGTTATGGAATACGGCACGCGCTCGCGGTTCGAGAAGGACACGCTGCGCATCCTGTCTAACCCGAAGGGCGAGGCCCGCACGCAGCACGCGCGCACGCCGCACCACAAGCTGAATGGCACGATCACGCCCAACCCGTTGCACTTCACGATTCTGCACAACGGCATTCCCGACATCGACCCCGCGCAGCACAAGCTCGTCATCCACGGCATGGTCAAGCAACCGCTGGCCTTCACGCTGGAGAAGCTGTTGCGCTATCCGATGGTGTCGCGCACCACCTTCGTGGAATGCGGCGGCAATTCCGCGCCGCTGTTCTCCAACGAGCCGGTGCAGGCGACGCTGCAACATCTGCATGGACTCGTTTCCAACGCCGAATGGACGGGCGTGCTGCTGTCGACCTTGCTCGACGAGGTCGGCGTCGATCCGAAGGCGGTCTGGATGCTCGCGGAAGGCGCCGACACGGCCGCGCTGACGCGCTCCGTGCCGCTCAAGAAGGCCTGGGACGACGCGATGATCGCGCTCTACCAGAACGGCGAGCCGCTGATGCCCGAGCAGGGCTATCCCATGCGTCTCGTGTTGCCCGGCTGGGAAGGCAACATGCAGACGAAATACGTGCGTCGCATCAAGCTCGTCGATCAGCCGGCGATGACCTATTACGAGGCGCGCAACTATTCGCCCGTGCTGCCCGACTACACCGCCTACAAGTTCTACTTCGTCAACGAGGTGAAGTCGTTCATCACGAGCCCGTCGTTCGGCATGGGGCTCAAGGAGCCCGGCTATTACGAGATTTCGGGCATCGCCTATTCGGGCAGCGGCCGCATCGAGCGCGTGATGGTCTCGGCGGATGGCGGCAAGACATGGGCGGACGCGGCGATTCAGGGCCCGACCATGCACAAGGCCTTCACGCGTTTCCACATACCCTGGCGATGGGACGGCTCGCCGGCGATCCTGACCAGCCGCGCCGTCGACGATGGCGGCAACATCCAGCCATTGCGCGCGGACTTCGTGAAGGCGCGCGGCGAAACCCTGAAGCCGGTGACGAATACGTTCGGCTTCCCGAACCAGCATTACAACAGCCTCACCAGCTGGGGTATCGACGCCAAGGGGGAGATCAAGCATGTCTACGTTTAAGGCTCTCTCCCTTGTCGCGCTGATGGCGCTGGGCGCCGCCGGCGCGGCCTTCGCCGCCGACGCCAAGAACGGCCTTGGCGCGCCCGTCGGCCTCGGCGACAAGATCACCGAAACCGACATCAAGGCGTGGGACATCACGATCCTGCCCGATGGCACGAACCTGCCGCCGGGCTCCGGCACGGCCGCGGTCGGCGCGAAACTGTTCGGCGAAAAGGGCTGCAACCAGTGTCACGGCGATGGCGCGCTGGGCGGCCGCAATGGCGCGCTGATCACCGATCAGCCGTTGAAGGGCGGCGGAATCGAGGCCAACAAGACGGTCAAGAATTTCTGGGCCTATTCGACCACCCTGTACGATTACATTCGCCGCGCGATGCCTTGGCCCGCGCCGCGCACGCTGTCGAACGAGGAGGTCTACAGCCTCGTCGCGTTCATTCTCGCCGGCAACAAGATCATCGACGAGAAGACCGTGATGGACGCCAGGAGCCTGCCGCAGGTGAAAATGCCCAACCGGGACAATTTCATCATCAAGTTCCCGGACAAGATCTGATCCGGGCGATTTGCGCCAGACAAAAGAAAGCCGGGCCCAGCGCCCGGCTTTTTTGTTTCAGGCGGCCTCGGTGTCCGCGCCAAGCAGCCTGCGCGCTTCCATGGCGTCCATCGGCTGGCCAAAGGCGAAGCCCTGCGCGAATTCGCAACCAAGCTGATAAAGCTCGATGACGTCGCTCTCGGTCTCCGCGCCCTCGGCGACGACCTCCATGCCGAGATCGTGGGCGAGCGACACGATGGAGCGCAGCAGCGCCGGGCGCGCGCCCCTTTCGGTCGGATGCACGAACATGCGGTCGATCTTGATC
This sequence comes from uncultured Hyphomicrobiales bacterium, assembly GCA_903861645.1. GTDB lineage: Bacteria > Pseudomonadota > Alphaproteobacteria > Rhizobiales > Beijerinckiaceae > Terripilifer. The sequence goes on from CAIOVE010000075.1 coordinate 12,166, forward strand.
GTGTCGAAGGGGAAGCGTTGCAGATAGGCGAGCGAGGAATAGCCCGTGCCGAAGTCGTCGAGCGAGAGGCCGGCGCCGAGATCGCGGATGCGCGTCAGCATCTGCGCGGCGTATTCCGGATTCTCCATCACGAGGCTCTCGGTCAATTCCAGCTTCAACGTGCCGGGCTTGACGCTTGAGCGCGTCAGCACGGATTTCACGTCGTTGAGCAGATCGTGACGCAGCAACTGGCGCGACGATACGTTGACGCTGGCGAAGATCGGCGGGTCGACATCGAGCGCGCGCTGCCAGATCGCCAGTTCGCGCGCCGTGCGGTCGAGGGCGAAGAGGCCGAGATTGATGATAAGGCCGGTTTCCTCGGCGATCGGAATGAACTCGCCGGGCGAGAGGCGCCCGTGGCGCGGATGGTCCCAACGCAGCAGCGCCTCGAAGCCCGCGATGGTGCGGTCCTCCAGCCGGACGATCGGCTGGAAATAGACCTTCATCTCGCCGCGGCCGAGCGCGTTGCGCAGGTCGGTTTCCAGCGCCAGTCGGTCGGCGCGCTGGGCGCGCATGCCCTGCCGGAAGACCTCGATGCGATTGCCGCCGTAGCGCTTGGCGTGGGCCAGCGCGATTTCCGCGTCCTTCAGCATGTCGCCGGGCTTGGGATGCAGTTGCGGATCGAAAAGGGCGATGCCGACGGAGGCGGTCAGGGCGATTTCATGCTCGCTGAACGTGACCGGCGTCGCCAGCGCGCGCCGCGCCTTGTCGGCGAGTTGCAGGATCGCGGACGTCTCGTTCTCGGAGGTGACGATGATGGCAAAGAGATCGCTCGACACGCGCGCCAGCGTGTCCTGCGGCTTGAGCTGGCGGCCGAGGCGGCGGGCCGCGGTCAGCAGGATGGAATCGCCCGCCGCGACGCCCGCGGCGTCGTTCACCTGACGAAAGCGGTCGAGGTCGATCGCCACCACGGCGGGGCGTCGCTTGGGGTCGACAAGGCCCTGTTTCAGCGCCGTGTCGAGGCGGTCGAAGAACAGTTCGCGATGCGGTAGTCCCGTCAGATTATCGTGGACGGAATCGTGCAGGATGCGTTCTTCCGCCGTCTTGGCCTCGGTCACGTCGGCCAGCGTGCCGACGACGCGCACGACGTCGCCATCGGCGTTGACGACGGGGCGCGCCTTCAGGTGAAACCACATGAAATGGCCGTCGGCGCCGCGCAGGCGGAAATCGAGATTTACCCGTCCGCGACGTTGTTCGAGAACCGTGTCAAGGCAGGCCTGATAGCAGTCGCGATCGAAGGGATGCAGCACGTCGAACCAGCCCGACGCCGGCCCGCCGAGCGCGCCGCGCTTGAGGCCGAGTTGCATTTCCGTCTCGGGGCTCACGTAGAGATCGTCGACGATCACGTCCCAGTCGAAGATGATGTCGCCCGAGCCCGTCAGCGCCAAAGCCTTGCGCTCCGCGTCGGAAATGACCCCCGCGGCGAGTCCGCCGCCGGCGAAGGCGATCTGCATGATCGTGAAGCCGATCAGCATGATGATTAGCACGAGGCCGCCGATGAGGGCGGGCGAGACCAGATCGTTGGTCAGATAGCCCGACACGGTCGCGCCCGCCGCGCACACCCACATCAACAGCAGGAACCACGTGGGGATCAGCATGACCGCGCGGTCGAGCCCGTGCACGGCGAGATAAAGAACGAGAATGAAGCCGACGACGGCGACCGTCGCCAGCGATATGCGCGCCACGCCCGCCGCCGTCGCGGGATCGTAGATCGCCAGACCGACCAGACAGCAGAGCAGCGCCAGCCAGCCCGCCACCACGTAGGAGGCGCGCACGTGCCAGCTCGCGAGATTCAGATAGGCGAAAAGAAAGACCGACAGGGTGGCGGCGAGGAAGGTCTCGGCGCTGGCGCGCCAGACCTGATCGCCCGCGCCCGCGGCGCCGATCAATTTGCCCCAGAATCCGAAGTCGATGCAGACATAGACGAGGACCGCCGTCGCCAGCGCCGCGGCGGCTGGAAAAATAACGCCGCCCTTGACCACGAAGACGATGGTGAGGAACAGGGCGAGCAGGCCCGCGACGCCGATGACAATGCCCTTGAACAGGGTCAGGCTCGCCTGCTTGTCCTTGTAGGCGTCGGGCTCCCACAAATAGAGCTGCGGCAGGCTGGGCGTGCGCAATTCCGCGACATAGGTGACGGTCGTGCCGGGATCGAGCGTGAGGCGGAAGATATCGGCGTCCTCGCTCTCCTCGCTCTCGGGCGGGAAGCCCTGACTGGCCGTGATCGCGGAAATGCGCGTCGCGCCAAGGTCGGGCGAGATCACGCCGGAGCCGACGAGCCGGAAATGCGGCGCCACCAGCAGGCGCTCGATCTGTTCATCGGTGTCGTTGGTCAGGGCGAAGACGATCCACGCCGGCTGCGTGCCGGCTTCCTTGGCGCTGACCTCGATGCGCCGGACGATGCCGCCGGCGTCGGGCGCGGTCGAAACCTGCAACCGGTCGCCCTGCGAGAAATTGCGCTCGACCTTGTTGGTCAGGTCGATGGCCTGCGCATCCGGGGGAACCCGGTAGGATTCAACGGCGAACGCCAGACGCGCCACGCCCAGAAAGGCGAGCAACGTTAGCAGCGATAACAGGACAAGCCGACGCACGTGACCCCATCAATGACCGGGCCAGGCCCGCGGACAATTCGGTCTCAAATCCGATGCGACCGTGTCGGAAATGTGGTCGTATAAACCACACCCGGCGCGCGGCAAAGCCTTGGGCCTCCCTAGCCCCGCTGGTTCCGGCCCGGCAGGATTCGGTCCGTCTCCACCATCGCGTATAGCACGTGATCGCGCCATTCGCCGTTTATGCGCAAATAGGCGCGGGCGAAGCCCTCGCGCTGAAAGCCGACGCCTTCCAGCACCCGGGCCGAGGCGGCGTTCTCGGGCAGGCAGGCGGCCTCGATCCGGTGGAGGCGCAGGGTGGCGAAGGCGAAGCCCGCCGTCGCGCGGACGGCGCGCGCCATGTAGCCCCGGCCGGCATGCGGCGCGCCCATCCAGTAGCCGAGGGTCGCGGCCTGCGCGACGCCACGCCGCACTTGCCCCAGCGTCAGGCCGCCGAGCAGGCGGTCGTCGCCCTCGCGGAACAGCAGAAACGGATAGGCCTCGTCCCGGTCGAGTTCCTCCGCGTGGCGGCGCAGGCGGCGTCGGAACGAGGCGCGGGTGAGGTCATCGGGCGGCCAGGTGGGCTCCCAGGGTGTCAGAAAGGCGCGGCTCGCCTGCCGCAGTTCCGCCCAGGCGATGTAGTCGCGCATTTCTGCGGGCCGCAAATAGACGCCCTCGCCGCGAATGAACGTCGCGTTTTCGCTGGAAACGCCAAGTCGGAACAGGGCCATGCGGGTCTCGCGCGTCGGTTGAATCAGACTAGCAGTTTCGCGCCGGGTGAAAAGCCGGTCCGGAACATTCGCCGTGGATTTCCCGGCGTTGGCTCGATTCAGTAGCCGGCGACGCCGGTCCCGCGCTGGCGGGTGTCGGCGGCGCCCATCAGCAGGCCGTCGACCCGGTGGATCGTCTGGGCAGAGCCGAAGGCGCGCGTCGGCCTGACGCGGTGGCCCATGGCCTCCAGCAGGCGGATGGTGTCTGGCGAGACGCCGTGCTCCATCTGCAGCTCGTCCGGCAGCCACTGGTCATGGACGCGTGCGGCCTCGGAGGCCTCCGCCGCGTTCAGGCCGAAATCGACGACGTTGAGGATGATCTGAAGCACGATGGAGATGATGCGCGAGCCGCCGGGCGAACCGGTGACGAGTTGCAGGTCGCCATCGCGCAGCACGAAGCTCGGACTCATGGACGACAGCGGCCGCTTGCGCGGACCGGGCGCGTTGGCGTCGCCGCCGGTCAGCCCATAGGCGTTGGCGGCGCCTTCGCGCGCGGCGAAATCGTCGAGTTCGTTGTTGAGAATGAAGCCCGCGCCATCGACGACCATGCCGAGGCCGTAACTGAAATTCAGCGTGTAGGTGTTGGCGACGGCGTTGCCCTGCGCATCGACCACCGAATAATGCGTGGTCTGGTCGCTCTCATAGGGCGCGGGCTTGCCGGGCGCGATCTCGCTGGCCGGGAGCGCGCGGTTTGGCGAGATGCTCGCGCGCAGTTTCTCGGCGTAGGCCTTCGACACGAGGCCGGACAGCGGGACATGGGTGAAATCCGGGTCGCCCAGATAGAGCGAGCGATCCGCGAAGGCGAGTTTGGATGCTTCCGCGATGGCGTGGATGGACGCCGCGGAATTATGCCCATACTCGGCGAGCGGGAAGCCCTCGAGGATATTTAGAATCTGGATGACATGCGCGCCGCCGGACGAGGGCGGCGGCATGGAGACGATCTCGCGCCCGCGATAGGTTCCGCGCACGGGCGCGCGCTCGACGGCGCGATAGGCCGCGAGGTCGTCAAGGCTCATGCGGCCGCCGGCGCGCGCCACCGCGTCGACCGTCTTGCGGGCGACATCGCCTTCGTAGAAGCCGCGTGGCCCCTCGCGCGCGATGGTTTCCAGCGTCGCGGCGAGATCGGTTTGCTTGAGAAGGTCGCCGTCGCGCAACGGCGCGCCATCCGGCCGGAAGAAGATGGCGCGGCTCGATGGATAACGGCCCAGGCGCCGCGCCGCGATGGGCAGACTGTCGGCGAGATCGGCGTCGACGATGAAACCCTCGCGCGCCAGCCTGATGGCGGGGGCGAGCAAATCCGCCAGCGTGAATTTGCCGGAGCCGTATTTCTCCACCGCCAGCGCGAAGCCGGCGACCGTGCCGGGCACGCCGACGCCGAGCCCGCTCGATTGCGACTTGCCCGGCGCGAAATTGCCGGCCTCGTCGAGAAACACTTTCGCGTCGGTGAGCGCGCCCGCCATCTCGCGATAGTCGATGGCGATGTCGCGCTTTTCCCGCGCGAGATGGATCAGCATGAAACCGCCGCCGCCGATGTTGCCCGCGCGCGGCAGGGTGACGGCGAGCGCGAAACCCGTCGCGACGGCGGCGTCGACGGCGTTGCCGCCCGCTTTCAGAACCTCGACGCCGATGCGCGAGGCCTTGTCCTCCTGGCTCGCCACCATGCCATGCCGCGCGAGCACGGGCAGCGACCGCGCGAAGGTCGAGATGATCGGCTCCGGCTCCGCCGGCGGCGCCTGCGCGAACGCCAGTCGCGGCAGGGCGAGACCGGCGGCGCCGGCGAAAAACGCGCGGCGCGATACGCCGGGGATCAGTTGCCCCATCGGTTGCGCCAAAGGTTCTCGCCGATCATGCAGGAGATGCGCGGCTCCTTCGCCTGCGCGCGTTGCACGAGTGGATTTGGCCGCGACGGCGCGCGGGCGATTTCACGCACGAGCTTGTTGCGCGTCGCGTCGACGAAATTGCTGGCGTTGCGAATGGAGATCATGAAGGCGTCCGGTCCGCCGATCACGCAATCCTCGTAGTAGATGTCGAGATCCTTGATGTCGGCGGGCCCGAGATACTCGCGAATGCCCACCAGCGGCAAGCCGTTGATGGTGACGCCGCGCGCCAGCGCGTCGGCGCGCGCCTGCGTCACCGGTCGGCCGTCGTTGTTGGGGCCGTCGCCGGAAATGTCGATGATCTGCCGCGCGCCCCTGAAGCCGTTGTCGTCGAACAGGCGATTGGCCGCGTCGATGGCGCCGGAGATGGATGTGCGCCGCGCGCGCCGGTAGGGCGCGTTGGCGAGCTTGTCGGCGGCGGCGCGCGCGCTCTCGGGCGAGCTGATCACGGTCCAGTCGAGCAGGAGATCCTGATCCTGATAGGAGGCCCACTGCATGTAGGCGATGGCCACCTTGCCGATCGCGTTCGACTTCAGCGCGTTGAGGAAGTTCGGCGAGGTCAGCGCCTTGACGTAGCCGTCGCGCTGCAACTCCTGCTCCACCCGATCCATGGAATAGGAAATGTCGACGCCGAAGACGAGTTCCGCGTCGACCTCGATGCCCTTGTCGCGGGCGTGGGCCGGGCCAATCGCGAGGATGGCCGCGAGCAGAGTGGCCGCGCCGAATCCGCGCGCGCGTTTCAATGCTGACCAAGGGCCCATGTGAACCTCCCGGCTTTCCGCCTGACGCAGAATGGCACGACGCGCGGGGAGGGCAAGAGCCGCGACGCGTATTTCGCTATTGGGCGCGCGACGTCGACGCCTGGCCGATGTGAACATGCTATAGGGATAAACGATTCACGCGCCGGAGAACCCATGCGATCGTGCTTTCCGCTCGCCTTGCTTGTCGTGGCCCGTCTCGCCGCGCCCGCCCTTGGCGCCGAAATCAAGCCCGCCATCGTATATGACCTCGGCGGCAAGTTCGACAAATCCTTCAACGAAGGCGCCTTTCGCGGCGGCGAGCGCTTCACGGCGGAAACCGGCGTCGCCCTGCGCGACTTCGAAATCCAGAACGACGCGCAGCGCGAGCAGGCCTTGCGGCGCTTCGCCCGCGATGGCGCCTCGCCGGTCATCGCCGTGGGGTTCAGCCACGCCGCCGCGCTCGACAAGGTGGCGCGCGACTTTCCCCAAACGCCCTTCGCCATCGTCGACATGGTCGTCGACCGGCCCAACGTGAAATCCATCGTGTTTCGCGAGCATGAGGGCTCGTATCTCGTCGGGTTGCTGGCGGCGATGGCCTCGAAATCCGGCAAGATCGGCTTTGTCGGCGGCATGGATATTCCGCTCATTCGCAAGTTCGCCTGTGGCTACCGGCAGGGCGCGCGGCGCGCCAACCCCGGCGTCGAGATTTTCGAGAACATGACGGGGGTGACGGGCGCCGCCTGGGCCGATCCGGTGAAGGGCGGCGAACTCGCGCGCGCGCAGATCGATCGCGGCGCGGATGTCATCTATCAGGCCGCCGGCGGCACGGGCATCGGTGTGCTGCGCGCCGCGGCCGACGCGGGCAAGCTCGGCGTCGGCACCGACGCCAACCAGAACGGATTGTTTCCCGGCCATGTGCTGACCTCGATGCTCAAGCGCGTCGACAACGCCGTCATCCGCGCTTTTTCCACCGCGCGCGCGGGGACGTGGACGAGCGGCGTCGAAAGCCTTGGCCTGCGCGAGGAGGGCGTCGGCTGGGCGCTCGACGACAATAACCGCGGGCTCGTCACCCCGGCGATGAAGGACGCCGCCGACCGCGCCGTCGACGCGATCGTGTCGGGCGACATCGTCGTGCACGACTACATGGCGGATTCGCGATGCCCGCCCTAGGCGCGCCGCCCGCGCTGCGTGTTTTCGGCGTCACGAAGCGCTTTGGCGCCGTCGTCGCCAATAAAGACATTTCGCTCGACGTCGCGCGCGGCGAGATTCACGCCATCGTCGGCGAGAACGGCGCGGGCAAGTCGACGCTGATGTCGATCCTCATGGGCATGGTCACGCCGGACGCGGGCGAGATATTCGTCGATGGCGTTCGCGCGCGCATCCGCTCGCCGCGCGACGCGGCGGCGCTGGGCCTTGGCATGGTGCACCAGCATTTCATGCTGGTTGATACGCTCGACGTGCTCGACAACGTAATGCTCGGCGCGGAAGGCGGCGCCTTGCTGGCCGCGGGACGCAAACGGGCGCGCGCGCGGCTCGCCGATCTTTCCCGCGCGCATGGTCTTTCCGTCGATCCCGACGCCATCGTCGGCGATCTGCCGGTCGGCCTGCGCCAGCGCGTCGAAATCCTCAAGGCGCTGGCGCGCGACGCGCGGATCATCATTCTCGACGAGCCGACGGCGGCGCTGACGCCCGACGAGGCCAACGATCTCGGATTGCTGATGCGATGGCTGGCCGCCGACGGCGCGAGCATCCTGTTCATCACGCACAAGCTGAACGAGGCGCTCGCCGTCGCCGATCGCATCAGCGTGCTGCGCGCCGGGGCGGTGGTCGCCACCCACGCGGCCGCCGCGACGGACGCGCGCGAACTCGCGCGGGCGATGGTCGGTCGCGACGTCGACAACGCCCTGTCGCGCGGCGACGGGCCGCCCGGTCGAACGCTGCTGGAGGCGCGCGATCTGACCGCGCGCGGCGCCGATGGACGCGCGCGCCTTTCCGGCGTTTCCCTGTCGCTGCGCGCGGGCGAGATCGTTGGCGTCGCGGGCGTGGCGGGCCATGGACAATCCGAACTCATCGAGGTTCTCGCGGCGATGCGGCGGATGGAGTCCGGCGCGCTCGCCCTCGATGGCGAGCCGGTGGACGCGGCGGTTTACGACCCCGCCCGCGCCCGAGCGCTGGGCGTGGCGCATGTGCCGGAGGATCGTTCGCGGCATGGGATCGTCGGCGAATTTCCGGCGGCGGGAAACGCCATTCTCGGTCGCCATCGCGACCGCGCGCTGGGGCGTCGCCTGCTCGATCCCGGCGCCATCCGCGCGCGTTGCGCCGATCTCATGGAGCGGTGGGATGTCAGGCCGCGGGCGCCCGATACGCCCGTGGGCCGCTTTTCCGGCGGCAACCAGCAGAAGCTGGTTTTCGCGCGCGAGATCGAGGCCGGTCCCGCGATCCTGCTCGTGGGTCAACCGACGCGCGGCGTCGATATCGGCGCCATCGAGGCGATTCACCGCCGCTTGCTGGCGTTGCGCGACGCGGGCAAGGCGATCCTGCTTGTCTCCGTCGAACTCGACGAAATATTCGCGCTGAGCGACCGTATTCTCGTCATGCATGAAGGGCGGATCGTCGGCGAGCGCGCGACCGCGTCGACGGATCGCCGCGAGATCGGCCTGTTGATGGCGGGCGTCGTGGAGCGCGCGGCGTGATCGCGCGGCTGGGGCGCGGCGTCCCGGAACCGGCCGCCGTGGGGCTGGCGGCGCTCGTCGCCATGGCCGTCTGCGCGGCGGCCATCGGCGAGAATCCCCTCGGTCTGTTGCGCGCGTTGGTTCTTGGCGCCCTTGGCGACACGGAAGGGCTGGCCTTCACCCTCTATTACGCGACGGATTTCATTTTCGCGGGGCTCGCTGTGGCGGTCGCCTATCGCGCGGGCCTGTTCAACATCGGCGTTGAAGGCCAGTCGCTCGTCGCGGGCGTGGGGCTGGCGCTCGCCGCGCTGGCGAGCGGCGGCGCGCCGTCGTGGCTGGCGATTCTCGTGGCGAGTCTCGCGGCGATGGTGTTCGGCGCGGCGTGGGCGCTCGTGCCGGGCTGGCTGCTCGCGCGGCGCGGCGGCCATGTCGTGATCACCACCATCATGTTCAACTTCATCGCCAGCGCGCTGTTGTCCTGGCTGCTGGTCGATCCGATGCGCGCGCAAGGCTCCATGCAGCCGGAGACGCGGCCGTTTCCGCCGGGCGCGAGCCTGTTGCGCCTCGACGACGCGCTGGTGGTGCTGGGTCTGTCGCCGACCGGCTCGCCGTTGAACGCGAGCCTCGCGCTGGCGCTCGCGGCGATGGTCGCCGCGCATGTGTTTCTCTTTCGCTCGCGGCTGGGCTTCGAGACGCGCGTGTTCGGCGCCAGCCCGACCGCGGCCCATTACGCGGGCGTGGCCTCGACGCGCGTCATTCTTATCGCGATGGGTCTTTCGGGCGCGCTCGCCTCCGGCGTCGCGATCAATGAACTGCTCGGCGCGCAGAACCGCCTGATCCTCGATTTTTCCGGCGGCGCCGGTTTCGTCGGCATCGCCGTCGCGTTGCTGGCGGGCAATCGTCCGCTCGCCATCGCGCCCGCGGCCTTGCTGTTCGGATTTCTCTATCAGGGCGGGGCGGCGCTCGGGCTGGATTATCCTCGGGTGTCGCCGCAGATCGTCACGGCGGCGCAGGGCGTCATGGTGCTGCTGATCGGCGGCCTCCTGGGGCGACGGCGGTAGCGATGGCCATGGAAAACATCCTTTCCTTTCTTGGCGCGGCGTTGCGGCTGTCGACGCCGCTCATCTACGCCTGCCTCGCGGGTCTCTGGTCCGAGCGGGCGGGCGTGATCGACGTGGGGCTGGAAGGCAAGATGCTCGCCGGCGCCTTCGCCGGGGCGGCGGTCGCCGCGCTGACGGGCGATGTCGGGATCGGTCTTGCCGCGGCGGTCGCCGCTTCGATGACGCTCGCGGCCGCGCAGGGCTTCGTGGAGGTGGAGCGGGGCGGCGACCAGATCGTTTGCGGCATGGCGGTCAACATGATCGGCGCGGGGGTCACGGCCTTCGTCGGCGCGGCGCTGTTCGCGGAAGGCGGCCGAACGCCCGCGTTGCCGCGAGAGGCGCGCGTGTTGCCGTTCGTCTGGGGACAGGACGCGCTGACGCTGGGCGCCTTTGGCGTTGCCGCCATCACCGCGTTTATCCTGTATCGGACGCGGTTCGGCCTGCGTCTGCGCGCGGCGGGCGAGAATCCCCGCGCGCTCGACGCCGCTGGCGGCTCGGTGCGCGCGACGCGCCACGCGGCGGTGGCCGTTTGCGGCCTGCTCTGTGGGCTGTCGGGCGCCGATCTGTCGCTCGCGCAGGCGGCCGGGTTCCTGCCCGCCATGACGGCGGGCAAGGGCTTCATCGCGCTGGCGGCGCTTGTTTTCGCTAAATGGCGGCCTGGCGCCGCCCTGGCGACCTGTCTGCTGTTTGGCGGGCTCGACGCCGCGGCCATCCGGATGGAGGGCGCGCCCTTGCCGTTTCTGGGCGTCATTCCGACGCAGGCGTTTCAGGCCTTGCCTTATTTGATGACGGTCGTGCTATTGGCGGGCTTTGTCGGCGGGGCGCGTCCGCCGGCGGCCGCGGGCCAGCCCTACCGCCGGGAGTAATCGCATGGATGTGCTCGACCGGATGTTCGAGGCCGCGAAAGCGGCGCGGGACAGGGCCTACGCGCCCTATTCGCGCTTCCCCGTCGGCGCGGTCGTCGTGACGGAAACCGGCGCCCTGTTCGTCGGATGCAATGTCGAGAACGCCGCCTATCCCAACGGGCTCTGCGCCGAGGCGGTGGCGATCGGGCAGATGGCGGTTGCCGGGGAGCGGCGAATCACGGACGTTATGGTTCTGGGCGCCGGCGATGAGCCGATTACGCCCTGTGGCGCCTGTCGACAAAGGCTTCTCGAGTTTTCGCGCGACGATACGCGGGTCCATCTTGTTAATATTTCGGGGCGAAAAGATACGGTATTATTGACCGATCTGTTGCCCCGCGCATTCAGCCGCAGGCAGCTTGACGATCTGGCAAGGGAAAACAACCAGCGATGAGCGAGCAATCCGACGCCGCCTTCGAGGTCATCCAGTCGCGTGGCGTCACCGATGGCGTCGACGTCGCCTTCATCCTCGGCACGGGTCTTGGCAACATGGCCGACGCGGTCGAGAATCCCGTGTCGATTCCCTACGCGGATTTGCCGGGCTTTCCCGAGCTCACCGTCTCCGGTCACGATGGCAATCTGGTGATCGGCAAGCAGGAGGGCGTCAATGTCGCCTACATGCAGGGCCGATCGCATTACTACGAACGCGGCCAGCCCAACTGCATGGAGGTTCCGCTGGAAACGCTCGCCTTGCTCGGCGCGCAGATCGTGGTGCTGACCGCGGCCGTCGGTTCGCTGAACGCGGATTTCTATCCCGGCAACCTGATGCTGGTCACCGACCATATCAACCTGAACGGCATGAACCCGCTGATTGGCGCCAAGGGCGATGGCGGCTTCGTGTCGATGGTCGACGCCTATGACCAGCGATTGCAGCGGCGGTTCAAGCGGGCGACGCTTTCGTCGGGGGTCAATATTCGCGAAGGCGTCTATATGTGGTTCTCGGGCCCGACCTTCGAGACGCCCTCGGAGGTCAAGATGGCGCGCATGCTTGGCGCTGATGTCGTCGGCATGTCCATCGTCCCCGAGGTCATTCTCGCCCGGCGCATCGGCCTGCGCGCCGCGGCGGTCGTCATCGTGGCCAATTTTGGCGCGGGCTTCCAGGGCGGCAATCCCAGCCACTCGGAAACACGACAGGTCGCGGCGCAAGGCGCCATCACGCTGAAACGCCTGATCCGCGGCTTTCTGCGCATCAAGGAAGCGGAGCCGCAATGAGCGCGCTCGCGCGCCGCGCGCTGGCGTCGCTCGATCTGACCGATCTTTCGGACGCCTGCACCTTCGAGGCCGCCGCCAATCTCGTCGCGCGGGCGCGCACGATTCATGGTCCGGTCGCGGCTGTTTGTCTCTGGCCGCAATATGCCTCCATGGCGCGCGAGCGCCTGCGCGGGTCCGGCGTCGCGGTCGCGACGGTCATCAACTTTCCCGCCGGCGGCGAGGATATCGAGCGCGTCGTCGACGATATCCACGAAGCGTTGCGCGACGGCGCGGACGAGATCGATCTCGTCATTCCCTGGCGGGCGCTGAAACGCGGCGACGAGCGGCTCGCGCGCGACATGATCGGCGCGGCGCGGGACGCGATACCGTCGGGCCGTCGCCTGAAGACGATCCTCGAAACCGGCGAACTGGGCGATCCCGACCTGATCGCGCGGGCGAGCGACATCGCCATCGCCGCCGAAGCGGATTTCCTGAAAACATCGACGGGCAAGACGCCGATCTCCGCGACGCCCGCGGCGGCGCGGGTCATGCTGGAGCGCATCTGCGCCAGCGGCAAGCCGGTTGGCTTCAAGGCGTCGGGCGGCGTGCGCACGCTCGCCGACGCGGCTGTCTATCTGGCGCTCGCGGATGAGATCATGGGGCCGGCGTGGGCCACGCCCGCGACCTTCCGTTTTGGCGCCAGCGGCCTGCTCGACGCGCTGCTCGCCGACATCGCGGACGAACCGCCCGCTCGCGCGTGATCCCGCCGCAGGAAATCATTCGTCGCAAGCGCGATGGCGGCGCTCTGACCACCGGAGACATCGCGGAATTCGTGGCGGGGCTTTCGAGCGGCGCCATCACCGAGGGGCAGGTCGCGGCCTTCGCCATGGCGGTGTTCTTTCGCGGCATGAACCGCGACGAATGCGTGGCGCTGACCGACGCCATGACGGCCTCGGGCGCCGTGCTCGACTGGTCCAGCGCCGGGCTGCATGGCCCCGTGCTCGACAAACATTCGACGGGCGGCGTCGGCGACAATGTCAGCCTGATGCTGGCGCCCATGATCGCCGCGGTTGGCGGTTTCGTGCCGATGATTTCCGGACGCGGGCTCGGGCACACGGGCGGCACGCTCGACAAACTCGAAAGCATCGCGGGTTATAACGCGACGCCCGACGCGCGCCTGTTTCGCGACGTCGTGCGAACGGTTGGCTGCGCGATCATCGGTCAAACAGCCGATCTCGCGCCCGCCGACCGGCGCTTCTACGCGATCCGCGACGTGACGGCGACGGTGGAATCCATTCCGCTGATCACCGCTTCAATTCTGTCGAAAAAGCGCGCGGCGGGCCTCGATGGCCTCGTCATGGACGTCAAGGCGGGATCGGGCGCCTTCATGAACGATCCCGCCGAGGCGCGCGCGCTGGCGCGCAATATTGTCGATGTCGCCAACGGCGCGGGGTTGTCGACCAACGCGCTGGTCACCGACATGAACGAACCGCTGGCGAGCGCGGCGGGCAACGCGCTCGAGGTCGCCAACGCGATCGAGTTCCTGACGGGCGCCCACCGCGACCCGCGTCTTTACGAGGCGACCCTGGCGCTTGGCTGCGAACTCATGACGCTGGGCGGTCTGGCGGCGACCCGCGTCGAGGCGCGCGAGGGGCTGTCGCGGGCGCTCGACAGCGGCGTGGCGGCGGAGAAATTCGCGCGCATGGTTCATGCCCTTGGCGGACCCGCCGATATTCTGGAGCGCGCGGACCGGTTGCCGCGCGCGCCCGTCGAGCGGGTCGTCACCGTGGAAACGGGCGGCTATCTCGCGGGCGTCGATACGCGCGCCATCGGACTCGTCGTTCTTTCGCTTGGCGGTGGACGGGCGCGGGCCGACGCGGCCATTGATCACGCCGTCGGCCTGAGCGGCTTCGCGCGCATTGGCGACGAAATGCCGGTGGGCTCCATTCTCTGCCGCGTGCACGCGCGCGACGAAGACGCCGCCATGATCGCCACGCGCGCCATTCGCGCGGCGTGCCACGTGGCGCCCGAACCGCCGCCCGCGCGCCCGGTCGTCATCGAGCACGTCGGGCGTTTCTAGCGGAGCGACGGCCGCGTTCAGGCGGCGGCGGTTTTGGCCGCGGCGCCGCGCGCCATGGACGCCAGCGCCTCGTCGACAGACTGGACGTCGCCGAAATTCTGATAGAAGGCGTTGAGCGAGGCGTTGTGGATTTCGTCGCTGCTGGTGGCGTTGGCGTCCGAAATCATCAGCGTCTTGAAGTTGAGCATGCAGGCGTCGCGCGCGGTGCTCTCGCAGCAGACCTGCGTCGCCGTGCCGGCGATCAGCAACGTGTCGAAGCCACGCGCGCGCAGGAAGCGCTCAAGCTCGGACGAACCATGAATGAAGGCGCTGAAGCGCTTCTTCACCATGCGGGTGTCCTCGGGTTTTGGCTCGAGCAGCGGCCACAGTTTATGGCCTTCCGCCGCCTCGTCCATGCTGGCGTAGCGCATCTTGGCGCGGTCCAGCGTGTTAAGGTGCAGATGGTAGGTCGACCAGCTCTCCCACGTGTCGTTGGTGGAGTTCTGAATCCAGACGACATGTCCGCCCATGGCGCGCACGCCGGCGGCCAGCCGGTTGACCGCCGGCACGATTTCGCGCGCCGCGGGCGTCTCGGCCATGTAGCCGGGCGCCATGAAGTGGTTCTGCATGTCGATGACGACCAGCGCCGTCTTGCGCGGGTCGATGGAGTCGAAGGGATGCGGCCGTCCGGCGCGCCGGGTCACGGCGGCGATCGTGTCGGGCGAAAGCTTGATCTTGTGCATTTAGACAATCTCCTGATTACGATCCGGCGGGGCAAGCAAATTCCGGCCCAGCGTCAGTGCATCACGTTGCCGCCGTCGACGGCCATGGTCTGCCCGGTCATGAAGTCGCTGTCGGACGAGCACAGAAAAACCATGGCGCCCACGAGATCCTCCGGCACCTGCTTACGCTTGAGGGCGCGGCCATTCATGTTGTTGGTGATGTATTCGGGCGTGTAATCGGGCTGGCCGAGCACGCCGTCGCTCATGGTCAGGCCGGGCGCGATGGCGTTGACGTTGATCTTGTGCCCGCCCAGTTCGCGGGCAAGGCAGCGCGTCATGGCGACGACGGCGCCCTTGGAAGAGACATAGTGCAGCAGGTCCGGCACGCCCTTGAACACGGTGCTGGAGGCGATGTTGACGATCTTGCCGCCGCCATTGGCGATCATGGCGGGCGTCACGGCCTTGGCGCATTCGAAGGGGCCGCGCACGTTGATGGCCATGACCTGATCGAATTCCGCGCTGGAAATATCGCTGAATTTCTTGGCGCCGAGCTTCGCGAAAATGGCGGCGTTGTTCACGAGGATGTCGACCTTGCCATATTCGGCGATGGTTTTTTCCACGAGCGCCTTGACCTGCTCGGGCGAGGAAACATCCGTCTTCACGTAGATCGCGGAGCCATTGGCGCGAATGATGGAATTGGCGGTTTCCGTCCCGTCGCCCACGTCGGCGATGACGACCTTGGCGCCCTCGGCGGCGAGTCCGCGCGCGAAAGCCGCGCCAATGCCCTGGGCGGCGCCCGTGATGATGGCGACCTTGTCGGCAAGTCTCTGCATGGCGTTTCCCTCCCCGGCCGCGCCGGGCTGATTGCGTTTCAGGGCGCTCCGGCCCTTGCCATCAATGTAGCGGTCTTTGCCGCGTCTGGAAACTCTTGGGCCTTGTTGCCGCGGGGCGGATTCGGGCGCTACGATGCGACAGGGAGAAAACGCCAATGCCTTTCACAACGATCGCACATGATCTGTCGCCTCGTGGCGTCGCCACCATCACGCTCAACCGGCCCGAGCGCGGCAACGCGCTCAATCAGGCGGCCATCGACGAGCTTGGCGAGCTTTTCGCCCAATGCGCCGTGCACAAGGAGACGCGGGTCATCGTGCTGCGCGGCGCGGGCAAGCACTTCTGCGCCGGCGCGGACCTCGGCGGTCGCGGCGGCGAGGAGATTCCCCCGCGCTTCACGCTGGCGACGATGATCGAGGCCGTCGACATCTGCCCCAAGCCCGTCATCGCCGTCGTACAGGGCGCGGCGGTCGGCGGCGGTCTCGCGCTGGCCTCTGCCTGCGACGTGGCGTTGGCGACGCCCGAAGCGTTCTTTTCGATGCCGGAGACGCGATTGGGCATGGCGCCCTCGCCCGTTTTGAGCGCGCTGTTCGTGCGGGCTTTCGGCTATCGGCATTTCCGCCGCTATGGCTTTTCGGGCGAGCGCATCTCGGCCGCGCGCGCCTTCGAGATGGGTTTCGTCAGCGAGGTGCGCGCCGCCGACCAACTGGAGGCCGGAGTCGCCGCGGTCGTGGACGCCATGTTGCGCGGCGCGCCCGGCGCCATGGCGGAACTCAAGGCGCGCGTCGAGGATTACGTCGCGCCTTCCGCGAGCACGATCTACAATCACGCCTCGCGCGACTTCAAGCACGAGCGCGGGCTGGAGGCGGAAGAGGGCGTCGCCGCCTTCCGCGAAAAGCGCGATCCCGCATGGTACCGGCCCTGACGCTTACCGGGTGTTCTGCTCGATGCCGCCGATGATCTGGGTCAGGCGGTCGGCGATGGGTTTCGGCGTCGCGACGATCTCGCCGACGATGCGCTGAAGCTCGACGCCGGAAACCGGGCTCACGTCGAATTTTTCCGCTGCCGCCGCGTCGAGAAACGCCTTGTCCGCCACCATGCGGTCGAAGGCGTCGCGCAGGGCCTTGATGCGTTCGGCCGGCACGCCGGGCGCCAGGAACAGCGGCCGGCCTATCGAGCCCGACGCGGACAAGAGCTTCAGCACGGCGCGATCCTCGTCGTTGCGGGCGAGATCGATCAGGAGCGGCACGTCGGGCAGATCATCGGCCTTTTTCAGGCCGATCTGCACGAGAATGTTGATCTTCTTGTCGCGAATCCAGTCCGGGCGGGTCGCTTTCCACGCGCCCCAGGCATTTGAGCCGCGGCCCATGACCTCGCCTTTTTCCATCGCGAGGCTGACGTCGTTGCCGCCGGGATAGCCCATGATGATCTTGAATTTCGTGCCGAGCAGCGCGTTCATCGCCTTGGGATATTGCGACGAGGTGCTGCCCCCCGTCGCGCCAACGGGGACTTCCCTTTGTCGCGCGTCCTCGACGGTCTTGACGCCGCTGGTGTGCCACGTGACGAGCGTGTTGTTCTCGGTGATCGGGCTGCCGATGTACTGGAACCGGTTGACGTCGATCACGAGCGACTTGTCGCCCATGGCCTGTTCGACGGCCAGCGACTGGTCGCCGGTGGCGATGACCGTGCCGTCCTTCGGCGCGACATTGTAGACATAGGCCGCCGCCACGCGGCTGCCGCCGCCGGGCATGTTGCGGATGACGACCCGCGGCTTGCCGGGAATGAAATCGCCGAGAAAACGTCCGACGAGACGCGCGTAAAGATCGTAGCTGCCGCCGGGGGAATAGCCGATGACCATGTCGATGGTCTTGTTGCGATAGAAATCCTCGATCGGATCGGCCGTGGCCGCGACGGGCGCGAAGAGCGCCAGACCCAGCGTAAGCGCCAGCATGGCGCGCTGGCGGCCTGTCAAATCCACTCCCATGGGGGCTCTCCTTTGGCCGTCGCTTCTGGCAGCGGCGCGCCGCCGGGTCAACTCGCGACGCGCGTGATCGGTTGACCTTATGACCGCCCCTTGACCCCACGCCCGCGAACGGGGCAAAAGTTCGGTCCGGCGCGCGCGGGCTATCTCGCCGCGTGGCGCCGCCGCGATGGTCGCGGCCCGGGATTATGCGTGAATGCCTGATTCAGCCAGCAGTTTTCTGTCGTCGATCGAGGACGTGATCGAGGACGCGCGGCAGGGCCGCATGTTCATTCTGATCGACGACGAGGATCGCGAGAACGAAGGCGATCTCGTCATTCCCGCCCAGATGGCCACGCCCGAGGTCGTCAACTTCATGGCCAAGCATGGCCGCGGCCTGATCTGCCTGTCGCTGACGCGCGAGCGCGCGGACTATCTCGGCCTTCAGCCGATGACGCCGAAGAACCAGGCCCAGCACCAGACGGCGTTCACCGTGTCGATCGAGGCGCGCGAGGGCGTCACCACCGGCATCTCGGCGGCGGATCGCGCGCATACGATCGCGGTCGCCATTGGCCGCAACCGCACCCGCGACGATCTCGTGTCGCCGGGCCATGTCTTTCCGCTCGTCGCGCAGGACGGCGGCGTCATGGTCCGCTCCGGCCACACCGAGGCCGCCGTCGACGTGGCGCGTCTGGCCGGCCTCGATCCCTCGGGCGTCATCTGCGAAATCATGAACGACGACGGCAGCATGGCGCGCCTGCCCGATCTCGTCGATTTCGCCAAGATTCACGGGCTCAAGATCGCGACCATCGCCGATCTCATCGCCTATCGCCGCCGCACCGAGAAGCTCGTCGATGTTATCGCGGAGACGGAGATCGAAAGCCGTTATGGCGGCGTGTTCAACGTGCGCGTCTACGCCAACAAGGTCTCCTATGCCGAGCACGTGGCGCTGATCCGCGGCGATGTCTCCGGCGACGAGCCGGTGCTCGTGCGCGTGCATCAGCACAATCTGTTCGCCGACAGCCTGGGCGACATGACCTCCGGCGCCTTCTTTGGCGGCGACGCCCGCCCGCGCGACCGGGATTTGCAGAACTCCATGCGCGCGGTCGCCGAGGCGGGGCGTGGCGTGGTGTTGATCATCCGCGAGCCGACCGCGACCACGCTGAGCCGCATGGTCAGCGAGCGCAAGGGCACGCCCATGCGCAAGCCGGTCGAGGAGTTGCGGCAGTTCGGCATCGGCGCGCAGATGCTGATGGATATCGGGGTCAAGAAAATGATCCTGATGACCCATCTCGCTCACAAGATGGTCGGCATCGACGGCTACGGCATCGCCGTTGTCGAGCAGCGCCCGATTCCCGATTTCGCCGACTGAACCGGCTCAGCCGAAGGCGGCGCGCAGCGTCGCCGACGGGCTTTCGCCAAAGTGCGCGCGGTAGTCGCGCGAGAACTGGCTGGCGTTGGGGAAACCGGCGCGGGTGGCGATTTCCGCCACCTTCAGGCCGGTGATGCGCGCCTCGATCAGGGCGTGGCGGGCCTGCGCAAGCCTTATGTCGCGCAAGACGTCGGCGGGGCCGCGATCGCGGAATTTCGCGAAGCCGTAATGCAACGTGCGCACGCTGACGCCGCAGGCCGCGGCGACGTCGCTCATGCGGACCTTGCCGGCGTGATGGCGGCGCATGTAGTCCTCCGCCCGCAGCACGTAATAGGGCGCGACGGTCGACACGGCCCTGTCGGCGGCCAGCCCCTGCGCCTCGCGCAGGGCGCCGGCCACGAGGGTCAGCAGCAGGCGCTCGACATGGGGCAGGGCGCCCGCCGTGGAGAAGGCCGGCGCGGCCGAACCGAGGTCGCGCACGAGGTTTTCGATAAACAGGGCGAGCGTGACCTGCTTGCGCAAATCGACAAGCGTCAGCGGCATTTCGGCGAGCGCCTGCCCACCCGGCAGGCGGGCGAAGGCGCCCAGCACGGCGTCGCGGTTGATCATCACGTTGAGCAGGTCGCAGGGTCCCTCCCACCAGCGGCGCACGACGCCCGGCGAGGACACGACGAGCATGTCGCCGGGCCGGACCGTGACGGTCTCGCCCTCCTGCGACGCCTCGAAGCCGCCGGTCAGGGGAATGTGCAGGGAAAGATGATGATTGGCGCCGCGCGCGACATTGGTTTCACAGCGGCCAAAGCAGTTCCAGCTCAGGAACTTGATGGCGAGCGCGCCGGCGTAGGCGTGGGCTTCGCGGAACTGCACGAAGGGGCCGGGATCGGCGATGGTGAAACGGCAGCGCCCCTGGCTGACCTCCAGAATGCGCCGCCGCGTGGCGGGTATGTCGGCGGCGACGAAATGCGCGTGATTGGTTTCGAGTTTCGAGGCGGTCGCGATCCAGTTCGACAGGCGCAGCGTATCGACGGTGAAGACCGGTTCCATGCCCACTGTTCCGGATTGGATCAGGCCAATCGGCCCACGCGGATTATTGCATCATAGCGCAGGCGATTGCGCAATCCGCACATTTCCAGCGGCCGCTCCGCGGTGGCGACCTTGACCCTTCGGGGTCGTCGATAGGACTAGTGGAACGGGTCGAAGGACGCGCTTCGGAAACGGCAATTCGGGAACAAAAAAATGTCTGACAAGGGAACGACCACGGAATTCAGGACCATTCAGGGCGCGAAGATCGAAGTCATCCGGCGCGGCAAGGGCTCGCCGCTGCTGCTGCTGCTGGGCGAGGAGTCCGCGCTGGAGCTGGAATCGCCCTTCGTCGCCGCGCTCGCCGAAAAGCATAGCCTGATCATTCCGCAGGCGCCCGGCTTTGGCCGCTCGGAGCGCCCCGACTGGATTTCCAGCCCCGACGATCTCGCCTACTTCATGCTCGATTTCCTCGATGCCGAGGGCTTGCGGAACATTCCCGTGGTGGGTCTGTCCCTTGGCGGCTGGATCGCGATGGAAATGGCGGTCAAGGATCGCGGCCTTTTCTCGCGCATCGCGCTCGTCGGACCGATCGGCATCAAGGTCGGCGGCCCCTACGACCGTGATCTTCAGGACATCTGGACCCTGCATCCCGAGAAGGTCGCCGCGCTCAAGTGGCACGATATTTCCAAGGGCAAGCGCGACTATCCCTCGCTGCCCGAGGAGGAGGTCGCCATCCACGCGCGCAACATCGAGAGCTTCGCGCGGTTCTGCTGGGAACCCTACATGCACAATCCCAAGCTCAAGGGGCGTCTGCATCGCGTGACCGCGCCGACGCTCGTGCTGTGGGGCGAGAACGACGGCGTCGCCTCGACGAGCTACGGCAAGGCCTACGCCGAGGCGCTGCCCAAGGGCTCGTTCGGCGTGATCGCCGAGGCTGGCCACTATCCGCAAATCGAGCAGCCAGCCGCCGTGCTGGCGAAGGTCGAACCATTCCTCGCCTGAGACCGGAAACCGGCCGGACGAGTCATCATTCATAGGAGGGTAAACCCATGCAATCCTGGTTTTTCACGGAGATGCCCTATCCGCATCTCCCGCCGCTGAACGAACTCTCCACGATGCGGGTGACGTTGCAGGCCAAGCACTTCGATCCGAGGATCGGCGCGGACCTCTACAACCGCTATCTCGACGAATACATGGTCGCCGACGACGCCGGCCTCAACATGATGGTCAACGAGCACCATCAGACGGCGACCTGCCTCGACGTCGCCGCGCCCCTGTCGCTCGCCATTCTGGCGCGCCAGACCAGCAAGGGCCGCATCTGCATTCTCGGCAATCCGATCGCCAACCGCGGCGACCCGCTGCGCATCGCCGAGGAAATGTCGATGATCGACTGCATCTCGCGCGGCCGCGTGGATGTCGGCTTCGTGCGCGGCGTGCCCTATGAAATCTTCGCCGCCAACACCAATCCGACGACCACGGTCGAGCGCCTGTGGGAAGGCGTCGATCTCGTGCAGAAGGCGTGGACCTCGCATGACGAACCCTTCAACTTCGAGGGCAAGTTCACCCATCGCCGCACGGTCAACCTGTGGCCGCGGCCCTACCAGCAGCCGCATCCGCCGATCTGGATGACGGGTTCGAGCGATCTGCCGGCGATCCGCCGCGCCGCGTCGCGCGGCTTTGTTTTCGCCACCTTCCTTCAACCCTACGCCAAGGTGCGGACCCTGTTCGACGCCTATCGCGGCGCCTACCGCCTCAACGGGCAGCCGGGCGGAGGCGGCACGGCCTTCATGCCGCTGGTCTATGTCGCCGACACGGAGTCGGAGGCCGAGGCGGGCATCAAGGAACTGATCTGGTACATGAACGCGCCGTCGGAGCCGCAATACCGCAATCCCCCGGGATACGCGGGCGTCGACGCCAACACGCAGGCGCTGCTCGGCAAGTTCGCCGGACGCACCGACGCCATGCGCGCGCAGACGCTGGAGTTCCAGAAGGAACAGGGCGTCATCATGTATGGCACGCCCGATCAGGTCATCGCGCAGATCAAGCGCTTCCACGATCTGGTCGGCGGCTTCGATCACTTGCTGATGATGATGCAGGCCGGCTTCCTCGACCACAAGCGCACCTGCCAGAACATCCGCATGTTCGCCAAGGAAGTCTATCCGGCCATCCGCGACCTGCCGCGCACGCAGCCGATCGACGACAAGCTGGCGGCTGAATAACGCCGGCTTGATCGCCGCCGCCGGAGGCTTGCCCCGGCGCGGCATTCGCGCCAGAAATGAACATCAACGTGGCCGCGTTCGCGGGGCCACGGTCGCGTCGGACGTTCAAGAAAATCGGGAGGAACTCGCCATGATGCAGGGTCGATACATCGCCATCGACGGCATTCGCACCCACTATTACGAGGCCGGCGAACAGCACAAGGGCAAGAAGCCGACGATCCTGCTGCTGCATTCGGCCGAATTCGGCGGCTGCGCCGAAACGTCGTGGGAAAACAATCTGCCGGTCTTCGCCGACCAGTATCACGTGCTCGCGCCCGATCATCTCGGCTTCGGACTGACCGACAAGTTGATGGATTTCAACGCGCAGTTTCCCAAGCGCATCTGGCACATCAAGCGCTTCATCGAGGCCATGTGCGTCGACCGCGTGCATGTCATGGGCAGCTCCATGTCGGGCGGGCTCTGCCTGACGGTCGCCGCGCGCAAGGTTCCCGACTGGCCGATCGTCAGCGTCGTCTGCTGCTCGGGCGGCGGCGACGCGCCCGACAACGCCGATCGCAAGGTGCTCAACACCTACGACGGCACGAAGGAACACATGCGCCGCGTCGTCGACGTGATGTTCGTCGACAAACGCTGGGTTCACGACGACGCCTATATCGAGCGCCGCGTGAAATGGAGCCACGTGCCCGGCGCGTGGGAGGCGACGGCGGCGGCGCGTTTCAAGGCGCCGTTTCCGCGGCCCGAGGCGCCGCGCGCCGAGCGCGACTCTCTCGATTACGGCGCGATCAAGGTTCCCACGCTGGTGTTCGCCGGCCGCCACGACGGTCTGCGCAACCCCGGCTACACCGACACCTTCGTGCCCCTCATTCCCAACGCGCGCCTGCACATGTTCGAGAACGCGGCGCACATGGGCAATGTCGAATGCGCGCAGGAGTTCAACGGCGAGGTGCTGAAGTTCCTGCGCGACATCGATGGTTGAGCGAGGGCTGAACAGAGCCGCCGCGCGCCTCGGCGGCCTGCTTGTCGCGGCGATGTGC
The DNA here is from genome assembly GCA_903861645.1 of uncultured Hyphomicrobiales bacterium. Classification (GTDB taxonomy): domain Bacteria; phylum Pseudomonadota; class Alphaproteobacteria; order Rhizobiales; family Beijerinckiaceae; genus Terripilifer. The sequence continues at coordinate 35,265 of CAIOVE010000075.1, forward strand.
GTCGCCGCCGGGTCCGCGCGCGCGCAGTCGTCGGTCGAGGCCTTCTATCGCGGCAAGACGATCGACCTCATCATCGGCCTGTCGCCGGGCGGCGGCTACGATCTCTACGCGCGTCTCATCGCGCGCTACATGGGCGACCGCATCCCCGGCAAGCCGCGCATCACGCCACGCAACATGCCCGGCGCCGGCAGCCGCGTGGCGATCAACACGCTCTATAATCTCGCGGCGAAGGATGGCCTGACCCTCGCGACGGCCGATCAGGCCATGGCGGTGCAACAGGCCGTCGGCGAGCCCGGCATTCATTTCGACGCCGGCAAGTTCGGCTGGATCGGCAATCCCATCGTCGACAACAACGTGGTCGTGACATGGCACACGAGCGGCGTGCGGACCATCGCCGACGCGCGCGAACGCGAGATCGCCATCGGCGCCACGGGTTACAACACCTCGTCGCAATATCCGCGCGCGCTCAACGCCATCGCTGGCACGAAATTCCGCGTCGTGCTGGGCTATCCCGGCGCGAACGAGATCAATCTCGCCATGGAAAACGGCGAGATGCAGGGTCGCGGCAGCAATTCGTGGTCGTCCTACAAGGCGCAGAAGCCCGATTGGCTGCGCGACCACAAGATCAATGTGCTCGTTCAGATCGGCCTGACGAAGGAGCCCGATCTGCCCGACGCGCCGCTGCTGATCGATCTGGCGACGAACGATGTCGATCGCGCCGCGCTGAAATTGCTCTCCGCGCCGCCGACCGTCGGGCGGCCGCTGTTCACGACGCCGGGTGTCCCATCCGAGCGGCTGGCGGCGCTGCGGCAAGCGTTCGACGAGACGATGAAGGATCCAGCCTTCCTCGACGAGGCCCGGCGCGCCGGGCTCGATATCGATCCGGTGTCGGGACCGGCGCTGGACAACATCACGCGCGATATTCTGGCCTCGCCCACCGAAGTGACGGAGCGGCTGGCGCGGATCATCGCGGAGCCGACGGCGAGCGGCGCGAAGTAGGGCGTTCTCGGCCTTTACCCGCGCTGGTGGCTCGTTCACAGTGGCGATGTCACGGGAGATGAAGTCATGAAGGTCTATTACGCGCCCGGCACCTGCGCCATCGGCATCCAGATCCTGCTCGAGGAAATCGGCAAGCCCTATGAATCCGTCCTCGTCGATCTGGCGAACCAGGCGCAGATGAAGGCGCCCTATCTCGCGGTCAATCCGAAGTCGAAAGTGCCCGCGCTCGAACGCGACGACGGCTCCGTGCTGACGGAATATCAGGCGATCTCGGTCTGGCTTGGCCTGACCAACCCGGACAAGCATCTCATTCCCGCCGACGCCGAGCGTCACGCGCGCATGCTGGAGGCGATGGACTACATCGTCGCGACCATGCACATGCAGTCATGGGCGCGCATCTGGCGGCCGATGAAATTCACCGACAACGCGGCTGAGTTTCCCGTTTTGAAGGCGCGCGGCGAGGAGATGTTCGTCAAGGATTTCGCCCTGATGGACAAGACGCTCGGCGACAAGCCGTGGGTCGTCGGCGATTTCTCGCTTGCCGATCCCGCGCTGTTCTTCGTGTCGTGGTGGGCGGCGGATCGCATCAAGTTCCCGCTGCCGCCGAGAGTCGCCGCGCATTACGAGCGCATGAAGGCGCGACCCAGCGTGCAAAGGGCGCTGGCTGTTCACGGGCTCTGACGGCGAGGGCGCTCAGCCCTTCGCCTTGCCGCCAAGAAAAGCGGTCATCGCCGCGAGGGCTTCCGGCGAGCGCAAGGCTTGCGCGAACAGGCGCGCCTCCGTCTCGATACGCTCGGCGACTGGCGCCGTGTCGCCGCGCATGAGGCGGCGTGTTTCACGCAAGGCGTTGCGGGGTTTCGCCGCCAGCGCCTTCGCCTTGCCGAGGGCGACATGGGCGAGATCGTCGGTTGCGACGATTGCGTTGATCAGGCCCAGCTCCAGCGCGCGCGCGGCGTCAAAGGCTTCCGCCAGCATCAACAGTTCCGCCGCGCGGGAGTGACCGATGCGCGCCGGCAGCAGCAGGGTGGCCGCGGCTTCCGGCACGACGCCCAGATCGATGAAGGGCATGCGGAAACGCGCCGCCGGCGTCGCGTAGATCAGATCGGCGTGCAGCAACATGGTGACGCCGACGCCGACCGCCACCCCATCGACCGCGATCACGAGGGGCGTTTGGCAGGCGGCGATCGCCCGCACGAAGCGCAAGGCGGGCGACAGGGCGAAGTCGCCCTTGTAGGTCAGGAAATCGTTGAGGTCGTTGCCGGCGGTGAAGGCGCCGCCGGAACCCTCGATCAGAATGGCGTCGACGTCGCCGCCGGCGTCAGCCGATTCGAGCGCGCCGCGCAGCGCGTCATACATGGCGCCGGTCAGCGCGTTCTTTTTCTCGGGCCGGGCGAGGACGATCCGCAGAACGGCGCCGTCGCGCGAGATCGCGACATGCTCGCTCATGCCGCGGCGCCCAGGCCGATGAGACCATCGCGGATTCCAGCCGCGCCTTCCGTCACCACCGCTTCGAGTCCTGGCGCGCCGACGGCGATCTGCTCGGCGAAGAATCGCGCGGTGGCGATGCGCGCGGCGTCTGGCGCGCCGGCGCCATTGTCGCGCGCCGCCAACGCGATGTTCGCCAGACTGACGCCGCCGCGCGCGAGACCAAACAGACGCAGGTAGGGCGTCGCGCCCGCCAGCGCCTCGTCGAGCGACGCGCCGACCTTGCCGAGCATCCACGCGGTGGCGCGCTCGAGCGCGTCGACGGCTTCCTTCAGCCGCGTCGCCATCATGCCGAATTCCGGCGCGTTGATCTTTTCGAGTTCCGCGAGGGCGGCGCGCATGTCGGCGATTTCTCGGCGCATGGGTTCGCCGCCGGCCATCGGCAGCTTGCGCGTGACGAGGTCGATGGCCTGAATGCCGTTGGTGCCCTCGTAGATCGCGGCGATGCGGATGTCGCGGAAGAACTGCGCCGCGCCGGTTTCCTCGATGTAGCCCATGCCGCCATGCACCTGCACGCCGATGGAGGTGACCTCGTTGCCAATGTCGGTCGAAAAGGCCTTCGCCAGCGGCGTCATCAGCGCCGCGCGTTCGCTGGCGATCTTGCGGCCGGCCTCGTCGGTCGCGCGATGAATGCGATCGATGGCGTCGGCGGTCGAATAGCAGATGGCGCGCGCGGCGTGGGTCAGCGCCTTCATGGTCATCAGATTGCGGCGCACGTCGGGGTGATAGAGAATCGGCGAAACGCCCGCGCCGGTGTAATCGCTGGCCTTGCCCTGCCGGCGTTCGCTCGCGTAGGCGAGCGCGTGCTGATAGGCGCGCTCGCCCATGGCGACGCCTTGCAAGGCGGTGGCGAGACGCGCGCTGTTCATCATCGTGAACATGCAGGCGAGGCCGCGGTTTTCCTCGCCGATCAGCCAACCGACTGCGCCGCCCTCGTCGCCGTAGGACATGACGCAGGTTGGCGAGCCGTGGATGCCGATCTTGTGTTCAAGCCCGGTGCAACGCACGTCGTTGCGCTTGCCCGGCTTTCCATCCGCGTCGAGCAGGAACTTCGGCACAAGAAACAGCGAGATGCCGCGCGTGCCGGCGGGCGCGTCGGGCAGGCGGGCGAGCACGAGGTGGACGATGTTGTCCGTCATGTCGTGGTCGCCATAGGTGATGAAAATTTTCTGGCCGCTGATGCGATAGGTTCCATCGGCGTGGCGATCGGCGCGGGTGCGCAGCCCGTTGAGATCGGAGCCCGCCGAGGGTTCGGTCAGGTTCATCGTCGCCGGCCATTCGCCCGTCACGAGCTTGCCGATCCAGGCGTCCTGCAATTCCTTCGACCCATGGGCGACGAGCGCCTCGACCGCGCCGTAGGACAATGTCGGCCCGAGCATGAAGGCCATGTTGGCCGAGGTCCACATTTCAAAACAGGCGGAATGCAGAAGATGCGGCAGGCCCATGCCGCCGACGTCCTGACCCGCGACAAGCGCGCCCCAGCCGCCTTCCAGCCATTTGGCGTAGGCCTCGATCCAGCCCGGCGCCGTCTTGACGACACCATCGACGAGTTTCGAGCCGTGGATGTCGCCGCCGCGATTGATGGGGTCGAGAACTTCCTCGGCGTATTTCGCCGCCTCGGTCATGATGGTCGCGGCGAAGCCATCGTCCAGATCGGCGTAAACGCCGCTCGCGAGCCCTTCCTTCATGCCCGCCGCGTGGGTCATGGTGAACAGCAGTTCGTCGATCGGCGCGCGATAGGGCATTTAGGTCTCCACTGGACATGCTTGACGGTCGCCGCCTCGCGGCCCAGAAAGCGCGTTAGAGGCTTGGTTCACATCAAAACCATTTTCGGTCATCGCAGTCAAAACCAAAGCTGGTCCTTCCGCAATGCGACAGGAGTCGGAGACGCGCCTTTTGACCGCCGACGCGCCGGCCATCGCCGCGGCGGCGGATGCGCTGCGCGCGGGCGGGCTCGTCGCCTTTCCCACCGAGACGGTCTACGGGCTTGGCGCGGACGCGACCTCGAACGCGGCGGTGGCGCGCATCTACGCGGCCAAGGGGCGTCCGTCGTTCAATCCCCTCATTGCTCATGTCGGCTCGCTCGAGGCGGCGCGGCGCGAGGGTGATTTCAACGCCGACGCGTTGACGCTGGCCCGCGCCTTCTGGCCGGGGCCGCTGACGCTCGTCGTGCCCGCGGCGCCGGGCGGGCGCGTGGGCGATCTCGCCCGCGCCGGTCTTGAAACGCTGGCGCTGCGGGTGCCCGCCCATCCGGTCGCGCTGGCACTGCTCGCGGCGACGGGGCTGCCGATCGCCGCGCCTTCCGCGAATGTGTCGGGCCATGTCAGCCCGACGCTGGCGAGCCACGTGCGCGCCGATCTCGATGGGCGCGTCGACATCATTCTGGATGGCGGGCCAACCCGGGTCGGCGTTGAATCCACCATCGTCGCCTGCCTCGCCGGTGGGCCGCGCATCCTGCGGGCGGGCGGCGTGACTCGCGACGACATCGCGCGTGCGTTGGGGCGTTCCATGGCCGCCGACGACGCGGACGAGGGCGCGGTGATCGCGCCGGGCATGCTTGCCTCGCACTACGCGCCCCGCGCGCGGGTGCGTCTTGAGGCGCGCGATGTCGCGCCGGGCGAGGCGGCGCTGGATTTTGGCGGCGCGCTGGCGGAATTTCCCGCCGCGGCGCGCATCGATCTTTCGCCTTTTGGCGATACGGAGGAGGCGGCGGCGCGCTTGTTTGGCGCCTTGCGGGCGCTCGACGTGGCGGGGGTTTCCGGTATCGCCGTCGCGCCGGTGCCCATGGAGGGGCTTGGCGAGGCGATCAACGACCGTTTGCGCCGCGCCGCGGCCGACCGTCCATGATGAATTGAACGCCGCCGCTGGCGGTGAAATTGGGGAGGACTTCCATGCGTTTCATCGGCGCCTTCATGCTCGCCGCCGGTCTTGCGGCGGCAAACGCCGCGCCCGCCCGCGCGGACGACGCGATCCTCGGCGAGTGGCTGCGCGACACCGGCGCCTCGCGGGTGCGGTTCGCGCCCTGCGGCGGCGCCGTGTGCGGCGTGATCGTCTGGCTCAGGGACAAGGATTCGCCAGCGAAGGTCGGCCAGCGGATATTCTTTGACATGAAGGCGAGCGGCGCGAACGCATGGGCGGGCAGCGCCTTCAACCCCGAGGACGGAAAGACCTATTCGGGCAAGATGACCCTGTCCGGCAACAGCCTGTCGACCTCCGGCTGCGTGCTTGGCGGCCTCATCTGCAAGAGCGTCGACTGGACGCGGGCGAAGTAGATCCTACTCCGCCAGCACGCGCGTCGAGGGGAAGGACACCTCGACGAGCGTGCCCTCGTTCTTCTTGCTGCGAATCGTGAAGCTGGCGCGGTTCGCCTCCACCAGCGCCTTGGTCAACGGCAGGCCGAGACCCGTGCCGCCCTGCGCCCGCGAGGTTTGAATCTGCCGGAACGGTTCGAGCGCGGTCTGCACCTCGGCCTCGTTCATGCCGATTCCCGTGTCCTTGATGCGCAACACGGCGTGACCGGAATCCGTCAGCGCGGTCGAGACGATCACCTGTCCGCCGGGCTCGTTGAACTTCACGGCGTTCGACAGAATGTTGAGCATGATCTGGCGCAGCGAACGTTCGTCGGCGACGATCCGCGGCAGGCGCGGCGCCAGCGACGTGCGCACGATGACGCGATCGACCGTCGCCTGCGGCTGGATGAGCGACACGCATTCGCCGACGATCTTGTTGGCGTCGACGGCGGTGAAATTCAGATCGAGCTTGCCCGCCTCGATCTTCGACAGGTCGAGCAGATCGTTGACGAGGCTCATCACATGCCCGCCCGAGGCGTGGATGTCCTTCAGGTAATCCTTGTAGCGTTCGTTGCCGACGGGGCCGAAGCGCTCCTCCATGATGACCTCGGCGAAGCCGATGATCGCGTTGAGCGGCGTGCGGATTTCGTGGCTGATCTTGGCGAGGAAATCCGACTTCAACTGGCTTGAACGCTCGGCCTCGCGGCGGGCGTCGCGCAATTCGCGCTCGACCTTTTTCCATTGCGTCATGTCGCGCAGCACGGCGCAGAATTTCTGGCCGGTGGCGCCGAGGCGCCCGAGCGTCATGAAGATCGGGATCAGGCCGCCCTGACGCGCGCGGCCCATGGCCTCGCGGCCATCGTTCAGCAGGCTGGCGACGCCGTTGGCTTGCAGGCCAGCCAGATATTCCATCGCCGCGGCGTGGCTTTCGGGCGCCAGCAGCGAGGTGAAGGACTCGCCGGCGACCTCGTTCTGCTCGTAGCCGAACAGCGCCTCGGCGGATCGGTTGAGCGAGAGAATCCGACCGTTCTGATCGAGAACCGCGACGCCGTCCGTCGCCGTGTCGAGAATGGCGTGCAATTCGCGGTTCTGCGTCTCGCCCTGACGCAGTTCGGCTTCCAGCGAACGCACGTGGGGCAGCAGGTCCATGTCGCTTGGCTTGCGGAACGACATGAGGGTCGCGGGCGCGCCGTCCCACTCGATCGATTGCAGACGCCCCTCGACGGGGATCACGTCGCCCGACGCGGAGACGACGGGAATGGAGCCGCCATTGGCGGCCGACGTCAGGTCTTCCGCCTGCCGTCCATGGAACATGCGATCGAGACCGCCCGCCTCGTGGAACAGGTCCGCCGAGGCGTAGCCAAGCAGGTCGAGCAGGGCGCGGTTGAGATAGATGGGCGTTTCCAGCCGGCTGATCAGCACGCCGAAGGGCAGGCGATCCAGAACCCTCGCCGCGTTGCGCTCGAGGCCGACGTCGGGATGATCGGTGGAAGCGGACGCGTCGGCCGGGTGGTCTTTGGCCGGATGCGCCGTCGTTTCAAGATGTTCCAGGGCCGCGGCCGGGGCGGACGCTGCCGGCGCGACGGGTTCCGCCGAGGCGACATGCATGACGTCGTAGGTCGGGGCGCCGGCGGCTTCGGCGGCGGGTGACGCCGGACCTTCGTGGTCGAGGGGGTCGTGTTCGTCCTCGTCGAATCCGACGGGCGGTTCAACGGTGGGCGCGTTCGTTTCCTCGACGGCCATCGCGGGGGCGGCATTTGTCTCGATGGTCGGCTCACCGGCGGCTTCGGCCGTCGGGGCGTGCGATGGTCCCTCTTCGCCGGGCGGGGCCGGTTCGGCGTCGGACGACGTCGGCGCATCGTCCTCGGACGCGCCGAGTTTTTTCGCGCGGGTCTCTTCGTCGATCGGCTTGGCGCCCAGCGCGCGGGCGATATCGCCGAAGGCCTTGCGCTCGGCCGGCGTCAGTTCGACGAGGCGCGAGGGCGGATTGGTCGGCGGCGGGGTCGAGGGCCCTGCGATATCGATGGGGGCCGCGGGGCGCTCCGGCGTCTCGCGCGCGGTGGCTGGCGCCTCGGGCAGCACGGGTGGGAAAGCGCGATAGTCGCGCAGGGAAATCACGTTGCGCGGCGCTTCCCTTGGCTCGATCGCCGGGGCCTCGGGCTCGACCGGGGCCGGTGGCTCGACGGGTTCCGGCGCGACATGATTCCAGAGCGCCCTTGGCGTGGGCTCGCTTGCCGGTGGCGCGGGTTCCGTCGCGATGGGCTCCATCGCCGGATCGGCCAATTCGGCGGTCGCGGGTTCGGTCGTCTCGTGCGTGGCCGCGTTATCGGCTTGCGCGCTGGAGGCTCGCGTCTCGACCGGGGTTTCCGCGACCGGCGCTGAATCCGTTTCCTCGACATGCGCCGGCTCGATCGCCGGCGGTTCGGCGTGGTCGACCGCCTGTTCGGCTTTTTCGTGATCGATCGCGGCGGGCGTCTCGTGTTCCTTTGTCGGGGCCGGCGAGGCCTCGCTGGTCGGCGCCTCGAAGGGTTCGATGCGCTGGATATGAATCACGCCAAAGCCGCGAAAGCCGTCGAATACGCGGTTGACGTCGAAGGACGGCACCGCGCCGAGGCTGATCGGCACGGCCGCGTTGGCGCCGCCGATCGGCCACAACAGTTGCAGGCCGCTCCATGTTTCGCGCCGCTCAAACGCGGCCGCCAGCTTGCCGGTCGGGTCCGCGCCGGATTGGCGCGCCTGCCCGGCGAAATCGCGACCGATGAGGGCGGCGCTGTCGCAGCCGACCACCTCGCAAAGCTGTCCGGTGATGTCGACCAGCCGCGCGGCGGCGTCGGACCTCCAGAGAAAGCGCACCGTGGGCGCGTTCTGGAATCGCGCCATGAGAGCCGTTTCCGCGGCGGCAGGGTCAAGGCGCGTCGGCGTCGGCGCTTCGGCGTCGGGTTCGGCCGCGGCGGTCGTGGCGGCCGTTGCCGTCGTCTCGACGGGCGGTTCCGGCGTGGCGACTTCCGGCGTCGCCGCCGCGGGTTCCTCAATCGCTTGCGTGGGCGCGGCGGTCGGCGGATCCGCCGGTGGGGCGGCGGTCTCGAAGCTTGTCGTGGCGGGCGCCGCGGCTAGGGCGACCGGCGGCGGCGTGACGGGCGCGGCGCGCACGCCAAGCACGCCCACCACGAGCAATTTCCCCTCCTCGCCGACGCGGCGGCACAGGCAGGTCAGGCTTTCGACGCGGCGACCAATGGTGAAACGGAGCTTTTCGAGGCGGGCGGGCGCGTCCGGGCGCAGGGCGACCGCCAGTTCATTCAACCGACGCGCGCCCTGGTCGGGCGTCGCGAGCAGGCGGGCGGCAAGGGCGCCGGCGTCGGCGCCGCCGAAAAAGCCGAGGGCGGCGGCATTGGCGTAAACGACCGTCAGCGGTTGGCCGGCGACGACATAGACGGGGGCGCCATTTGCGAGCAGCGCCGCGACGGCGGGCTCTGCCAGCGCGCGCTCGATGTCGCGAGCCTCCGGGGAATTGGAATGAACCGATGAGTCCATGGCTTGGCGATGATCCCGATATGACGGCGCGACTGGCGCGATCCCGATGCCGTCGGGCGAAATCAACCCACCGCGACGCCATCAGGCTTAATCAATTCTTAATATCGCGCGGATGCCCGGTCCATGAAAAGTGGCGATGTTCCCCGGTTTCATCAAATCATGATGAATCCCATTGTGCGCTGCACAATAAAATGTTGCGCCGCGAAAATTTTCGTGCTAGTTAATTCATCACGAGCAGGTTCCCGGTCGCTGACGGCGGGGGTCCGGGCCCGCTATTCCATGTCCAGGGAGTTGAAAATGGTTAATTCGTTCGAAGTGCCGGCCGAAATGCGCGATTTCGCCGAGCGGAGCGTTTCCCAGGCGCGCAAGGCTTTCGAGGGCTTCATCGGCGCGGTGCATAAATCGACCGGCGTGCTCGACACCTCCGCCAATCCCGCGCTGGGCGGCGTCAAGGATGTCTCCACCAAGGCCGTTGGTTTCGCCGAGAAGAATGTCGCCGCCGCGTTCGATCTGGCCGAGAAGCTGGTCCACGCCAAGGACTTCAACGAGGTCGTCGCGCTGCAGTCCGACTATTTGAAGTCGCAGATGGCCGCGATCCAGGAGCAGGCGCGCGAATTCGGCGACGTGATTTCCAAGGCCGCCGTCATCAAGAAATAATTTCCCGAACCGACAGGAGTCCAGCATGGCAGTCGCTTCACGCAAACCGTCAACCAAAGCCGCCCGCGCGCCCGCTCCGGTCGTGGAAGCCGTCAAGGCCGATCTCGCCGCGGCCACCGTCTCGCCGGCGGTCATCGAGGCCGCCAAGGCCAACGTCGAGTCCACCGTGCGTCAGGCCACCGAGCAAACCTTCGCCGGCGCCCGCGAGGCGCAGGAACAGTTCCGCAAGGCGGTCGAGCAGAGCGTCGCGCAGTCCCGCGCCGCCTATGAAAAGCTCCGCCATGTCGCCGAGGAAGCCACGGGGTCGCTCGAATCGAGCTACACGGCGGCGACCAAGGGCGTGAACTCGTTCAACGCCAAGGCGATCGACGCGCTCAAGGCGCAGTCGGAAGCCACGCTTGAGCACGTCAAGTCGGTCATGTCCGCCAAGAGCCTCGGCGAGGCGATCGCGTTGCAGAGCGCGCACGCGCGCAAGCAGTTCGAGACATTCTCGGCGCAGGCCAAGGACTTCGCCGAACTCGCGCAGAAGATCGCGACCGAGGCCGCGGAACCGCTGAAGGCCAGTTTCTCCAAGGGCTTCAAGCAATAATTTCGCGTTCGCGCGGGATTTTCGGCGCCGTCCCGCGAGGGGCGGCGCTTTCGCGTCGGGGCCGCTTGCAATCGGCGCGCATTGCTTTTAGGTTCCGCGCGCTTTCGGGCCGCCATAGCTCAGTTGGTTAGAGCGCTAGATTGTGGATCTAGAGGTCCCCCGTTCAAGCCGGGGTGGCGGTACCATCCGAAAGCAATTTCCCACATGGCCTAATGCAGGCGATCCTCGACACGGGCGGCGATCGTCAGCGCGACGAACACGCCGGCCAGAGCCGCCAGCAATGTGAACTCGCCGACATCGTCGCCGATGGCGAGATCGGGCGCGAACCGCCAGGCGAGCGCCGCGATCAGAATCGCGATCAGCGTGAGGGCGACGCCCCGCGGACCATTGTTCATCTCGTCCTCGCGCGCGGCCAGTCGACACGGAAAACCAGCATATCGTCGCGCCGCTCGACCTCGCCCTCCAGCGTGACGGGCAAGGCGACGAGATCGAGCATGGCGGGTGGCGGCGGTCCGCCGTTGGCGTCGGCCAGCAACAGGAAGGAAGCGCTTTCCAGCGGCGCCGTTGTAACGAAGACCGCCGGCACGCCGCCGGAAACGCAAAGACTAGCGCAGGCGCGGTGAGCGAGGCCCTTGCCCGGTCGCATGACACCCGCGTTGCACTTGCCGTCGCAGATTTCGCCGTTGACGCGCCAGCGCCCGAGCGGGATCGCGGGGCTCGTCGTCGCCGGCTGGTCCAGCGGACGAAGGCCATCGTCGGGCGCAACGATCAGCATGTCGAGATCGCCACGCTTGACGAGGGCGCCGCGCGCCTCAACCGGCTTGCCCGCGAGTTCGTCGCCGCGTGGGCCGATTCCATATTTTCCCTCGCCCGCGAGCATGACCGAGTGTCCCCGCGGATGCGATTGATCCGGCGCCACGCGCAGCAGCGGGTAGGGCGCCGTTTGCAGCACGCCCGACATCGTCGCCTCGCCGACGATGTCGCCGGCGCCCGCGTCCGAGGCGCGGCCAAGCGTCACGGCCAGCAGAACAAGGCCAATCAGGCTCGCGCCCACGACCATGGCGATGAAGCGCGCCAGCGGGCGCGGCGCGCGCGCCGCCCAGCCAATGAAGAAATCCGCCTCCGCGCTCATGCCCCGGCTCCCTCGACGGCGACAGGCTCGACGTATGTTCCGGGCGGGTTCGGCCGGGGATCGAGTTCGATCATCCCGTCGCGCAGGCGCAGTTGGTAGGTCGCCAGTTTTTCCGTGAAGGGCGGCGGCGCGGCGCCATCCTCGAGCCGATACTGGAAGCCATGCCACGGGCAGGTCACGCAACCATCGACGATGCGACCCTCGCCGAGCGGTCCGTTCTGATGCGCGCAGGCGTTCGCGATCGCCGACAGGCGCCCCTGATGGCGGAAGATCGCCACGTTTTCCGCGTTGGGCAAGGGCACGACAAGACCGCGTCCCTCGGCGACGCGGGAGGGCGGCCCTACAACGATCCAGCCATCCGTCGTGGCGGGCGCGGGCGTGTCGGATTTCGCGACGGCGCGCGCCGCGGAAAGATGCAGGCCGACGACAATGATCGCGACCGTGATGACGACGATGGTCAGTGGGCCGTTGTAGGGCGCGGTCATGGCCACCAACGCCACATGGGCGATCACGGCGGTCCACGCCGCGTAGATCGACATGTGCAACGCCTTCCAGACGGGCGCGGTCAGGAAGGCGAGCCAGAAATCGTGGCTCGTCGCGGCGAGCGTCGCGAGGATCGCCAGCGCGAAGACGCCGAACATCTCGAAGGGGAAACCCGCGAGGCGCGTGAACCCGGTATTCGCGGACAGCAGGGCTTCGTAGGGGTCGACCGGACTGAAGCCAAAGTACCAGCCGAGCACGTGGCTCGCGTGTGTCAGCGCCACGACGCTGGTCATCACGCCGAAATGGCGACGGTTGTAGAGCAAGGGCAGAAAGCGCTTGTCGAGTCGCGCCAGCGGGCCGATGCACAGAATGAAGGACAGCATCAGGAACGCGCAGGAGCCGAAGGCGCGCATCCTGATGGTGGGCTCGTCCAGCGGCGGTCCCGCGTCTCGCCCGATGGTCCGACCCGGCTCACGCGCATTCCCGCCTCGGTGACGTCGAGCGTGCTGCGCCTGCCGCCGTTCATCCGGGATCGCTGGCTGTCGCGCTTGGCCGGTCCGGTCGTGCTGTTCTGCCACCCGTGGGAATACGTCGACTGGCGCAAGACGAATCTGCGGCTCGACTGCCGTTTCCGCACGGGCGATCCCGCCCTGGACGACATGCGCGCCGTCATTCGCCTGTTCAAGGAGAAGGGCGCGCGCTTCCGGCTGATGCGTGATTTCATCCCCGATCGGGCGGCCGCGTGAGCCTGACGCCGCCGGCGCAAGGCTGGCTGCCGTCAGGGCGGGCCTTTCTGTTTCTCGGCGCGATCTGGGCGGCGACGCTCCTTGGCGTCGTATGGCTTGCCCGCTCCGTTGACTGGTCCATGGTGGGCGAGGCGCTGGCCGCGGCCAGACCGGTCTGGGTCGTGGCGGCGCTGGCGGCTAACCTGCTGGGCTTGCCGATCTGGATATGCGCCTGGCGATTGCTGATCCCGGCGCGGGGACGGCCGGGCTGGGGCGCCCTTGTCGAGGCGCAATCCGTCACGCTCGCCGCGATCCAGACGCTTTCCGTTCTCGGCGGCGGCGTGGCGGCTATTTACATGCTCGTGCGCCGCGCCGGCCTGACCTATGCGGGCGCGGCCTCGCTGCTCGCCTTCGACCA
>CAIOVE010000076.1 GCA_903861645.1 uncultured Hyphomicrobiales bacterium
CCGGTCTCGATCAGAAAAGGTTCGAGGAAAGCCCATTCCACATCCGACATCGATCCACGAATCAAATCCGCCTCCCTCCAAGAGGCAGCCTTGAATCAAGCAGCGATTCCAGCGTCAATCACTTTGTCAACGGGACCTAGTTACAGCTGGAAGCAGGCGCGCGATCTCTTTGTCGCGCCCGACTGGCATCCGGATGATCACGGAACCATGCCGGAGATTGTCTCCATCGGCCGAAAGCCGGATGTTCGCGCGTGCGGCTCCTGCCATCGCACCGAGGGCACCGGCGGCCCGGAGAGCGCCATTCTCGCCGGACTGCCCATCGGCTATTTCGTTCAACAAATCGCCGACATCAAAAGCGGCGTGCGAAAATTGTCGGGTCCAGCCAGGCCGTCAACCACGGTCATGTTGGCCACGGCCAAGGCGATGACCGATGCGGAGGCGCTCGCCGCCGCGCAATATTTTTCGGCCTTGAAGCCAAGGCACAATGTCAAAGTCATCGAGGCCGAGACGATTCCAAAAATCGGCGAAGCGCGGTTGGCGTTCTTCAAGAGCCCAGGGGGCGGCGTCGAGCCGCTTGGACGCCGCATCGTCGAATTTCCGGACGATGTGGACCAGTTCGAACTTCGTGACTCGCGCGCGACTTTTACCGCCTACGCGCCGATCGGAAGCCTGGCCAGGGGCGAAACGCTGGTCAAGACCGGCGGTTCGGGAACCACGTTGGCTTGCGGCATTTGTCATGGACCGGCATTGAAGGGCGTTGGCCCGATTCCACCGATCGCCGGGCGGTCGCCAACCTACATCGTGCGCCAGCTATACGAATTCAAAACAGGCGGTCGTTCGGCGGACGCCAGCGCCCTGATGAAGCAAGTCGTCGAGAAGCTTTCGCCGGACGACATTATTTCACTCGCGGCTTATGTCGGCTCCCTCGAGCCGTAATCGCGTAACGCACTTCATCTGGCCGGTTCCATCGAGCCCGCCAGGTTTTTTGTGCCAGCGCGGCCACGGCGGGGTATAGCCCATGCCTGATGCGCCACCCAACGCCGCTTGCGCCGTCACGCCCGCGCGCCCAAACTCGGCGCGACGATTCGATTAATCGAGAGATTTCATGACGGCTGTTCCCGGCAAATCCTGTGGCGCGTGCAATCTGTGCTGCCAGATTCTCGACATCGACGAGCTGGAGAAGAAGGCCGGGATTCTCTGCGAGAATTGCGTCAATGGCTCGGGCTGCGCGATCTATCACACGCGCCCGCAAGTCTGCCGCGATTTCGAATGCGAGTGGCTGACGGAGCGCTCGCTGCCCGCGACCCTCAAGCCCGACCGCACCGGCACGCTTTTCCTGATCTGCCCGGAGACCGACCAGTATCAGGCGGTTACCGACCCCAAGCAGCCCAAGGCTTGGCGGCATCCACTGGTGTTCAAGCATCTGATCGCCAAGGCCAAGGAAGGCCACGTCGTCGTCGCGAAATCGGGGATGCTGTCGTGGCGCGTCTATCCCACCGGCGAATGCGCCCCCTGGACCTGAAATGACACTTTCCGGCGCGGCGTTCTAGGCCGGCGTTTCCAAAGCCTTCGCGAGCCGCGCGAAACCGTCCACGTCGATTTCCTCGGCGCGTCGGGTGGCTTCGATGCCGGCTGCGGCGAGCAACGCCTGCGCGTCCACGGGTTCGCCGCGCACGGCGAGGCCCTTGAGCGATTGTCTCAGCATCTTGCGGCGCTGACCGAAGGCGGCGCGGGTAAGGTTCGACAGCAGCGCCGCCTTGCAATCGGCGGGGGCGGCGCGCGGCGTCAGTTCCACCACGCTCGACACGATCTTTGGCGGCGGCGTGAAGGCCGAGGGCGGAATATCGAAGAGGATGCGCGCCTTCGTGCGCCATCCCGCCAGCACGCCGAGGCGGCCATAGGCCTCGCGCTCCGCCGGTGTCGCGACGATCCGCTCGGCCACCTCGCGCTGGAACATCAGGATCATCCGGTCGTACCAGGGCGGCCATGGCTCGGTCAGCAGCCACTGCACGAGCAGGGGCGTCGCGACGTTGTAGGGCAGGTTGGCGCAGATGCGCGCCGGGCCGGCGTTTTCGCCGATGAGCGCGGCCGGGTCGATGTCCAGCGCGTCGCCATGGATGACGTCGAGCCTGCTGGGGTATCGCGCGGCGATTTCCGCCAGCGCGGGCAGGCAGCGCTCGTCGCGCTCGATGGCGATGACGCGCCGGGCGCCCTCGGCGAGCAGCGCGCGGGTGAGGCCGCCGGGGCCGGGACCAATCTCGATGATCGTCGCTTCCGCCAGCGGGCCGGCGGCGCGGGCGATGCGCGCGGTGAGGTTGAGGTCGAACAGAAAGTTCTGGCCGAGCGACTTGCGCGGCTCCAGACCGTGGACGCGCACGACGTCGCGCAGGGGCGGCAGATCGTCGATCGCGCTCACGCCGCGAGCCTTGCCGCGAGGTTCAGCGCCGCCATCAGGCTCGCGGGATCGGCGACGCCCTTGCCGGCGATATCGAACGCGGTGCCGTGGTCCGGCGAAGTGCGCGCGAAGGGCAGGCCGAGCGTGCAGTTGACGCCGGTGTCGAAGGCCAGCGTCTTGATCGGGATGAGCGCCTGATCGTGATACATGCAGATCGCCACGTCGTAGCGGGCGCGCGCGGCGGCATGGAACATGGTGTCGGGCGGCAGGGGTCCGAAGGCGTCGACGCCCTCCGCGCGCAGGCGAGCGATCGCGGGCGCGACAATGTCGATATCCTCGCGGCCCATGGTTCCCGCCTCGCCCGCGTGGGGATTGAGGCCGGCGACCGCGAGACGCGGCGCCTTGAGGCCGAACTTCGCGCGCATGTCGGCGGCCACGACGCGCGCGGTCGCCACGATGGCGTCGGTCGTCAGCATCTCGATGGCGCGCGCCAGCGAAACGTGAATGGTGACGGGCACGACCGCGAGCATGGGCGACCACAACAGCATCACGGGCAAAAGCGGCCCGGTGTTCCAGCCACGCTCGGCCAGTTCGCCGAGCCATTCCGTGTGGCCGGGGTGGTGGAAGCCCGCGCGATACAGCGGCTCCTTGGCGATGGGGTTGGTGACGACCGCCGACGCCTCGCCGGAGCGCACGTAACCGACCGCGCGTTCGATGGATTCCAGCGTCGCGGGCGCGTCGCGCGGATCGGGCGCGCCCGGCGGGCCCAGCACGGGATTGGCGAGCGCGACGACGGGCAGGGCGGTCGCGAAGAGGGCCGCGGCTTCCGCGGGCGAGCAGCTTCGCACTGGGACGTTCAGGCCGAGCGCGACGGCGACACGGGCGACGTGATCCGGATTGGCCAGCAGGAAGAACGGTCTGGTCGACGCGTCGCGCGCCAGCCAGCATTTGAGGGCGATCTCGACGCCGACGCCCGAGGGATCGCCCTGCGTCAGCGCGAGCGGCGCGCTCATGTCACTTCTTGACGATGATGGCGCGCGCCTTCACTTCGGCGAGACGCTGGCTCGAGACGCCCTCGAGACGCTTCACCAGCAGGTCGCCGCGCACGGCCTCGGTCGCCTCGTTGTCCTCGCGGTCGGACTTGGCGCACAGCGCGAGCATCATGATGCCTTCGGCGGCGCGCTGGGGCGGGGTCAGATGGCCCACTTCGGTCTTGTCGAGGATTTGCTTGAGTTGCGCGGGCAGGCCTGATCCCGAACGCGTAACGGCGCCCTGAATGACCGCGTCCTGCATGGAGCGCACGACCTCGGCGCCGGCCTCGCAGCCATTGAAGCGCCCGCGTAGGGCCTGGGCGTTCCTGAACCGCTCCTGCAACACGCCGCCGCCCGCCCCATTCGGCACGACGAAGATGACCTGACGAATGGTGTATTGCGCCGACTTGCCGCCGCCGCGGCGAGCCATTTCGGCCCGCACGTCGGACTCGCTGACCTCGAGGGTGCGGTTGAGGGCGCGGATATACATCATCCAGGCGGCGTCGGCCTTGAACTTCTGCTCGACCTGATCCTGCGAGACGCCTGCGCGCGTCATGGCCGCCAGCAACTGCTGCGGCTCGGTTTTCAACTCGCGGGCGGGAAAGCCCATCGCCCAGCCGACCTCGCTGGGCGAGGGCTTGATCTTGAACTTGGAGGTCTCGATCAGCTTGAGGCGAGTGTCGACAACGTCATCAAAGGCGTTCTGCGAAGACGCGGGCTTGCGCAGCACCCGGAGCATGCGGGCATGCTGCTCGATGTCGACATTGGTGATCGGGTCGTCGTTGACCGTCGCGATGACGGTTTGCGCGGCGACCGGCGCGGCGAGAGCGAATAACACGAGCGCCGCCGCCGCGAGGTTCTTGCCGTGGCGAATTACTGCCGTCATGTCCGTTCCATTCCTGTCCGGTGCGCCGCGCTAGGGCGTCAGGCTGCTGAGCCCGTCCTGCACGCCGATATTGCTCAAGCTTGTCGAAACCTTGGCGTCGCCCAGGGTCCGTAGTTTCAGGTCCAGCATAATGGTCTGATTACGCACCGGATTTCCAGTGCCGTCGTCCTGATAGATCGAGGTGTAGTTGAGGCTGACCGTTGTGTCGGGATCCTTGTAGCCGATGCCGACGCCGAATCCAGCCGGGAAGAAGACAGGCGTCGTGCCGCCCACCTGAACGTTGTTGTTGTAGAGATGGCGCGACATGTCGAAGATCACGCTGCCAGTCGCGAAATACCCCGCCTCGAACTGATATTTCAGCGCGGCGGAAACACCCTCGCGCCGCTGGTCGAAGCCAATCAGCGGTTGCGCGGTGTAGCGGGCGTACTGAAGCGTGGCCTCGAAGGCGCCCAGACGGGTGGTCGCGGTCATGTCGAGGCGTCGCAGGTTGAATGTGTTCGGATCGAAGCGAGCCTTGGTCGTGAAGGCGAAGCTTGACGATGTGGCGAACGAGAACCGGCTTACGATGTCGGACTTGCGGTTATCAAGGCCGGAGGACAGGCCGATATTCGCGGCGTCCGGCGAGGCGTAGGAGTTCTTGCCCGCCAGTTGGAAGGATTGTCCCGCCATGAGGTTCATGTACGCGCCGTTCCGGAACGTCATGGTATACTGCGCGCCGTAATTCAGGCGCGTGCCGCCCTCGAAGCGGTCATAGCCCGAGTATTTATTCCATTCGAACAGATTTGAATCGTCGAAAACGAGGCTTTGCGCGTCCTCGTTGATGAGCGACTGGTTGGCGGGGGAGTTCGGTCGCACGATGACCTGCGCGATGGGCTCGAAGACCTGCGTCGCCCAGCCGTTGGCCAGCACCAGGGGGAAACGGTACTCCAGTCCCACGCCGGGCGTCACCGACGCTTCGCTGGTGTTGAAATTCTGGCCGAAGAAATTGGCCTGCGACGCGTTGCTGATCGACGACGCGCCGAATTGCAGGTTGCGGCCCTGATTGAATTCGACGAACGAGCCGTTGATGTGCGTGAAGACGAAGGGCGTCCAGACCTGACCGATGGGGTCGATGAACTGGCGCTTCCATGAAACGTTCAGCGTGGCGCGCGTGTATTCGCCGCCGATGCCGCGAACAATGCACTTGCCGGGCACATAGACGGTGCAGACGTCATAGAGGTTGTAGAGCGAGTCGAGCGTGCGGGCGCCCGTCGACTGGAACGCCGCGAGCTGGCGGCTCAGATGCGTGGCGTTGGCGTCGATCTCGATGCGACCGCCGACGCCGCCGGTCTTGCCGGGGTCGAGATCGAAGATCTTGTTCCAGTCGAGGACCGGCGCGGCGACGGGCTGCTGCTCCTGCCGGTCGTAGCGGCTCAAGCCCTGAAAGTAGAACGCCCGGAGATCGAAAAAGCCGGTTTCACCTTGTCCCGTCAGAAAAACGGTCGAGGTTGTTTCGCGGAAGAAGTTGGCCGACGTCATGGTCGAGGGCAGGCGGTAATCCTGAATGAACCACTTGTCCGTGACGAGATTGATGTTCCAGCCGAAGCGCCAGTTTTCGTTGATGTAGAACTGGCCCATGGTCTCAAGCGATCCGCGGAAACGCTTGTTGCCCGCGCCGTTGGGCGGCGCGGTGAAGGCGTCGGGATCGTTCTGGAAGATGCCGGAAGCGCGGATGCTGTAGGCGCCGTTGGCGATCTGATGGCGCCACTCGGTTTGCAGATACAGACCCTGCTTCGTGTAGAAGCTCGGGGTCACCGTCAGGTCCATGTTCGGCGCGACGGCCCAATACAGGGGAACCGAAAGGCCGAGGCCGAGCGTGGAGCTATAGGCGTAGCCGGGGGTCAGTACGCCGGACTTCCTGACGACGCTGGGGTCGGGCGTCGACATATACGGTACATAGGCGATGGGCACGCCGAGGAATTCGAGCGCGGCGTCCTCGAAATAGACCATCCGCTCTTCGTTGTTGTGGATGATCCGCTTGGCGCGGATTTGCCAGGTCGGCGGGCGCTGGGGGTCCGCTTCGCAGGGCGTGCAGGCGGCGTAGGTTCCACGCTCCATGACGGTGGAATCGCCGGCGGCGCGTTCCGCGCGCGCGGCGGTGAATTGCGTCGCCTCCGACGAGTCCACCCGCAGACTGTCAATGAACCCGTCGCGGAAATCCTGCGTCAGCTCCATCTTGTCCGCGCGGGCCACCGAGCCGTCGGCCTCGGTCAGCTTGACGTTGCCTTCGGCGAAAACGCGGTTGGCGGTTCGATCGTAGCGGACGAAATCGGCCTGTATGGCCCGGCCCTGATAGTAAATCTGGACGTCGCCGCGGGCCTCCACGGTGTTGTTGTCGCGATTGAACAACATCTCGCGCGCATTGACGAGCATGCGATCCGCGGCGCCATTCGATGCTGGCTGAACCTTGCCGGCGACGCGGTCGGCGAGCGTCGGCTGTTGCTGGGCCATGGCCTGCGCGTGGGCGAACGCCAAAAGCGAGAGAAAGGCCGCGGCCAAACCTCGTTTAATTGCCCCCGACGCCAGTTCCCCTAACCGGCGAGCGCGGTCGATTTCGGGGCAAATACGCCGCCCCATCAACCGTCCTCCTGATGCAACAGCGCCAAAGTCCCCAACATGCCGCCTATGAACGCGGGCGACCACGCCGCGACCGGGGCGCTCAGCAGGCCCGCGCCGCCGAGATCCCCGATTATTTTCGTAGCGACATAAAGCACGAAGCCGGCCGTCACGCCACCCGCCACGAGAACACCGGCTCCACCTGATCGGAAAAATCTTAACGAAAAAGCCGCGGCGATGAGAACCATGGCGATCAAAAACAATGGCAGGGCTAACAGAGACTGAAACCGCAATCGGTAGCGGTGCGCGTCGAGCCCCGCCTGTTCGGCCCGGCTCGCCACCTGCCGCAGGGACCAGAAGGGCACGGAATCAGGTGGGACGAAGGCCTGGGTCACCTGCGCGGCGGCGAGATTCGTCGCCAGCAGATAGGAGCCGACGGCCAGGGCTTCCTCGCCGGGCGCGTTGACGCGCGCGTCCGTCAGTTCCCAGTACCCCGGATGGAGTTCGGCGCGCGCCGCGTCGACCCGTTCGACGAAGGAGCCGTCGTCGAGAAACACGAAGGCGCTGACGCCGGTCAATTGCGCGCCGCGATCGCTGGACTGGTTGGCGTGGACGATCGATTGGCCATCGACGCCGCGCTGCCGGAACCACAGGCTGGTGTCCGTTTCGCGCTTGGGGCCGCCGAACAGCTCCGTCTCCAGACGGTCCGCCTGTTCCTTCATGGCGGCGGCCGCGGGGTTGTAGGCCGCGACGATGAACGCCCCGAGCAAGGCCGTCGCGACAAGGGCGGGCGTCAGGAATTGCCAGGCGGACACGCCGGCCGCGCGGGCGACGATCAGCTCCATCCGGCGCGACAGGTTGAAAAACGCGAACATGGCGCTCGCCAGCACCACGAAGGGCATGGCCTGCTCGGCGATCGAGGGCGCCCGCAACAGGGAAAGGAAGGCGGCGGAGGCCGCGCCAACCGAAACCGCGCCACTCGCGCGCCGGAACATCTCGATGAAATCGATGAGATAGATCAGCAGCAGGATCGCGCCGATCCCGGCTCCGACCGTGGCGCAGAAGCGAACGAAAATGTAGCGGGAAAGGGTAAGGCCCGGCATCGATCAGATCGCCGGCGCCGGAGGGGAGGCGGCGCGCGGCGCGCCGAAGCGCGCCAGCCACGAGGCGGGATCGCCCAACGCGTGCCAGAGGGCTCCGATCAGGGCGCCCACCGGCAACAGATATTGCGCCGCCACGGCGGCGTCGCTCGTCGAGGCCATGGCCGTCGCGCCGACGCCCAGCAGGCGAACGCCCAGCGCGCAGAGAATGGCGGCGAGGACCGACAGGCCGCGCCCCTGCCGCGTCGTGCGGACCCGCCCCACCGCCGCGAAGGCGATGGCGCCGAACACCAGCGCATACAGGGGATTCACGATCCGGTCGTGGAGTTCGGACCGCAGCGCGCCGATATTGCGCTGGACATAGGGGTCGGCCATGTTGGGCGCCAGCAAGTCGAGGGTGGGACGCTCGCGCGGTTTCAGGGGCGCGCCCTCCACGTCCGGACTGAACTGGGCGAGATCGACGGCGTAGCGGTCGAAGACGACCATGATCGGGTCTTTCGAATTGGCTTCCTGCCGCTGGATGCTGCCTTTTTCCAGGGCGAGGAAGTTCTGGCCATCCCGCTCGACCGTATAGCCCGCCTCGGCCAGATAGGTGTTGATATGGTCGGGATCGCGGCGATCCTGAATGAAGATGCCGCGCAGGCCGTTGCCCGGCGCCCGCTCGCCGTAGTGGAACACGAATCCCCGGTCGAGCGTCGTGAACTGACCCTCGACCACGATATTGGCCAGAAAATCCGCCCTTACGCGCATCAGGATATTGCGCAGGTTGAAAAAGCCGGCGGGCATCAGCCAGAGCGACATGACGCCCACGAAAAATGCCGTAAGCAAGGTCAGCGCGCCTAGCGGCCGCATGAGGCGGGCGGGCGAAAAGCCGGCGGCGGACATCGAAATCAGTTCGCTGTCGCCGTTCAATTTGTTCAGCGTGAAGACGATCGCCGCGAAGAGGGCGACGGGAGCGATGATCATGACGAGCGAAGGCAGCACCATGGCCGTGACGGACAGGAACACGAGGATCGACTGCCCCTTGGAGGTGAGGAGATCGAAGTCGCGCAGCGCCTGCGTGATCCAGATGACCGCTGTCAGCCCGAACAGGGCCGCGAGGAACGCCATGCCGGTAAGCCGGAAAAGATATCGCTCGATTACGAACATCGTCGCTCTTGTCCGGCGCCGCCCCCAACGGAGTCGTTAACGCGCGGTAACATGTACCATGTCGCTACCCAGTCCGCGCGCTCCGCGCAAGGCTGGCGCCGCGGGCGCCGGTCGGTTGTCCCCGGCGCGTGGCGCCGAAGACACTTTGAACTTCTGTTCGCGGCAATTTCGCGGCTTGGGCGCGGAACGACGTCTGTTCGGTTGCGGAGACGCGCGTTCTTTGCATGATGGCCGCGCGGGGCCGTCGCGCGGTCGCGCCGCCAGCCAATGAGGAACGAATGCCCGTCATCGATATTTCCCTAACGTCGCTCGCGGACCTCAAGCCCGCCGGGGGCGACACGCTCGTCATACTGGCCGGCGAGAATTTGACGCTGTCGTCGGCCACGGACGCGCTCGTCGCGCCGCTCGCCGCGACGCTGAAAAGCGCGGCGACCGTCGCCAAGTTCAAGGGAAAGACTTCCTCGGCCATGGAATTGCTGGCGCCCGCGGGCGTTGGCGCGGGTCGCCTCATCGTCGCCGGCGCCACCCCCGCCCGCAAGGCGGCGGCCGGCGCGCCGCCGATCGATTACGCCGCGCTCGGCGGACAGGTCATGGGCCGGATCGCCGGCGCGAGCAGCGTCCTGATCGCGTTCGATCCGCCGGACTGGCATGGCGACCCGGCCGTCGCGGCGGCGGATTTCGTCATGGGCCTCAAGCTGCGCGGCTACGCCTTCGACAAGTACAAGACGAAAAAGAAGGATGACGACGAGAAGCCCGCCAGGATCAAGATACGCGTCGGCGTCCTCGACCCCACGGCCGCCAAGCGCGCGCTCAAGCGCGCCGACGCCATCGCCGAGGGCGTCAGCCTCGCGCGCGAACTGGTGAACGAGCCGCCGAACGTGCTGTTCCCCGCGGAATTCGCGCATCGCGCCAAGGCGCTCGAAAAGCTCGGCGTCGAGGTCGAGGTGATGGACGTCGCCGCGATGAAGAAGCTCGGCATGAACGCGCTTCTCGGCGTCGGGCAGGGCTCCGCTCACGACAGCCGTTGCGTCATCATGCGCTGGAACGGCGCGAAGGCTTCCGCCAAGCCCGTGGCCTTCATCGGCAAGGGCGTGACCTTCGACACGGGCGGCATTTCGATCAAGCCCGCCGGCGGCATGGAGGACATGAAGGGCGACATGGCGGGCGCGGCCTGCGTCGTCGGCCTGATGCACGCGCTGGCCGCCCGCAAGGCGAAGGTCAACGCCATCGGCGCCATCGGCATCGTCGAGAACATGCCCGGCGGCAACGCCCAGCGCCCCGGCGACATCGTGAAATCGCTGTCTGGTCAGACCATCGAGATCATCAACACCGACGCCGAGGGCCGCCTCGTGCTCGCCGACGTTCTCTGGCACGTGCAGGACAAGTTCAAGCCGACATTCATGGTCAATCTGGCGACCCTGACCGGCGCGATTCTCGTCGCGCTCGGCACCGAATACGCGGGCCTGTTCTCGAACAACGACGCGTTGTCCGAGCGTCTCGCCGCGGCCGGTCTCGCCACCGGCGAGAAGGTCTGGCGCATGCCCATGGGGCCCGCCTACGACAAGCTGATCGACTCCAAGTTCGCCGACATGAAGAACGTCGGCGGCCGGCACGCGGGCTCGATCACCGCCGCGCAACTGTTGCAGCGATTCGTCAATGACACGCCCTGGGCGCATCTCGACATCGCGGGCACCGGCATGTCCTCGCCCGCCACCGACATCAACCAGAGCTGGGGCTCCGGCTGGGGCGTTCGATTGCTCGACAGGCTCGTGGCTGATCATTACGAAGGCTGAGACGGGTCGGGATTTGGATATGTTGCGTATTTCAGGATCGGTCGCCGCGCTGTGCGCGGCGTTCCTCGCGGCGTCGCCCGCGATTGCCGCGGGCGTGGCATGCGACGCCTTCAAGGCGTCCGTGACGCGCGACAGCGGCGATCTCAACGCGGAGTTCATTCGTCCGCTGGTGGTTTCGCGTGGCGGAACCTCCGAGCTGGAGACCTATGACCTCGTCAGCCGCGCGCGCGTCGACGGCGCGCTGAAATGCAAGGGCGACGTGTTCATCAGTTTCGAGGCGCGGATCGCCATGCCGGCCGACGGCGAGTTGATCGGTCGTTTCGCGCGCGTGCAGCAGGCGGCGGCCATGGCCGCGTTCGGCTGGTCGTCGGCGCGCGCCGAGCGGGAGGTTCGCGACATCGCCAACGAGGCCGCCGATTACCTGCGCGCCTCGCAGGAACGCGGCGACGTGAGCATCGCCGGCAAGGTCGAGCAACATCATCCGGGCGCGATGGACCTCGGTCTGATCTGGACGCCGTCGGATCGCACGTTCATCGCGCTTCATAACCCTTGACCCAAGCGGCCCGCATGGAGATCTGGTTTTACCATCTCACGCGCCAACCGTTGGAGAAGGCCTTGCCGAGGCTGATCGAGCGGTCGTTGTCGCGCGGTTGGCGCGCGGTCGTGCAAACGCGCGACGAGGAGCGCGTGCCGGCGATCGACGATCTGCTTTGGACCTACGCCGACGATTCATTTCTCGCGCATGGCTCGGCGCGCGATGGCGACGCGTCCATGCAACCCGTCTATCTGACGGCGGGCGCCGAGACGCCCAATGGCGCGAAGGTTCGCTTCTTCATCGATGGCGCGGAGATCGCGCCCGTCGCCGCCTTGCCGGAGGCCGCCGAATACGAACGATTTCTGTTCCTGTTCGATGGCGCCGACGAGGAAACGCTTGCGGCCGCGCGCGCGCAATGGAAGGCGCTGAAGGAGCAGGGACGCGACCTTTCCTACTGGAAACAGGGCGACACGGGCGGCTGGGAGAAAATCGCCTGAGGCTCTTGCCCGCCGCGCGGTCGCCTGTCATTTTCGCGCCGGTTTCGCCCCGTCGGGCGACATTTCCATCGGGAGGACTGACATGGCGAAAGCCTATTGGGTAGCCGCTTATCGCGCCATCAACGACCCGGCCAAGCTGGCCGAATACGCCAAGCTCGCCGCGCCCGCCATCGCCGCCGGCGGCGGCAAGTTCCTGGCGCGCGGCACGGCCGCCAAGACCTATGAAGCCGGACTGCTCCAGCGCACGGTCATCATCGAATTCGACAGCGTGCAGGCCGCCGAGGCTTGCCATGACAGCGCCGGCTACAAGGCCGCGCTCGTGGCGCTCGGCAATGGCGCCGAGCGCGATCTGCGGATCGTCGAGGGCGTTTGATCGTTACATCGGCCAAATAAAAAACGCGGGCGCCTCGTCGCCCGCGTTTTGTTTTAGACGGGCGCCGGATCAGCGCCCGAATATCGCGCGCGCGCGGGCCTTGACGTCGTCGGGCGCGGCGAGCGTCCTGGCGGTCGCCGCGCGCAGAGCCTCGCCGGGCAGGGGTTCGAGATCGAGCCCCACCTTTTCCATCTCGGCGATGACCTCGGGGTCTTTCACCATCGCGTTGAAACCATCCTGCAGGGCCTTAAGCGCCACCGGATTCGTCCCCGGCGGCAGAATGAACGCGCGGCCGATGGCGCCGCCGCTGGCGTAGAGGCCCAGCAACTGCTTGTCGGCGGGCGTGTCGCCGAGTTCGCCGAGCGCGGTCGCGTCCGGCAATTCCGGGCTGCGCTCTGGCACGTCCTGCAGGATGACCTTGATCTTCTTCTCCGTGAGCCAGGCCTTCTTGCCGGTCTTTACCGCCGCCCAGGAAGAAGCCGCGCCCTCGACCTCGCCGCGCTCCATGGCGAGCATGCCCTCGGCGGAGGCCGGATAGCCCGAAATGACCTTGAACTTGGTGCCGATGACCTTGTTCAGCAGATTTGGAATGACCTCCGACAGGTTGCCCGCGCCGGCCGCGGCAACCGTCGTTTCGTATTTCTTGGCGTCCTCGATGGACTGCACCTTCGAGGTGGACCATTGCATGTGAATGTTGTTCGACGAGGCGATGCGGCCCATCCAGTTGAACTTCGCGGCGTCGTATTGCACCGCCGGATTGGCGACGGTCTGTTCGAGCGCCAGCGTCTCCGTCACGATGCCGATCGCCGTGCCGTCCTTGGGCGCGACCTCGTAGATGAAATTGGCGGCCTTGAGCGTGCCCGCGCCGGGCATGTTGGTGGCGACCACGTTGGGGTTGCCGGGCAGGTGCTTGCCGAGGAAGCGCGCGACCATGCGGCCATAAAGATCGTAGCTGCCGCCGGCCGTGTTGCCGATGTAGATCGTGACCGTCTTGCGCGCGAAAAGATTTTCCGGCGACTGCGCCAGCGCGAGGCCGGGCGTCGCCAGCGCAAGCGTGGCGAAAAGGGCGAGACGGCGCGCGTCCGATGTCATCATGAGGCTCCCGAAACGACGGGCGCCGCGCGCCCGTTATTTTGCTGGGGTCATAGGATAACGTGGTCGCCGTGTCACGCGCCGACGAGAAGCTCGGCGATCGCCGCCGCCACCGCCTCCGGCGCTTCCAGATGGACCGCGTGGCCCGCGCCCTTGATGATGACCGGCTTGCCGCCGGCGCCGGGCAGGTTTTTCGCGTAGGCCTCGGCGTGGGCAAGGGGGACCATGCCATCCTTCTCGCCCCAGATGACGCGTGTGGGCATGCGCGCGCGATACAGCCGATCAATAAGCGACCGGTTGTAGAAATAGGGCGGGCGGAAACCAACGAACGAACCGAACCGCAACATCTGGTAGCGACGAACCTCGGTGTCGATGTCGCCGCGGATGTCGGGATAGTGTTCCAGCGCGATCGGGTGATCGGCGGACGAGAACAGCATGGCGCGCAGGGTTTTGTAGTCGACGCCGCGCTCGGGCTGCGCCTGCATGAAGATGTCGCCGATCAACTGGCCCGATACGAACAGGCCTGTCGCGCCGATCAGGGTCAGCGACTTGACGCGGTCGGGGTGGCGCACGGCGAGTTCCGCGGCGAACCAGCCGCCCGCGCAATGGCCGACGAGATCGAACGCGCCGAGATCGAGAGCGTCGATGGTTTCCAGCAGGCGGAACAGGACATCGTCGACGCCCGTGCCATCCTCGAGTTCCTCCGAGCCATTGACGCCGG
The DNA here is from genome assembly GCA_903861645.1 of uncultured Hyphomicrobiales bacterium. GTDB lineage: Bacteria > Pseudomonadota > Alphaproteobacteria > Rhizobiales > Beijerinckiaceae > Terripilifer. The sequence continues at coordinate 14,168 of CAIOVE010000076.1, forward strand.
GCAGGGCGATGGCGATCAGGCGGCGCTTTTTCGCCAATGCATGGTGAAACGGCTGCAAGTCGGCCATGCAGGCGTGGACGTCCGCGAAGCCATGCAGATAGACGAGCGGCGCGCCGGCGCCCGCCTCGATGACGGACACTTGCGCGCGGGTGGTTGCGATCAGACGGGCGCTCACTTCACGACCTCCATCGCCGGCGCGTCGGCGAGATGCGGGAACCTTTTGGCGTAGATTTTTTGCGAGGCCTCGCGCAGCCGCGGCGCGACCTGTTCGGCGAAGAGCTTCATGCTCTTGCGCGTGAAATCGAACGGCATGTTGCCGAGATGGAACTGCATCAGAAGATTGCCGATGGGCGCCGATTCAAGAATCGCGACGATGCGCTCATAGACGGTATCAGGCGAGCCGACGATGATGGACTGCGAGCGTTGCAGGTCGTCCCAGTCCTCGGTGTCGCCGAGCAGCGGCGTCGTGGGATCGGTGGTCGCGAGAAAGTCGCGCCATTCCTCCGAGGGGATATAGGGCACGCCGGGGCCGTAGGTGAGCTGGCGGCCCTCGCGGCGCTGGTGGCCCTTGAGGCAGTTGCGCAGGAAATACCAGATGCCCTCGCGCGATTGCTCGCGCGCTTCCTCGTCGGTCTCGCCAACGACGACCGACATCAGGATGCCCATGCGGTGCGGCTCGTATTTCTGGCCATATTCGGCCAGCGTCTGCTCGAACAGTTGCTGCGATTTGGCGGTGGCCGAGCCGTGGCTGCGCGACGACAGGAAATAACTGTAGCCATGCTTGGCGATCTGTCGGAGCGTACCCTTCGAGCGACCGGCGGGAATCCAGATCGGCGGATGCGGGCGCTGGGTCGGCTGCGGCCACGGGTTCACGTAGCGCAGCGGGAAATGCTTGCCTTCGTAGGCGAAGGGGCCGGGGCGCGTCCACGCCTCGCGGATGAGGTCGACCGCCTCCCAGAACTGGTCGCGCGAGGGCGCCGAGGGCGCGTCGTAGTTGAAGGTCTCCGGGCCGGAGCCCGGCGCGAAGCCGGCGACAAGCCGCCCGTCGGACATATTGTCGAGCATGGCGTATTCCTCGGCCACGCGCAGCGGGTTCATGTGCAGCGGCAGGAGATTGCCGAGCACGACGATCTTGCCGCGCCGCGTCGCGTGCGCCAGCGCCGCCGCGATGATGTTGGGCGAGGGCATGAGGCCGTAGATGTTCTGATGATGCTCGTTGAGCACCATGCCGTCGAAGCCGATCTCCGAGGCGTAGACGAGCTGATCTGTGTATTCGCGCAGGAGGCCGCGCGAGCGTTCCGCGTCCCAGAGTTCATTGGGCACGGTGACCCAGCCGGTGTCGTATTTCTCGTCGAAATCCTTGGGCAGATAAGGATAGGACATGAAATGCCAGCAGTAGAGTTCAACTGGTTTCATCCGTGTTTCGCTCCCTCGCGAAGTGCCTCGGCGCGGTTTCATCCGCGCGATTTGCCGTCACCATGCCGCAACGCGGCGGCGCGCGCAACGGCGGTTGGCGGCTTGGTTGCGTGGCCGTCGCGCCACGACTATCATCGGGCAAAAGATCAATCCGCGCGTGGAGGATGCGCCATGAACGTCATGACCCCCAGCAAGCTCGAAGTCATCCCGCTGAGCCAGCATATTGGTGCGGAACTGCGTGGCCTCGACCTGTCGAAGCCCCTGTCGGAAGCCGATGTCGCGGCGATCAACAAGGCGTGGCTCGATCACATCGTCATTCTTTTCCGCGGGCAGAACCTGACGCAGGAAGATCATCTGCGCATGACCAGCTATTTCGGCCCGATCGGCAAGCTGGGACGTCCGCCGAAATATTTCCCGCCGGGGTTCAAGGGCCTGCTGCCCGGCATCATGCTGATCTCCAACATTCGCGAAAACGGCGAGCCGATTGGCGCGCTACCCGATGGCGAGATGATGTTCCACCACGACATGATCCACCACGAAATCCCCCATGACGGCACCATGTTGTATTCGGTGGAGATTCCCAGTCATGGCGGCGACACGCTGTTCGCCAGCGGCTACGCGGCCTACGAGACGCTCGATCCCGCGCTGAAGGCGCGCCTCGAGGGCAAGCGGGCGCGGCATTTCTACAACTATGGCTCGACCCAGAAGGGCGACGGCAAGGGCACGGAAGCGCACGCCGAATCCGTGCATCCGATTTTCCGCACGCACGACAAGACTGGCCGCAAGGCGGTTTACGTCAACCGCCTGATGACCGTCGGCATCGAGGGCATGAGCGACGAGGAATCCGGGCCGCTTCTCGAGGCGCTGTTCGACCATTCCGAAAAGGCTGAATTCGTCTATCGCCATCAATGGCGCGTGGGCGACTTGTTGCTTTGGGACAACCGTTGCTCGACGCACGCGCGCGATGATTTCCCCGCCGATCAGCGCCGTCTGATGCTGCGCACGACGGTGGCGGGCTCGGTCATTCCGGTGTGAATTCGCCCTCGCTTTCGCTCGCGATGATGCGCGCGATCCGGCGATCGGGGATGAGCCAGATGAACGCCACGAGCACATAGAAGGCGTAGGCGAACAGGGGCTGAAAGAAGCCGGCGATAATGCCGCAGATATAGAGGGCGAGCGACGCCTTGCCCTTGTTGTCGTTGCCGATGGCGCGGGCGAGCGTTTTCTCGCTGCCTTCGTTTTTCAGGATCGCGATCACCAGCAGCGTATAGGCGATGGCCGGCATCAGCAGCGCGAAGCCAAACAGAATCGAGGGTTGCCGGGCAAAATGATTTTCGCCCGCCCATGCCGTCGCGAAGGGCACCAGTGACAGCCAGAACAGCAGATTGTTGTTCGCCCAGAGGATGCGGCCATCGACGCGCGACACGGCGTGCAGCAGGTGGTGATGGTTGTTCCAGTAGATCGCGATATAGACGAAACTGAGCGTGTAGCTGAGGAAAATCGGCAAGGTCTCGGCCAGGGCCGACCATTCCGCCGAATGGGGTACCTTCAGCTCCAGCACCATGATGGTGATGATGATCGCCAGAACGCCATCGCTGAAAGCGGCCAGCCTGTCCTTGTTCACTCGCGACCCCCGTGTATGCTGCCTCGCCCAAGATCATAGGCGAAAGAGTTGGCGCTTCGCCAGTTCGATCCCGCATGGACCATCCGATGCCCGCGCCCATCGAGTTCTATTTCGATTTCATCTCGCCGTTCGGCTATATCGGCTCGGTGCATATCGAGCGCGTCGCGGCCAAACATGGCCGAGAGGTCGACTGGCGACCCATCCTGCTCGGCGTCACCGTGCTCAAGATCATGGGCATGAAGCCGCTGCCGCTGACGCCCTTGAAAGGGCCATGGCTCGACCGTGATCGTGAGCGTCTGTCGTCGCTGTTCGACGTTCCCTTGCGCAAGCACGGATTGAAGGGCGTCAATTCTCTTGCGGCGAGCCGCGCCTTTCTGTGGCTCAAGGCGCGCGACGAGGCGCTGGCCAAGCGCTTCGCGCAAGCGATTTACGCGCGGCTTTGGCTCGATGGCGTCGATATCACGCCGGCCGAAACGGTGATCGCGGAGGCCGCCGCGCTTGGCGTCGACGCCGCCCGGCTTGGCGCGGCGCTGGAGACCGCGGAGGCCAAGGCTGCGCTCAATGATTGCGTCGCCGCCGCCGTCGACAAGGGTGTTTTTGGCTCGCCGTTTTTCATCGCCGATGGCGAGGGGTTTTTCGGCAACGATCATTTCTGGATGCTGGAGCACTGGCTCCAGCATCATCATTTCAACCCGGTCCAGGGTCAGCCGAGTTCCTGAACGGCCGCGTCGTAAAACGACAGATCGATGTATTTATGCGGATCGTTCAGCGCGGGGCCGGGCTTGCCGTAACGCGACCGCAGATCGAGCACGGCGCGGATGCCGGGAATGGTCACGGCGCCCTTTGGCGTCAGGCCGGACGCCGGCGACAACAGGCTCGCCATCACCGAACCGACCACCCCCGGCTTGATGTCGGGCATGTTGCGCAGCAGGATTTGCGCCCCTTCCTCGCGGTTGGCCGGATCCAGCGTCCAGGCGAGGCCGTCGAGATAGGCCTTGATGAAGCCCTTGAGCGCCGAGCCGTTCTTGGCCGCCCATGACCGGCGCGAGGCGAAGACGCCGCCCTGATAATCGGCCAGCGTCTGCGTGCTGCGCGCCAGAATGTTGAAGCCCTGCGCCTTGGCGATGGACGTGAAGGGCTCGATGGTCATCGTCGCGGCGTGCTTTCCGTCGCGTACGGATTCCCAACGCGTCGGCGTCGCGCCCACCGCGGCGCGCTCATACTGGCCGGGCTTCACGCCGCCCTTTTCGAGCATGTCGTAGAACACGAAGGCGAAGCCGGTGCCGGGCGCGTCCAGCGCGAGGTTCTGGCCGGCGAGATCGGCGATGGTCTTGAACTCGGGGCGCGCGACGATAGCGAGCTCGATTTGCGTCGCGCCGAGGAAGGCGAAGAAATCCGGCGGCGTGTCGAACTTCACGGCGCCCTGACCCTCGGTATAGGCGACGACATTGTCGAAGGCCGTGCCGGCGATGTCGAACTCGCCCTTGCCCAGCGCCTCGGCCTGATAGGCGGAGTTGGGCGTCAGCGTCATGTCAAGAACGACGCCGTGCTTCGTGAACCAGCCTTTTTCCTTCGCCACGAAGATCGGCAGATTGGGCGCGCCGGGGAAGGCGATAAGCTTGACGGTCTCGGTCACGAACGAACTCCCTGCGATTTGGATTGGCGGATCGCCCTGAAGATGGCCAGCGGCGTGACGGGCATGTCGATATGCGTGACGCCATATGGCTTCAGCGCGTCGACGACCGCCGACACGAGCGTCGACAGCGCGGGCGTGGTGCCGCCCTCGCCGCCGGCCTTGATGCCGAGCGGATTGGTGGGCGACAGAACCTCGGCGATTTCAGCGCGGAAGGAGGGCATGTCGCTGGCGCGCGGCATGCCGTAATCCATGAAGGAGCCCGCGAGCAACTGGCCGCTCGACGGATCAAGCGTGCAATGCTCGAAGATGGCCTGTCCTAGACCCTGCACGATGCCGCCGTGGGTCTGTCCATGCACGATCATCGGGTTGATGCAGCGGCCGACGTCGTCGATCGTCGAGTAGCGCACAACCTTCATCTCGCAGGTTTCCGGATCGATCTCGACCTCGCAGATCGCCGTGCCGTTGGGGAAAACGGGATCGTGCATCTCGTTGTCGCGCGCGACGGCGAGGCCGGATTTCAGTTCCTCCGGCAATTCGAGGCGCGGTACCTCGCGGGCGAGATCGAGAAAATCAATGGCGAGATTGGTGTTCTCGACGAGGAAGCGCGAATTGTCGAAGGTGATTTGCGCTTCGGGCACGGCGAAGTGAACAGCCGCGATTTTCCTGCCGCGCGCGATCATGTCCTCGCAGGTCAAGGCGATGACGGTGCCCGCGTGGCGCATGGAGCGACCTGAATGGGAGCCGCCGCCGACCGACACGATATCGGTGTCGCCGATGATGATGCGCACCTTCTCCACCGGCGCGCCGAGCAAATCGGCGGCGACTTGCGCGAAGCTGGTTTCGTGGCCCTGACCGCTGGGCTGCGTGCCGATGACGACCTCGATCACGCCTTCCGGCTTGACCGTGATTTCGGCGCGTTCCCTCGGTGAACCGATGGACGATTCGACATAGTTGGCGAGGCCTACGCCGTAGAGCTTGCCGCGCTTTTTCGCGTCCTCGCGCCGCGCCGCGATGTCGTTCCATTCGGCGAGCCGCATGGCCCAGTCGAGGTTCTCCTCGTATGTTCCGCTGTCGTACACGGCGCCAACGCCGTTGGTGTAGGGCATGGCCGCGGGCGAGACGAGGTTCATGCGGCGCAACGCGATCCGGTCGAAGCCGAGTTTTTCAGCGGCCAGATCAACCAGTCGCTCCATGGCGAAGTTGACCTCGGGCCGGCCCGAACTGCGGTAGGCCTGCGTCGGCGTCGTATTGGTGAAGACCGCGCGGGCGCGCAGGGTCGCGGCGGGAATGTCGTAGGAGCCGGTGATCAGGCCCGAGCCCTTGCCGAGCGGCGAGAAGGAGACGGCGCGCGCGCCGACATTGCTCAGGTTATCGGCGCGGAAGCCAAGGAACTTGCCATCCTTTCGGATCGCCATCGATACCTTGCTGACGAGATCGCGGCCCTGATAGTCGCTCAGGAAAGCCTCGCTGCGCGTCGCGGTGAACTTGACCGGGCGTCCAACCTTGCGCGACGCCCAGGCGACGAGGCCAAACTCCACGTAAACGCGATTGCGCGTGCCGAAGTTGCCGCCGACATCATGGGAGAGAACGCGCAGGTTTTTCGGCTCGATGCCGAGAACGGCGGCGAGTTCGGCCTTCTGGCGCACGGCGCCGCCGCTGCCGGCGTAAAGCGTCGTGCGGCCGGTCGCCGCGTCGAAATGGCCGAGCGCCGAGCGCGGCTCCAGCGGCACGCCGGTGACGCGGTCGATGTGAAACTCGTATTCAACGACATGGTCGGCCGCGGCGAAGGCGGCGTCGGTCGCGGCCTTGTCGCCAAAATAGGTCTCGACGCAGACATTGGCCGGCAGTTCATCCCATACCGCTGGCGCGCCGGAAGCGGCGGCGACGCGGGAATCCAGCACGAAGGGCAGCGTTTCGTAATCGACGACAACCGCCTCGGCGGCGTCGAGGGCTTGCGGCAGCGTCTCGGCGACGACCATGGCGACGGCTTCGCCCACATGGCGCGCCTTGTCGGCTGGCAACAGCATGTGCGGGCCGATGAAGACATCGCGGCCGCCGCCGGGCGCGCAGAGCTTCATGTCGAACTTGGTTTTCGGCAGGGGATCGTGCGGAATGGGCTTGAGGCCGTCGGCGAGGAGATCGCGACCGTCGAACACGCCGAGCACGCCGGGCATGGCCAGCGCCGCGGATTTATCGACGCCGCGGATGCGCGCGTGCGGATGGGGCGAGCGCACGATGGCCGCGTAGGTCTGGCCGGGCAGGGCGAAATCGTCGGTGAAACGGCCCTTGCCGGTGACGAGCCGCTCGTCTTCCTTGCGGCGAACGGGCTTGCCGATGGCTTTCAGCAGGACGCTTTCGATAGGCCTCATTTTACTGTCTCGACCTTGCGCACGGGAGTTTCGGGAACGAGGTCCGGCTTGCGTCGGGCCCAGGTATTGACGCCGTTTTCCAGCCATTTTCCGGCGACGGCGTTGTCGGCGAACTGTTCCCAGAGGTTGGCCCAGTCGCCGAGTTCATAACCATGCCACGGCGGTTGCGGCGTGATCGCGGGGAAGCCGAGTTCCTCCCAGATTTCCCTGGCGCGCTCCATGTAGGGGCGGGTGGGCAGGGCGAGCGGCGGCATGGTCGTCTTCGACGTGGCGTCGATCAGCAGCGTCGAATTGGCCGCGCCCTTGGGACCATGGCCGCCGGCGCGGTAGGGCACGACGAGCACGTCCTCGACCGGGTTCGAGCGATAGGCCATCGACCAGAAAACGGCGTCGGTGTTGTTGGGATCAACGTCGTCGGACACGGCGACGCAGATCTTGCCGCATTGCGCCTGAAGGCTCGACGCGCCCTGAAGGCCACGCCAGACCTCGCTTTGCGGCGCGCCCTGCCTGAAGACGATGAAGATCACCGGACGCAGGTTCGACAGGGGCTCGTGCATGACGACGCGCGTCACGCCCTTGATGTTCAGATCCTTGCGCAAATGCGTGAGATACAGCGGCTCATAGGCCACCTTCTTCATCACGCTCGACTCGCTTGGCGTGACCTGACTGACGATGGACACGAGAACCGCGTCGCGCCGCCGCGTGATCGCGGTGACATGCATGGACATGTTGAAGCCCTCGAGCGCGACATGGCCATGGCTTTCGCCGAAGGGGCCTTCCGGTTCGAGCGCATCGGTGTCGATGAAGCCCTCGATGACGATTTCCGCGTCGGCGGGAATTTCGAGATCGACGGTCAGCGCCTTGCAGACGCGCATGGGCTTGCCGGCGAGCCCGCCGGCGACGGCCATTTCGTCCTCGTCGATGCGCAGCTTCTGCGGGCCGGTGAACATCACGGCCGGCGTGCAGCCGACGACGATGGCGATGGGCATCTTCTCGCCGCGCGCCTTGTATTTCAGCCAGTGCTGATAGCCGCCGGCGCCCGAAAGACGGCTCGCCATGCGTACGCCCAGACGATCGAGCGCCTTGAGGCCGGCGCGATACGTGCCCATGTTGCGTACGCCGGTTTCCGGGTCTTTCGTCACGCAAAGCGTGGCGGTGAAATAGGGCGCCGCGTCGAAACCGGGCGTCGAGATCGGCACGGGCAGGGCGTCCAGCCCCTTGCCCGGCGTGCGCAGGTCGTCGCCGGTGACGACCACTTCCTGGCAAGGCGGGTTTTCGATGCGCACGGGATCGATCGGATGATCAATGCCGCGATTCCAGATGTCGCCGATTTCCTCCACTGGCACGCCCATGCCGATGGAGTAGATTTCCGGCGAGGCTGCCAGCGCGCCGACAACGACGGGCATCTCGTATTGGCGGCCGTCGACGCCATGCACGTTGGTGAACATGAAGGCGCGGCGGGCGCTGTCCGGCAGGCCGCCGGTGAACTGCCAGCGCATGAGCGGATGAAGCTCGGTATCCTTGCAGATTGGCCGGTCGATGCGCGTCAGAAGGCCGCGTTCCTCCAGCAGGCGCAACTGCTCGTGAAAATCGGCCGGCGCGCGTTGGGGGGCTCTGGCGTCCATGACGGGGCTCTTTGGCTTGGCGGTCCACGTGGCGCGCTTTCGCCGTGGAGGCGTCGCGCCGACGGGCGCGTTGTTAGGCCGGTTCATCGGGTTTGACAACTTGCGGCGGGCGTGGCGCGGCACTAGAACGACGCCGGTCAAGCGTCGCAAGGAGTGGACATGAGCCTTTCGTTTTCAGGCGTTGGCGGTCGCGCCCTTCCGGCGTTGCTCTTTTCGTTCGCGTCCGTCCCGGCGTTCGCGCAAGCCGATGTCGCGGCTTTCTACAAGGGCAAGACCGTCGAGATGGTGGTCGGCTACGCGGCGGGCTCCTCCAACGACATCGCCGCCCGCGCCGTCGCCCGCACGATCGGCAAGTATCTGCCCGGCAATCCGACCGTCATCACGCGCAACATGCCCGGCGGCGGCAGCTTCATCGCCGCTAATTACGTCTACAACATCGCGCCCAAGGATGGCACGGTGATCGGCCTGATGGCCCCCACGCTTCCGATTGACGAAAAGCTGGGCACGCAGGGCGTCAAATACGTCGCCTCGAAGTTCAACTGGATCGGTCGCGAGACCACTTCCGTGGGCGTGACCTTCTCGTGGATGACCTCGAAGGTTAAGACCGTCGCCGACGCGATGGCCCGCGAGATTTCGCTCGCTGGCACCGGCGCGGGTTCGACGACGGCGATCTATCCCAACGTGCTGAACAATCTCGCTGGCACGAAGTTCAAGATCATCATGGGCTACGCCGGCTCGAACGAAGCCATGCTGGCGGTCGAGCGCGGCGAGATGGAGGCCCATTCAACCGCCTGGGAGCAGGTGATGTCGCAGCATCCGGACTGGGTGCGCGACAAGAAGATCAATCTTCTCGTGCAATACGCGCTCGCCAAGCATCCGGCCCTGCCGGACGTGCCGCTGGCCGTTGACCTCATGAAAACCGACGAGGACAAGCGCATCATGCGCGCGGTGGTCGCCGCCGCCGATGTCGGCAAGTCCATTCTGGCCGGGCCGGGCGTGCCGCCGGCGCGCGTGGCCGCGTTGCGCGCCGCCTTCAACGAGGCCGTCAAGGATCCCGACTTCATCAAGGATTTCGAATCCTCGCGCATCGAGGTCATTCCCATGGGCGGCGCCGAATTGCAGGGCGTCGTCGAGGAGCTGGGGGCCTTGCCGCCCGATCTCGTGGAGAAGGTGCGCAAGGTCTATGAAATGCCCGGCGCCAAGTAGGGCGGACGGGTTCAGGTATCGGGAGGTTTCATGTCGGGCATGATGGGTTCGCTCAAGGCCAGCGATGGCGCGAAAATCGTTTACGAGTTGCATGGCGACGCCGCCGCGAAAAAGCGCGCCGTGCTGGTGCATTCGCTGGCGATGGATCACGCCTACTGGCGTCCCGTGGTCGAGCGCCTCGTCAAGGCCGGCGCGAGCGCGGTCGCGCTCGATTGTCGCGGTCATGGCGCTTCCGACAAGCCGAAGGGCCCCTACGCGATCGAGCGTTTTGCCGACGATCTGCGCGATTTGCAGGATCATCTGGGCTGGGACACGGCGGTGATCGGCGGCTCCTCGATGGGCGGCTCGGTCACGCTCGCCCACGCGGTGCGGCATCCCACGCGCGTCGCGGGTCTCGCGCTCATCGACACCACCTCCTGGTATGGCGAGGACGCGCCCAAGGCCTGGGCGGGCCGCGCCAACACGGCGATCGAGAAGGGCCTCGCCGCCCTCATCGACTTCCAGTTGACGCGCTGGTTTGGCGAGGATTTCAGCAAGACCCGCCCTGACGTGCTGAAGGCCTGCGTGGACACGTTCCTCGCCAATGACGTTCCCGCCTACGCGGCGACCTGCAACATGCTGGGTTCGTTCGATCTGCGCGCGGCCTTGCCCACGCTGAAAATGCCGACGCGGATTCTCGTTGGCGAAGAGGATTACGCGACGCCGCCCGCCATGGCGCAGACGCTCCACGCGGGAATCCCCGGTTCGACCTATCTGCTGCTGCCGATGGCCCGCCATCTGACGCCGCTGGAGCGTCCCGACGAGGTCGCCTCGGAGATCATCGCCGTTCTCAACTCCGTTCACGGTTGAGGCGGTCATGAGCGCGCTCGCCGTCGAGGTTCGTGAGAAGGTCGAATATCTGCGGCGTGGCGATACGTCGCTGACGGGCGCGCTCTATACGCCCGCGGGCGAGGGGCCATTCCCCGCCGTGATCGCCATCCACGGCGGCGGCTGGCGCCTCGCGACGACGGACGTGTTCCAGTTTTTCGCGCCCTGGCTCGCGAGCCAAGGTTACGTCGTGTTCACGCCCACCTACACCATGGTGAAGAAGGGCGAGCCTTCCTATCCCCGGGCGATTCAGGATATCGGCGCCGCCGTGCAATTTATCCGCGGCAAGGCGGCCGAGTTGAAGGTCGCGCCCGAGCGTATCGCGCTGATGGGCGAATCCGCCGGCGGCCATCTGGCCTCCATGGTGGCGCTGGCGGGCGAGGAGCCGCTGTTTCGCACCGATGTCGGCGCGTTCCCGCATGTCTCGACAAAGGTCAAGTCCGTCGCGCCGATCTACGGCATCTATGATCTCGCAGCGCAGTGGCGCTGGGATCAGGCCGCGCGCGCGGGCGAGCACATCACCACGCCGTTTCTCGGCAAGAGCCTGCTGGATGACCGGCGCGTGTATTTCGACGCCTCGCCCCTGTCCTATGTGACGACGCGGCCCGACGCGCCGGCATTCTATGTCGTCTGGGGCGAGCTTGACGACGTCTGCGATCCCGCGACGCAGAGCATCCCGTTCTTTCAGGCGCTGAAGCAGGCGAAATTCTACGTGCGCTCCATGCAGGTCGAGGGCGCGCCGCATTACTGGATGGGCGATCCGCTCGACGATCCCGGCTCGTATCCGGGGTTTTTCGCGCCGCGTCTGCTGCGTTTCCTGCGCCTGAAACTATAGGCGCCGCGCGCCTCATTCGACGATATTGATGACCTTGCCGTGGGCGTCCATGCCCTGCGCGCGGTACTGGCCGATCTTTTCGAGCAAGGGCTGATCGGTCATGGAATAGAGGATCGCGTCCTTCGGGCCGTGGCAGACGTGACGGCGCCAGAGGAAGTTCGGCACGACGAAAATGTCGTTTTCCTCCCATTTGAAGACCTTGCCCGCGACTTCCGTTTCGCCGCGGCCGGAAATGCAGACATAGACCGTGCTCGACGTTTCCCGCTTGAATTGCGTTTCCTCGCCCGCGCGAATGAGTTGCGCGCCGTAGGACAGGGTGGGGAACACGGGGCCGCCGTTGACCGGATTGACGAAGCCGATGGCGATGCCCTCGCGCGGGTCGCCGGCCTCGCCGCGCAGCGCGAGCAGGGCCTCGCGCGTGTCCTCGCCGCGATAGTGGAAATAGGGGCTGACGCCCTTGCCGAAGCCGCGGCCGCGCGTGGCGATCCGCGGCATCAGTCCGCCAACGCCATACAGATCGTGCGAATACCCATCGGGCGCGCTGGCGCGCTGCTGGCGCTTATTGTCGACGCCCATGGCGCCGGGCATGTCCTCGTCGAGCCAGATGATGTCGAGGAACTCCATCAACGGCCAGTCGAGCGTGTCGATCCAGACGACCGGCGTCGACCCGTCGTTGCCGTGGTCGTGCCACGTGCCGTTGGGCGTGAGGATGAGGTCGCCGCGATTGGCGATGCAGCGTTCGCCCTCGACCGTCGTGTAGCCGCCGTTGTCGGACAGAATGGTTCGGCTCGCGTTGGGCGAATGGAGATGCGCGCGGGCGAGATCGCCGGGATTGTAGATCGATACGGCGCAACGGATGCTGGCGGCGACCTGCAAGCGACCGCCAAGGCCGGGGTTGGTGAGCAGGAACTGCTGACGGTCGGCGAATTCCGTCGGCGGCACGTCGGCCTCCGTCGCGATGCGCGCGATCTTGTCGAGATAGGGCGAGATTTCCGACCATTTCCAGTGGTGCGGCACGGCCTTCATCTGGCCGGCGGCGACGCGGCCCTCGGCGAGCTTGCCGGCTTGCGCGAGGTTGGTTTCCTTGAACCAGGGCTGTTGGGCGGGCGCGTTGGCCTGCGTGCGCAGCCAGATCGACAGGTGCTTCGCGTCGGCGTTCAGCGCCTCCATGCGCGCGCGCGCGTCCGAGGATAGGGGCGCGTGGGCGGTTGTCTTGACGTCGTCGCTCATGGTCATCGCGCTGGCGCGCCTCCCGGCCGTGGCCCCGCGGCATCGTATGATCTGGACCGGGCGGGCAATCCCCGGTATCGGAAAACACGCCGAGTTATTGTCGGTCCGGCGGCGAAGTCAATTGTCGTCGATGTCGCGCCAGCGCGCGCCAACCACGGGGAAACGCATGAGCGACGCCTCAATCCTGGACGCGGCCACCGCGCCCTCGCATTGGCCCGAGGGCCTGACCCGCGTGCCCTACTGGGTTTTCCAGCGTCCCGATGTCTACGACGCCGAACAGAAGCGCGTGTTTCAGGGGCCGTGCTGGAGCTATCTGTGTCTCGAAACCGATGTACGCGAGCCCGGCGACTGGCGCGCGACCGCCATTGGCGAGGCGCCCATCGTTGTCACCCGCGATGACAAGGGGGCCATTCACGCCTTCGAGAACCGCTGCGCGCATCGTGGTTCGTTGATCTGCATCGACGACGCGGGCAAGGGCGCCAAGCAGTTTTCCTGCGTCTATCACGCGTGGAGCTACGATCTTGAAGGCACGCTGACCGGCGTCGCCTTCAAGAACGGCGTCAAGGGCAAGGGCGGCATGCCGCCCGAATTCAGAATTGGCGACCACGGACCGCGCAAGCTGCGCGTCGAGACCATCGAAGGGATGGTGTTCGGCACGTTCTCCGCCGAGGCGCCGGCGTTGCGCGACTATCTCGGCCCGGAGATCGTGTCGCGCGTCGAGCGCGTGTTTCGCGGTCGCAAGCCCGTCGTGCTCAGCCGCTTCACGCAGGCGCTGCCCAACAACTGGAAGCTCTATATCGAGAACGTCAAGGACTCCTACCACGCGAGCATCCTGCATCTGTTCTTCACCACGTTCGAGATCAATCGCCTGTCGCAGACGGGCGCGATCATCGTCGATGAAAGCGGCGGCCATCACGTCAGCTATTCGCAGATCGCCCGCGGGCCGACCGGCAACGCCGAATATTCGGCGCAGGCGATCCGCTCCGACAGCCAGTACAAGCTGGCGGACCCCTCGCTGCTGCATGGGTTCAACGAATATCCCGATGGAATAACGCTTCAGATTCTCAGCGTCTTTCCGTGCTTCGTGCTGCAACAGATCCAGAACTCCATCGCCTGCCGGCAGGTCATTCCGCGCGGTCCCGGCGAGGCCGACCTCAACTGGACCATTCTGGGCTTCGAGGACGACACGCCCGAGGAGCGCATGGCGCGCCTGAAGCAGGCCAATCTCGTGGGCCCCGCCGGATTCATTTCCATGGAGGACGGTTGCGTTGGCGGCTTCGTGCGCCGCGGCGTCGCGGGCGCCTCCGACGAACTCGCCGTTCTGGAAATGGGTGGCCATGACGCCAGGGGCAGCGAAAGCCGCGTCACGGAAGCCTCCATCCGCGGCTTCTGGCAAGCCTACCGCGCGCGCATGGGGATCTAGTCATGCAAGAGATTTATTTCGCGATCACGCGCGCGCTCGCCGATTACGCCCGCTGCATCGATGACGACCGGCTGGAGGAATGGCCGGATTTTTTTGTTGACGATTGCCTCTATCGCATCACCAGCGCGGCGAATTTTCGGGAGGGTTTGCAGGCTTCGCTCGTTTTCGCCAATTCGAAGGGCATGCTGATGGATCGCGTATCGGCGCTGCGCACGGCCAATATCTACGAGCGCCACGCCTATCGCCACATCATCGGCAACCCCAGCATTCTCGGCGTCGAGGGCGATCTTGTGCGCGCGGAGGCGCCCTTCATGGTCGCGCGCATCATGCGCGACGGCGCGACCTCGTTGTTCGCGACGGGCCGCTACCTCGATGTGTGGCGCGGGGCGGCGGACAATCCAAAACTGGTGGAACGCGTCGTCGTCTGCGACAGCTCGCGCATCGACACATTGCTTGTTCTGCCGCTCTGATCCCTGGCGCGCGCTTCAGGGCGCGCGCTTGTAGGGGCCCAACTCGGCGAGCGCCGCCTTGAGGATGGAGAGGTCGACGACCTTTTTCATGTCGACATCGCCCTCGATCAGCTTTTGTTGCCTGAAAGCGGCGAGGTCGGTTTCCACGCTCGCGACATTCACCGATCCGTCGGGGTCGCAGGCGGCCAACGCGAAGTCGCGATAGAATTGCGGATCCTTGATGGGCGTATACTCGTTGAGGATCTTGATGATTTCCTCGCCCTTCGCGCCGACGAACCTGCCGTCCGGCCCCAGCGCGTCGTTGTGGTCGCGCACGCCGCGCAGAAACGCCTTGAGAAAGCGTTTGGCCGCGTCGGGCTTCTCCGTCATGAACTTGCCGGTCAGGAAGATCACCGCGATTTCATGATTGGGATAGGCGACGTCGTCGCCGAGAATTTTCACGGCGAGGTCGCGTTTGATGGCTTCCGTCGTCGCGGGCTCCGCCGGCAGCGCCGCGTCGACGGCCTTGTTCGCCAGCGCGATGACGTGCTGCGGGAAAGGCAGGAACACTTGCTCGATGTCGGCGAGGGTCAGCCCGCCCCGTTCCAGCATCTTGGTGAGCGTGTTGCTGGCGGCCGTGCCCGGCGCGCCATTGGCGACCTTCATGCCCTTGAGATCGGCGATGGTCTTGAAGCGACCGGATTCAACCAGATCCTTGCGCACGATCAGCGTCTGGCTCGTGCGGCCGGGCGGCGTCGACACCTTGTCGGCGACCATGCGGATGTCGATGCCGCGCGCGACGGCGTTGAAGAACGCCGCCGAGGGCGCACCCGCGACCGCTTGCAGATCGCCACCCGCGACCGGCGCCACCATGCGTGCCGCGGAATCAAACAGCACGAATTGCAGGTCGATGCCGGCTTCCCTGAAGTAGCCGCGCTTGTCGGCGACATAGAGGCCGATGTCGGTCGCGGTCTGCGTATAGCCGATCGCCACCTTGTCCATTTCCGCGCGGGCCGGCGCGGCAAACGCGAGCGCCGCCAGAACGGCGGTCGCCAAAATCCTCCCCGGAAACATTTTTTACTCCGTTTCCAACATGGCGCGGTCGCGCAGGTTGCGGTCGTATTCGTTCGCCTGCGCGGCGAGGCGCACGGGCGTGTTGGCGGCGCCAAACAGATCGTAATCGCGGCGTTCGAGAATTTCGAAGAAGAAGCGCTGCTCGAACATGGTTGTGTAGATGTGCAGGAATTCACCGTTCTTGTGGCGGTCGTAGAGCACGCCGAGCGAGCGCATGCGCTCGATCATGTCGGGCGCGAGATCGTAACGCGCCGACAGATCCTCGTAATAATTGTCGGGGATTTCGAGGAAGCGCACGCCGCGCGCGCGGGCATGTTCCACGAAGGCGAAGAGATCCTTCGTCGACAGCGCGATCTGCTGCACGCCGCCGCCGCCAAACGCCTCGATGAATCGTGACGCGGTCGTCGCGCCGCCATCGGCGATGTTGATGGGGATGCGAACCCCGCCGTCGCTGGAACTGATCACGCGGCTGTAAAAGGCGCCGTAGGGATCGGCCAATTCGACCTGCGGCTCGTCGTTGAAGCCGAGCACCGCCTTGTAGAAGGTCAACCACGACAAGAATTCCGAGCGTCGGACCACGTTCGACAGATGGTCGATGCGGTCGAGCGGGCCGGGGTTATGTGGTTCCGTCAGGAAGTTGAAATCCATGTCCCAGGCGTTGTGCGCGCCATCCTTGACCATGTAGATCAGGCTATTTTCGACGCCCGCCACCGCGGGGATCAGCGCTTCGCCCGGTCCGATGCGGCCATGGTAGGTTGGCGCGGCCAGCGCGTTGGCGCGTTCAAGCGCGCGCGCGGGATCATCGAAGCGCAGCGCCAGCGCGCAGACCGACGCGCCATGCACGAGATAGAAGGAATGGGCGAAACCATCCTGCTCGCGGTTGACGACGATGTTGACATCGTTCTGCCGGTAGAGATCGACATCCTTCGTCTTGTGACGCGCCACGCGGCGGAAGCCGAGGCCTTCCAGCTCCGTTTCCAGCGGGGTCGCCAGCGATGGCCCGGTCGCGAATTCAATGAACTCGACGCCGGTGATCCGGCCGGGCTTCGGCAAAACCCGGCTGATATGAAGCGGCGCCTGTCCGCGCGCCGCGCGATCCGCGTCGAGGCGCTCGCCCGCCGCCTGCAACGAGCGCATGCCGTCGCGGGCGATGGCCGCTGCTGGCGCGCCGCGGAACTGATCGTTGAAGATTTCAAGCGAGATCGCGCCTGAATAGCCGGAGGCGACGCAGGCCTCGAGATATTCGTGCAACGGCCAGTCGCCCTGTCCGGGAAAGCAGCGGTGATGGCGCGACAGCGACATGGCGTCCATCAGCAAGCCCGGCGCGTCTGCCAGTTGCACCAGCGCGATCCTGTCCGCGGGCAGGTTGGCGATGGGCGCGACGTCGTTCTTGCGCGCGTAAATGTGGAAGGAATCGAGCACGATTCCCAGATTGGCCCGGTCGGCCCGGCGCACGATTTCCCACGCCTGTTGCCAGTCCCTGACGTGCTTGCCCCAGGCGAGCGCCTCGTAGCCAATGCGGAAACCCCGCCGCGCCGCGTTGTCGGCGAGTTCGGCGAGATCGGCGGCGCAGTGGTCGACGTCGCCCGTTGAGTCCTCCGCGACGCTGGAGCAGATGCACAGCAAGTTCGCGCCGAGTTCGCCCATGAGGTCGAACTTGCGCTCGGCGCGCTCGAAATTGCGCGCCCGCATGGCGGCCGACGCCCCCTCGAAGTCGCGCAGGGGTTGCAGCGCGACGATTTCGAGGCCGAGATCCTCGGCCATGGCGCGCACCTGCCGCGGCTTGCCGCTGAAAAATGTCAGGTCGTTTTCGAAAATCTCGATGGTGCGAAACCCGGCGCGCGCGGCGGCGGCGAGCTTGGTCTCCAGCGTGCCGCCCATGCTAACCGTCGCGATGGACCATCTGAGCATTGCGGAATCTCCAATCCAGAGTTGCCGAAGTCATAGCCGCTGCCTCCGTCGCCAGCAAGGAGCGCCCGTTGCCGTGACGGGCCTTGCGCGCGCGGGAGGCCGCGCTAATCATGGCGGGACGAGGGAGGACCGTGATGGTTGACGTGTACCGGAGCCCGGCCGACTGGCGTGGCGACGAGATGGCGAGGCGCCAGGACTGGATTCACCGTTTCAACGCGGACGAGGCCGCCGAAATCCTCGCGGCCCTCGCGGTGGCCAAGGAGCGTGGGCGCACGATGGAGACCATCGAAAAGGGTGATTTTCCCCTGCCAACCGTTGGCGACCTGCTGGCGCGCGCGCGCGACGCGCTGGAGGAGGGGCCGGGGATTTATCAGTTCCGCGGTCTCGACATCGCCGGATTGCCCAAGAACGACCTGCGGCTGCTCTACTGGGGCCTGGGCAAGCACATGGGCACGGCCGTATCCCAGAGCAAGGATGGCGATCTGCTGGGGGATGTGCGCAATGTCGGCGTGGACGTGAACAGCCCGCAGGGGCGCGGCTATAAATCGAATCAACGGCTGTCGTTTCACACCGATAGCTGCGATGTCGTCGGCCTTTTCGTGCTGCGCGTCGCGCGCGAGGGCGGCCTCAGTCTGCTGGCGAGTTCGGTGGCCATCCATAACGAAATGGCGCGCGCGCGACCCGATCTGCTGGAAGTTCTGTATCAGCCGTTCGCATGGAGCTGGCAGACGCAGGAGCCACCCGGCGCCGCGCCATGGTATCCGCAGCCGCTGTTCTCCATGAAGGACGGCAGGATTTCCTGCCGATACATTCGCATGCACATCAAGAACGGGCAGCGTTTCGACGACGCGCCGCGCCTGACGGAAAAACAGATCGAGGCGCTCGACTATTTCGACCAGCTCGCGTGGAGCCCCGCGTTCCATTTTTCATTCATGTTCGAGCCTGGCGATATCCAGTTCGTCAACAACCACGTGGCCCTGCATTCGCGCACGGCGTTCGACGACTGGCCCGAGGAGGATCGCCGCCGCCACCTGCTGCGCATGTGGATGTCGGCGCCCAACAGTCGCCCGTTGAGCGATGCCCTGTCGACGATCTATCGCGATCGCGCTCCGGGCGCGGTGCGTGGCGGGTTTCCGACCCGCACGGGACGCTACATCTACGAATCCACGGGGACATTGGTCGATTGAGCCCGCAACCGAAACTCCGCGTCGCCATTTGCGACGATTATCAGGGCGTGGCGCTCGGCATGGCCGACTGGTCGCGCCTTGGCGCCGATGTCGAGCTCGCCTCGTTCAATCGTCCGCTGGCGGGTGAAGAGGCGGTCGCCGCATTGCGCGATTTCGATGTGTTGTGCCTTATGCGCGAACGCATGGCGGTTCCGCGCGCGCTGCTCGCGCGTCTGCCGCGGTTGCGCTTCATCGCCGTCACCGGCTCGCATGCCGGCGTCGTCGACAGCGCGGCGGCCGCCGAGATGGGCATCGGCGTCGCGCTGACCGATCCGGCGCCCTCAGCCTCCGCCGCCGAGCATACCTGGGCGCTCGTTCTGGCGCTGGCGCGCAACATCGTCGTCGAGGACCGCAACATGCGCGAGGGGCGATGGCAGACGACTCTTGGCTTTCGCCTGCAGGGCCGCACGCTGGGCCTGATCGGATTGGGGACGCTGGGCTCCCGCGTCGCCGCCTATGGTCGCGCCTTCGACATGGACGTCATCGCCTGGAGCGCCAACCTGACGGCGGAACGCGCCGCGGCCGTCGGCGCGCGACTCGTCGGCAAGGATGAATTGCTCGCCGAGGCCGATGTCATCAGTGTGCAGCTCAAGCTGTCGGATCGCTCGCGCGGCCTTGTCGGCGCGCGCGAATTTGGCCTGATGAAGCCATCGGCCGTCATCGTGAACACCTCGCGCGGACCGATCATCGATGAAGGCGCCATGATCGACGCCTTGCGCGCCGGACGCATCGCTGGCGCAGGTCTCGATGTTTACGATCGCGAGCCCTTGCCCGCGGATCACCCGCTGCGCTCCTGCCCGAACACGGTCCTCACGCCGCATATAGGTTTCGTAACGGAGCAGGGCTATCGGGATTTCTATCGCCGCATCATCGAGCGCATTCTTGACTGGCGCGCCGGAAATAAATACGGCGCCATGGATATCCGCCGGACCTGAAGCAGCCTATGGTGCCCGACGAGCCGGCGTCGCGTCGGTCGATGGAGGAACGCCATGGCCGCGCTGACGGAAGCCGAGAAGAAAGCGATTCTGGGCGTGAACTACAAGGAACTGGATGGCCTTCCCGTGACGCCGGAGGCGATCAAGCAGGCGGCGGTCAAGAAATTCACCGCGAGTATCGATAAATGCGACGCCAACAAGTTCAACGCGCTCGCGCTGGGATTTTTGGGCGCGGTACTGCTCGCGGCGAACCTGTCCGCCTTGTCCGGGCAACCAGTCATGCTGGTTAGCGCGTTCTCCGTCGCGCTCATGCTGGCGGGCGCCGGCTGGTTTATTTATTCGAGCCGCGAATTAAGTTCGCTGCGCGCGGCGCCGCCGCTGGCGTGAATCCAGAACGACCTTCGCGACTCGTTTGTCGCGACGCTCGATATTAGCCGCCAAACGGTCTCGCGGGCCTTGCCTGATGGTCGGCGAGCTTGGCGCCTGAGTCGGAATCAATTTCGCGCAACTCGACGTCGTAGCCCCAGAGGTCGGCGATGTGCTGGAGCGCCTTGCGCGTATCGCCCGCCGCCAGCAAGCGGCCCTCGAGCACCTTGTGTTCGAGGCGAAGACGCCTGTCGCCCAGAAGATCGACCGAGGCGACTTCCATCAGCGGGTCGATTTCGGACGCGTCATAGCGCCGCGACAGCGCGCGCCGCAATCGGCGGTATCCGCGTTCGTCGTGGATGGAGCCGACGACCAGTTCGGATTCGCGCGGATTGTCCTCGATGTTGAAGAACTTGAATTCGCGCATCAGGCGCGGCGACAGATATTGCGCGATGAAACTGTCGTCGCGATAGTTCGCCCAGATGTCCTTCAGCACGCCCATCACGTCGCCGCGCCCGGCGATATCGGGCGTCCAGATCTTGTCCTCCTCCGTCGGGTTGGCGACGATGCGTTCGATATCGCGCATCATCGCGAAGCCAAGCGCGTAAGGGTTCATGCCCGAATAGGCGGGGTGGTCGAAACCTGGCTGCGCGACGACGTTGGTGTGAGACGTCAAGAATTCAAGAAACGCGCCGTCGCTGATTTTGCCAAGCTCATGCAGGCGATTCATGATGCGGTAGTGCACGTAGGTCGCCGTGCCCTCGTTCATCACCTTGGTCAGTCGTTGCGGATAAAGGTAATGACCGACGAGACGCACGATGCGCAGGATTTCCCGCTGCCATGACGCGAGCTTTGGCGCGTGGCGCTCAAGAAAAAACAGGATGTTTTCCTCGGGCAGGCCCAGTCGTTCGGCGGCCAGATTGCGCGACTCCTCGCCGCGCTGCTTGCCGGTTGGCGTTGGCAGGGTGCGCCAGAGTTCGTTGTGCGTTTGCGCCTCGTGCGCGCGGCGTTCGCGCTGGCGGATTTGCTCGCCGCGCAGATCGAGCTTGCGACGGCGACCCGAGCGATGCACGCCTTGCGGTTGCAAAGCGTGCGCCGCGTCCAGCAAACGCTCCACCGCCGCCTCGCCGAATTCCTCCTCGCAGCTCGAGATATAGGCTTTCGCGAACTTGAGATAATCGAGGATGCCCGCCGGATCGGTGAATTCCTTGAAGGTCTCGTTGTTCTTGAAAAAATGATTATGGCCAAAGGCCGCGTGCGCGATGACGAGCGTCTGCATCATCGCGGTGTTGCCCTCCATCACATAGGAGATGCAGGGGTTCGAGTTGATGACGATCTCGTAGGCGAGGCCCATCATCCCCTTGCGATACATCTGTTCGTGCTGGGTGAAATGCTTGCCGAAGGACCAGTGCTGATAAAAAATCGGCATGCCCGTCGACGCATAGGCGTCGAGCATCTGCTCGGCGGTGATGATCTCGATCTGGTTGGGGAAGACGTCCAGCCCGAGTTCGCCGATCGCGATTTCCGAAACGGCGTCGTGTATGCGTTGGATCGTGTCGTAGGACCAGCCGTCGCTGGTGAAGAGCGGTTCGCTCATGACGCGCTCCCTCGCACGCCGGCGTCGCGGCTGAACAACTCCCGGAAGATCGGATAGATTTCCTCGCGCGAGGTCACGGAGCGTTGCGCGAGGCGGGGTTCGTCGAGTTCCTGATAGGCGCGCCAGAGGGTCGAGTCGCCCGGCCGCTGGCCCTGTTCGCCCACTTCCAGATAGGCGTAGTACTGGGTCATGGGGATGATTTCGTTCAACAAGATCGCGGCGGACTCCGCGTTGTCGCGCGGATCGTTGTCGCCGTCGGAGGCCTGCGCGACATAAAGGTTCCAGGAGTCTTGCGGATAGCGGTCGCGCGCGACCCGCAACATCTCGCGTTGGGCGGAAGAAACGCGCGTGCCGCCGCTTTCGACGCCGTGAAAGAATGTATCCTCGTCAACCTCGCTCGCTTCATCCGTGTGGCGGATGAAAACAATGTCGACTTTCTTGTAGCGCTTCTTGAGAAAGACGTAGAGCAACATGAAGAATCGCTTGGCGAGATCCTTCATGTGCTCGCTCATGGAAGCCGAGACGTCCATGAGGCAAAACATCACGGCCTGCGTGGTTGGCCGCGGCACCGGCTC
Source organism: uncultured Hyphomicrobiales bacterium (assembly GCA_903861645.1). Classification (GTDB taxonomy): domain Bacteria; phylum Pseudomonadota; class Alphaproteobacteria; order Rhizobiales; family Beijerinckiaceae; genus Terripilifer. Next base: position 36,532 of record CAIOVE010000076.1, read on the forward strand.
GAAGCGGCGATAACGGATGTCGATCGGGTCGATCCACGCGATCGTTCGGGTCTTGCGTTGCAGGCCTTCGAGCGTCGCGCGCAGGGCGGCGATTTCCCTGGCGGGCGCCTTGCGTGCTTCCGCCGCGGCCAATGCTTCCTCGGCCTCGCGCAAATCATCCGGGCGGGGACGCTTGAGCGCGATGCGCCGCGACATTGAATTGCGCATGGTGCGCGACACCGAGAGATTGGAAGGCGAGCCTGCCACGGAATAGCCGGCGCGCCGCACGCCCTCGCTTTCGGTGGTCGACAGCTTGCGGCGTTCGAGGTCGGGCAATTCAAGGTCTTCGAGGAAGAATTCGAGAAATTCCTCCGCCGACAGGGCGATGGAATAGGCGTCCTCGCTCTTGCCTTCGCCCGCGCCGGAACCCGCGCCGCCGCGCCCCGAACCCGGTGGCCGCGGCAAGCGATCGCCCTCGCTGAATTCACGATTGCCGGGGAATACCGGATGCCGGAAGCCGTCATTGCCGAGATGGAACGAGGGCTCGTCGATTCCATCGGCGGGAATGACCACCACGCCGGCTTCGTCGACGTCGCGAATGCCGCGCGTCGCGCTCGCCTTCCTTACGGCGTCGCGCACGATCTTGCGGGCGCGACGCAGAAAGCGTTGCCGGTTGGGCAGGTTCTTGCCGTTGGGATTCAGTCGTCGGTCGATGATGTTCATCGATACCTCTGGCCGTCAGGCCGATTGCTTCACCCGCATGTACCATTCAACAAGGCGGCGAACCTGCCGCTCGGTGTAGCCGCGCGACACCATGCGCTCGACGAAATCGGCGTGTTTCTTTTCCGTTTCGCTGTCACGCTTGGAGCCAAAGCTGATCACCGGCAACAAGTCCTCGACCTGACTGAACATACGTTTCTCGATGACCTCGCGGATCTTCTCATAGCTCGTCCACGATGGATTTTTCCCGCTGTTCTGGGCGCGCGCGCGCAGGCAGAACTTGACGACCTCGTTGCGGAAGTCCTTGGGGTTGGCGATGCCCGCGGCCTTTTCGACCTTGGTCAATTCCTGATTGAGCAGTTCGCGATCAAGCAACTGGCCGGTGTCGGGATCCTTGAAGTCAACATCCTCGATCCAGGCGTCGGCGTAATTGACGTAGCGGTCGAACAGATTCTGGCCGTAGTCGTTGTAGGATTCCAGATAGGCTTTCTGGATTTCATGGCCGATGAATTCCGCGTAGCGCGGCGCCAGCTCCGCCTTGATGAATTCGATGTAGCGCTTCTCCGTCTCGGCGCCGATCTGCTCGCGCCGGATGGATTGCTCAAGCACGTACATGAGATGCACGGGGTCGGCGCCGATCTCCGTCGGATCGAAGTTATAGGTCGACGCGAGCACCTTGAAGGCAAAGCGCGTCGAAACGCCATCCATGCCCTCGTCCTGGCCGGCGGCGTCCTTGTACTCTTGCAGGCTTTTGGCTTTCGGGTCCGTCTCGCGCAGGCTTTCGCCGTCATAGACGCGCATTTTCGAGAACAGGCTGGAATTCTCGTGCTCGCGCATGCGCGACATGACGGTGAACCGGGCCAGCATTTCCAGCGTCGCGGGCGCGCAGGGCGAACGCGCGAGCTCCGACGTGCGGATCAGTTTTTCATAGATCAGCCGCTCCTCGGAGACGCGCAGGCAATAGGGCACCTTGATGAGATAGATTCGGTCGATGAAGGCTTCGTTGTTTTTATTGGCCTTGAAGGAATTCCATTCGGCCTCGTTTGAATGCGCGAGCACGAGGCCGGTGAAGGGAATGGCGCCGATGTTTTCGGTGCCGATGTAATTGCCTTCCTGTGTCGCGGTGAGCAGGGGATGCAACATCTTGATCGGCGCCTTGAACATCTCGACGAATTCGAGAACGCCCTGGTTCGCGCGATTGAGGCCGCCCGAATAACTGTAGGCGTCGGGGTCGTGCTGCGCGAGCGTTTCGAGCTTGCGAATGTCGACCTTGCCGACGAGCGATGAAATGTCCTGATTGTTTTCGTCGCCAGGCTCTGTCTTGGCGATGGCGGTCTGTCGCAGGCGCGAGGGCATGAGCTTGACCACGCGAAACTTGTGCAGATCGCCACCCGCTTCATCGAGGCGTTTCAGGCACCACGGCGACATGAGGCCGGTGAGCTTGCGGCGGGGAATATTGAAGTCGCGCTCAAGCTCCTCGCCCATCGTCGCGGGATCGAACAATCCCAATGGCGATTCAAAAACGGGGCTGATTTCCGCGCCGTATTTCAGCACGTAAATCGGCTTCAACTCCATCAGTTGCTTGACGCGCTCTGCCAGCGAGGATTTGCCGCCGCCGACCGGACCGAGCAGATAGAGAATCTGCTTGCGCTCCTCCAGTCCCTGCGCGGCGTGACGCAAATAGGAAACAATGCGCTCGACCGTGTCCTCCATGCCGTAGAATTCCGCGAAGGCCGGATAGGTGCGGATCGTGCGGTTCATGAAGATGCGGCCGAGGCGTGGATCCTTGGCGGTGTTGATCACCATCGGTTCGCCAATCGCGGCGAGCAGTCGCTCGGCGGCGCTTGCATACATGCCCGGATCGGCGCGGCACCCCTCGAGAAATTCGCCAATCGACATCTCGTGGTCGCGGCGGCTTTCGTATCCGCTGGAGAAACGCGTGAGGAAATCAGATGCGAGCGCCATGTTTGCTCCTCGTCCTAACCGTCGCGCGGATAGACCGCGCTTCCTGCCATTCACGGGCCGGACGGGGTATGCCGTCGTCGGTCCGAACCAGCTCAGCTTGAACAACGCACCAACGACAGACTTGCTCGATTCTACTCCTTTTCAGCCATCCAAATGTCGGGCATTCCGAACTACGAATTTGCTGGTTGCTCGCGAAAGGGGCAATCGAGCCCCGAATTCATTGCGTGAGTTATAGGCGCCAAAGAGCTCGCAACCCGATCAATTTCCCGAGATGCTCCCGTCATGTGTCCGGCGGCGGCGCGACGATTCGCCATGATCAGGCTAACAGAGGCCCAATCCTCGCCCAATGGCGTGGCGTTCAATGATCTGTGCACAAAAGGCAATGTCTTCGCGCGCCCGCTATCAGCCAGCATTGGGAATTCATACCCGATGCTCGTGGCGCGATTAGGGCGAGACCTGAACAGTTGTGGCTTGTGCGTGGCTTTATGCGGCGCGCGCGTCGCCGCGCCCTGACGCCGCGCGTCGCGCGGTCGTCTAGCTGCGTTCGGCGAGAGGTCGCAAACGGGCCGCCGCGCCCGCGTTGTCGAGACAGCCATCGGCCAGGCCCTGATACCGGCGCCGCCAGTTGGGGTGTTCCGTTGTCGTGCCGGGAAGATTGGGTTGCTCGATGACGCCCAACGCATCCTCGAGGGGGAGCAGCGCGAGGCTCGCTGGCGTGCGCGCGAGAAACGCCACCGCGGCGTCCACGGCTGGCGCCGGGTCTTGCGGCGAAGGCGCGTGGTCGCGCGAGGCGACGCCAGCGGACTTGAAAGCATTCCAGAGCGCGTGACGCGCGCCGGCGCGTTCGTCGCGCGCGTTGTCCAGCGTTTGCCATGGCGGCAGTTGGTCGGCGTTCGCGCGAATGGTCAGGTCGTGACCGGTCCAGTAACCCGCCGTTGTCGCGGTATCGTGCGTGGAGGTCATCGCCACGGCGCCGGGCGGGTACCAATCCGGCGGGTTGAAGCCGTCATGATGCCGCTCGAATTGCACAACACGCATGCCGTAGAGGCCCGCCGCCGTCAGGCGTTCGCGCAGGCCATCGGGCACGGTGCCGAGATCCTCGCCGATGATGATGGCGCGATGACGATGGGATTCAAGCGCGATCAGTCGCAACAGATCGTTGGTCGGATAGGCGAGATAGGCTCCCTCCGACGCGTCCATGCCGTCGGGCGTCAGCCACAGGCGCGCGATGCCCATGACATGATCGATGCGCGCGCCGCCGGTGTTGCGCAACACGGCGCGCAGTGTCGCGATGAAAGCCGCGAAACCATTGCGCGCCAGCGCGCGCGGCGCGAAGGTTGTCAGGCCCCAGTTCTGCCCCTTGGGCGCCAGCGGATCGGGCGGCGCGCCGACCGACAGGCCCAGCAAAAGGTCATTCGGCGCGCTCCACGCCTGACTGCCGCCGTTGTTCATGCCGATCGCGAGATCGGATATCAGGCCGATCCGCATGCCGGCCGACAGCGCCGCGCCCTGCGCCGCGCGCAGCGAGCGCTCGGCGAGCCACTGGCAGAAAACATGGAACGTGACTTCGTTCGCGTTCGAGGCGGCGAAGCCGCGCACGATGGGCGATTCGCAATCACGCAATTCCGCGGGCCAGTCGCGCCAGCTCCATTTGGTGAAATCGCGCTGGAATTGCTTGGCGTGCAGCGTCTCGAAAATCGCGTGACGCTCCAGGGCCTCGCCGCCCGCGGCGCGGAAGCGGCCGAATTCGCTGGCGAGCATGTTGGCTGGCGCGGCGAGTTCGCGCTCGCGGAAGCTGTTGTACAGCGAGCGCAACATGGCCTTGCGCGCGCGCGACGCCTCGGGCCAGTCGATCAGCTCGCTGGCTTCCAGCCGCGCCAGCGCCAGCGGATTTTCGCTTTGAGTTCGGGCGTTTTCCACGCGCTCGCGGCCGAAGGTGGCTTGCGGATCGGCGAGCAGGATATTGTGAAAAAGGCGGCTCGACGGCGAATAGGGGGTGAAATGATTGTCGTCCGCCGCGAACAGCGCGTGCGTCGGGCTGAGCGACAGGGCGTCGGCGCGGTAATGGGCCGCCGCGCGCGCCAGTTGGGCCACCGCGCCAAAGTCGCCGATGCCGCCGTCGCCCGCGCGGCGCAGGCCGTGGACCTGCGCCGTGAGGCCCCACAAGCGATGGCCCGGCGCGATGTCCTCGATGGTCCATCCACGCGGCGGCGCGACCGCGATGGTCGTCACGCGATCGCCAATAAACAGGCGATGGTAGCCAATTCGTCCGATGGGTCGCAGCGTCGGGCGCCCGGACTCGTCACGGTCGATCGGCAGATCGATCGCGCCGCCCTGTTCGAACTCCAGCATCGCGCGAACGCCGTCGACAACCCGGAAGGGCAGGGCGATCGGTCGGTTGATATCCGAGGTGATCAGCGACGGCGCGAAAGCGGAAAGCTCCTCGTCGCGCAGTCGCGCCCGGCTCTCGGCGACGTCGCCGGCGCTCGCGCAGACGATATCCATGGCCGACAAAATGGAACGCAGGGATTCGACGGAGACTTGCCGATGTTCGCCGCGCGCGTCGATCCATTGGGTCGACACGCCAGCCGCGCCCGCCAGTTCCCGGAGGGCGTCATCGCTTGCGAGGGGATGGTCGCCCTCGAGGTCGGCCGAATCACGCATGGCCACGAGGCGATGTGTCGGAACCCGGCGTCAGCCGAGCGCCCGGCAACATGCGCCAGCGCCGAGAATGGCGGGTTCATCAGCACGACGGAGGGCACGGCCGAGGGGGCCAGGTGATCGTCGATCTGCGCCGCGTCGAACCGAGTGACGGGAACCGAGGGAAACAGCGCAGTCAACAAGTCGGCGCGGGTCGCGGCGAGTTCGTTGAGGATCAGCGCGCCGCCGGCGGTCGCGGCCAGGATGGCGAGCAGCCCGGTTCCGGCCGATGGTTCCAGCACGCGGTCGGTCGGCGTGATCGCCGCCGCCGTCAGCGCAGCGAGGCCCAATGGCAACGGCGTCGAGAATTGCTGGAGCGCCTGGCTTTCCTCGGATCGGCGCGTGTGCGTCGGCAGCAATCCGACGATGCGCGACAACACGGAAAGCCGTGCAGCCGGAGAGTCGGCCTTGCGGAACAGCGCCTTTCCGTATTTGCGCAGAAACAGGACCGTCGCGACTTCGCACGCCTCATAGGCGGCCTTCCAATCCCAGGCGCCTGTGGCGTCGGAGGCATCGAACGCGCCTTCCATCGCGCGGCGCAGGAGCGCAGCGTCGATCCGCTCGCCGCGTTCGAGATGCGGTAGCAGAGCGTTTGCGGCGGCGAGAATGGCTGGGGATGGGGTGAGCGGAGCCGACGCGGCAGGCCTGGCGGCCACGGGGGAATGGACATTCATGGGAATGAAGCCTCAAGGAGAGCGAAACAGGGCAAGCCCGCGCGGCGCTCTCTCTCGACCGCCCGGACTCACCCCATCCCGGCAGTCCTCTTCCTCTCCGGGCCGGACATGAAAAAAGCGCCCGACCGTAAGGTGGGGCGCTTTTTTCCATTCGGATTTTGCGCTTATCCGGCGACCTGACATTCTCCAACGCGATCTGAACTTGAAATTGCGTTTCTTGGTAGCAACAATGCGGGCATTGGGCCTCATTCGTGGGCCGAACGGACGTCACGCCGATGATGTATTGGAAGCGACTCCCCGCCCATATGCGGCGGGGCCTATTCAGATTATATCTGGGTGTCTCAGTGCCATGGATATTGTTTTTTCTATATCGAATCAACGACGATGAGAACGGATATGGGCATAGATACAAAGTTGGAAGCGACATATTTGCGCTATTTTTGGTACCTGTAGGGGCAGTGCTAGTTTTCCACTTGATCAATTGGATTCTTGACGGGTTTAAAAATCACGGACTCGATGTGGTTGGCAAGGCTCCGTCCTCTATCAAGAGTCAGACTTCTGGCTCTAGTAGCTCGCTGTCGCCAGAGGTTCGCTCGGTATTCGAGAAGTTGAAGGCATTATTCGAGGATGAAGCGGCGCAGGTTGCGGGCCTACCGGAGCCATTTCGCTCCAAGGTGCTTGCCGGCCAATCATGCGATATGATTTCAGGCGCAAAAGGTGAGTTTGGAACGTCCTTGCAAAATCCGATTCCTGTAAATGGTCCCCTTGGAGAGATGATTTATCTCTCGAACCTTAGGGTGATTGGTTCCGGCGTTGAACTTATGTTTCACCGGCTTGGTTCACTCGATCATATCGACATATTTGAGCTTGTGAGCTTCGACGGAAAAGTGTGGGACATTCTGTTTCTTGATCTTTACCATCCTCGGAAATCGCGCAAGGCTCCAAAAGGGTACAGGATTGCTACAAATAGCGGTTCGGCACAAATGCTATATGGGACCAATGAGAATGTGGAAAATTTTCCCGGCGAGCTTTTGGATGCGATTTCGCACACCTATGAGCGCTTTATCGGTTTGAAAATGCGACCCCGAGAAGTCCGAGAGGCGATCGAAGGCCAAAAATTCCAGCGCCCGGCGATCCATATTCAGCGATGCGACGCCGCACTCATGTCTGCTCAGTCCAAGCCTGGGATGAAAGCGCCGACCAATTTAATCGATCAAGGGCGGATGCTTAGTCGAATTCTTCTGGATCCTGATGAGTGTTGGAAAGACGCCTGCAAACTTCGCGAATATGATGCGCCCGGACCTGTAGCGACATGCGAGATTGCCTTCGCGCGGGCGGCCGTGCTGAAAGAGGCGGTTCATCAGGTCTATTCTGGGATCGAATGCGGAGATATTAAAGCGGGAGTTGATCTATATATTGACGAGGCATTCTCACGGGAGGAAACGACTCAAGAAATATTGGATCACTATGACGGGCACTCGTTAAAAAATGTCGCTGCGCAAGCTGTCACCCTGTACGAGGAGAACGTATTTCCGCTCACACAATTAGCAGATGTTCTTGCTCAGCGACTTTCCGTCGCTGGAATGCCGAGCATCGAAATTGCCCCATTGTTTGAAGAGGTGTACGCTGAGGCCGTGCGGCTCCTCAAATTTAGTCAGTCGGCGAGCAAGACTGCTGCCGGCCTCAGTGTCTGTCCGATGAGTTCTTGAATCGAATGAATCGTTTGTGATTCAAGAGAGGCGACCTGATTCGGAGGGGTCGCTGATGTGGACCAACGAAAATCGCGCGCGTTATGATCGAAGCCGTTTGCGCTATCCCAGCG
>CAIOVE010000077.1 GCA_903861645.1 uncultured Hyphomicrobiales bacterium
CCGGTCTCGATCAGAAAAGGTTCGAGGAAAGCCCATTCCACATCCGACATCGATCCACGAATCAAATCCGCCTCCCTCCAAGAGGCAGCCTTGAATCAAGCAGCGATTCCAGCGTCAATCACTTTGTCAACGGGACCTAGTCCTGATCTGCATCAGCGATTCATGGAATTTTTTCGCTCACAGGGCGTGGAACCAAGAATTGAACAGGAGGCGCGACTGACGCCGACAATTCTATCTCTTGTTGGCGCGGGACTTGGATATGCGCTCATTCAAGGCAACGCCCAATTCTTTCCATTCACCAACGTTGCGTTTCGACCGCTTTCGGGCGCTCCAGAAGAACTTGATTGGCGACTATCGATCGTCTGGAAGCCAGATGTCGCAACCCACCTCGCCAAGGCGCTTCACATCATTTTGCGTAAGCCACGTTCAAAATCATAATGCCTCGGGTAAATGACCTGCTCTTGTAAAACCAATTTTTGGACGGAGTTTCACACGCGCGAATCACGCGCGCCTTGAGGCGCGGGCGGACGAGGACGCGCGGCAGGGGCGACCTTCCGGCCGCTGGGTCGCGCGCGAATTCGGGCGCTTGCTGAGTCCGGAAGCGGTCTTGTTGAACGACGCCGTAAGCAACGGCGAATTTGTCCGCGCCCATGCTGGTCAAGATCGCTTCGGCGGCTATTTCAGAAGCGGCGGCAGCTCTGGCGGATGGGGCTCGGGCGCGGCATTCGGCGCCAAGTTGACTGCGCCGGACCGCGAGGTCGTGCTGGCGCGCGGCGAAGGTATTACATGTTTGACGCGCCCATGGCCGCGTTGTGGGAGGCGATCTTTCACAACGGTCCCTATCTTTGCGCGGGCCAATGGCGGGGCGACGATCGCGCCCGCATACTCAATAACACTATCCGGTTCCGCCTTGCGGACGCCAATCTAAAGTGCGATCCTTTTAAAAACGCGACCGTCAGGATCGCGAAAAGAACTCGGGGAGCGGTTAATGGGTCGCTGGAAGATCGCGGTTTTGTTGATCGCTTGCGCGGTCCAGGCAAGGGCGGACGGTGTTCGCGATTTCTACGCCAACAAGACAATCACCATCGTCGTCGGCATGAATCCTCCCGACCAACATGACAACGATGGCAGACTGTTGGCCCGCTTCATGGGCAAATACATCCCCGGCCACCCCGCCATAATCGTTCAGAACATGCCGGGCGCCGGCAGCATGAAGGCGGCGCAATATATGGCGACGACGGCGCCGCGCGACGGCACGACATTCGGCATCGTGCAACGTGGCATGATGATGATGCCACTGCTGAAATATCCCGAGGCGAATTTCGATCCGACCAAATACACATGGATCGGAACACGCGCGGGCGAAACCTCGATCGTCGTGCTCTGGCACAGTTCGCCGACAAACTCGATCGGCGACGCGACCAAGCGCGAGACCATCGTCGCCTCGTCCGGCGGCGGAGCCGATAGCAACACCATGCCGTTCATCTACAACGCGACGCTCGGCACGCGGTTCAAGGTCATCATAGGTTATTCCGGCGGCGGCGACATGAATCTCGCGATGGAACGCGGCGAGGTCGAGGGCCGCACCGGCTGGTCCGTGGGAGCCATGCGAGGCACCAAGGAGGACTGGTTCGAAAACAAGACGGTCAAGATAATTCTTCAGCATGCGCTGCGCGCGAACGCGGCCCTCCCCGGCGTGCCCATGGCGCAGGATCTCGCGAAAAGCGAGACCGACAGGCAATTGCTCGAACTCTTCGCCGCGCGTCAGGAGATCGGATTTCCGGTCTTTGGACCTCCCGGCATTCCCGCTGATCGCGCCGAGGCGCTGCGCGAGGCATATATGAAAACCATGAATGATCCGGAATACGCGGCGGAAGTGAAGAAGATGTCGGTGGATCTCGATCCGCTTTCAGGTCACCAGATGCAAGCCCTGATCGACAGAATCTACGCAACGCCGACCGACGTGGTCGAACGCGCGCGCAAAATCCTCATGGATGCTGGCGCGATGCCGAAATAGGGAGACAATCCATGAGCACGCGACCAAAACTCATCGACGAAAACCCGGGCGTCCAGATCAACGAGGCAGAATGGAAGGCGCGCTGCGATTTGGCGGCGGCTTACCGACTTACCGCGCATTTCGGATGGACACATCTCATAAACAACCATATCTCACTACGCGTGCCGGGCACGACCGACCAATTCCTGATCAATCCATACGGTCTCCTCTACGAGCAGATCACCGCCTCGTCTCTCGTCAAGATCGATGTCAACGGTAAAATTCTCGAGGACACCGAATACGAGGTCAATGAAGCCGGGTTCATCATTCACAGCGCCGTGCACATGGCGCGCATGGACCTTCATTGCGTCTTTCATACGCACACCGCGGCGGGACAGGCCGTCTCCGCGCTCGACTGCGGGCTCCTGCCCCTCAACCAGACGGCGTTGCGTTTCTATGATCGCGTCGGTTATCACGACCACGAAGGCGTGTCGCGCCATCTTGACGAGCGCGCGCGCATCACGCGCGATCTGGGCGATCACAAGGTTCTGATCCTCAAGAACCATGGCTTGCTGACCGCCGGCGTCAACGTCGCCGAGGCGTTTCATCTGATGTATCATCTGGAAAAATCATGCGAGACCCAGATGATGGTTCTCGCCTCCAACATGAAGTGGTCCACGGCGCCCGAACATGTCCTGCGGTCTGGGGCCGAGGTGTTTCATCGCGGCGGTCGACCCCTTGGTCAGCGCGATTGGCCCGCCTTGCTGAAGCTCTGCGACACACTCTATTCCGACTACAAGAGCTGACCCGCGACATGCGCGCGCTGTTTTGCGCCTTCCACAAGGGCGATCGTCTGCTACGCCTGAGCGAGGATTTCGGTGAAATCGAATGGCTCGTCGCGCACTCACCCGCCGAGGTCGCAGCGAAAATACGCGACGTCGATCTTCTGATACTCAACAATCGCATCTGCGGACCGGACCTTGGCGTGGCAATTCGCGATAACATGACAGCGCGGCTCAAATGGATTCATTTCGTTACGTCTGGCGTTGAAATGGGTCTTGCCATGGGCCTGCCCAGGGACGTGCCCGTGTCGAGCGCGGCGGGAACGAACGGACCCGTGCTCGCCGAACACGCGGTGACGCTTTTGCTGGCCACGATGAGGCGTTTCGCGGACATTCATCGCGGCCAGTCAGCCCATGAATGGCGCCGACGCGAGATTTCCGAGGCGATCCGCAGCCTCGAGGGCGCGCGCGTCTGCGTTCTCGGCCTTGGCGCGGTTGGGCGCGAGGTCGCTCGCAAGGTCCGGGCGTTCGACGCCGATGTAATCGCCGTGTCGCGCAACGGCTCCGATCCAAATGTTTCGCGCGTGTATCCTCGTGAAAATATCCACGAAGCGTTCGCGATTTCAGACGCGCTGGTTATTTGCGCCAACTCGGATTCCTCTACGCGGCGGCTCGTCGGCGCGCGTGAACTCGCCGCGTTGAAAAAAGGAGGTTTCATCGTCAATATGGCGCGCGGCGAAATCATCGACGAACCCGCGCTCGTCGCCGCGCTATGCTCGGGCCATCTCGCGGGCGCGGGCCTTGACGTCGTCGATGGCGAACCCCCCGCGCGAGACAATCCCCTGTTCGATATTCCAACGGTTATTCTTTCGCCCCATGTGTCGGGCGGCGGATCGGGCGAAAACGCTTACCAGCGCCATCGGGCGCTCTTCGCGGAAAATCTGCGACGATTCAACGCCGGGGAGGCTTTGCTTAACCCCGTTCATTCCGCCTTGAGCTGACAACGGGAGGACTCCATGACAATCAATCGTCGCGTGGCGGGAAAACTCCTCGCGGGCTCGACGTTGGCTTTCACCGCGGGCGCGGCGCGCGCGCAGTCGAGCGATGATCTCATTGCCGCGGCAAAGCGCGAGGGCAAGGTGGTGGTTTATTCCGCCTATGTCTCTCCGGTGACGAACGAGCCCATCGCCAAGGCGTTCGAGAAAAAATATGGCGTTTCAGTCGAAACCTTCATGGCTCGCGGACCGGAATTGCGCGAGCGCATCCGGGTCGAGCAGATGACCGGCCACCTCCTCGGCGATGTCCAGCATAACGCGATCACGACCACGACAATCGGCATCAACCAGGATGGGAATGTCCAGCCACACGGAAACTTATCAGGCGTCGCGCGATTGAAACCAGAATTCGCCGCCCGCTCGGATGATCTGCAAATCCCCATATTCACCATTAATTACGGCATTCTCGTCAACGCCAATCTGGTGAAGCCCGAGGACGAACCCAAATCGTGGAACGATCTTCTCAACCCCAAATGGAAGGGAAGAATTCTGCTCGACGACCCACGCGCCACCGGCGGTGGGCGCGTGATGTTTCACATGACCATGGACAGGTTTGGTCGAGCTTTTCACGACGCGCTTGCGCGCCAGGAGCCCGTTTTTTCGCGCGATTACGGCGAGGCCGGACGACGCCTGGCGCGCGGCGAATTCGCACTCTACGCGCCATTGCTGTTTTCACAGGTCGGCACGCTCAAGGGACTGCCAATTCGCGCAATCGTGCCGGCGGAAGGCGTGGTCTATGGCTCATATTCGGTGTCCATCCTGAAAGGCGCCGCGCATCCCAATGCCGCGCGGCTCTTCGCGGATTTTTATTTTTCCGACGAGGCGCAGGGCATTTACGCCAATACCGGCCATGGAGTTGTCATTCGCGAACTCAAGGCCGCGATCACGCCGGACATGAAACCTTTCGCCGGAGTGACGCCTATGATCGCGGAGGATTCCACGCGCATCGAGCAATACCTGGCCCTGGCGCGTGAAATCTACAAATAGCTATTCGAAGAACCGCCCTTGAATGGGCTTGGGGGTCGCGAGATGCGCGAACATCGTCGAGCGGCCGGCGATGGCTTCGCCTTCCGGCGTCACGCGCGCGGATTCATTCGCGCCAGCGTGACAGGCGCCAAATCGAAGCACGACCAACGGCTCGGGGCCAGGGTTGATGAATTCATAGAAGCAGCCCTTGGGCAGCCAGATGCCCTTGTTCGGACCGATCACCGGCAACTTGCCGTTGATGTCGGAAAATATGGCCTGGCCATGCAGGACGATGAAGACGTGCTCTTCTTCCACATGCGCGTGCAGGCCGTGCGCCTCTCCCATCCCGGTGGAATAACAGTGAATGCGGAAGGTCGAATTTTCGCCCTTGCACAAGAGATCACGGCTCATTCCCTCGGCGAGCAGAGGAATTTTCAGATCGATCAGCTTCGCGGAAACGTCCCGCATGGCGTTCAATTGATCGGCGCTTGGCTTTGACATGGTCTCTCCTGTCACGAACGTCAGGCGCTCGCGTATTCCCCGGCGGTTGAATGAAAAAAACGATTGGCTGGGCGGGAAAGGCCCAGATTTTCGCGCAACGTGTGGCCTTCGTATTCGGTTCGAAACAGCCCGCGGCGGCGCAGCTCGGGCACGATCTTGTCGACGAACTCATCAATGCCGTTGGGGTTGGAATGCGCCAATATATTGAACCCGTCCGCCGCGCCCTCGACGAACCACTCTTCCAGGGCGTCGGCGACCTGCTTGACCGAGCCGATAAGCGTCCAGTGATGCTTGGCCGCCGCCGCGCGCATGGCCATCTGTCGCAGGGTCAATCCATCGCGGCGAGAGATCGTCAAATAGCTTTCTATGGCGCTGACGCGCGCGGAATTCACCGGAATATCCGGCAAGGGTTTGTCGAGATCGAAGCCGGAGAGGTCGACGCCGCCGAGATTATGCGACAGACGCTGCATCGCGACGGGCAGCGGAATGAGTGATTGCAGCAGTTCGAACTTCTCGCGCGCCTCGGCCTCGCTGTCGCCCGAAAAAATCAATACCCCGGGCATCACTTTCATATCGTCGGGCGAGCGTCCGAAGTTATCGCAGCGACTCTTGACGTCGTCGTAGAATTCACGCGCGTTTTTAACCTGAGACTGCGACGTGAACACGATATCGGCGACGCGCGCGGACAGGTTCATGCCAGCCTCGGATGAACCCGCCTGCACCAGCACGGGATGCCCTTGCGGCGAGCGCGGAGTCGTGGCGGGACCACGCACGCGAAAATGCTTTCCCTTGTGATTGATCAGCTTCACCTTGTCCGGGTTCATGTATTTGCCCGCCGCGACATCGCGCGGAAACGCGTCGTCGTCGTAGCTATCCCAGAGACCGCGCACCACGTCGACGAATTCCTCGGCGCGGGCATAGCGATCGCCGTGCGGCGTATGCGTTTCAAGGTTGAAGTTTTGCGCGTCGTCCTTGTTGCCGGAGGTAACTATGTTCCAGCCGGCGCGACCATCCGATATATGATCGAGCGAGGCGACTTGCCGCGCGACATTGTAGGGCTCCGTATAGGACGTCGAAATGGTGGCGACGAGGCCAAGGCGCTCGGTCGCCATCGCGAGCGCGCAAAGAACCGTCACCGGGTCCATTCGATCGATACGCGAAACATGACTGAGCGTCTGCAAATTGTCGAGACCGGAGACGCCGGGTCCATCGGCGATGAACAACATGTCAAGCTTGCCACGTTCGAGCGTACGCGCCGCGTCGACCCATCGGCGAATGTTCTGGCCGCCATCGCACGTTGCTCCGGGCATTCGCCAACCCGCCATGTGATAGTTGCCGTCGCCCGTCATGAACATCGCCAGCTTCATCAGGCGTTTGCTGGCTCCGGGCGCGCGCCGCATGTTCATCTCCCTTGCGAATGTCGATTATGCCGCCGACCTTCACGCCAGCTTTTAATCAATGTTAGGTGCAAATTCATCGTTCGGCAAACAGTTCATTGCCGCCAATGGCGAGGCCCGCGAACAGGATGCGCCGCGGGTAGCATGGCGAATTCAACCGTCGACATGACCGCGCGCTTGGCGCCGAAAACGGCGCGACCCTTTCGCGCGACAACGCACGGTCGCCCGCGGACAGGCGTTTGATTATCGCGGCGCGCGCGGTTTGGGCGCCCGCGATTGATGCATCCTGCCTTCGACGCGCGCTTGCTTATTATAACAAGCTGAGGGTACCCTCGTAAACGATATAGGGGCGGTCCATGATGCAGCACGCCGACATCCAGGCCCTTGGCGCATTGAGCGGTCGCTATGCCCTTGCGCCGGATATCGCGCTGGCGGCGGAAGGCGCCATGGCTGACCCGGTGCTCGTCATCAACGACGGGGCGTTCGAGGCCGTTATCCCAGCTCGAGATTACCGCGTCGGCGTCGATGGCCCAGCGCCGCTTCGCCTTTCGGGAACGGCAATAATCCCGGGCATGCTCGACGTTCATCATCACATCATCGAGCCTTTCGCGAAGTCGCTCACGTGCGGCGAACCTGCCCAGCTTTGGCGGCGTTTCTGGCTGCCGATGGAGGCCGCCGCGACGGCGCGGCGCGTCTATATCGGCGCCAAATGGACCTTCCTCGAAGCGTTGCGCGGCGGCGTCACGACAATCGTCGACCATGGCTTGCGCGAGCGCGAACTTGCGGCGGCCATTCATCAGGCCGCTGATGAAACGGGAATCCGCCTTGTTTCATCGACGGGCGCATATGACGCGAGTAACTTCGCCGCCTCCGGGCCAACGCCGGAGGCCAGCGCATCGATTGATCGGGCGCTTGCAATGGCCGAGCAGCATATAGAGGATTGCCGGCCTTTCGCCCGCGTGACGCCATCGCTTGCATGCGGCACCGTGCAGTCGAACAGCCCGGACATGATCAAGGCCCTGTCGCGCTTCTGCGCGGACCACGGCCTGCTCTTCCAGATCCATGCCAATGAACACACGCTGGAAGTGCACGCCTGCATCGAAGCCACCGGCTATCGACCGGTGGAACTCCTCCATCGCCTTGGAGCCCTCGGACCCACGACGCTGGTTGCCCACGCAACCCTGATCACGAGCGACGAAGTACGGATGCTCGCGGAAACGGATACCGCCGTCGCCTACAATCCCGTCGCCAGCATCTGGAAGGGCAACGCGGTCACGCCGGCGCTCGATTTGCTGACCGCCGGCGTGCGTGTCGGCCTGGGGTCCGACGCCACGCGCAATGACGGGTTTCGCATGCTCGATGCGGCGGAAACATGCCAGCGGCTCGCCTATGGTTTGGCCCGCGACGATTTTTCATGCGGCGCCGGCTGGCGTTGGCTGGACGAGGCGACACGTGGCGGAGCCTCGGCGGCCCAGCTGGGCGCGGTTACGGGACAGATCGCGCCGGGCCTGCGCGCCGATTTTCTGGTCCTCGATCGGACCGGACCGGAAGTATCTCCCTCGTGGGATTTCGAATGGGAGCTCGTCCGCTTTTACGACCGCGCCGACTTGCTGGCGACATTTGTCGATGGCCGCGCGGTTAGCATCCTTGGCCGCGGCGTGCTTTTTGACGCGGACGCCTTCATGAACGAGGTCATGGGGGAAGGAATCCAGTGGGCCTATGACTCGCGCATGCTGCGTCTGCATGGCGCGAGCGGGCAACATCGTCCCTACGCCGCCGAGACGGCGCGACGCGCGTATATAACGAAGGACAATCAGCCGGTGTTGCCACGCTCGATCGTCAAGCGATAGCGAAATCCATCGCCGCGATAGAGAATATATTCGAAGTCGATTGGCTTGCGATCCCGCGAGAAGGTCAGACGCTCGAGGCGTAGCAATGGAGCCCCGCGCCTGATTCCAAAGAGCTTCGCGGCTTCCTCGTTCGCGCTGGTGGCTTCGATGCCGAGTTCGGCGTTTCCCAGCGGAACGCCAAGATCGTTTTCGAGGATGAGAAAGATGTCGCGGGTCGCCAGATCGGCCTTGGCGAGCATCCGCCCAATCTCCCGTGGCACGTAGGTGATGTCGTAGGAGGTCGGCGCGCGATCAAGAAAGCGCAATCGGCGAACCTCGACGACGGGGTCTCCCGCCCGAAGATTCAACCGCTCCGCGACGGTCGCGGAGGCGGCCACATCCTTGATGCTCAGGATCTGATTGGTGATCTCGGACCCGGCGCCCCGCATGGCCTCGGCGAACCCCTGAAGGCGATCGAGTGGATGGACGGCCTTGGGTTGCGCAACAAACGAACCCTTGCCGTGGCGCTTGTAAATCAGACCTTCGGTCTGCAAATCCCGCAGGGCCTGCCGCACGGTAATGCGGCTGACGGCGTATTCCTCCATCAACTCGCTTTCCGAGGGAAGTTGCCGATGCGGTTGCATCTCCCCGTTCAGGATATTCTTGCGGAGCGCTTCCTTGATCTGCGCGTAGAGTGACAAAGTGGCGCCCTGATTTTTCGCTGTCCGGCTCAAATTATCCTCGCGTCTGCCCGAAATTTGTGGTTTCCGAACTCATTATATCAAGTTAGATTTGTTCCCGCGTCGGGAACCATCGCGTTTTCTTGCACAAGTCAGGCCTCATGACACCCAGTCTGCGAAAAGTTGCGCGCACGACCATATCGATCTCGGGGATCGTCCTCCTGTGGGCGCTGATCAGCCATTCCGGTCTCGTCAATCGCGACTTCCTGCCAGCGCCGGACGATGTCTGGGCCGCGGCCGTCGAATTGTGGGGCGAAGGCATCATGATGCAAGACCTCCGCGTGTCCCTCGCTCGCGCGGCCGTTGGCTTTGTCATGGGCTCGACGCTGGGTGTCGGCATGGGCTTGCTCACGGCGCGTTCGCGGATCGTCTCGACCCTGCTTACGCCTTTCCTGACACTGCTGCGTCCCATCCCGGCCATTGCCCTGGTGCCGCTCGCGATCGTATGGTTCGGCATCGGCGAAGGCTCGAAATATTTCGTTATCACCTACACGGTTTTCCTGGCCGTCTGGCTCAACGCGCATCATGGCGCGAGCGAAGTGGCGCCCACCTATATCCGCGCGTCGCGGTCGCTGGGCGCCAGCCCCGCGCGCGAATTCTTCGAGGTCGTGCTGCCGGCCGCGGCGCCATACATCGTGGCGGGCCTGCGCATGGGCGCCGCTCTCGCCTTCCTTAGTGTCTGTCCGATGAGTTCTTGAATCGAATGAATCGTTTGTGATTCAAGAGAGGCGACCTGATTCGGAGGGGTCGCTGATGTGGACCAACGAAAATCGCGCGCGTTATGATCGAAGCCGTTTGCGCTATCCCAGC